>NZ_CP050137.1:2225000-2963695 GCF_013344685.1 Sphingomonas sp. CL5.1
AATGGCGTAACGACTTCCCCACTGTCTCCAGGACATGCTCAGCGAAATTGAATTCTCCGTGAAGATGCGGAGTACCCGCGGTTAGACGGAAAGACCCCGTGCACCTTTACTGCAGCTTCAGAGTGGCATTAGGAAGGAACTGTGTAGCATAGGTGGGAGGCTTTGAAGCATTGGCGCCAGCCGGTGTGGAGCCATAGGTGAAATACCACCCTGTTGTTTTCTGATGTCTAACCTCGATCGGTGAAGCCCGATCAGGGACCCTCTGTGGCGGGTAGTTTGACTGGGGCGGTCGCCTCCTAAAGAGTAACGGAGGCGCGCGAAGGTTGGCTCAGGACGGTTGGAAACCGTCTGTTAGAGTGCAATGGCATAAGCCAGCCTGACTGCGAGACTGACAAGTCGAGCAGAGACGAAAGTCGGTCATAGTGATCCGGTGGTCCCTCGTGGAAGGGCCATCGCTCAACGGATAAAAGGTACGCCGGGGATAACAGGCTGATAACCCCCAAGAGCTCATATCGACGGGGTTGTTTGGCACCTCGATGTCGGCTCATCACATCCTGGGGCTGGAGCAGGTCCCAAGGGTTTGGCTGTTCGCCAATTAAAGTGGTACGTGAGCTGGGTTCAGAACGTCGCGAGACAGTTTGGTCCCTATCTGCCGTGGGCGTCGAAATTTGAGAGGAGTTGACCCTAGTACGAGAGGACCGGGTTGAACGTACCTCTGGTGTACCTGTCGTCGTGCCAACGGCGCAGCAGGGTAGCTATGTACGGACGGGATAACCGCTGAAAGCATCTAAGCGGGAAGCCTCCCTCGAGATAAGATTTCTCAGGACGGTGGTAGACCACCACCTTGATAGATCGGATGTGGAAGCGCGGTAACGCGTGGAGCTAACCGATACTAATTGTCCTATTCGCGCTTGAGAGTCCCGCCATCAATGACAGCCCTGGGCTGAAATGATGACGTGGATGATCCAGTCGAAGCCAGAAAAGTGCGCGCATCGATTTTATACCCTTTCCCAACGCTCACCTGCTTCATTGCCTGGTGGCCATAGCGTCGGTGTCCCACCCGATCCCATCCCGAACTCGGACGTGAAACCCGACAGCGCCGATGGTACTATCGCCTAAGCGATGGAAGAGTAGGTCGTCGCCAGGCATTGCAGCCGGTGAGCATGGGAAAACCCACAGAACCCATTCACAATCAAAGCCCCGCAAGGGCGCTACGACGCCTCCGCTCGCACGGAGGCGTTTGCTTTTGCGGGAACACGCGGCCATATACGCCGCACACATGGTGACGCGGGGTGGAGCAGCCCGGTAGCTCGTCAGGCTCATAACCTGAAGGTCACAGGTTCAAATCCTGTCCCCGCAACCATCAATGTGCCCCCCCACACACACAGACCGCACTCAGCGCAAAACGGATGTTTATAATCGCAGTTGAAGCTCCGGTATTCGCCACAGATCAATGTTGACGAATGTCAAAGTGAGCGCAGAGAAAATCTGCTGGCGATAGTTTTCACACGCCTTGAACAAGCCCCCTCACAATCGTGTTTGAGCCGCGAGAAACCAGATACATGACATTTGGATTGGCGTGGTCCCATGCCATATTGGTGGGTACGTTCACGAGGCTACCATCGGGATCATGATAAGCGATTAGCAATTTCATATCGGGCATCAGGACGGCAATCTTATTGGCGAACGGAAGGGTTATCCAGAGATTGCCTGTTCGATCAAAGATAATGCCGTCGCAATAACCGAGTTGCGCACGATCATCATTGTTGAGTTGGCGTATGGCTTCAATGGACTGATCGTCAATGGTTCTCCCAAGCTTGGGTCCATATGATTCCTTTTGCCCAAGCGATCCGTCCCCCCGTCGCCTGTAGCGGAAAATGCGCCCTTCGGCCGTCGAACATACGTAGAGATACGTCTCGTCCTTATTCAGACAGGTACCGTTGGCGCCACGGATGTCTCTCGCAACGATTCTGACTTCGCCGGACGGGAGCACGGCGTAGACGAAGCCATCGGCACGGACCTTGCCGATCAGAGCCACATCGTCCCATGTCGAATGAGAACAGTAGATCGTGCCGTCAGAGGCAACAATTGGATTGTTGGAGGCGACCAATGGCCGTCCTTCCACGGATGAAGCAAGAACGTCGATCTTTCCCGTTGAAAGGTCAACCCGCTGGAGAATGCCGGGCTTCCCCGACAGCAAGCCCATATTGGCGACGATCGCATTGCCGTTGCGATCCACGGCCACGCCGCAAGGAGCCACGGCGGTTCCGTATCTGACGACCTCTCCTTCAAGCTTCCTGATTGAAACCGCGGCGTGGGCGTCGGAGAATATGATAGCGCCGCCCTGCCTCACAGCGATGCCTTCGGGATGATCCAATCCTTCGACGATTACGCTCAACCCGCTCAGGCTTGGTCTGACGTTCGCTTTGCCACCGCTTCGGAAAGCGGATGCAAAGACTGTGAAGCTCACTGCGGAGGCAAGGAGGTTGCGCCTGTCCAACTTTGCTCTCCTGTATCGATGGCTCTTTGATGACTTTCCGGGCGCAACGCCGTCAATCGCAAAGTCGCCTCTGGAAACTCGTGGTTCACTAACTCCGCACCGCGACGCCCGCCGCCGCCAGCGCGGCGTGGGCTTCGGCAATCGTCGCTTCACCGAAGTGGAAGATCGAGGCGGCCAGCACGGCGGAGGCATGGCCTTCTGTCACGCCGGCGACCAGATCCGCGAGGGTGCCGACGCCACCGGAGGCCACCACGGGCACGCTCGCCCGGTCCGCGATCGCACGGATCAGGTCGAGGTCATAGCCGTCGCGCGTGCCGTCCCGGTCCATCGAGGTGACGAGCAACTCGCCCGCGCCTAGTTCCGCGAGGCGTAGCGCGTGCGACACCGCGTCGATCCCGGTGGCGCGGCGACCGCCGTGCGTGAACACTTCCCAGCCGCCGCCGCTGCGTCGTGCATCGATGCTGGCGACACAGCACTGGCTGCCGAACCTTTCGGCGATGTCGGACACCACTTCGGGCCGCGCGACGGCGGCGGAATTGACCGCCACCTTGTCCGCCCCGGCGAGCAATAGCGCGCGCGCGTCTTCCGCCGTGCGTACGCCGCCGCCCACCGTCAGCGGCATGAAGCACACCGCCGCCGTGCGCCGCACCACGTCGAGGATCGTGTCGCGACCCTCATGACTGGCGGTGATGTCGAGGAAGCAGAGCTCGTCCGCCCCGGCGGCGTCATAGGCGCGGGCCTGCTCCACCGGGTCTCCGGCGTCGATCAGGTCGACGAAATTGACGCCCTTCACCACGCGGCCGTTCGCCACGTCGAGGCATGGGATCACGCGCGCCCGGACGGTCATGCGATGAAACTCCGGATGATGGCGGCGAGGGAGCCGATCACGATGAGCAGCATCAATGCGATCTGGCCGGTGACGGACACCCAGTAAAGCAGCGGATGCTGGTCGCGGCGCACGATGATCGGGCGGACCGGGCCGGTCAGCGGGATTGGGATTGCGCCGTCCTTTATCTGATCGCGCACGATCGTCACGTAAAAAGCGGTGACGCCGAGGCCACACACCGCCGCGACGCCCGGATTCATGCCGCCTTCGCCATCGCGAGCGCGGTGGTGAGGTCGAGCCTGCCGTCATAGAGCGCGCGGCCGGTGATGACGCCCTCCACCCCGTCGCGGGCGTGGAGCGCGAGGACGTGGATATCGCCGATCCCCTTCACCCCGCCGCTGGCGATCACCGGGATCGCGACCGCGCGGGCGAGATCGACCGTTGCCTCGACATTGCAGCCCTTGAGTAGCCCGTCGCGGCCGACATCGGTGAACAGCAACGCCGCGACGCCGGCGTCCTCGAAGCGGCGCGCCATGTCGATGACGCTGACGTTGGACACCTCGGCCCAGCCCTTGGTCGCGACCATGCCGTCGCGCGCATCGACCGCCACGACGATTCCACCGGGGAAGGCGGCGGCCATGTCGCGGACGAATTGCGGATTCTCCAGCGCCGCCGTGCCGATCACCACGCGCGCCACGCCGATGTCGAACCATGCCTCCACCGCTTGCGGCGTGCGGATGCCGCCGCCGAGCTGGACATGGCCGGGGAAGCGGGTGACGATCGCGCGCACCGCCTCGCCGTTCACCGACTGGCCGGCGAACGCGCCGTCGAGATCGACGACATGGAGATGCTCGGCGCCCGCCTCGGAGAAGATCATCGCCTGCGCGGCGGGATCGTCGCCATAGACGGTCGCGCGATCCATATCGCCCTCGGCCAGGCGCACGACCTGCCCCTGTTTCAGATCGATCGCGGGAAAAACGATAAGGCTCATGGACGCCACACCAGGAATTTCTCGAGCAGCGCGAGGCCGTAGCGCTGGCTCTTTTCAGGATGGAATTGCACGCCGAGCAGATTGTCGCGGCCGATCGCGGCGGTGACCGGGCCGGCATGGTCGGTGCGGGCGAGGACATGCTCGCCCTCGAAGGCGTAGCTGTGCAGGAAATAAGCCTCGCCCGCCGCCAGCAGCGGATGCGGGGCGAGAGGGATCACGTCGTTCCAGCCCATATGGGGCACCTTCGCCATCGGGTCGGCCGGCGTGAGCAGGCGGACGCGGCCGGCGATCCAGCCGAGGCCGCGATGCGTGCCCATCTCCTCGCCGGAATCCGCCATGAGCTGCATGCCGACGCAGATGCCGAGGAACGGCGCACCCTCTTTCAGCACGCGCTCGGCCAGCACCTGCTCGAGACCGTCGATCTTGCGCAGGTTCGCCGCGCACGCTCCGAAAGCGCCGACGCCGGGCAGCACGATGCGCTCGGCGCGGGCGATGACATCCGGATCGGCGGTGACGGCGATATCGTCCGCGCCGGCCGCGCGCAGAGCATTCTCCACCGAGCGCAGGTTGCCCGATTCGATATCGACCAGCGCGAGTGTCATTTGGCGAGCCTCGCGAGCGCATCGACCGCGAAGCTGGCCTTGAACTCCACCACCTCCGCCTCCGCGACGCCGCCGGTGACGAAGGGATCGGTTTGCGCCAGCGCCTCGATGTCCTCGGCGATGCCGCGGCACAGGATCACCCCGCCGGTGCGCGGCTCGCGCCGGCCGGCGACGAGGAACACGCCCTCGGCGAATCCGCGCTCAAGGAAGGCGACATGCGCCTTCATCAGCGCATCGACCTCGTCCAGCGGGCGGACATATTCCAGCAGGATCAGGCAGAGATGCCCCTCGGCGCGGAACCCGCCCGCCGCCATCACAAAGTCCCCTTGGTGGAGGGGATGGCGTCGGCCTTGCGCGGGTCGATCTCCACCGCCTGCCGCAGCGCGCGGGCGAGGCCCTTGAACGCACTCTCGGCGATGTGATGATTGTTCTCGCCGTATAGCGTTTCGATATGCAGCGTGATTCCAGCGGCTTGCGCGAAGGAGTGGAACCAGTGCTTGAACATCTCGGTATCCATCTCGCCCAGCCGCTTCTGGCTGAACTCGGTGTTCCACACCAGCCACGGGCGGCCGGAGATGTCGAGCGCGACGCGGGTCAGCGTCTCGTCCATCGGGGAGAGCGCGTCGCCGTAGCGGCGGATGCCGCGCTTGTCGCCGAGCGCCTTCGCCATCGCCTCGCCGATCGCGATGCCGGTGTCCTCCACCGTATGATGCTGGTCGATATGCAGGTCGCCCCTGGTGCGGACGTGGAGGTCGATCAGCGAATGGCGGGCGAGCTGCTCCAGCATGTGATCGAAGAAGCCGATGCCGGTTTCCACCTCATACAGGCCGGTGCCGTCGAGATTGACGGTGACGGCGATGTCCGTCTCGCTGGTGGCGCGGGTGATCGTCGCGGTGCGCATGGCGCGCTCCATAGCGCGCGTGCGGCATTTGGGAAGGAAAGCTTTGCTTGACCACGCCCGCGACGCCGCTACCCATAGCCGCCATATGGATGATTCCGCGCCCGACAGCCTGATACCCTATGATGAGATCGTGCAGGAGGCCCTGCGCGCCGTGGTCGGCCGCGTGCTCGGCTCGGTCGCCGAGAATGGCGGCACGTTGCCGGGCGAGCACCATTTCTACATCACCTTCAAGACGCAGGCGCCCGGCGTCGACATCCCCAAGCGGCTGATCGAGCGCTTCCCGGACGAGATGACGATCGTCCTCCAGAACCGCTTCTGGGACCTGACGGTGGACGATCGCCGCTTTTCGGTGGGCCTGAGCTTCAACCAGGTGCCGTCGAAGCTGGTGATTCCCTATTCCGCGGTGACCGGCTTCCACGATCCGGCGGTGAATTTCGAACTGCGCTTCCAGGCGCAGGAAGGGCCGGAGGACGGCCCCGGCGGTCACGATCCGGCGGAGAACGACGGCCCGAACGCCACGCCGATCGAGGACGGATCGAACGTCGTCGCGGTGGATTTCAAGAGGAAGAAGTAGGCCGGAACGAGCCGTGCAAATCCGTTGCACGGCGTTCGCACAGCGACGCGAACGGCCGGCCGGCGCGGCTGAAGCCGCAGCCGACGTCGCGGGATTTACTCCCGTGACGGCCGCTCGTTATGGTGGGGCGACATGACCCAGACCCGTACCGAAACCGACTCGATCGGCGCGATCGAAGTCCCCGCCGCCGCTTATTGGGGCGCGCAGACCCAGCGCAGCCTCGAAAACTTCCCCTTTGATGAGCGCGAGCGGATGCCGATCGCGATTTCCCACGCCCTCGCGCTGGTGAAGCGGGCGGCCGCGCGCGTGAACCGCGGCCATGGCCTGCCGGCGGAAAAGGCCGACGCGATCGAGCGCGCCGCCGCCGAGGTGGTCGCGGGCGAGCATGACAGCCAGTTCCCGCTGGTGATCTGGCAGACCGGCAGCGGCACGCAATCGAACATGAACGCCAATGAGGTGATCGCCGGCCGCGCCAACGAGATCCTCACCGGCCGGCGCGGCGGCAAGTCGCCGGTCCATCCCAACGACGACGTGAACCGCGGCCAATCGTCGAACGACAGCTTCCCGACCGCGCTGCACATCGCCGCGACGCTCGGCGTGCGCAACCGGCTGCTTCCGGCGCTCGACCGGCTGTTCGATGCGCTGGACGGCAGGGCGAAGGCGTGGGCGGGCGTGGTCAAGATCGGCCGCACGCATCTTCAGGACGCGACCCCGCTGACGCTGGGGCAGGAATTCTCCGGCTATGCCAACCAACTCTACCGCTGCCGCCGCCGCATCGAGCCGGCGGTGGAGCACGGCACGATGCGGCTGGCGCAGGGCGGCACGGCGGTCGGCACCGGGCTGAACGCGCCGCCGGGATTTGCGGCGGACTTCTGCGCCGCCTTGCGCGACATCACCGGCGAGCCGTTCATTCCGGCGGAGAATTTCTTCGAGGCGCTCGGCTCGAACGATCCGCTCGTCCATCTCTCCGGCACGCTCAACACGCTGGCGGTGGCGCTGACCAAGATCGCCAACGACATCCGCCTGCTCGGCTCCGGCCCGCGCTGCGGCATCGGCGAGCTAGACCTGCCGGCGAACGAGCCGGGCAGCTCGATCATGCCGGGCAAGGTCAATCCCACGCAATGCGAGATGCTGACGATGGTCGCGGCGCAGGTGATGGGCAATCACGTCGCGATCACCGTCGGCGGCGCGCAGGGGCATCTGGAGCTGAACGTGTTCAAGCCGGTGATCGGCGCGGCGGTGCTGCGCTCGATCGACCTGCTCGCGGTTGGGATGGATTCGTTCGCCGAGCGCTGCGTCGAGGGGCTGGAGGCGAACGGGCGTCGGATCGCCGACCTGCTCGATCGTTCGCTGATGCTGGTGACAGCGCTCGCGCCCGAGATCGGCTATGACAATGCCGCGAAGATCGCCAAGCACGCCCACGCCGAAGGGTTGACGCTGCGCGAGGCGGGGATCGCGTTGGGCCTGGTCGATGCCGCGACCTTCGATCGCATGGTGCGGCCGGAGGCGATGCTGGGAACCTGACCGGCTGGCGCGCGGTTTAACGATCGGATCTTTCAAGGGGTTTCTGGATGCTTCGTACCATTATCGGCGCCCTTGTCGGCAGCGAGCTTGAGCGGCGCGAGGGCGGCGGTGCGGTCAAGGGCGCGCTGCTCGGCGCGGTGCTGTCGCGCGCGGTGACGCGGATGGGGCCGCTCGGGCTGGCGCTAGGCGGGGCCTATGTCGCGAAGAAAGCCTATGACCGGCGCAAGGCGCGGCGGGTCGATGCCGGCGGAGCAAGCGCCGAATAAGGTTTCCCGCCATTCGCGCGATGGCCTGAAACGCGGGGCCGCGTCGGCCATCCCGGCTTGACGCGCGGCCCATGCCCGCGCCACTAGCGCGCATGGCCGATCCCTCCCAGCCCGACCCGCACGGCTTTAAGCGTCGTGGCGTGCTTTTCGTGCTGTCCTCGCCATCGGGCGCGGGCAAGTCGACCATCGCGCGCAAGCTGCTCGCCGCCGAGCCGGACCTGTGCATGTCGGTCTCCGCCACCACGCGGCCGATGCGGCCCGGCGAGGTGGACGGCAAGGATTATCACTTCGTCACGCTCGATCGCTTCCGCGAGATGGCGGCGGCGCACGAGTTCCTCGAATGGGCGCATGTGTTCGACGAGCGCTACGGCACGCCGAGGGCGCCGGTCGACGAGATGCTCGCGGCGGGCAAGGACGTGCTGTTCGACATCGACTGGCAGGGCGCGCAGCAGCTCTACCAGATCGCGGGCGGCGATGTGGTGCGCGTGTTCATCCTGCCGCCGTCGATGGAGGAGTTGCACCAGCGGCTTCTCAAGCGCGCGACCGATTCGATCGCGATCATCGACCGCCGCATGGCCCGCGCGGCCAATGAGGTGAGCCACTGGGACGGTTACGATTACGTCCTGGTCAACGACGATATCGAGCAATGTTTCGAGTGTGTCCGCACCATCCTGGCGGCGGAGCGGCTGAAACGCTCGCGGCAGACCGGGCTGATCGGCTTCATCCGCAAGCTGCGGCGGGCGAGCGAGGGCGCGGCGCCCTGATCGCTGTGGGCGTGCGTCAGGGGCGGCGCAGGAAAAGCAGATAGATCGCGCCGAACGCGATGACGACGACGCAATTCACCGCCAGCCGCGCCCAGAAGCGATGGCGCAGGAAGGCGAAGTCCACGCCGATGATGACCGCCGCCATCATCGCCACGGAGAGAATCGTCGGAAATCTGCCCATCGCGAAATTCCCTTCGGAATCGATGATCCTCCCTAATCCCGCCGCAGCGCCGCAAGAAAGCGCGCCGCCGCATCGAAGCTCGCATGCTTCGCCTCGCGCGCCTGCTTCGCGAGTTCGTCCTCGCCCCATTGTTCCGCCTGCCAGTCCTCGTCGACCTGAGCGGCCCGCCACAGGGTTTCCGCATCGACCGTGCCCTCGGCCAGCGCCAGCGTGCCGACGATCGAGCCGGTGGCCGAAACGATCGCCTGCAATGCCGCGAGCGTGAAAGGATCGCGCACCGCCACCGCTTCGGCGAGCCGCTCCAGCGTCGCCCGCGGCTGGGCGACGTGCATCACGCCGGCGGTCGTCTCGAGATGCACGTCGTAGCGCTGCCGCGCCCAGTCGAGCAAAGGATCCCACGCCGCGCGCTGGCGCTCGACCAGCGCGGCGGGCGCATCGGCGCGGTAGCAGGTGAGGTCGGTCTCGGCGTAGCGCGCGATATCGGCAGCATACGGGACGGGATCGGGCGTGATCCGGTCGATCGCGGCATTGGCGAGGCCGGTGAGCGGCATCGCGCGCGGATCGAGTGTCTCGCCCACCGCGCGCCATTCGTCAGCCACCGCCTCGGCCAGCGCGTCGGTGGGGAGGGCGAGCGGCGCGCGGCCCGGCGTGCGCACCGGGCGGCCGTCGAGCAGCACGCCGCGATCGGCATCCAGCGCCACCTTCTTCCAGAAGCGCTTCATTCGTCCCGGCTTCGCCAGCGGCGCGCGAGGCTGCGCGGCACGATCGCCATCATCGCCAGCGCGGAGAGCACGATCGCACCGCCGAGCAGCTTGCGCCCCACGGTGTCGCCGCGCGCCAGCAGCAGCACGCCCAGCACCGCCCCGCCCGAGGCGGCGAGCCGGGAAAGCGTGATGTAGAACCAGCGGACCTTCGCCGGGTCCTGATCGGGTGCGGCCATGCGCCGGCTATGGCCGATCCGCCGCCGCCGCGCCAGCCGTCGCGACGAAACGCGCCGCGCGAACGCCGAACGTCGCGTCAACCGCTTGGTAAGCTCGATGGGTCATGGTTAAGGCGGAAACGAGCGGGCCGGGGGGCACGCCGGCTGTTTGACTGGAGACGAGGGCGAATGGTCGGCCCGATAGTGTTCACTTATGGTTTGCTGATGAGCTTCGTGCTGACCGGCGCGTCGCGCAACGCGAGGTTGCGGCGGCCCAATCCGCCGATCATGCAATATACCGGCTACGTGCTGTGCGGCCTGACCGGCGCGCTTTCGCTGATGCTGTTCGCGGTGGCGGCGCTGGACGTCATCGGCACCGCGCTGGTCTAGGACGGATCGACATTCAGCCTATGCGGGGCTGCAAATGGCGGTCCTCCGCGCTTCCGGTGCTCACGGACCTTTAGTCCGCTGCGCTCCGGGTCATGGAAAACCACCATTTTCGCCGACGTCTGACCTGAATGTCGATCCGTCCTGGAGCCGCGCGCGGTTGGCGCGCTCAACCAGGTCCGCGGGATGATCCTTGCCGGCGCCGCGCAGACCGGCGATCACGCCGCGCACGTCGGCCGCCGGTTTGTTCTGGCTGAGCTTCGCCGTGCCGCGCCATTGCTCGACATGGAGCGCGAACCCCTCGATCGCCGGGCGCATCGCGTCGAAGCGGCGCGGGTCCATCTTGCCGCGCGTCCATTCCGGTTTCGGCGCGAGCCGGCTCTCCTGCGCATGTGAAGCCGCGTCGAGATGCGCGATCAGCCGCTCGTCGTCGAACGGTTCGATAACGCCTTCCGCCTCGGCCACGACATAATTCCACGTCGGCACCTGATCGGCGCCTTCATACCAGTCCGGGCTGACATAGGCGCCGGGGCCGCCGAAGCTGGCGATCGCGCGCGTGCCGGCGGCGATCGGCATCGCGCGGTTGCGCCGGGCGATGTGGAAGGAGAGGGTGCTCGCCGCATCCACCGTCACCGGCGCATGGATCACCATCGGCCGTTCGGCGACCGCGAGGAAGATATGCGCGAACGCCACGTCCGCAGCGAAGGCGCGCGCCTCGTCCGCTGACATGGCGAAGGCCGGATCGGGGTGCATCAGCCGCGCGCCGCCCCGCGCCCGCGCCGCTCACCGCGCCGCGCCTTGCGCACCGTCTTGGCATGTGCGCGCGCCTTGGCCTTCTTGTCCTCGCGGCTCGGCGGGGGAGTGGTGTCGGGCGGCAGATTGTCGCCCAGCGCCGCGTCGAAGCCGAGGCCCGCGAGGCTCTCCGCGAAATGCGCCGGCAGCGGGGCGGTGACGTCGATCTTGCCGCCGTCCGGGTGATCGACGCGGATGCGGCGCGCGTGAAGGTGCATCTTGCGGCTGATCCCGCCGGTCAGGAAGGCGGCCGCACCGCCATATTTGCCGTCGCCGAGGATCGGGTGGCCGATCGCCGCCATATGGACGCGAAGCTGATGGGTGCGGCCCGTGAAGGGCTGCAACTTCACCCAGGCGGCGTGGTTGCCGGCGCGCTCGATCACGCGGTAGCGGCTGCGCGCGGGCTGACCCTCCGTCTCGTCGACGTGCATCTTCTCGCCGCCGGTGCCGGGCTGCTTGGCGATCGGCAGGTCGATCGTGCCGTCCTCGATCGAGGGCACGCCGACCACCAGCGCCCAATAGACTTTCTTCGCCGATCGGCCGGAGAAGGCCTTGGAGAAGAACGCCGCCGCGCGCGCGGTGCGGGCGACGAGCAGCGCGCCGGACGTATCCTTGTCGAGCCGGTGGACCAGCTTCGGCCGCCCCTCCGCCTCGAACTGCAACGCGTCGAGCAGGCCGTCGACATGCGCGGTCGTCTTGGTGCCGCCCTGCGTCGCGAGGCCGGGCGGCTTGTTGAGCACCAGCGCGGCATCGTCCTTGTGGATCACCATCTCGCGCGCGAAGGCGATCTCGTCCTCCGACAGCGGCGGGCGCTGACGCACCGGGCGGGCAGCGGCGCGCGCCGGCTCGGCCGGGGGCACGCGCAGCACCTGTCCGGCCACGACCCGGTCGCCGGGGCCGACCCGCGCGCCGTCAAGCCGGAGCTGCCCCGTCCGCGCCCATTTCGCGACGATGGTGAAGCTCGTGTCGGGTAGGTGCCGCTTGAACCAGCGGTCCACACGGATGCCGTCGTCGTCGGGCGCGACGGTGAACTGGCGGACGGCTTCGCTCATGCCGCTATCTCGCGCACGATGATCGGAATGTCATGCATCCCGCCGCCCTAGCGCGGATGCCGCGCGGGCGGAAGGGAAGGCGGCTCAGTTCGCGCCGTCGGCCATCAGGTCCACCTCGGTGCCGCCGCCCTTGCGCGGGCGCAGCATGATGAAGAACGCGCCCTTGCCGCGCGTGGCGCCGGCGAGGACATGATCGCTGCCGTCGATGCCGTGCTGCGCGGCGATGC
This sequence comes from Sphingomonas sp. CL5.1, assembly GCF_013344685.1. Classification (NCBI taxonomy): domain Bacteria; kingdom Pseudomonadati; phylum Pseudomonadota; class Alphaproteobacteria; order Sphingomonadales; family Sphingomonadaceae; genus Sphingomonas; species Sphingomonas sp. CL5.1. The sequence continues at coordinate 2,237,507 of NZ_CP050137.1, forward strand.
CGGCATCGGCCGCCTTGGTGAAATACCAGTCGAGCAGCCGCTGGAGCGGCGCGGCGCTGGCGAAATTGACGATGCGCAGCGCGCAGCCCCTGCCGTCCGCGCCGGCCGCCTCGATCACGCGTGCGTCGGGATAGAGCGGCGTCGCGGCGGGCAGGCGGTTCGCCCAACTTGCGGAATAGGCGACGTTGGCGACGCAGGTCGCGGGCGCGCCCTGGCTTTCCGCGAGCGAGCCGAGGGTCAGCGCGCGGCGGGCGGCGGTGCATTGCGGGCACGGACCGGGCGGCGGCGCGTGGCGCAGGTCGTCCTTCTCGGCCGGTTCCTTGCGCGCGGCGATGTCGTCGGGCGGCAGCGCGCCGCTGGCGGGCTGGGCCGGCGGCCGGACGGTGTCGGCATTGGCCTGCCGCACCAGCGCGGGATCGACCATGATCTGGTCGCGCAGCGCGCCACGGAGCGCCGGATCGTTCGCGGCGCTCGCCTCGTTCGTCGCCACGAGCATATTGCCGAGATCGTCGGCCCCGCCCGCCCCATTGTCCGGCGGGCCGCCGCAAGCGGCGAGGGCGATCGCGAGCGACAGGGCGAGGGGCGTGCGGATCATCACCGGCAAGCCATGCCCGATCATGGTTGCGGAAGCGTTGACGCCCGCCCCGTCTTATCCTTGCAATACACCGACAAGAGACCCATGTTGCGCGGCATGTTCAACATCATCTCGATCCTGATCGGCCTCGTCGCGCTGCTGTTCGCGATTCCGGGGGTGGTGCCGCTGCTCGGCTGGCTTAACTGGGCGGCGCTGCCGATCGCGGCGGTCGGCGCGCTGTTCGGCATGATCTCGTCAAGCGATTCGGGCCGCAACTTCAACCTCATCGTGCTGCTGATCGCGATCGTGCGGCTGGCGCTGGGCGGCGGCATCTTCTGAGCTAGGGGAAGGGGCGCAGCTCCGCGATCAGCTCCAGCAACGCGTCGGCCGCGCGGGTGCGATAGCGTTCCTTGTGGCGCAGCCCGAAGAAGGAGCGCGGGCCGAGATCGATCGGCAGCGCCTGAAGCCGCCCCGCGTTGATCGCCGGCACCACCACCAGCGAGGAAAGCGCGGCGATCCCCGCGCCCGCCTCGACCGCCGTGCGCGCGCTTTCGTTCGAGGGGAGGACGAGCACGACATCCAGCGCGTCGGGGTCGACGCCCAATGTGCGCAGCCCGTCGTTCAGCGTCGAGCGCGTGCCCGAACCCGGCTCCCGCATCACCCAGCGCGCGCGTTGCAGCCATGCCGCGTCGATCGGCGGCAGTTCGGCGCTGGCGGCGGCGATCAGCACCAGCCGGTCCTCGCCCAGCGGCCAGTGCGCCAGCATCGCGTCATCGACCTTCCCTTCGACGATTCCGATATCCGCCTCCCCCTCGCGGATCAGGCTGGCGGCCTGCCCGGTATTGCCGATCGAGAGGTTGACCGCGATTCCCGGATAGCGATAGTGGAAGGCGGCGAGGATCGCGGGCAGCCAATAGGCCGCGATCGTCTGGCTCGCCACGACGCGCAGCGAGCCGCGCCGCAGGCCGCCGAATTCCTCGAGCAGCAATTCCGCCGCCCCCGCCCGCGCCAGCACGCCGCGCGCCTCCTCCAGAAAGGCGCGCCCGGCCTCGGTCAGCCGGATGCCGCGCCCGACGCGATCGAACAGCTTGATCGCGTGGCGCTCCTCCAGCGCGGCGATCGCGGCGGATGCGGCGGATTGGGTGACATTGAGCGCGCGCGCCGCCGCCGTCACATGCTCGCGCTCCGCGACGCCGACGAAGATGCGGAGCTGTTCCAGGGTCATGCGTGCTTCTTGCCATGAATCATCGTGATCCGCGATTGGAAAGACAAGAATATCGCGTTGGATCGATCAGAATCCCCGGTCTACACTGGCGGCGAAAGGATCAGCCCGTGGCGACCGCCTTCTCCGCCATCACGAACGTTCGCAAAAGCAGCGACTTCGCCGCGAGCATCGCGCCCGGCGTGTTGCTGTGCCTCGCCGTCACCGCCGCCGCCTGGCTGCTGGAGCACGGGGAGACCGCGCTGTTCGGCAAGGCGTGGCTGGAGGCGCTGGTGCTGGCGATCGTCATCGGCACGATAGTCCGCAGCCTGTGGACGCCGCCGGCGCGCTGGCGGCCGGGGATCGCGTTCAGCGCCAAATATCTGCTCGAAGTGGCGGTGGTGCTGCTCGGCGCCTCGGTGAGCGCGGCGACGATCCTCCATGCCGGGCCGGTGCTGCTCGGCGGGATCGCGCTGATCGTCGCGGTGACGATCCTGTTCGGCTTCACGGCCGGGCGTCTGCTCGGCCTGCCGATGCGGATGGCGCTGCTGGTCGCTTGCGGCAATGCGATCTGCGGCAATTCGGCGATCGCCGCCGTCGCCCCGGTGATCGACGCGGACGCGGACGACGTGGCCGCCGCGATCGCCTTCACCGCCGTTCTCGGGGTGGGGGTGGTGCTCGGCCTCCCGCTGCTCGGCATGGCGCTCGGCATGAACGCGATCGCTTATGGCGCGTTCGCCGGACTGACCGTCTATGCCGTGCCGCAGGTGATCGCGGCGACCGCGCCGATCGGCAGCGCGGCCGTGCAGATGGGCACTTTGGTCAAGCTCGTCCGCGTGCTGATGCTCGGCCCGGTCTGCCTCGTCCTCGCGCTGGTGACGCGGCGTCCGGCGACGGACGGGGCGGCGACGGCGAGCCTCTCGTTCGGGCGGCTGGTGCCGTGGTTCATCATCGGCTTTCTCGCGCTGGTCGCCTGTCGCTCGTTCGGCGTCGTTCCGCAGGCGGCGATCGCGCCGCTGGGAAAGGTCGCGACCATGCTCACCGTGGTGTCGATGGCCGCGCTGGGGCTGGGCGTCGACATCCGCTCGGTAGCGAAGGCGGGTGGGCGCGTGACGGCGGCGGTGCTGCTGTCGCTCGCCGGGCTGGGCGCGATCAGCCTCGCGCTGGTGACGCTGCTCCACCTGCGCTGACCGCGCGACACGCTTGCGCATCAGGCGCGGTGCGCCTACCGCACCCAACGCGTCGGGGAGTGGCGCAGTCTGGTAGCGCGCCTGCTTTGGGAGCAGGATGTCGCAGGTTCGAATCCTGTCTCCCCGACCAACCGGCCGGGATGCGGCCGATCTGCATTTCCTGGGCTTTCCCCCGATTCGACTCTCGTGGACGAGCACGTCATGCTCTCCTCATAAAAGGGAGATATGTCGTGCGATTCGGATGGTTAACGGCGCTCGCCGCCGCGATACTCGTTGCACCGGCGGCGAAGGCGGCGACAGTCATACAGGATTTCTCCTCCTCGTTTGCACTGCACGCCAGCCAGGGGCCTGGTTACGTCGGCGGGCTGAATCTGGCGCCGAACCAGTTCATCAAATCGGCTGTCATAGAATATTCAGCGGTAACCTCGTGGGAGACCGTTCTTCCACCAGAGCAGCAACAAGGGGTGAGCGCGCCGATCACGGCCGGAATCTACATCGAGAGCATATTCAGCGACTCTCGATCGATAGTCCAAAGCCCGAGCTGTTCATCGATATTCTGCGAATGGATCTATGGGTTTTCAGACACCTATGTCGTGCCCGGTTCCCTTTTCCCGTTGTTCGCGGGACCGACTCAACTTGGTGTCGCGCCGGACAGCGGCGCCGTTCCGCCGGGCTTTCTGAATCAATTTGGAACCGGCGCCGACGGCATCATCACCTTCGAGATCGGCGAAGCGGCGCTCCCCGAACCGGCGACATGGGCGTTGATGATCCTCGGTTTCGGCGTGCTCGGAAGCGTGATCCGCCGGAAGGATTTTCTTCTCAGCGCCAGGAGCGCATAGCGATTCAGGCCGGGTTTCCACCTACTGTCCGGCCATCGCGAAAAAACGATGGTGCGGCAGGCGCAAAGCGCGCAGTCTCCTCTTCCCGGGAGTGATAACGGATTGGGAAGGATATGCCATGCACCTAATCATCGCGTTGATCATGGGCGGCATCATCGGCTGGCTGGCCGGCATGGTGATGCGCGACCAGGGCGGGATCATCTGGAACGTCCTTGTCGGTTGCGTAGGCTCGATCGTCGGGCGCTTTCTGTTCGGGGCGCTGTCCCACGACAACCACCTGAGGGAAAATCCGTTCGATCCGATGACCCTGCTGGTCGCGTTCCTCGGCGCGGTGGTGCTGCTCGCGATCTATAACCTGGTACGGCGCGGCTCGTTGCGCTGAACCGCCGACCTGACTTCCCCGCGGGTGGCGGGGAAGTCAGGTCGCGCGCGCGATCAGCCGGGTCGGCAACATCGCCGATTTCGGACGGTGGCCGTCCAGAAGCTGCATCAGTTTCTCGACGAGCATGGCCCCCGCTATGGCCGTCGGCTGCTCGATCGTGGTGATCGCAGGCGTGAAATGCGCGGCTGGCGGGATGTTGTTGTATCCGACCAGCGAATAGTCCCGCGGCGTGAGATGGCCGTGTCGGGAGAAGGCGCCGATGATCGCCATCGCGGCGGTGTCGGAAAAGGCGAAAACCGCGTCGGGCAGCTCGCCGCGCGCGATATATTGCTCGGCCGCCTCCTGGATGGAAGCGAAGGCGAGCGAATCCGTTACGAGTTGCTCGACCCGCACCTCGGGGTGGGTGGCCGCGATCTCCGCCAGACCGTCGTAGCGCAGGCGCAATTCCTCATGCGCGGGATCGCCGACGAACAACCAGCGTCGGCGGTCCATCTTCAGGAAATGTTCGCCGGCGAGCTGGCCGCCGAGGAAATTGTCGCTGCCGACCGCGCAATAATCGGAAACCTCATGCACCGCGCCCCATACGACGATCGGGATGCCGCGCCGCGCCACGTCGCACAGCATCCACTCGCGCGCGCCCTGGCCCAGCACGATGAAGCCATCCGCGCCGCGCGAGCGATGCAGTTCGACGAAACCCTCCACGCGATCCAGTCCGACCGGGGAGAGGAGCAGGTCGATCTCCCGCACCGACAGCGCCTCCGAAACGCCGGCCAGCAGTTCGAAGATGAAGGGGTCGCCGATCGCGCCGTGGCGGTGCGAGCCGAAGTCGAGCACCACCGCGACGGTGTTGGCGCGCTCCTGCCGCAGCCGCTGGGCGTTGCGGTTGACGACATAGCCCTGCGCGCGCGCCGCCTCCAGTACGCGCTCGCGCGTTTCGGCATTCACCAGCGGGCTGTTGCTGAACACGCGCGAGACGGTGGGTTTCGACACATTCGCGGCGCGGGCGATGTCGGCCATGGTGGGCCGGGGCGGGCGGCGGTAGGAAGGTCTGTCTGAAACGTCGCTGGGCATCGGTGGCGGAGCCTATGGGACACGCTGCTCGCGCGCAATCGCCAAAGCGGCGCGATAGAAACAAATATTGAAACCGATTTCAGCAAGTGATAGCCAACCCGTGTCGAAGCGGGAAACACGCCCGCTCACATGGGGAGGGTGCTCGATGCGCGCGATTCGCAAATTGTCCTATGGCCTGTCCGCAAGCGCTTCGGCGTTCGCGCTTCTCGCCGCTGTCCCGGCGCTGGCGCAGGAGGGCGACGGGACGCAGGCAGCGCCCGCCGATTCCGGCCTCGGCGATGTGGTGGTCACCGCGCGGCGCACCGAGGAGCGCGCGCAGAAGGTACCGGTCGCGATCACCGCCTTCACGCAGGACACGATCCGCGAGAAGGCGATCAGCAACGGCACCGACCTCCAGAATTTCACGCCGTCGCTGACCGTGCTGGGCGATGTCGCGCGCAACCAGGAAACCTATACGATCCGCGGCATGGGTGGCACCGAGAGCCAGGGCGCGGGCAGCGGCCCCGGCGTGGTGGCCTATTTCGCGGAGGTGCCGACCTCCGCCAGCGGGCCGGGCAATTTCTTCGATCTCGCCTCGCTTCAGGTGCTGAAGGGGCCGCAAGGCACGTTGTTCGGGCGCAACACCACCGGCGGCGCGGTGCTGCTGGAGCCGGCGAAGCCTAAGATGAATACGGTCGAGGGCTATGTGCAGGGCACGCTCGGCAGCCTCAGACGGCGCAGCGCGGAGGGTGCGCTCAACGTGCCGATCATCGACGACGTGCTGGCGATCCGCCTCGCCGGACAGTTCGACAAGCGCGACGGCTATGTGAAGGATGTCGTCACCGGGCGCGACTATCTCAACCGCAACAATTACTCGCTGCGGCTGGGCATCCAGTTCAACCCGACCGATACGATCAGCAGCTATACGGCGGTCAACTACATCGACGTGGACGAGCATGGCGGCGGCAGCGTGCTGCTCGCGGTGCGGCCGGGCAGCCCCTATGCCGATCTGCTCGCGCCCTATCTCGCCGCGCAGCAGGCGCGCGGGCCGTACAGGACCGCGCTAAGCACGCCGACGTTCGAGAAGGCCAAGAGCCTGCTGATCCTCAACAATACGCAATGGCAGCCGACATCCACGCTGACGATCAAGAACATCTTCAGCTACGCCCACGACCGTTCGACCAGCGCGACCGACCGCGATTCCACGCCCTTGCCGATCGCCGACCTGCTCGGCGCTTTCCCCGGCAGCTACAACAACAACCTGGGCACGATCACCGAGGAATTGCAGGTCCGCTACGACGACGGCACCTTCCGGCTGCAGGCGGGCGGCTTCTTCCTCGACCAGAAAAGCCCGCAGTCGGAGCCGCTGACCTTCCTGACGCGCAACCCGTTGCAGGCGCTGGGCATCCTCGGCGGTGGCCCGGTCGTCCTTCCGCCGGCGCTGCAGGCGGCGCTTGGTGTCGACGGCCCGCTGCTGCCCGCATTGAGCGTTCAGCCCTATGCCTCGGTGTGGTCGCGCAGCAAGGCTGCCTATGCGCAGGCGCAATACAAGATCACGCCGACGTTGACCGCCACCGCAGGCTTCCGCTGGACGTGGGATTCGTTCGGCGGCAACATCATGGCCTATCAGGATCCCGCCAGTTATCAGGTGTTCAACCAATTGGCCGCGCTGGGCGTAATCACGCAGGATCAGGCGGCGCAGGTGATCGGCCTCAACGCCAATCTGTGCGTCTATGACGCATACAAGGCGGTGGCGGCGGGCGGATATCCGACGCTCTATTACCCGAATTGCACCAGGCCGACCTTCGGCGGAAAGAGCAACGGCCCGACCTGGCAGCTTGGACTGGACTGGCAGGCCGATCCCTCCACGCTTGTCTATGCCGTGTCGCGGCGTGGCTACAAATCGGGCGCGAACAACCCGATCGTCACGCTGTTCCTGGGTGACAATTATCCGCTGGCGATCGTGAAGCCTGAGCGCGTGACCGACGCCGAGATCGGCCTGAAGCGCGACTGGACGATCGGTGGAATGAAGGCGCGCACCAACATCGCCGCCTTCTACACCTGGTTCAACAATATCCAGGTGATCCAGCGCGCGGCGATCGCCGGGGCGGATATCCTTGCCAATGCGCAGAAAGCGCGCGTTATGGGGCTGGAGTTCGAGGGTGTACTCCAGCCGTTCCGGGCGCTGACGCTGAGCGGCACCTATTCCTATAACGACGCGAAATATCTCGATTATACGACGATCGCGATTCCCGCGATCCCCTCGGCTCTGACCGCGGCGCAGCCGTCGATGAACCTGTCGAGCACGCCGTTCACCTTCGTCGCACGGCACAAGTTCAGCGTCGACGGGCGGCTCGCGCTGCCAATCCCGGCGTCGGCGGGCGACATGGCGTTGCGCGCGACCTATGCGTGGCAATCGCGCGAGCGGGTGGCGTCCGATCCGCAGCCGTTCGATACGCAGGCGCCCTATGGCCTGCTCAACCTGCGGCTCGAATGGAACAACGTGCGCGGCGCGCCGCTCGATCTCGCCTTCTACGGCACGAACGTGACCGGCACGAAATATCGCGTCACGGCCAATACGGGCTACAACAACACCGGCTTCTCCAATTCTATCTATGGCGAGCCGGCGCAATATGGGTTCGAGTTGAGGTATCGGTTCTGATGCGCCGGGCGATCCTGTCGCTGGCGGCCCTGCTGCTCGCCTCGTGCGGCAGCGGGCCGGAGCGGCGGGCGATCGACGGCGCGCAGCAGGGGCTGGTCGAGCGGATGCGGCAGGCCGGCGCGACCGATCTCGACGCCACCGGCCGCGCCGATGGTGGGATGAGCGTGCGCGGCAAGCTTGCCGGGCGCGGCTTCGCGATCGCGGTGCCCGCCAGGTGGAACGGCGAGGTCCTGCTGTTCGCCAACGGCTATTCGACGCCAGGCACGCCGATCCGGGTGCCCGCTGATCCGGTCGTCAGCGATTCAACGCTGGGCCTGTTCCCCGCCGCCTATCGCGATGGCTTCGCGGTCGGCGAGAGCGCCTATGACAAATCGGGCATGGCGGTGAAGAGCGCCGTCCTCAACACGATGCGGCTGCGCGGCTGGTTCGCGAAGCTCGGCGCGACCCGCTTCTATGTCGGCGGCGGGTCGATGGGCGGCAACATCACGCTGGCGCTGATCGAGAAATATCCGACCGCTTTTTCCGGCGCGCTCGCGGCGTGCGGGGTGACCGGCGGCTGGGAGGAGGAGATCGGCCACCTCGTCGATCTGCGCGCGAGCTACAATTATTTCACCAAGGGGACCGATTACGCGCTGCCCGGCGACAAGGACATCACCAGCGACGGCATATCGTCGACCCCGCCGACCGGGCTGGGCTTCGCGCAGCCGGTGTGGTTGATGATGCAGGTAAAGCGGGTGGCGTCGCCGATCGCCCGGCTGTTCAAGGCGGCGCGCGCCAATCCGCAGGGGCCGGAGGCGAAGATGGTCGCGCGCATCGCCAGCGTCGCCGACGCGGACGCCGATCCGATGAGCGTCGCCTTCCCGATCCTGACCGCGATGGTGGGGATGGACGATATGAAGGCCAGCTTCGGCGGCCTCGTCTATGGCAACCGGCACAAGGCTTATGCCAGCCCGCTGCTGAACGCGGCGGAGACGGACGCGCTCAATCGCGACATCCAGCGCAACGACGCCGATCCGGCGGCGGTCGCCTTCGCCGACCAATGGTATCGCCCGACCGGCCGTTTCCTCACCCCGCTGATCGCGGTGCATAACCCGCACGACGGGCTGGTGTTCGCCGATCAGGCGCGGATGCTGCGCGCACGGGTCGACGAGGCAGGCAACGATGCGCGGCTGTTCCAGATCTGGGCGCCGTCGCAGCAGAAGGAAATCCCCACTACCGACCTGACCGGCTGGGGTCATTGCGCATTCACGCCGCGCCAGATGGGGGTGCTGTGGAGCACCTTGCGGCGCTGGGCCGAGACCGGGCAGCGTCCGGCGGACGGGAGATATTGAGATGACGATGATCGATCGGCGCGGCGCGATCGGCGTCCTGGCGGGCGGCGCGGCCGTAGCGGGGCTCCCCGTCACGGCGGCATCGAAGCCCGCCTTTCTGTGGGGCGCGGCGACCGCCGGGCACCAGGTGGAGGGCAATAACGTCAACGCCGACATCTGGCTGCTGGAGCAGGTCAAGCCCACCATCTTCGTCGAGCCGTCCGGCGACGCGTGCGACAGTCTCAACCGCTGGCGCGAGGATGTCGCGCTGGTGAAGGCGCTCGGGCTGAACAGCTATCGCTTCTCGGTCGAATGGTCGCGGATCGAGCCGGCGCGGGGGCAGTTCAGCCAGGCCTATCTCGATCATTATGCGCGCATGGTCGCTCATTGCCGCGAACAGGGGATCGCGCCGGTCGTCACCCTCAATCATTTCACCTGCCCGCGCTGGTTCGCGGCGGCGGGCGGATGGCTCCAGCAGGACGCGCCGGACCTGTTCGCGCGCTATTGCGACAAGGTGGCGCGCGCGATGGCGGCGGGGATGAGCCATGTGCTGACCTTCAACGAACCGAACGGGCCGCTCGCCGAGTCGTGGTCGCTCAATCCGCCCTCGGCGGCGCTGCGCGCGCAGGTGGCGGCGAGCGTCGCGGCGGCGGCGAAGGCGAGCGGGTCGGACCGTTTCTCGCTGCTCAACGGGGGCGATCCCGAACCGATGATTCCCGGCATCACCGCCGCCCATGTCAAGGCGCGCGAGGCGATCCGCGCGGCGCGCGGCGATCTGCCGATCGGCATGAGTCTCGCGCTGCCCGATGACGTGGCGGTCGGCGCGGACAGCGCGATCGAGCGCAAGCTCGCCGCCGTCTATGGCCCGTTCTTCGCGGTGATGGACAAGGACGATTTCGTCGGCGTGCAGACCTATGAGCGCCGCTATATCGGCCGCGAGCGCGAGGTGCCGCCGCCGCCCGGAACGCCGCGTCGCGCGAACGGCGCGGAATGGTTCCCGGCCGCCGTCGGCAACGCCGTCCGCTATGCGCACAAGGCGACCGGCAAGCCGGTGATGGTGACGGAGAACGGCATCGAGGCGAGCGACGATGCCGATCGCGCGCGCTTCATCCCGGAAGCGGTCGCCTCGGTCGAGGCGGCGATGCGCGACGGGGTGCCGGTGACGGGCTATATCCACTGGTCGCTGCTCGACAATTTCGAATGGATCAGGGGCTATGCGCCCAAATTCGGTCTGGTCGCGGTCGATCGCACGACCTTCAAGCGCACGCCCAAGCCCAGCGCACAGGTGCTGGGCCGCATCGCCCGCGCTGGCGGCACGAGGCGGGCATGATGCGCCGCGCGGCAATCCTCCTCGCCGGCATCGCGCTGATCGTTGGCGCGGCCGACGCGCAGCAGCTCCGCCTGTGGTCCGACACCATCTCGCCCGAGGCGAAGGCGGCGCTGGCGGCCGAGGCGACGCGCCCGCCGGCCGGTCCGACGCCCGAGGCGCAGCGCGCGCCCATCGATGCGGTGCAGCGCGATCTCGGCGGCCGTCGCCTCGCGCGCTATCGCGTGACGATGAAGGAGGATGTTGTCGCCGGCGTGCCGGTGCGGATCTTCTCGCCGCCGGGCAAGGCGAAGGAAGGCGCGGTGCTGATGAACCTGCATGGTGGCGGCTTCGTCACCGATGCCGGCTCGATCACTGAGAATGTCGCGATCGCCGCGCTGACCGGCTATCGCGTGGTGGCGGTGCGTTACCGGCTCGCCCCGGAACATCCCTTCCCGGCGGCGCTGGACGATGCGCTGGCGGTGTATCGCGCGCTGCTGAAGCAGGGGCGGATCGGGCTTTACGGAACGTCCGCCGGGGCGATCCTCTCCGCTGAACTGGTCGCGCGGCTGCGCGCGGAGCATCTGCCGCAACCGGCGGCGCTCGGTTTCTTCTCGGGCAGTGCCGATTTAGGCGCGATGGGGGACAGCGTTTCGCTGTTCGCGGACCCGGCGGCGCTCGCCGCAGTCACGAGCGCCTATCTCGGCGGCACCGATCCGGCCGCGCCGGCATTGTCCCCCGCGCGCGGCGACCTCAAGGGCTGGCCGGCGACCCTGTGCGTTGCCAGCACGCGCGATTTCCTGCTGAGCGCGACCGCCGCTTTCTGCCGCAAGCTCGACGCCGCCGGAGTCGATGCGCGGCTGGTGGTGTTCGACGGGCTGCCGCACGCCTTCTGGGCCTATATCGACGCGCCCGAGAGCGACGAGGCGATGGCCGCCATGGCCCGCTTCCTGTCGGCGCGACTGGAGGGAGGGAAATGAACCGATCGCTCGCGGCGCTGGCCGCGCTCTCGCTCGCCGCGCCGGCGGCGGCGCAGATCGCCGTGCCGGCGTTCAACCTGCCGATGTCGAACCAGCTCAGCCCGGAGGCGCTCAAGGTGTTGGAGCGGATGAAGGCCGCCACCGCGCCGCCCGAGATCGAGGGCGATGTCGCGAAGCAGCGCGCCTTCTACCAGAAATACAATGACGACCGGCTGGCCGAGATGCGCCGCCACTTCGCCACGCGCGAGACGCATACGACGATGGGCGGCGTGACGGTCGATGTGGTCGAACCGAAGGACGGGATCGCGCCGGGCAATGCGCAACGCGTGCTCATCAACGTGCATGGCGGGGGCTTCCTGTGGGGCGCGGGCAGCGGGGCGCTGGTCGAGGCGATCCCGATCGCCGCGACGATGCGCGTGAAGGTGGTGACGGTCGATTACCGGCTCGCGCCCGAGCATCGCTATCCGGCGGCGTCGGAGGATGTGACGGCGGTCTATCGCGAATTGCTCAAGAGCTATCGGGCGGAGAATATCGGCATCTACGGCTGCTCGGCCGGTGGAGTCATCACCGCGCAGGCGACGGCGTGGATCGCCTCGAAGGGGCTACCGCGCCCCGGTGCGATCGGCACCTTCTGCGGCACCGGCGCGCCGTTTTCGGGCGACAGCCCGTATCTTGCCGGGCCGATCACCGGCGGCGCGCCGCTGCCCGCGCCCGTGCTGCCCCCGGTGCTGCCGGTTTCATACATGGCGGGCGTTCCGGCGAGCGATCCGCTCGCCTATCCGCTGACTTCACCGAATGAGATCAAGGCGATGCCGCCGACGCTGCTGCTGGCGGGCGGGCGTGATTTCGCGGTGAGCGCGCTGACGCTGGCGCACCGCCGCCTCGCCGCTGCGGGCGTGGAGAGCGAGCTGCAAGTGTTCGACGGCTTGCCACACGCCTTCTTCGTCTGGCCCGACATGCCCGAATCGACCGAGGCGTTCGCGACTATCGCGCGCTTCTTCGATCGCCACCTGGGGCGCCGCTCGCGCTGATGCGGACGCGGACCATCATCGCGCTGGCGCTGGGATATGCGCTGGTCGGCATCCTGATGAACAGCGTCGGGGTGGTGATCCTGCAATCGATCCGCCATTTCGACGCGACCAAGCCGATGGGTTCGACGCTGGAGGCGTGCAAGGACCTGTCGGTGGTGGCGGCGAGCTTCCTGCTGGCGACGCGCATCCCCGCCTTCGGCTATCGCCGCACGCTGATGGCGGTGATGGCCGCGATGGCGCTGGCGTGCGTGGCGGCATCCTTCGCCAATGCCTTCACCGCGATGCAATTGCTGTTCGTGGTGACAGGCCTGTCGTTCGGCGCGGCGAAGGTGGCGACCTATGCGGCGATCGGCCTCGTCGCGCACGATGCCGACGATCACGCCGCCGTCACCGGGCAGATCGAGGGCGTGTTCATGATCGGGCTGCTGGCCGGCGTGTGGCTGTTCGGCGCGTTCGTCGCGCGGGATACGGCGGGCGGATCATGGCTCGGCGTCTATCGCCTGCTGGCGGCAGGCTTCGCGTTGGTCGCGCTGGCATGGCTGGCGGTGCCGCTCGACGAGCGCGGCGCGATCGCGCCGGAGGCAGCGCGCGCCGGCTGGCGGCAGATGGCGGCGCTGGCGGCCCTGCCCACCACGATCGCCGTGCTCGCGGCGCTGTTCCTCTACGTGCTGATCGAGCAGGGGGTGGGGAGCTGGCTGCCTACCTTCAACAACGAGGTGCTGCGCCTGTCGCCCGCGATGAGCGTGGAGATGTCCAGCATCTATGTCGGCGCGCTTGCGGTCGGGCGGTTCGCGTCCGCGCCGCTGTTCCGCCGGTTCGGCTGGCTGCCGGTGCTGCTCGGCTGTGTGGCAGGGGCGGCGGCGCTGATGGCGGTCGCGCTGCCGCTGGCGCGCGGCGTGGACGCCAGCGCGGCGCAGGGTTGGGCGGACGCGCCGGCCGCCGCCTTCCTCTTTCCGCTGATCGGGGTGATGCTCGCGCCGATCTATCCCACGCTCTGCTCCGTCGCGCTGAGCGGTCTCGCGAAAGGCCGGCAGGCGGCGCTGATGGGGCTGATCGTGATCTTCTCCGCGCTCGGCGGGACGCTCGGTTCGCTGATCGTCAGCCTGATGTTCCAGCACGCGCCGGGCCGATATGTCTTCTACATCCTGCTGCTGCCACTCGCGCTGATCGGCGCGGTCCTGCCCGTCATCCGGCGGCGGCAGGCGCCGGAGGTGGCGGCATGACGCTCGCCCCGCCGCCCTCCGCGCTGTTCGGCCCCTTGTTCGAGGCGGTGCAGCGCGCGCGCCTCCATGCCGATTCCAAGACGTTCGCCGACGCCGTGCCGCGCCGTGTGCCGGACGCCATCCTTGCCGACTGGCTCGCCGCCCCAGTTCGCGACGCCACCGCGCTCAGGACGTTCGTCGCCGCCAATTTCCAATTGCCGCCGGAGCGGGGCGACCTTCCCGCCGGGCTGGACGAGCTGGCCGATCACATTCGGCAGCTATGGCGCTGGCTGACTCGCCCGCCGCTGTCGCCGCGCGAGGGCGAATCCGCGCTGGCGGTGGCGCGATGCCATGTCGTGCCCGGCGGCCGCTTCCGTGAGCTTTATTATTGGGACAGCTATTTCACCATGCTGGGCCTCGTCCGGTCCGGGCGGCAGGATCTGGTGGAAGACATGATCGCCGTGTTCGGCGATCTGCTCGACAGCTACGGCCATATCCCGAACGGCACGCGCAGCTATTATCTGTCGCGCTCGCACCCGCCGGTCTTCTACCTGATGGCGGCCTTGTCGCAGGACGGATCGGAGGCGGCGCGGCGCCGGCGGCTGGAGTGGATGCGGATCGAGCATCGCTTCTGGATGGCGGGGGAAGAGAATCTGGCTCCCGGCGCGGCGCATCGCCGCGTGGCGCGACTCCCCGACGGCAGCCTCCTCAACCGTTACTGGGACGACCGCCCCGCGCCGCGCGACGAATCCTGGCGCGAGGACGTCGCGCTGGCCGAAGCCAATCCGGGCCGCGACGCGGGCGCCCTGTGGCGCGAGCTGCGCGCCGGAGCGGAGAGCGGCTGGGATTTCAGCTCACGCTGGCTGGACGATCCCGCCGATCTCGCCTCGATCCGCGCGACCAGCTTGCTGCCGATCGACCTCAACAGCCTGCTGCACGGGCTGGAGCGCGCGATCGCGACGGCGGCGGAGGAATTGGGCGAGGCACGGACGGCGGCGCTGTTCGCCGCCCGCGCGGCGGCGCGCGCGGCGGCGATCGAGAAGCATCTGTGGAACGAGGCGCTGGGCCATTACGCCGATCACGATCTTGCTCGCGGCTTGGTCGACCACCGGCTGACCGGCGCGACCGCTTTCCCCCTGTTCTGCGGCATCGCGCGACCGGATCGCGCGCGCCTGACGGCGGAGTCGCTCGCCGGCCTGCTGCGCGCCGGCGGGCTGCTGGCGACGACGGTCCATTCCGGGCAGCAATGGGATGCGCCGAACGGCTGGGCGCCGCTGCAATGGGTCGCGGTGGAGGGGCTGCGCGCCTATGGCTGTCGTGCGCTGGCGGAAGATATCGCCGGTCGCTGGGTCGCCATGGTCGAGGCGACCTATCGCGAAACCGGGCTGCTGTTCGAGAAATATGACGTGGAGGCGTGTCGCGGTGGCGGCGGCGGCGAATATGCGCCGGTCACCGGATTCGGCTGGACCAATGGGGTGACGCTGGCGCTGCTCGACCGAGTCGCGCTGGGTGAGCGATCACGCGAGAAGATCAGTGGCCACGGCCGGTAAATTGCTCCGGAAAATCGTAGTTAACATTAAAGTAAATAGTGCTTACGCGGAGTTTACGTTCAAGAAAAAGTCGGAATTGTGCGGATAATCGCCGCTATTCTGTAACGCTGCCGTATCTTTTAACTTGATTGACTCTTGCGGGTGATCGGTGAATGATCGCTGCAAGAAAAAGAGACATGGGCGGGTCGCGGATCGTCACTAGCTGACAGGGTGACTCGTATGGCCAATGTCTGGACGCGCTTGCTGCGCGGCTGTGGAGAATTTCTCGAAGCACGCGGCAATTCGCTGCTTTCCACCAGCTTCGCTTCGCCACCGGCGCTGCTCGCATCGCTCATCAACGGCGCGCAGCCGGAGGATAAGCCCGCGCTCCAGACGTTGCGCGACGCGCTGGGCAGCGGCACCGGCCTGACCGGCGATAACAAGACCTTGTGGGACGCGATCACCACCGCGATCGGCAAGCAGCACACCGCCATCACCACCATCTCCGCCAAGCTCGCCGTGGCCGATTTCGGGCTGTCGGAGGCCAAGGCGGTCGGGCAGGCGGTAGGCGATTTCGTCTCGGCCGGCACCGACGCGATCGGCAAGATCGCCACCAAGGTCGCGAACGGCGTCACGGACGTCGAGAACCGCGTCAACTCGAACATGGAGCCGTGGGCTGACGGCCTGCGCGACCTCGCCGGCAATGTACCGGGCAATTTCGACAAATTGTGCGTCACGATCCTCGACATCCAGAACGCGAGTTCCGGCCTGTGGCACGCGCTGGAGCTCGATCTGGCGGCGGGGTGGCTCAAGGTCCACCTCGCCGCGACCGGCGCGCACGGCATCGGCCCGGTCAATTTCGACGGGGCGGAGATCGAGGGGTTCATCCAGTTCAAGCCGCCGGTGCTGGTCGGCATCGCGCTCGTCTCCAAGATCAAGGCCGGGCTGCGCGGCGATCCGACGATGAGCAAGATCATCCCCGGCGAGGCGCCTACCGCCGATACCACCGATGCGGTGGCGATCCAGCTCGACAGCGATCAGGGCTTCTCGCTCGGCTCGGGCAAGACGCAGCGCGTGGTGCTGCCGGTGCGCTTCTCCTTCCCGATCATCGAATTGCGCGAGTTCGCCATCTCCAGCCCCAACGCCGACAAGAAGGACGCGCCGGCGCAGATCGACTTCACCACGGTGATCGCCGGCAAGTTCGGATCGGTGCTGTCGTTCGTCTGCGAAGGCGGCGGCGTCTCGCTGATCTCCGGCGACGGCGGCGATTATCAGGTGCAACCGAAGATGCCGGACGGGCTGGGCCTGCGCCTCTCCGCCGGGCCGGTGGTGGGCGGCGGCTATGTGCGGCACGATCCGGTCAAGAACGAATATGGCGGCACGCTGCAACTGACCTTCGCCAAGGTCGGCATCACGGCGGTCGGGCTGTTGCAGCCGGATACGATGGCGCTGCTGGTGGTGCTGGGCGTGCGCTTCCCGTCGCCCGGCATCCAGCTCGGCTTCGGCTTCACGCTCGACGCGGTGGGCGGGCTGGTCGCGTCGGACCGGCGGCTGGATATCGACCAGCTTTCCAGCAAGCTGAAGGACGGCGCGGTATCGAACATCCTGCTGCCGGACGACCCCGTCTCCTCCGCGCCGACGATCCTCAACCAATTGTCCGATATCTTCCCGCCGCAGGCCGGCGCGTTCGTCGTCGGGCCGATCGTGCAATTGGGCTGGGGGGCGAAATCGGGGCTGGTGGAGGCGCGTGTCGGCGTGCTGATCGCGCTGCCCGATCCGACGGTGACGATCCTCGGATCGTTGCAGGTGATGGTGCCGCCCAAGATCGTCGACAAGTCGCCGCGCGTGGTCGAGCTGAACATCGACCTGTTCGCCGCGATCGAGCCGGACGAGTTCTTCCTGAAGGCGACGCTCCGCAATTCCAAGATCGCCGGGCTCGCGGTGAGCGGCGATCTCGCGCTGCTGATCCGCTGGGCATCGGACAGCGCCTTCGCCTTCTCGGCCGGCGGATTCTTCCCGACCTATAAATATCCGCCGAAGCTGGCGGGGTTGCAGCGGCTGTCGATCAAGCTCGCGCCGCCGGTCAAATGGCTGTCGCTGTCGGTGACCGGTTATATCGCGGTGACCGGCAACAGCGTGCAATTCGGCGGCGTGGTCGATCTGTCGGCGAAGGTCGGGCCGGCGTCGGGCGAGGCGCATCTGTCGATCGACGCGATGTTCGTCTTTTCCCCGCGCTTCGCCTTCATCGTCGAGTTCAACGCATCGGTCGCGATCAAGGCGTTCGGCCATTCGATCGCCGGCGCGGCGTTCCGCGGCACCATCTCCGGCACCGCGCCGTGGCATGTCGAGGGATCGGCGAGCGTCTCGTTCCTGTTCTGGGACGTCGATTTCCCGGTCGGCCCGATCGAATGGGGTGATCGCGACACCTCCGTCCTGCCGCTGGTCGATTCGATGGCGGAGGCGCTCAAGGCGCTGAACGACGATGCCGCATGGATCGCGCTGCCCCCGGCGGTGAGCGATGCGGTGACGATCCTGCGCCCGGCGGCGAGCGACGGCAGCGACGCCGATCTGGCGCGATTGCTCCAACCCTTCTCGCTGATCGAGGCGAAGCAGCAGCTTGTGCCGTTCGATGTCGATATCAGCCGCCTCGGCTCTTATGCGAGCACGATCAAGCAGTTCAATTTCGCCAATCCGAAGATCAACGGGGCCGCCGCGCCCGCCTTCTCGCAGATCAACGCGCCGTTCGCGATGGGCCAGTTCCGCGAGATGACGCAGGACGAGAAAGCCTCGAAGCCCGATTTCGAGGATCATGTCGCGGGCATCCAGATCTCCCCCGTCGCCGGCACCGCGCTGGGGGCCAACGCCAGCGCGACGCTGGAATGGGACACCTTCTTCCCGCAGGAGCGCGGCGAGGCGCCGGTGCGCGGGAAATGGGCGCTGCCGAGCGACCTCAACCGCATGGTGCTCGCCGCCGGCGCGGTCGCGCGGCAGCGGCGCGTGTCGGGCAACCCCTATGCCCCGCCGCGCCCCGGCCCGGTCGAAATGGCCGATCCGGGCATGAAGACCGTCGTTCCACTCGTCACCGCGCACGCCGCCGCCGGCGTCGCGATGACCACCACCGAGGCCGATCTCCTCGCCGCCACTGGTCAGGAGATGCAGGTCGTCAGCCTGGGACTGGCCGCATGACACAGAGCCTCAAGACCTTCGCCGGCTATCGCGCCGACCTGCCGACGGCGGTGTTCGCCGGGGCGCCGTTCGTGCCGGAGCATGTCGATCTCGGCAGCTACAGCCTCGTCTCATGGGTGCGCAACGGGCTGGCCGCCGCGATCAAGGGGCCGCCGGTCAACCTGCGCGCGGCGGTGCCGGTGAGCTTCGACGTCACCGGCACGCCGCCGCCCGCCACGCCGCCCTATCCGGTGCAGACGCAGACCGTGTCGCGCACGCTGACGCTGCGCGGGCCGGGCGACGTGATCGGCATCGACCAGGCGCAGATCGTGCGGCGCTTCCCCGCGCCGAACGTCGCGCTGGGCGACGACAGCTCGCTGGCGCTGATCGAGTTCAACCGCCCCGACCTGCCGTGGCTGCACTCGCCCGAACCGGCCGGCGACCGGCTGAAGCCGTGGATCGCGCTGGTCGTGTGCGACGCCGCCAACGCCGGATTGTCGAGCGGCACCGGCGGGCTGCCGGATCGGCTCACCACGCTGCGCGGCGAGTTGCAGGGGCTGGACGACGCCTGGGCCTGGGCGCATGCGCAGGTGCTCGGCGCGAGCGCCGACCGCGACGATATCGCGGGCCGCATGGGCGACGACCATGCCGACGCGAACCTGTCGCGGCTGATCTGCCCGCGCCGGCTGAACGTCCACACCAGCTATGTCGCCTGCGTCGTCCCGACCTATGATTGCGGGGTGAAGGCGGGGCTGGGGCTGGGCGGCGGTACGCTCGATCCGGCATGGACCACCACCAATCCCAATGCCGAGATCACGTTGCCGGTCTATGCGAGCTGGCGCTTCGCGATCGGCGAAAGCTACGATTTCGAGGCGCTGGCGCGGCGGCTCGTGCCGGTCGACGCGCCGTGGCGGATCGGTCGCCGCGCGATCGACCTGCGCACGCCGCGTGGCGGGGTGAGCGATGGCACGACCGCGCCGGGCGGAGTGCAATATCTCGATTGCGCGCTCACCTCGCCGTTCGCGCCGACCGGCAACGACGCGCTCCCCGTCGCCGAATGGAGCGCCGCGCGCACCGTGGCGCTGCGCGAGCGGATCGAGGTCGATCACGACGATCCCAACCTGCCGCGCGTCGGCCCGCGCCTCTACGCGCGGTTCCAGCGCGGCAGCACCACCGTTCCCGGCGATCCCGCGACCATCTCCCCGCAATCGGACTGGTTCACCGCGCTCAACCTGCGCCCGCTCGACCGCATCGTCGCCGGGCTGGGAACGCGCGTGGTGCAGAACGATCAGGACAAGTTGATGCAGGCGGCGTGGTTGCAGGTCGGCAAGATCCGCGAGGCCAATGCCGCGATCGACCGCATCCGGCTGTCGCGCTACGTGGCGGAGGCGCTGGTGAGCAAGACGCTCGCCAGGCTGCCGATGGCCTCGCTCACCGCGACGACGCGGGCGGTGCACGGCAAGATCGCGATGCCGGCCGGCGCGCAGACGGTATGGGCGAACATCGCCGCCAGCGCGCTGCCGCAGACCGCCGCCGGCATGGCGTTCCGCCGCGCAATCGTCTCCGGCCCGCCGGTGCGCGGCGCGATCAAGGGCGTGACGCTCGACCGGCGCAACGCGATCGCCGCGATGATCGCCAGCGGCCCGACCGAGACGGCGAAGCTGCGCGACATGCGCGTCGATTATGCCGCGCCCGCAGCGCTCGGCCCGATCGATGCCGGGATCGCCGCGACATTGCCCACCGACCGGCTGGGCAAGACGCTGGGCGTCGATCCCGGCGTGGCGGCCAGGACGCTGGTGCAGCGGTTCGGCAAGGCGCCGGGCCTTGCCGCCCAGATCGCCACGCCGCGCGCGCAATGGAAGGTGCTCGCCGCCGCCAGCAGCGACGCCGCGACCGTGCTCCAGAAGCGGAAGCTGGCGGTGCTGGACGCCGCGACGAGGAAGCTCGCCTCGCTCAGCCCCGGCCGCGTCGAGGCGCTGGGCGCGCAATATGCCGTGCTGGCGCGGCAGGCCCCGTCACTCGCCACGCTGGCGGAGAGGCAGATCGCCCTGCTCGATCGCACGCTCGGCAAGGCCTCCATCCCGATCGTGCAACTCAACAAGCCGGCGCTCGCGCCGATCGTGCGGACGATGACGACGCCGGTGCGGGCGCCGGGCGTCACCCAGACGGTGGCCGCCACCACGGCGACCGCGACCACCATCAATCTCGCCGGGATCGACCGATATCGCGATCTCGGCCATATCGACCTGCCCGGCAAGCTGACGCCCAGGCTGCTGACCAACGCGGCGATGGCGGACGGGGTGGCGGCGCTCGTCGCCGGCATCGGCGTCCGCGCGATACCGGGCACCCCGTCGCTCGCCGCGCCGTCGGTCGATCGCGGCACCTTGCTCAAGGCGCTCGATCCGGGGCCGGCGGCGCGCAAGGCCGTCATGGCGCGGCTCAAGGTGTTGCCGGACTGGCTGCCGCTGGGCTGGTTCGACGATCTGCGCATCCGCCCGATCATGGCCGCCCCGCGCTTCGACCGGCCGATGTGGGGCGCGCTGGCCGATTGGGACCAGGACTGGCTGATCCCCAATCTCGGGCTGGTCGACGAAACCGATTTCGTCACCCTGCTGTTCGACAACCCGCGCTTTTCCGAAGCCTATCTCGTCGGCCTGTCGGACGAGATGGGGCGCGAATTGCTGTGGCGCGGCTTCCCGACCGACCAGCGCGGCACCTGTTTCTGGCGGATGTGGAGCGAAGAGTCCGACGACCTCAAGCAGCAGATCGCGCGCTTCGCCGCCGGGCCGCTCGGGAGCCATCTCGTCGGCGGGACGGAGCCGCGCGTGGTGATGCTGCTGCGCGGCGCGGTGGTGAAGCGCCACCCGGAGGCGATGTTCGTCGCGGTGCGGCGCAACGCCGCCAGCGGGGCATTCTCCGATCCGCCGACCAGCGGCACCGGATCGATCCTGTTCCACGCCGCGCTGAACACCGATACGATCCTCGTCGGCTTCGACCTCAGGCGCAGCGACATCGACAACGGCAATTGGTGGTTCCTGCTCGCCGAGCATCCCGGCGCGCCGCGCTTCGGCCTCGATCTCGCCGCCGGCACGCCGCCGTCCGTGCTGCCCGCGTTGGGCGGCGCGTCGACCGTCTCGATCGACGATGTGAAATGGGCGCAGCTTCCGATGCTCGGCGGCTTCCTCAACGGGGCCGGCAACGGCGCGACCGTCACCACCAGGGACGACGGCAATTTCAAATGGGCGCCGACCAGCGCCGATGTCGCCCGCATCCTTCTCCAGAATCCCGCCCGCGCCGCATTCGAGGCGAAGGCGATGATGCCGCAGGACCATTGACATGCCTGTCGATCCAGACCTCAAAGCCCTTCAGGCCGACGCGGCGAAGCTCAGCGCGACGTTGCAGGCGCAGCGCGACGCGGCGGCGCTCGCGCGACGGACGCTCGCCAATCTCGATCGCGGCGGCGCGGATGTGACCCCGGCTTCGCAGGCCCGCGCGCGGGCGACGGCGCAGCGGAGGCTGGCCGACGCGCAGGCCGCGATCATCGATGCGCAGCGCAAGCTCGGCGACCTGATCCGGCCGCGCGCGCTCGATCCGTGCGCCTGCGCCGGCACGATCCCGCTGCTGATGCTGCCGGTGCGGATCGAGACGCGGTTCGCCAAGCCCCCGGCGGGCGCCGCCGGCGCGGTGCTGCAAGTCCGCGTGTTCCCGGATACCGTCCATGTCGATGCGCTGCGCCGCGCCTTGAGCGACAAGGAGCTTGCCGCCGGGCGCGCCTATTGGGCCGCCCTTTGGCCCGGCGACGCGGGAAGCGCACCGTGGACCAACCTGAAGATGGCGGTCGGCCGCCGCGCCGGCTGGGTGGCGGAGGCGACGCGGCCCGCCAACACCGGGGATGCGCCGCATGGCGCGCCGGATTTCGCCGATCCCGCCGCCCCGGCCAGCGACAGCGTCACCGCGCGCCTGCTGCCCGATTGCTTCGTCGCGGTCGCGCGGCAGGGCGGCAAGGAATATCGCGCCACCGGCAAGCCGATCGCCGGTGATCCGGAAATGGGCGTGTTCCTGCCTGACGAGAATGAGGATGACCTGATCGACGTCAACGGCGTGAAGGTATCGCCCGCGAGCAAGTGGATCGTCGATTTCGAGGCGGCGGTGGAGGCCGGCATGGCGCTGACCATCGCCTTGCCGACCAGCCGGCCGGTCGAGGATCTCTACGTGTTCGGGGTGCGCCGCTCGCTCGATCCGAAGGCGGGGGCGGCGTCGCTCGACGACCTGCTCTCCGCGCATCGCCATTCGGTCGGCCTCGGCTTCGTCGAGCAGGGGACGCCGACCAACAATCTCGACGACCAGCGCGCTGGCTGGGACAGCGCGGGGGACGAGTCCGGCCCGACGCTCGACGGCGCGGCGACGCTGCCGGAAAGCGGCAACGGCGCGGCGCTCGCCTCGGCGCTGGGCATCGCGGGAAGCGCCTTCGCCGGGGCGGATGATGCGGCGCTGGACGAGGATGCGCTGGCGCGCGCCGCGAACATCATCGTGTGGCACGCCGCCTATGACGTGTTCCTCGATACCTTCACGACGATCGCCGACGATGCGGTCGGCGCGATCAGCGAGCGCGATCGTGAGCGGCTGCGGCGCATGCATCGCGACATGGTGCGCGGGCGCGGGTCGTTGCCGGCGATCCGCATCGGCAAGCAGCCCTATGGCGTGCTGCCGGTCGGCGCGACGGCGGACAAATGGGTGGAGAGCGATCCCTTCCTGTCGCGTGCTCTTGGCCTGATCCGCAACGCCCGCGCGATGTGGAGCGCCGCCGCCGGCGCGGTGCCGCACATCAATCCGGGGCAGGGCGTGGACGACGCGACGATGCAAGGCCTGCTCGGCATGAGCCCGGTGTCGCTCGGCGTGCGCGCCCGCGAGGCGGCCGGCACCGATATCGGCAAGGCGTTCGGCGCGGTGACCGGTGCGGTCGACACCGAGGCGGAGCTGGCGGCGGTGCTCACCGCGCTGATGATCCCGAGCGGCGGCAACCTGATGATCGACTTCATGCCCGCCGCCGTGCTGGGCGAATCCCGCCCGGTCGGGCTGCCCTATGCGCATGAGAGCGACAATGAAGCGCTGGCCGCGCTCGCCGATCCGGCGCACCGCAAGCTGGAGATCAAGAGCGTGTTGCAGGCGATGGCGCAACTCGCGTGGTCGCAGGTCGGCGGGCGGGTCGATCGCAACGGAACGGCGGAGCTGATCGGCTCGATCCTCACCAATGTCGCCGGTGTCTCCGCCGCGCAGCAAAAGGTGGTGCGGGATACCGCGCCGACCGCCGGCGGGGCGAGCGCGACGACATTGTTCGCCGCCGCCGACCAGCTTGCGCCGCTGGCGATGGAGGGTGTGAGCCTCGCCAGCTACCAGCCGGAACTGGCGACGCGCACCAGCTTCTCCGCGCTCGCCGCCTCCAGCACCAGCGCCGCCGCGCGCACCGAGTTCGGCCGCTTCGCGCTTTCCGAATGGTTCATCGGGCAGGGCGTCAAGGCGGAACTGATCGATGCGCTGGGCGTCCTCGCCGCCGAGCCGTCGCTCGACCGGCGGCGCATCGTCTTCGCCGAGGCGCTCGACACCGCCTCGCACCGCATCGACGCCTGGGTGACGGCGCTGGTCGACGCGCGCCGCCGTGTGCTGCGGAGCAGAACGCCGGCCGGCATCCAGATCGGCGCGTTCGGCTGGGTGCAGAACATCGATCGGCTCAACGAGCCGGAGAGCGGCTATCTTCACGCGCCAAGCATGGGGCAGGCGGTCACCGCCGGCATCCTGCGCAGCGCCTACCTCGCGCACAACAAGGACGGGGACGCGGCGTCCGACGGCGCCTTCGCGATCGACCTGTCGAGCGCGCGAGTGCGCGACGCGATGGACCTTTTGGACGCGGTGCGTGAAGGGCAGGGGCTGGCCGCCGCGATCGGCTATCGCATCGAGCGCGGCCTGCAAAATGCCGGGCTGGACCGGATCGTGCTCAACCTGCGCAAGCTCGCGCCGCTCGCCGCCGGGCAACTGGTCGATGCCGGCAGCCCGCCACCGGCCGATATCGCGACGCATCTCGCCATCGCCAATGTCGTCGACGGTGTGGCGCTGGTCGAGAAGGCGAAGGCCGATTTCAACGCGGTCGCCGATGCCGCCAGCGCCGTGCCGGCGGACAATCCCTATGTCGATGCGGCAAGCTGGCAACCGCTGAGCGCCGATGACAAGACAGCGCTTCAGGCGATCATCGCTGCCGCCGCCGCCTCGCTCGACGCGGCGAGCGACGTGCTGCTGGCGGAATCGGTCCATCATCTCGCGCAGGGCAACATGTCACGCGCGGCGGCGGCGATCGACGCGACGGCGAACGGCGATTCGCCGGTGCCCGTGCCGGATTTCGTCGCCACGCCCGCGACGGGCGGCATCGTCACGCACCGGCTGATGCTGGTGGTGCAGGGCGGCGATGGCTGGGGTACGCAGCAACCGCGCGCACTGGCCGAGCCGGCGCTGGAGCGTTGGGCGGCGTCGCGGCTGGGCACGGCGGACTCGATCGTCGTCGCGACCGGCCCGGATCGCACGCTGGCGGATGCCGGCCTCGCCGCGCTCGATATCGTTTATGGCAGCGCCGATCCGGCCGCGCTCGACATGCTGGTGCGCGCGCGGCTTGGTCTGCCGGCCGATGCGGCGCTGGCCGAAACGGCGCCGGCCGGCAAGCGCGCGTGGCGCGATGTGGCGCTGGCGGCGGCATCGTTGCGCACCGTGCTGGCGGGCGCGGCGCTGGCGCTGCCCAACGACCTGTGCGCGCCGCCGCTCGCGCCCGCCGATGGTCCGCCCCCGCCGCCGCGCCGCGAGTTCAGCGCGGCGGTGCTGGCCGATGCGGTCAACCGCGCCAAGGCGGCGCGCAACGAGCTTGCCGCGCGTCGTGACACGCTCGCCACCGCGCTGGGCCACGATCCGGTCGAGCCGGATGCGTTGCGTGCGGCATTGCTCGCGCTCGCCGATTTCGGGATCATCTCCCCGGCGGGCAGCACCGGCACCGATATCGCCGGCCTCGCGGTGGAGATGGCGGGGCAGCGGCTCGCCCGCGCCGACGCCCTGTTCGCCGCGACCGGCGCGATGGACGCGGATCGTATCGCGAAGATCGCGGTCGAGCTGTTCGGCGACGGCTTCTGGATCATCCCAGCGATCAGCGTGGTGACGGATGGGGCGGCCGACGAATGGGATACCGCCTTGCCCGGCCGCGCCACGCTGGCGAGCGCGGGAGGGCTCCGCCGCTGGGTCGCGGATACCGGATCGGTGCGCGGCGCGGTGGCGCGCTACGGCGACACTCTGCTGCTCGCCGACGCACTGGGGACCGTGCCGGCGCTGTCGGCGATGCAGGTGGCGGAGCGCGACTGGCCTGCCCCCACGGAATGGATCGGCACGAGCGCGGTCGAGCATCTCGCCGGGGCGTTCGTGATCGAATCGGTCGGCTGGAGCGAGCCGTTGCAGCCGGCGACCTGTCTGGTGCTGGATCACTTCGTCGAGCGGCTGCCGGGCGGCGACACCAACACCACCGGCATCGCCTTCAACGCGCCGTCGCCCAATGCCCGGCCGCCGCAGGCGTGGCTGCTGGCGATCGCGCCGGACGACAGGAACTGGACGACCGACTCGTTGCTGGCGACGCTGCGCGACACCGCCGATCTGGCGCGGGTGCGCGGCGTGACGCTGGAGCGGCAACCCTATCCCGCGCGCATCCTGCCGGTGCTCTATCAGCAGAGCTGGTCGCTGCGCGGCGAGGATGTGATCGACTTCTCGAAATTCCCGCTCGCGGCGGTGATGGCCGACAAGTCGCTCTATTCGCTTCGTTTCGTGAAGGACAATTGAGATGATCGTCGCCGAAGCCCGGCCCCTCGCGGCGGCCCTGGTCAACAGCGGATTGTTCGTCCGGCCGCCCGCATTCTCGCGGCTGGAGCCGCAATCGGTGACCGGCGATCCCGTCGCCGGGGTCGCGGCGGCGATGCATGATCCTTTGTGGGCGCTGCTGCGGCAATGGCAGGTGGGGGAGTTCGCCGGCGAGGATGCCGGCACCCCGCTCGCGGTGACGATCGAAACGGCCAGCGCGCCGATCGCCCTGTTCACTCCCGGCGTGCCGAATGGGCAGGGCGCGCTCGCCGGCCAGCCGATCGGCAGCCGCGCGACGCTCGACCGGCTGATCGAGGCGGAGCCGCCCGCGCCGGCGGGCAGCCGCCAGCGCGCCGAGGCGGGTGCGGCGCTGATCGCCGCGCTGGCGGAGGCCGGACTGGATGTCGCCACGACGCTGCGCGCGGGCTATCCCTTCGCGGCTGGCGCGACCGGCGATCTGCCGCGCCCGGCGCTGGCGGTGATGCTGCGCGGCGCGGCGGATGCGGAGGCGGTCGCGAGCGATCTGGAGGCGGGGACGCCCGACTGGCTCGCGCCCGGCAGCGCCGCCGCCAAGATCGCCGCGCAGGACTGGCTCGGCTGGTATCGCGCCGCCGTCTCGCCCAGCGCCGGCGGGGGTTGCTGGGATCCGATGCGGCTCGAATATCATTTCTCGGTCGCGACCGATGCCGGGCGCGGGCAGAAGGTGTTCGCCGCGCCGATGCACCTTGGCGGCGATGTCGACTGGTATGCGCTCGATCAGATGCCCCGCGCGACGATGAGCGGCGGCGGCGATCCCAGCTTCCCGATCGTGCCGCCCGACGCCGCGCCTGCCGGAGATGGCGCGCCGCCGGCCGCGCTGGTGTCGCCGCTGCGCTTCGCCGGCATGGCGGCCGATCGCTTCTGGGAGTTCGAGGACGGGCGCGTCAATTTCGGGGCGATGTCGGTGCAGGTCAACGATCCGGCGCGGCTGTGCCTGATCGAGTTCGCCACGGTCTATGGCTGCGACTGGTTCACCGCCCCGGTCGAGGTGCCGGCATCGGCCTTCACTACGATCACTTCGCTGTCGGTGGTCGACACGTTCGGCGTCAGGACGGAGATATCGCGCGCCGGCACCGGGCCGGCCGATGCGCGCTTCTGCCTGTTCGAGCCGAACGTCGCGGGCGGCACGGATACCGCGCGCGGCCTGCTCACGATCGGCGGGGCGCGCGGCGCGCTGGAAGGGCCGCCGCGCGAGACGGTGCTGTTCCTGCGCGACGAGACCGCCAACATGGTCTGGGCGGTGGAGACGACGGTGGAGGATTCCTCCGGCCTGACGCGCAGCCGGCAGGACGAGCGGCGCCCCGCGCCCGACTATCCAGCGCCGGATCCGCGCGCCGAGTTGCGCTACACGCTGGAGACGGAGGTCCCGCGCCACTGGATCCCGATGGTCCCGGTGCCGACGGCCGGCGCCGCCAACGGCTTCGTGCTGCGCAAGGGGACGATGACCGATGGCGATGACAGCCTCGGCCGCATCCTCGCCGGCAAGCCGCGCGACCTTTACGATCCGGAGGTGCCGCGCGGCGGCATCCGCGTCTCGCGCATCCCGACGCTGGCGCGCGACGCGGGCGGGCGACCGGTGCGCTGGACCGCGCTGCGCTCCGGCGAGGGCTTCGGCGAATTGACCAGCGGCTTCGCCTCCGACAGCGCGGAAAAGGTCGGCTGAACGACACGGCTTTCCCTGCTCGCGGTGCCGCTTTCCGTCATTCGCCTTTGCGTGATGCGAAAGGCGGGCTAACCAGCCGCGAACTGAAAGCATGGGGAGTTCGCCTTGGCCCGCAAACCGCCGCCGATCGATTTCTACGCGACGACGTCGAACAGCCTCGGCTTTCTGACCCGCATGGCCTTTCGATCCTTCACCCGGTCGCTCGAACGGCGCACCTTGCCCTATGGCGTTTCCGCCGGGCAATGGCGGTTC
The DNA here is from genome assembly GCF_013344685.1 of Sphingomonas sp. CL5.1. Lineage (NCBI taxonomy): Bacteria > Pseudomonadati > Pseudomonadota > Alphaproteobacteria > Sphingomonadales > Sphingomonadaceae > Sphingomonas > Sphingomonas sp. CL5.1. The sequence goes on from NZ_CP050137.1 coordinate 2,265,760, forward strand.
CTGCGCGCCTTGTGGGCCGAGGAGGGGCTGACGCAGCGGGAGCTCAGCCGCCGCGTCGGCATCCTCGAGCCGGCCGCCGTGATCGCGATCGAAGGGTTGGAGAGGGCCGGCTTCGTGCGTCGCGAGCGCAGTTCGTCCGATCGCCGCCGCATCCACGTCTATCTGACGCCCAAGGCCAGGGCGCTCGAAGCCGAGCTGCTGCCGCACATCGCCGAGGTCAACGAACTGGCGGTGCGCGGGATGAGCGAGGCGAAGGTCGCGATGCTGCGCACGCTGCTGGCGCAGGTCACCGAGAATCTGGCGGACGATCTTTCGAGCTGAATTTTCGTCCGGCTTGATCCGGGAAATGCTTCGATATAGAAGTATTTTCAACGAGCCGTCGCGCCGGTGAGATGCGACGACGGCGGTGGATCAGGAGGGATTGCTCGATGACGCTCGTGCGACCGGACAATTACGATGCGGCCGCGCTGGCGGCGCGGGCCGAGATCAGCGACGTGATCCACCGTTATTGCCACGCCACCGATCGCCGCAAATGGTGGCTGATGGACAGCGTGTTCCACGAGGATGCGATCTGTCATCTGTCGGTGATCGGCGGATCGTGGCGCGAATTCGTGAGGCAGGGCGCGGCGTTGCTGGAGCCGGTCGACGTCACCCATCATCAGGTCGGCAACATCCAGATCGCGCCGGATGGCGATGTCGCCCATGTCGAAACCTATGTCACCGCCTTCCATCGCGTGCCTGCCGACGCGCCGCCGGGCGGCCCATTCGGGGGGACGGGCGAGGCCTATGACGCGGTGTTCGGCGCGCGCTATATCGACCACTTCGAGCGGCGTGTCGGCCGCTGGCGCATCGCCGAGCGTCGTTCGGCCGCGGAATATCGCCATTATCGCCCGGTGCGCGAAGGGTCGCTCGCCAGCGTGCCGGCGCAATTCCGGGGCGCGTTCGGTGACGACGACGTCTCCGCGCCGGTCGTCGCACGGTGGGGCAGGGGCGCCGTCGAGCCGGACGAGATCGCCCTGCTCGCCGCGCGCGCCGAGATCGCCGATGTGGTGAACCTTTTCTGCCACGCGGTCGATCGACGGCAATGGGAGTTGATGACGAGCGTCTTCCATGACGACGCCACGTCCCGGATTCTCGACAAGGTGCGGACGCGGGACGAGATGGTCGCGACGGCTCGTCAGTCCATCGGCGCGCTTGGGCCGACGCATCACCAGACCGGCAACATGCTGATCGCCTTCGACGGCGACGTCGCGCACGTCGAAACCTATGTCACCGCCTATCACCGCGTCCCGTCGAGCGCGCCCGCGACGGGGCTGTGGGACGGCCGCAGCGAAGAATATGAAGGCGTCGCCGGCGGGCGCTACGTCGATCGCTTCGAGCGGCGGGGCGGCCGCTGGAAGATCGCCGAGCGACAGACCCTGGTCGAATGGCGCAACGATCGGCCGGTCGCTGAAGGCGGCCTCGGGAACGTCCCGCAGGCGTTCCGGGGCCAGCACGGCGATGCCGACGTTTCGCGGCCGGTGGTCGCGCCCCTGCTCGACAATCGGGTGTAATCGCCATGATCGACCTGCATTTCATTCCGTCCCCCAACGGGCGGAAGGTTTCCATCATGCTGGAGGAGGTAGGGCTGCCCTACAACCTCATCCCCTATGAGATATTGAAGGGCGATCACCTCACCCGTGAGTTCCGACGGATCAATCCCAACGCCCGGCTGCCCGCGATCGTCGACCACGATCCGATCGGTGGCGGGGAGCTGCTGGCGGTGTTCGAATCCGGCGCGATCCTGCTCTATCTCGCGGAAAAGACCGGCAAGCTGCTGCCGATCGCGCCGCACCGCCGCTCGCAGGCGCAGCAGTGGCTGATGTGGCAGATGGCCGGGCTCGGCCCGATGCATGGGCAGGCGCACCACTTCCTGCGTTATGCGCCGGAGGAGGTGCCTTATGCGATCGACCGCTACGGCAACGAGGCGCGCCGTCTCCTCGTGGTGATGAACCGCCGGCTGGGGGAGGCGGAATATCTGGCGGAGGAATATTCCGTCGCCGATATTGCCTGCTGGCCGTGGATCGGCGGCATCAGGGCGATCGGCTGGGACGTGGCGGACTATCCGCATATCCTGCGCTGGTTCGATGTGATCGGGCGGCGGCCGGCGGTGATCGAGGGATCGAAGCATCTCGCGCCCTCGCAGGTTGCCGGCGGGAAGGCCAATCTGACGCCGGAGCAATGGTCGAACGTCTTCGGCGCGAAGATGCTCGCCAATTCGCTCACCGATTAGGAGAGTTCCCATGGATACGATCGCCCTGCTGAAGCGGATCTACGCGCATGACCGGGAAGCGCTGTACGGGAACATGCGGCCGGACTTCACCGTCCACTCGCCGGGGCAGAACCTGATCGCCGGCACCTATGTCGGCCCGGAAGCCTTCAAGGCGCATATGGCGAAGATGCAATCGCTGTGTGGCAATACGTTCCGGGAGGAGTTGCAGGACACTTTCCTCGCCAACGACACCTGGGGCCTCGTCGTCCACCGCATGACCGCCGAGCGGAACGGCAAGCGGCTCGACACCTGGGGCTTCGGCCTGTGGCGCTTCGAGGATGGCAAATTGACCGATCATTGGGAAAGTGTCGGCGATCAGGCGCATTGGGATGACTTCTGGTCTTAGCTGCCGGACGCGATAAAATATGTTGTTTTTCAACGCGTAATGAGAAATTCCGTCTGTTGGATGGTCGCGCATAACAATTTGATATCGAATGATTGACGCGCGCCATATCGTTTCGTATTCAAAGTATCTGCTGTGTTTCAACAAACAGGTCCGGACAAGGGCCGGGTCAGGCACGGGGAGGATGATATGGCACGAAAGATCGCACATCTGCTGGTCGGTGTGGCGTCAGGGGCTTTTTGCCTGGCGAGTCCGGCCTTGGCGCAGACTTCGGATGGAAGCGCGCAAGCCGCTGCCGGCGGCCAAACCCAGTCGGTCGGCGCTCCCGATATCGTCGTTACCGCGCAGAAGCGCGCCGAGCGGCTTCAGGACGTGCCGATCTCGATGGAGGTGCTGACGACCAAGAACCTCGCCGCCTTCCACGCCGACAATTTCAAGGCGCTGGCCGTGCCGAACATGAATGTCGGCGAGATCGGCGGAAACCAGGTCATCTACATGCGCGGTTTCGGCTCGCCGTCGCAGAATTATGCGTTCGACCAGTCGGTCAGTCTCTATGTCGACGGCGTCTATGCGGGCAAGTCGCGGCAATTCACCTTCCCGTTCTTCGATCAGGAGCGGGTGGAGGTGCTGCGCGGTCCGCAGGGCGCCTTGTTCGGCAAGAACACCGCCGCCGGCGCGATCAGCGTCATCTCGGCACAGCCGACCTCGACCTTCGAGGGAAGTGCGACCGGGATCTACAATTTCGGCCTCCACGGCTATGAATTGTCGGGCTATCTGTCCGGGCCGCTGGGCGGCGGATTCAGCGCGCGTCTGGCCGGCAAGATCGTCGACAACGATGGTTATATGAAGAACCTCGCGTTCGATCGCCGCGAGCCGTCGAACAAGTCGCAGCTCGTCCGCCTGAGCCTGAAATATGACGGCGGCAATTTCGATTATGTCGCCAAGGTCGAATATGGCCACGCCAAGAGCCTCGGGAACGTCACGGTGTCCGGGCCGCTGACCACGGACCAGCAGCCTGTCCTGACCCGCTACAATATCGATGATTCGGTATATGGCCCGGCAGGCTTCGAGACGAGATCGTGGAACATCGCCGGCACCGGCAACCTGCATCTCGGCGATTTCACGCTTACCTCGGTCACCGGCTATTCCTATTTCAAGGCCGCGCACGTCAACAATTTCGACCAGACCATTCCGGGCGGCGGCATCACCAGCGCCAGCGTGTTCAACAGCTATCCGGAAAAATTCCATCAATTCTCGCAGGAAATAAGGCTGCAATCCCCGGTCGGCGGGATGTTCGATTACATCATCGGCGCGTATTACGACAATTCCAGATACGAGGTCTGGCAAGGTAGCGAATACAATATGTCGATCGGCAACTTCCTGTTGCACAGCGATTTTCACCAGCGCGCCGAATCTTATTCCTTCTTCGGGCAGGGATCGGTCCATTTCTCGGACGAATTCCGCCTGATCGGCAGCCTGCGCTATTCGCACACCTCAAAATCTGCCTCCTTCTACGGGACGCAGGATTCAGGCCCGTTCCCGTTCAAACCGACCACCACCGCCGATGGCTCGCTCAGCGAAGGGAAAGTCGATCCTTCCGTCACGCTGCAATATGATGTCGCGCGACGCGTGATGGTCTATGCGACTTATGGTCAGGGATCGAAGTCGGGCGGGTTCGTCTCGAATACCTATGGGACGACCAACGCGAATTTCATGTTCAACCCGGAACGGTCGCAGAATTTCGAGCTTGGCGTGAAGAGTACGCTGTTCGACGGCCGGCTCGTGGCGAATGCGGCGATCTACAAGATCAAGTTCGACGATCTTCAGGTCTCCACCTATAATTCGAACCTCCAGACCTATCTGGTCGGCAACGCGGCAAAGGCCAGCGGCAAGGGCATCGAAGGATCGCTCACCTGGTATCCGGCGCCCAATTTCGACATCACGGCGTCGGGTGCCTATCAGGACGTCAAGTATGACGACTATCCGGGGGCGCAATGTCTGGCGAGGCAGCCTGGCTGTGGACCGACCTCGGCCCCCGTCAATCTCGCCGGCTATCCGTTGCCGAACATCTCCAAGTTCAGCGGCAACGTGCAGGTCCATTATGTCATCGACCTGCCGGGAGACTTCAAGCTGGGCACCACGGTCGGCGTCGACGGTCGTTCCAAATTCTTCAACTCGGACGACCAAAGCCTGACCTATGGCGTGCAGAAGGGCTACGCCAAGCTGAACGCCCGGATCGAACTGTCGCCCGCCGACAGCCGGTGGCATCTCGCGCTGGTCGGCACGAACCTGACGAACAAGCTGACGACCTCGGGGGCGTTCAAGCTGCCTGTGCCGGTCACCGATGTGGCGCGCGCCCTCTATTGGGTCGATCCGCCGCGCAATATCTCGCTCGAGGCGAGTGTGAAGTTCTGAGCGGAACGCCCCGCGAGCATAGAGGAGAAGCGGAGTGCTGGACGGGAAGGTCGCGCTGATAACCGGCTCGGCGCAATGGCTGGGCCGCGCCTATGCGGAGACGTTCGCGGCGCGGGGGGCGGCCGTCGCGATCGCCGATATCAACGAGGCAGGGGCGGGGGAAGTGGCGGCGGCGATCCGGGCCAAGGGGGGAAAGGCCTGCGCCGTCGCCATGGACGTCTCGTCGGAGGAATCGGTCGCGCGCGGCGTGGCCGAGGCATGCGCGGCGCTCGGCGAGATTTCGGTGCTGGTCAACAACGCCGGCGGTCTGTTCGCCCCGGTGCAGAGCGCGGAAACCTTCACGGTCGAGCAATGGAATCGCGCGCTGGCGGTGAATCTCACCGGAAGCTGGCTATGCAGCCGCGCCGTCATTCCGCAGATGAAGGCGGCGCGGTGCGGCCGGATTGTCAACATCACCTCCACGACCTTCGATTATGGCCTGCCGACCGAGATGGTGCCCTATATCTCCGCGAAGGGCGGGATCGTCGGGCTGACGCGGGCGCTGGCGCGCGAACTCGGCCCGTACGACATCACGGTGAACGCCGTCGCACCGGGCCTGATCCAGCCGCAGGATCGGGCCGGACGCATCTCGCTTTCCGCCGAGAAGGCCAAGAGCATCACCGACATGGTCGTGCCGCACCAGTGCATCAAGCGGCCGGGCGTGGTGGGTGATCTGGCTGGCGCGGTGGCTTTCCTCGCGTCGGACGATGCGCGTTTCATCACCGGCCAGGTGCTGAACGTCGATGGGGGCTGGGCGCTCAAATAAGGCGTGCGCCACGCCGCCGGATATCGCGCAAATGGGAGAAGGTTCATGGGCCGACTGACGGGCAAGACCGCGATCATCACCGGCACGGGAAGCGGCATGGGCCGGGCGGCGGCGCTGCTTTTTGCCCGCGAGGGTGCGCAGGTCGTCGGTTGCGATATCGATGCGGCGCGCGGGGAGAAGGTCGTCGAGGATGTCCGACGGGCCGGTGGCACGATGGTTTCGCTGCACCCGCTCGACCTGTCGAACGCGGACGGCGCCGAGGCGCTGATCGCCTTCGCGCTCGACAATTATGGCGGATTCGACATCCTCTACAACAACGCCGCCATGGCTTATTTCGCCTGGGTAGCGGACATGGAATACGACACCTTCTCTCGGACGATGAAGGAGGAGGTGGACATCATCTTCCACCTCACCCGCGCGGCATGGCCACATCTCGTCGCGCGGGGCGGCGGGTCGATCATCAACACGGCATCGATGGCGGCGCGCAAGGGGTCGCTCACCTTGCCGGCGCTCGCGCATTGCGCCGCGAAGGGCGCGGTGGCGTCGATGACGCGGCAATATGCCACCGAGGGCGGCAGGCATCGCATCCGCGCCAACAGCATCTCACCGGGCCTCATCCGCTCCGCGCAGACCGAGCCGCTCATGGCGGACCCGGACTGGAAGGAACGGGCCTCCGCGAAGATCCTGCTTGGCCGCATCGGGGAGCCTGAGGACGTCGCCGCCTGCGCCCTGTTCCTCGCTTCTGACGAGAGCGCATTCGTGACAGGAGCGGATTTCGTCGTCGATGGCGGCGCGTCGGTGATCTGAACCGCACCGCGACTACGAACTGGGCGGATGAGCGCGCACCGGGGCTTCTGGCGTGCCGCAGGCTTTGCCGACCGCCGGAGACTGTCTGGCTAGCGCGACGCCCAGGCGCCGCCAGCGCCGAAGCATCCTGATTTCGTCGAGGTGGGTGGTGGGCCCGGCAGGACTCGAACCCGCAACCTAGCCGTTATGAGCGGCCAGCTCTAACCATTGAGCTACAGGCCCACGCGGCGTTGTGACTAGCAGCGCCGTTATCAGGTGCAAGGGGCTGACATGGCCTCTTGGCGCGTGGTCAAAGAAAAAGGGGCGCTCCCTTGCGGAAGGCGCCCCTGATTCCGTGCATCGATTGGCGGACCCGGAGGACCGCCAGGATATCAATGCGCGTTCGCAGCCGCGTCCTTGACGTTGTCAGCGGTCGCGTTGAGGTTGTCGGCGGCGTTCGAGAGCGCGTCGGCGGCAACAGCGTTCGAGGTGTTGTCAGCCATCGCGTCCAGGTTGTCCGCGGCGCTCTGGAGGTTGTCCGCCAGCACGTCGGCGTTGTTCTCGGCCGGGGTCTCCGGCTTCGAGCAGGCCGCAACGGACATCAGGCCGGCGGCAGCAAGAATAAAGGCAAACTTCTTCATTCGGATGCTCCCAAGCATAGCAATCTTCGCGGCCGACCCTGTCGCCGTCGCGAACCACCGAAATACCGAACCGTTTCGGTGGGTCAATGAGGAAATTCACCAAAAGGGAAGGATGCGGTGATCGGAACGACTTTTTTCAATGCGATTTGCGCGCCACCGGACCAATTTCCTCCGGCGCGTCGGCGACAATCGCCAGCATCGTCGTCCATGCCGCGACATTCTGGCGCAGCATTTCGGGATCGACGCGATCGAGCGTGTCGTCGGCGGTGTGGTGCGTGTCGAAATAGCGCAGGGCGGATTGGTTAAAGTCGATTCCCGCGACACCGGTCGCCACGATCGGGCCGATATCGGCGCCGTCGCCACCGCCCCCGTCGGTGTGGACGATGCCGAGCGGAACGAGCGCGCTGGCGAGGCGACCGGCGACGGGTGCCGCGCTACCCTCCAGCGACGACTGGAAGCGCCAGACGCGATCCGCGCCGAGATCGCTCTCCGCCGCGACGACATGGCGCTCGGCGCCGTGGCGGCGGGCGTAGTCGCGCGCGCCGAAACCGCCGACTTCCTCCGATCCGAACCACACGACGCGGATCGTGCGGCGCGGCCGCCTGCCCGAATCCATGATCCGTTTAGCCGCCGCGGCGGTGATCGCGACGCCTGAGGCGTCGTCGATCGCGCCGGTCGCGAGATCCCAGCTATCGAGGTGGCCGCCGACCAGCACGATGCCGGCGGCGGGGTCGCTGCCGGGCACCTCGGCGATGACGTTGCCCGATTCCCGCTCGCCGATCTGGCGCGGGGTGAGCACCAGCTTCATCGTCAGCGGCTTCCCGCGCGCCGCCATCGCCTCGATCAGCTTCGCGTCGGGAACGGAAAGGGCGGCGGCCGGAATCGGCTTCACTCCTTCCGGGAAGTTGGTGACGCCGGTATGCGGCGTGCGGTGCGTATCGGTGCCGATCGAGCGGATCACCATCGCCAGCGCCCCCCGGCGCGCCGCGATCCCCGGCCCGACGAAGCGCGCGACGCCGGACTGGCCGTAGCTCGATCCGTCCTGAGTCGGCGCCATTGCGTTGCCGACATAGACGATCCTGCCCTTGATGGCGCTGTCGGGGGCGTTCATGAACTCGCCGAAGGTCTTGAACACCGCGACCTCGGCGGTGAGGCCGGCGTCCGGCGTCGCGCCGGAATTGCCGAGCGCGGTCAGCACCAGCTTTTGCGGGAAGGGCGAGACGATCTCCGCGCGTTCCTCGCCGCGCACCCACACCGGCATGCGATAAGGCTCGCTGCGCACGTTCTGGAAGCCGAGCGCCTTGAGCTTCGCGACCGCCCAGGTCCGCGCGCGCGCCTCCGCCTCAGTGCCGGCGAGGCGCTGGCCGACCTCGGTGGTGAGGCCCTCGACGATATCATAGGCGACATCGTCCTTGAGCGCGGCGTCGCGCAGCGCGGCGACGGCGGGATCGACCGGGGCCGGCACCGGCGGCGCGGCGCGCTGCGCGAGGGCGGGGAAGGGCAGGGCGAGCGCCAAGATGGCGGCGAGAAAGCGGTTGGTCATGGCCACAGGCGTAAGGCGCGCGCTTGGCCGGGGCAAGCGGTTGCGATTGCGACCAATCCGCCGCCCTCGTTCGCGCTGAGCCTCGACAAGCCCAGCCCGAACGGAGGGACAGGGATCAGGCCCGGTTCGCCGCGCTCAGCACCGCGCGGACGCCGGCGGTGGCGATATCCGGGTCGATCCCGACGCCCCAGACGGTACGCCCGTCGGTGGCGCGGCATTCGAGATAGGTCGCCGCCTGCGCATCCGCGCCGTGGCCGATCGCGTGCTCGCTGTAATCGACCACCTCCAGCGCGGGACCGGTCGATTCGGCGAGCGCCGCGATCACGCCGGAGATCAGGCCGTTGCCACGCCCGGAAAGCGAGCGCTCCTCGCCGTCGATGGCGATGCGGCCGACGAAGCGCCGGTCGCCCGCCGCGCCCGTCTCCTCATAGTCGCGCAGCACGAAGCGGTCGGCCTCGGCGGGCAGATAGGTGCGCTCGAACGCGCCCCAGATGTCGGCGGCGTTCAACTCGCGGCTGGTCTCGTCGGCCAGCGCCTGCACGATGCGGCTGAAATCGGCCTGCATCCGCTTGGGCAGCTTCAGCCCCTTGTCCTGCTCCAGCACCCAGGCGACGCCGCCCTTGCCGGATTGCGAATTGACGCGGATCACCGCCTCATAGCTGCGGCCGAGATCGGCCGGGTCGATCGGCAGATAGGGGACTTCCCAATATTCGTCGTTGCGCGCGGACTGTGCTGCGAAACCCTTCTTGATCGCGTCCTGATGGCTGCCGGAGAAAGCGGTGAACACCAGATCGCCGGCATAGGGCGTGCGCGGATGGACGGTGATGTTGGTGGCATATTCCACCGTCTTCACCACCTCGTCGATGTCGGACAGGTCCAGCTTCGGGTCGACGCCCTGCGTGTACATGTTGAGCGCGACGGTCACGAGGTCGCAATTGCCGGTGCGCTCGCCATTGCCCAGCAGGCAGCCCTCGACGCGGTCGGCGCCCGCCATCAGCCCCAGTTCCGCCGCCGCGACGCCGGTGCCGCGATCGTTGTGCGTATGGAGCGAGATCACCACGCTGTCGCGGTTCGGGATGTTGCGGCCGAACCATTCGATCTGGTCGGCATAGACGTTGGGCGTCGCGCACTCGACGGTGGCGGGCAGGTTGAAGATGATCGGATTGTCCGGCGTCGGGCGCAGCACGTCCATCACCGCCGCGCATACCTCGACCGAGAAATCCAGCTCGGCGGTGGAGAAGGTTTCCGGGCTGTATTCGAACATCCACCTCGTGTCAGGCTGCTTCGCGGCCTCGTCGCGCAGCACCTTCGCGCCCTCGATCGCGATCTGGCGGATCTCGTCGCGCGACATGCCGAACACGATCTTGCGCCACGCCGGGGAGACGGCGTTGTAGAGATGGACGATCGCCTGCTTCGCGCCCTTCAGGCTCTGGAAGCTCGTCTCGATCAGGTCGCGGCGCGATTGCGTCAGCACCTGCACCGTCACGTCGTCGGGGATGCGTCCATCGGCGATCAGGCCGGAGATGAAATCGAACTCGGTCGCCCCCGCGCTGGGGAAGCCGACCTCGATCTCCTTGATGCCGATCTTCACCAGCAGGTCGAAGAAGCGGCTTTTCTTCTCCGCGTCCATCGGGTCGATCAGCGCCTGGTTGCCGTCGCGCATGTCGGTGGACAGCCAGCGGGGGGCCTTGGTGATCGTCTTCGACGGCCAGGTGCGGTCGGGGATGTCGATGGTCGGGAAGGGGCGGTATTTTACGGAAGGATCGCGCAGCATGACGGCTCTCTCGGATCGGGAGGGCTGGGGAAAGGTTCGGTCTGCCCTTAGGCGCGTCGGCGTGGCATGGCCACGCGGCAAGGTTCGCGCCTAAGGGCGCGTAAGTCGAAGGGTAAGGCCGAGCACCTGCGTCATCGCCTCTTCCGGTAGCGCCGGAGGGGGGCCGCTGTCTAGCCCCGACGCGCGAAAAGCCGGTCGAGCGGCGTCTGCGGCACGATCCAGAACAAAGCCACCAGCGCCGCGCAGGCGATCCCCAGCCACGGCGAGACGAAGGTTAGCGCGAGGCCGCCGATATAGACCGCCATCGCGAAATAGCCCTTGCGCGTCGTCTGGACGTGATAGTCGCGTGCTCGCTCATGCTGCGCGCCGGTTCGCGCGATCACTTTCTGGAGCCAGACATAGCCGAGCGAGGGCAGGATCAGCGTGACGAGATAGACCTGCGTCGCGGTGCGGCTGAATTCATGCTCGCCGAGATAGGCGGTGCCGAACGGCACGAGGCTGAGGCCGAACAGCAGCGCCAGATTGGACCAGATCAGCCCGTTGGTGACGCTGCGCGCATGGCCGAGCAGGCGGTGATGATTGCCCCAGTAGAGGCCGACATAGACGTAGCTCAGCACATAGGCGAGGAACAGGTGCCACATCGACAGGATGTGGCTGATCCCGTCCTCAACCGGCACCTTCAGTTCCAGCACCATGATCGTGATGATGATCGCGATCACGCCGTCGGAGAAAGCCTCCACCCGGCTGACGCCCTGGCCCTCTTCCCCTTCCGCCATCGCCGGGCCTTATTTCACGAACGCGGCGCTGATCTTCAGCTTCACCTCGTCCGACACCATCGGGATGCCGTAGGCGACGCCGAACTCGCTGCGGCGCAGTGTGGTCATGGCGGTGAAGCCGACATTGTCCTTACCGCCCATCTTGCCCGCGCCGTAGAATCGGGCGTCGAGCGTCACCGGCTTCGTCACGCCGTTGAGCGTCAGGTTGCCCTCGATCCTCGCGTTCTCGCCGCTCGCCGTTACCTTCGTGGAGACGAAATGCGCGTCGGCGGGGGCGGGACCGAAGAAATCGGCCTTCGCGCCTTCCTTCGGCGCGCGGAGCAGGTGGGCGGTGAGCGCGGGATTGGTGGTCAGCACCTTGCTCACCGGGATCGTGACGTCGACCTTCGCTTCATTGGGTTTGGCCGGATCGAGCGTCAGCGTGCCGGTGGTCTCGCCGAACAGCCCGAAATAGGGCGTGAAGCCCAGGTGATCGACGGTCCATTCGATCAGCGTATGGTTGGGATCGACGGCATAGCTGCCGGCCACCACCGCGGTGGGGTTATGCGATCCCGGCGGCCCCTTCGGCGCCTGCTGCGCGACGAGCGCGGTGGAGGCGAGGGCGACGAAGGCGATTGCGGCGAAGCGCATGGCAAGGCTCCCTTTTTCGATGGAGGCCATAGAACCACAAGCGCGGCGGCGGCGAAAGCGCGCAAAATCGAAACGGCGCGTTTCGCGCGCGCTTATTTCACCGCGCCTTGAATCAGATCGAACTTGATCCGCACCCAGGCGCCGATCATCGGCCGGTTGCCGACGCGCGGCGGGCGGACGAGGAATTGCCACGACGCCTGCCGCAGCGCGCGGGAAATGCCCGATCCCGGCGTCTCGCCGATCTCGCGGCAATCCTCGACGTGATAGCGCTCGGCGGTGCGGCAGATCACCATCCCCCAGCCGGCGGTCTGTCGCGCGGGGAGATAGGTTGCCATTTCGGCATGGGTCGGCTCGCGATACCATTCGGCGTAATAGAGGTCCTCGCCGCCCGGCGCGCCGCCGGCGGCCGCGACCTGCGCGCCGTTCGGCGTGGCCTTGTCGCCCGTGTCGCCATCGGCGCTCGCGACCTGTTCGCGGGTCGGCCTGATCCGCCCGATGTCGGAGGCGGCGAAATCCGCGCGGGAGAGCATGATGACGCCGGGCAGGGTGATCGGCGGCGTCGGCGCCGATTTCGCGCGCGGCGGCGGCGCGGCATGATGCCGTTCCTCCTTCGCGACCTTGGGCCGCTGCACGGCCACCCGCGTCTTGTTCTTCTGCTCGCCCTTCGTCTGGCTGACGTTGAAGGTGGAGAGCGGCCGCATGTCGACGATGATCGGCTTGCCGGTGATCGCGCCGACCGCGATGAGCGCCAGGACGACGAGCACGCCGACGCCCAGCGCAAGCAGCAGCGAGCCGGCGCGGCCGCGCACGCCAACTTGCGACTGGTACGACGATGAACGGTAGGACGCCGTACTGAGAATCACGCCCCCGCCTCTAGAGAGGCGAGGGCGTTAATGCACCAGCGATCGAACACGGTTCGTCGCGGATTTCGGATTACGGGTGGATTACGGCGCGGATCAGTTGCGCTCCTTGTCCACCAGCTTGTTCGCGCCGATCCACGGCATCATCGCGCGCAGGTTCGCGCCGACCTGCTCGATCTGATGCGCGGCGGCGAGCTTGCGCGACGCCTTCAGCTCCGGCTGGCCGGCGCGATTGTCGAGCACGAAATTCTTCACGAACCGGCCGGACTGGATGTCCGCCAGCACGCGCTTCATCTCCTTCTTGGTTTCCTCGGTGATGATGCGCGGGCCGGTGGTGATGTCGCCATATTCGGCGGTGTTCGAGATCGAGTAACGCATGTTGGCGATGCCGCCCTCATACATCAGGTCGACGATCAGCTTCAGCTCGTGGAGGCACTCGAAATAGGCCATTTCCGGCGCGTATCCGGCCTCGACCAGCGTCTCGAAACCGGCCTGGACCAGCGCGGTGGCGCCACCGCACAGCACGGCCTGCTCGCCGAACAGGTCGGTCTCGCATTCCTCGCGGAAATTGGTCTCGATGATGCCCGAGCGGCCGCCGCCGACGCCGGAGGCATAAGCCAGCGCGACGTCATGCGCGTTTCCGCTCGCATCCTGATGCACCGCGATCAGGCAGGGCACGCCGCCGCCCTTCACATATTCGCCGCGCACGGTGTGGCCCGGCCCCTTCGGCGCGATCATGATGACGTCGATGTCGGTCGGTGGGTCGATCAGCCCGAAATGGACGTTGAGGCCATGCGCGAAGGCGATCGCGGCGCCGGGCTTCATATTGCCCTTGAGATCATTCTCCCAGATCGCCGCTTGATGCTCGTCCGGGGCGAGGATCATCAGGATGTCGGCCCAGCCGGCCGCTTCCTTGTTCGACATGACCTTGAAGCCGGCGGCTTCCGCCTTCTTCGCGGTAGCCGAGCCTTCGCGCAGCGCGATCGCGACTTCCTTGACGCCCGAATCGCGCAGGTTCTGGGCATGGGCATGGCCCTGCGAGCCATAGCCGAGGATGGCGATCTTCTTGTCGGTGATCAGGTTCAGATCGGCGTCGCGATCGTAATAGACACGCATGTCATCAATCCTTTCGTGGAATCGTGAGAGGTGGGGCCGCGCGCGGCGGAGAGGTTCAGGCGGGTTCCTTGCCCCGGGATATCGCGACGATGCCGGTGCGGGCGACCTCGATCAGGCCGACCTCGCTCATAAGCTCGACGAATTTGTCGATCTTCTCGATGCTGCCCGTCACCTCGAACACGAAGCTGGAGGTGGTCGCGTCGACCACCCGCGCGCGATAGACGTCGGCGAGGCGCAGCGCCTCGATGCGATGGTCGCCGGTGCCGCGTACCTTCACCAGCGCCAGCTCGCGCTCGACGTGATCGCCTTCGGCGGTGAGATCGTGGACGCGGTGGACGGGGACGAGCCGGTCGAGCTGCGCCACGATCTGCTCCAGCGTCGTGGGGCCGGCGGAGGTGACGATGGTGATGCGGCTGACCTGCTTGTCGGCGGTGATCTCGCTCACCGTCAGGCTTTCAATATTATAGCCGCGCGCGGTGAACAGGCCGGCGATCCTGGCGAGGATGCCCGGCTCGTTGTTGACGATCACCGCGAGCGTATGGCGCTCGGCCGTTTCTTCCCTGATGTGCATGTCGTTATCCCGGCGGGTGCCGGAATCTCCCTGGAATAGAGCAATCTGGCAGCGGTCGAGAATCAGACGAGCGCCTTCGCCTCGTCGTTCATGGTGCCCGAAACCTCGTTGGCCTGAAGGATCATCTCGGTATGCGCCGCGCCGCTCGGGATCATCGGGAAGCAATTGGCGAGCTTCGCCACCATGCAATCGACCATCACCGGCCCGTCATGCGCCAGCATCTCCGCGATGCCGCTCTCGAGCTGGTCGGGCCGCTCGATGCGGATGCCCTTCCAGCCGTATGCCTCCGCCAGCTTCACGAAATCGGGCAAAGCGTCCGAATAGCTTTCGGCATAGCGGCTCTCATAGGTCAGCTCCTGCCACTGGCGGACCATGCCCATATATTCGTTGTTGAGGATGAACACCTTCACCGGCAGGCGATATTGCGTCGCCGTGCCCAGTTCCTGGATGTTCATCTGGATCGAGGCCTCGCCGGCGATGTCGATCACCAGCGCCTTCGGGTTGCCGAGCTGCGCGCCGATCGCGGCGGGCAGGCCGTAGCCCATCGTGCCGAGGCCGCCCGATGTGAGCCATTTGTTCGGGCTTTCGAAGCCGAAATGCTGCGCGGCCCACATCTGGTGCTGGCCGACCTCCGTGGTGATGATCGGTGCCTTGGCATGGGTGGCCTCCCACAGCGCCTTGATCGCGCGCTGCGGCATGATCGCGCCCTGAAAACCGTTCGGGCCGTCTTCCGGGAAATCGAGGCTCTTCACCGCGCGCCAGCCGTCGATCCGCCGCCACCATTCGGCGATGTCGGGCTTCGGGTGCTGGCGCGACTTCCAGATGCGGATCATGTCCTCCATCGCGTGCCCCGCGTCGGCAAGGATGGGCAGGTCGATGCGCACCGTCTTGTTCATCGAGGAACGATCGATGTCGATATGCACCTTGCGGCTGTTCGGGCTGAAGGCGTCGAGCCGGCCGGTCACGCGATCGTCGAACCGCGCGCCGATCGCGACGATCAGGTCGGCCTGGTTCATCGCCATATTGGCTTCATAGGTGCCGTGCATCCCCAGCATCCCCAGCCATTGCTCGCTGGATGCGGGGAAGGCGCCAAGGCCCATCAGCGTCGAGGTGACCGGCGCGCCGGTGATCTTCGCCAGCTCGCGCAGCAACTGGCTGGCGCCGGGGCCGGAGTTGATGACGCCGCCGCCGGTATAGAAGATCGGCCGTTCGGCCGCCGCCAGCATGTCCACCACCTGTTCGATCTCGCGACGGTCGGCCTTCACCGGCGGGCGATAGCTCGTGTGCTGGATCGGACCGGGCTTGCTGTAGGCGGCGGTGGCGACCTGCACGTCCTTGGGGATGTCGACCACCACCGGGCCGGGGCGGCCGGAGGTGGCGATATGGAATGCCTCATGGATGATCGGGCCGAGCCGCGCCGGGTCCTTCACCAGATAATTATGCTTGGTGCAGTGGCGCGTGATGCCGACCGTGTCCGCCTCCTGGAAGGCGTCCGAGCCGATCAGGTGCGTCGCCACCTGCCCGGTGATGACGACCATCGGGATCGAATCCATCAGCGCGTCGGTGATGCCCGTCACCGCGTTCGTCGCGCCGGGGCCGGAGGTGACGAGCACCACGCCCGGCTTGCCGGTGGAGCGGGCATAGCCCTCCGCCGCATGGGTCGCCGCCTGTTCGTGGCGGACGAGGATGTGGCGGATGCGCCCGGCGCGGAAAATCGCGTCGTAGATCGGAAGTACCGCGCCCCCCGGATAGCCGAAGATGACTTCCACGCCGAGATCGCACAGCGCCTCGACCAGGATGTCTGCTCCGCTCTTCTCGGTCACGTCGGTCACTCCTCTTTCATGCTGCGCCGGCGAATAGCCCAGGCGGATGGTGGGCGCTAGGGCATCGAAAATTACTCGTCAAGGCTTAATGTTGAAATATTCTTTCAAATTGCCTTCTGGTACCTGCGCAATGCATGGCCAGTCCGGCGGGGGCTGGTGGTGGAACCAGGTATATTGCCGCTTGGCATAGCGGCGGGTGGCGAGTTGCGCGGCGGCGAGCGCTTCCTCGCGGGACAGCGCGCCGGCAAGCATCGCGGCGATTTCCGGCACGCCGATCGCGCGGCGTACCGGTGCGTCGGCGGGCAGGTCGCGGCGCGCCATCAACGCCGCGACTTCCTCCACCGCGCCGCCTTCGAACATCGCGACGAGCCGCGCGTCGCAGCGCGCGACGAGTTTGGCGCGATCGGGCAGCAGGATCAGCGGGCGAAGGTCGATCGCGTCGCCGATCCCGCCGCTCCGCTCGGCCTGCCATTCGGCCAGCCTCCGTCCGGTCGAGCGCGCCACCTCCAGCGCGCGCGCCACCCGCGTCGTGTCGCCGGGATTGAGCCGCGCGGCGGCGGCCGGGTCCTCGCGGGAGAGGGCGTCATATGCCTCCGCCACCGGCATCGCGCGGATCGCGGCGCGGATCGCGGGGTCGATCTCCGGCACCGGGGCGATGCCGTCGATCAGCGTGCGCAGGTACAGCCCGGTCCCGCCGACCAGCACCGGCAACCGCCCCGCCGTATGCGCCGCCGCGATCTCCCGCTTCGCGTCGGCCGCCCATTGCGCGGCGGAGCACGGAGTTGCGCCGTCGAGATAGCCGAAAAGCTGGTGCGGCACGCGCGCCTCGTCGGCGGCATCGGGGCGGGCGGAAAGGATGCGCAGGTCGCGATAGACCTGGCTGGCGTCGGCGTTGATGACCACGCCGTCCGCCTGCCCGGCCAGCGCGATCGCGAGCGCGGACTTGCCGCTGGCCGTCGGCCCTGCGATGAGCGCGACCTTCTGGAGGGAGGCGGGTTTGTTCACGGCGACGCTGATAGCAACGGGGCGGCTCGACGCCCACATCCTCTCGGACGCGGTCGCGCGCCTCGCCGCCGCCGGTTGCGCGCCGGGCGATCCGGCATGGCTCGACGAGGGCGATGCGGCGGACATTCCCTTCGGCGACGCGCCCGCCGCCGCGCGGGCGGCGCTGGAAGGAGCGTTCGATCAGGTCGATCTCGTCGTCCAGCCAGTCGCCGGCCGCGAGAAGAAGCTGCTCGTCGCCGACATGGATTCGACCATGATCACCGTCGAGTGCATTGACGAACTGGCCGATTACGCCGGGATCAAGCCGCGCATCGCGGAGATCACCGAGGCTGCGATGCGCGGCGAGCTCGATTTCGCGCAGGCGCTCGACGCGCGGGTCGCGCTGCTGCGCGATCTCGGCGCGGACGCGATCGACCGCTGCCGCGCGGAGCGGGTGCGGATCATGCCGGGCGCGGAGGCGCTGGTGCGGACGATGCGCGCGCGCGGGGCGACCGCCGTGCTCGTCTCGGGCGGCTTCACCGCCTTCGCCGAACCGGTTGGGGAGGCGATCGGCTTCGACCGCGTGATCGCCAACCGGCTTCACGTCGCCGGGGACCGGCTGGCCGGCACCGTCGCCAAGCCGATCGTTGATTCATCCACCAAGGAGCGCACGCTGCGCGAGGCGCGCGCGGAACTTGGCCTGACCGA
Source organism: Sphingomonas sp. CL5.1 (assembly GCF_013344685.1). NCBI lineage: Bacteria > Pseudomonadati > Pseudomonadota > Alphaproteobacteria > Sphingomonadales > Sphingomonadaceae > Sphingomonas > Sphingomonas sp. CL5.1. The sequence continues at coordinate 2,283,846 of NZ_CP050137.1, forward strand.
CGCGGAGACGCTGGCGGTGGGCGACGGCGCGAACGACCTCGCGATGATCGGCATCGCCGGGCTGGGCGTCGCCTATCACGCCAAGCCGATCGTGGCCGCCGCCGCCGCCGCGCGGATCGACCACGGCGATCTCACCGCGCTGCTATGGGCGCAGGGGATCGCGCGCAAGGATTGGGTGGCGGCATAACGACGCCTGTCAGGTGGTGAACACCGCGTTCCGTCTCGGCCGCTCGTCGACGTGCAGGCTGAAGACGTCCGGCCGCGCATAGTGGCCCGCCACGTCCAGGTCGTAGCGCGCGCGGATCAGGTCGCCGGTGTCGATCTCCGCGACGAGCAGCCCGGTCTCGCGCTCCAGCGGCCCGGCCAGCACGTCGCCGAGCGGCCCGACGATCATGCTGCCGCCGCCGATCAGCGGCCGGTCGGCATCCCAATGCTCGATCTGCGTGCCCAGCTCGGCCGGGGTGGGCTGGACCTGACAGCAGCTCACGACGAAGCAGCGCCCCTCATGCGCGATATGCCGCATCGAACTGCGCCAGATATCGCGCTCGTCCACCGTGGGCGCGCACCAGATCTCCACGCCTTTCGCGTACATCGCGGCGCGGAACAGTGGCATGTGGTTTTCCCAGCAGATCGCCGCGCCGAGCTTGCCCGCGTCGCTATCCACCACCGGCATGGTCGAGCCGTCGCCCTGCGCCCAGATCAGCCGCTCCGTGCCGGTGGGCATCAGCTTGCGATGCTTCGCCACCACGCCCTCGCCGGGGCGGATGAAGACGGCGGTGCAGAACAGCGAGGAGCCGGCGCGCTCGATCACGCCGAGCACCAGGGTCGCGCCGGTGCGGGTGCTGAGGTCGGCCAGCTCGGCAAGCTCGGGTCCGTCGAGATCGACGGCATTGTCGTGGTAGCGGGCGAAGTCCTCGCGCCCCTCGGGCAGGCGATAGCCCAGCCGCGTGCCGAAACTCGCGCCCTTGGGATAGCCGCCCAGCAATGCTTCCGGCATCACCACCAGCGTCGCGCCGGATGCCGCGATCCGCTCCTCGAAGGCGAGGATGTTGCGCAGCGTGGCGGCCTTGCCGGCATAGTCGGAGCCGATCTGGAGCGCGGCGACGGTGACGTTGCTCATCGCGCGGCCATAGGACGCAACTAGCTAGGGCGCCACCACCACGCATTGCACGCCGGCCTTGCCGCACGCCGCCTGCGCCGCCGCGCGGCTGGCGAAGCCGCTTGCCTGCACCTTGGTGATGTCGCCCGTCTTTACGTAATTCACGCGGCCGCCGGTTTTGCCGCCGACCTTGCCCCACAGGGCATGGGCGTTGTTCTCGTCGCGGAAGGCGCCGAGCTGGATGCGCCAGTTGCCGCTCGCCGCCGTGGCGGGGGCAGGCGCGGGCTTCGTCTCTTTCGGCTTCGCCTCCTTAGGTCTGGCCGGCGCAGGCTCCGCCCTGGCTACCTTCTCCGGTTTTGGCGCGGGAGCCGGCGCGGCCTTCCCGTGTCCCGGCACCGGGTAGCTCGCCCCTGCCGCCTTCGCTGGCGGCGGCGGCGCGGGCAGGTTCAGCGCGGCGGCGCGTTGCGGTGGCTCAGACGCCGGCAGCGGAGAGGTGGCGGCGGCGAGGCGGGCGGCGCGCCCGTCGGCCTCGATCCGCTTCGCCATCGCGAGGCCCTGCTGGCGCTGCTCGGGCGTGATATACTGGTCCATCTGCGCCAGCGTCTGCGCCGCCTGCGACAATCCCTGCTCCTGCGAGCGCGAGACCAGCGCGAAAGCGCGCGCCCAATCCTTCGCCACCGCATCGCCGTTGAACAGCATCGTGCCCAGCACCAGTTCGGTGCGCTTCTCATCGCGCGCCACGGACTTTTCGAGCCACGGCAGCGCCTCGGCCTTGTGCCCTTCCTGGAACAGGATCAGCGCGTAATTGTCCTCCGCCTGCGCATGGCCCTTCATCGCGGCCTTGTGGAACCATTCGGTCGCCTGCCCGATATCGGTCGGCACGCCGCGTCCCAGCTTATAGGCCTGCCCCATGTTGAACTGCGCGTCCGGGTCGCCGTCGATCGCCGGCTTGCGCCATTCGGCGACGGCCTTGCCGTAATCGCCGCGACTCCACGCATCGACGCCGGCCTTCACGTCCGCCGTCGCCGGCCCGGCCATCGCGATCAGCGCCAGCGCGCCGAGATACGCCACCTTCATCGCCAAGCTCCCCGTCCCGTGATGTTCCGATACCATGCCCGAAGGCATAACAGGCGGCAATTAACCATTCCTTCCCGCCGAAGCCGCGACGGATCGGGCACCGGCGGGGGCGAGAGGATAACGGTGTTGCTGCCGCGCCATTTACCTTTCCTTATCCTGCCGCATGGCATCTCCATCCGCGAACAGGCGGATTTGAGGGATTCATGCGCGTTCTCGCAATGGCATCGCAAAAGGGAGGGTCGGGAAAGACGACCTTGTCCGGCCATCTCGCCGTGCAGGCGCAGCTTGCCGGCGCCGGTCCGGTCGTGCTGATCGACATCGATCCGCAAGGCTCGCTGGCGGACTGGTGGAACGAGCGGACGGCGGAATATCCCGCCTTCGCGCAGACCACCGTCGCGCGGCTCGCGGCCGATCTGGAGGTGCTGCGGCAGCAGGGCTTCAAGCTCGCCGTGATCGACACGCCGCCCGCGATCACCATGGCGATCCAGAGCGTGATCCAGGTGGCCGAGCTGATCGTCATCCCGACTCGCCCCAGCCCGCATGACCTGCGCGCGGTGGGCGCCACGGTCGATTTGTGCGAGCGCGCGGGCAAGCCGCTGATCTTCGTGGTCAATGCCGCCACGCCCAAGGCGCGGATCACCAGCGAGGCGGCGGTCGCGCTGTCGCAGCATGGCACTGTCGCGCCGGTCACGATCCACCAGCGCACCGATTTCGCCGCCTCGATGATCGATGGCCGCACGGTGATGGAGACCGAGCCGAACGGCCGTTCCGCCGGGGAGGTCCGCGCATTGTGGGATTATATCTCGGATCGGCTGGAGAAGAATTTCCGCCGCACCGTTTTCGCCGCGCCCGGCGCGGCCAACGGCTTCGCGGTGCCGCGCCCGGCTTCGGCCGGCTTCGGCCGGCGGGTGGTGGGCTGACGATGGGCGCGCCGAAACCGCTTGCCTCGCTGTCGTCGGGGCTGCTCGCGCGCAAGGGACAGGCCCGTCCCGCGATGCGTCCGCAGGGATTCGCCAGCCTTGCCGGGCTGTCCAGCGCGGGCGAGGATCTCGGCTGGAACGACATGGGCGAGCCGGCCGCCGCCGTGCCGCCGGTGCTCGTCGAGCGCGAGGCGCTGCACGAGGTGATCGCCACGCAGCCCGAGCCGGAACCGGTGGTCGCCGAGGCGCCCGCCCGCGCGCCGGTCGCGCTGATGCCGCTGCCGCCCGCGATCGACGTGTCGGTGGCGACCGCCGCGCGCATCCGGCGCGAGACGGCGCATCGTCGCAAGGCCGCCTTCACGCTGCGGATGGACGAGGAGCGCCACCTGCGGCTGCGACTCGCTTCCGCGACACGCAATCGTTCGGCACAGCAACTCGTCACCGAGGCGCTGGATGCCTTCATCGCCACCTTGCCGGAAGTGGAGACGCTCGTCGCGCAGCTCCCGCCGCGCAAACGGCGCTGATCGGGGTAATGGGGAAATGGTCATGAGGATTCGCGCGATCGCCGGCCTGAGCCTGTCGGCGCTGATGCTCGGCGGCACGATGGTCGGCTGCGCGCAGGACGGGGCGGGCATCGCCTCCGCCAGCAGCCGCGACGAGGCGGCGATGGCGAAGCGCGCCGTCGCCAGCGCCGAAAAGGCGCGCAAGGCGCTGGCGAAGGAGCAAGCGGCGCAGGCCGTGCCCTTCGCGGAAACCGCCGTGGCGATGCAGCCGCGCGACGCCGGCTATCGCGCCCTGCTGGCGCAGAGCTATCTCAAGGCGGGGCGCTTCGCCTCGGCCGAAGCCGCTTATGGCGACGTGCTGACGCTGACGCCGGACGATTCGCGCGCGGCGCTCAATCTCGCACTGGCGCAGATCGCCGGCGGGCATTGGGAGGCGGCGCGCAAGACGCTCGACGCTCATGAAGCGCGGATCGACCCGACCGACCTCGGCCTCGCCCTCGCGCTGGCCGGCAACCCGGCGCGCGGCGTCGACGTGCTGATCGCCGCGACCCGCTCGCCCACGGCCTCCGCCAAGACCCGCCAGAATCTTGCGCTGGCCTTCGCGCTCGCCGGGCGGTGGCAGGAGGCGCGCAACATGGCCGGCCTCGATCTCGCGCCGGCCGACGCCGACCAGCGGATCATGCAATGGGCAGCCTTCGCCAAGCCGAACCAAGCCGCCGATCAGGTCGCCGCGCTGCTCGGCGTGACGCCGGTGGCGGACCCCGGCCAGCCGGTCGCGCTGGCGCTCAACGCCTCGGTGCCGGTCGCTGTCGCCAATAATGACGCTGGCGCGGCGGTGATGGCGGCGCCCGAGCCGAAACCGAAGACGGTCGCGATCGCGGCGGCATCGCCCGCGCCGGTGGTGGAAACGGCCGCGCCGCCGGCGGTGGCGAAGATCACCTTCGCTCCGCGCCGCGAGTTCGTGCAGGCGCTTCCCGCCGTCGCCTTCACGCCCGCGAACATCGGCAAGGCGCCGATCAACGAGACGGTGCGCCGCCCCGCTGCCTCCTCCTTGCCGCGCGTGCGCGAGAAGGGCGACTGGTATGTCCAGATCGGCGCCTATGATTCGGCCGATGTCGCGCGCGATGCCTGGGCGCGCGCGCGGCAGCGTTTCGCCGGCTTCTCCGGCACCGCGCCGGCCGGCATGACCTTCAAGACCGCGAGCCGCGAATATTATCGCCTGTCGGTCGGCGGCTTCTCGCGCGCCGATGCCGACGCCACCTGCCGCGCCTATCGCGCGAAGGGCGGGACGTGCTTCGTCCGCGCGGGCGCGGGCGACCAGATCGCGCAATGGGCGAAGGGCGGGGTGCAGGTCGCCGCGCGCTGACCTGCGATCCTGACGGCGCGCGCGGGATCAGCCGATCTCGCGCCCGCCCTTGAACACCCGGCGCACGCGGCCCTGCACTGGGAGGCCGTCGAACGGCGTGTTGCCGGCCTTGCCGGCCATCCGCTCCGCGTCGATCCGCCACGGCGCCTGATCGTCGATCAGGATGACGTCGCCCGGCGCGCCCGGCGCCAGCCGCCCGGCGTCCACCCCCAGCACCCGCGCCGGATTGCGCGCGAGCAGCGCGAACAACCGGTCGAGCGGAATCCCCTCGTCCCGCGCGATGCCCAGCGCGAGCGCGAGCAACGTCTCCGCCCCCGACGCGCCGGGGCTGGAGTCGACGAAGGGCAGGCGCTTCTCCTCCGGCCCGCGCGGATCATGGCCGGACGAGAGCACGTCGATCGTGCCGTCCGCCAGCGCCGCCAGCGCCGCGCGGCGATCCTCCTCGCAACGCAGCGGGGGAGAGAGGTGCGCGAAGGTGCGGAAGTCGCTCATCGCATTGTCGGACAGCATCAGATGCGCCGGGGTGATCCCGCACGTCACCTTCACGCCGCGACGCTTCGCCGCGCGCACGAGGTCGAAGCCGGCGGCGGTCGTCACCTGGCGGATATGGATCGCGGCATCGGCATCCTCCGCCAGCATCACGTCGCGCGCGATCGCCAGCGCCTCCGCCACGGCCGGCGCGGAGGGCAGGCCGAGCCGCGTCGCCGTCTCCCCGCTGGTCGCCACCGCCTCGCCGATCAGCCCCGCATCCTCCGCATGGGTGACGAGGGTGAGGCCGAGGTCGCGCGCATAGTCCAGCACGCGGCGCATCACGCCCGAATCCGCGATCCAGCGCCGCCCGGTGCCCACGGCGCGCGCGCCGGCCGACTGGCAGATCGCCATCTCCGCCAGTTCCGTGCCGGCGAGGCCGCGTGTCGCGGCCGCGATCGGGTGGATCCACAGGTCCGGCTTGCCGATCAGGGCGGACCGCTGGACGATGCCCGGCTCGTCGAGCACCGGCGACTGGTCCGGCATCAGCCCGACGCGGGTGATCCCGCCGGCACGGAAGGCGGCGCGGTCGATCGTCGCCACGCCGAGATCGACGATGCCCGGCGCGAGGATTAGCCCGCCGCAATCCACCACCGTCGCGTTCCCGGCGGGCGCGTCGGCGATCAGGCCGTTGGTGATGCAGAGGTCGCCGGAGCGCTCGCCGCCTTCGGGGCAGACGATGCGGGCATTGCGCAGGTGGAGCGGCGGCGTCATGCCCAGCCCTCCACGCCGCGCGCGCGTCTCGTCAGCACGTCGAGGCAGGCCATGCGCACCGCCACGCCCATCGCCACCTGCTCGGTGATCGCCGAGCGCTCGACATGGTCGGCGACGCTCGAGTCGATCTCGACGCCGCGGTTCATCGGGCCGGGGTGCATGACCAGCGCGTCGGGCTTGGCGCGCGCCAGCCGCTCCGGCGTCAGCCCGTAGCGCAGGCGGTATTCGCGCGGGGAGGGGACATAGCCGCCCGACATCCGCTCGGTCTGGAGCCGCAGCATCATCACCACGTCCGCCCCCTCCAGCGCCGCGTCGAAATCGGTGAAGGCGGTGACGCCCATCCGCTCGATCGCCGGCGGCATCAGCGTGGTCGGCGCGCAGACCCGCACCTCCGCCGCCAGCGCGGTGAGCGCGAGGATGTTCGATCGCGCCACGCGGCTGTGCAGCAGGTCGCCGCAGATCACGACGCGCTGGTGCGCGATCGCGCCGCGCCGCCGCCGGATCGTCAGCGCGTCGAGCAGCGCCTGAGTCGGGTGCTCGTGCCGCCCGTCGCCGGCGTTGAGCACCGGGCAATCCACCTGGTCCGCGATCAGCCGCACCGCGCCGGACGACATGTGCCGGATGACGATCACGTCCGCGCGCATCGCGTTGAGCGTCATCGCGGTGTCGATCAGCGTCTCGCCCTTCTTCACGCTGGATTGCGCCGCGTGCATGTTCACCACGTCCGCGCCGAGCCGCTTGCCGGCGATCTCGAACGAGAGCAGCGTGCGCGTCGAATTCTCGAAGAAGGCGTTGATCTGCGTCAGCCCCGCGAGCCGCTTGTCGGGCGGGGCATGCTCGGCATTGGGGGCGATCCAGCGTTCCGCCTCGTCGAGCAGGAACATGATCTCGTGCGGCTGGAGACCCTCGATCCCGGTCAGGTGGCGGTGAGGGAAAACATCGCCTCCCGGGATCAGGGTGGCGGGGCGGTGGTCCGACGATTGAGGCATCGAGATTGGGCGGATAGTAGCCGGGGCGCCCGCGCGCAACGGTGTTTTCCGGTCAATCGCGCGGTACCATCGGTTTCGCGCCTTTCACCTCCGGCGTGACCGGCACCATTTCGTAGATGTCGAGCGTCGCGCCGCCGCCCGGTCGATCGAGGATCATCCGCCAACGGAAGGCGGAGACCCGCTCGACCAGCCCGACGATATCGCGCCCGCTGTCATCGCCGTAGCGATGCTGCGTCTTCTCCCCGGCGCGCCGCCAGGTGCCGAGCAGCACCATGCGCTTGTCGCCGTCGTCGTATAGCGTTCCCTCCGGCCGGTTCTCCCCGGTGGACTTGGCGAAGGCGAGGGTGCCAGCGTCGGCGAGGACGTAGCAGACGTCCGGCGGAAAGGCGCGCATCCCGCGGGTGCCGTCGAGCCGGATCAGCCGGCAGTGATATGGCCCCGGCGGCAGTTGCGGGGCGAGTTGCGCCGCCTGCGGATCGAGCAGCGCGCCCTCCGCCTGCGCGCGGGTGGCGGCGGCGCGGGGCAGGGCGTGGACGGTCCGGGCGAAATCGGCGTCGAGCGTATCCAGCGCGCGCAGCCCCGCCGGGGTTGCGGCCTGCATCCACGCCGGCTGGGGAGCGTTGGTTTCCACCGTGGCATGGGGTCGCGTCGCCGCCCGGTGCGCGGCGCAGCCGGTGAGCGCGATGCCTGCAAGCGTGATCCCCACCCAACGGCGAACCATCTGGATCTCCAAAAGAAAGCCGGCGACCCTAATATCTACTGAAGTCCGCAAACGAATGGTTACGGGCAATGGTTCATTTTGGCACAGTTTGTCGATCCTGACAGGCCCGAAACGTCACGTCCGCACCAGCGCGTCGATCGCGCCTTGCAGGATATAGGCGGCGGCCATCTTGTCGACCAGCTCGGCGCGTTTCGCGCGGCTCGCGTCCTGTTCGATCAGCGTGCGCGTCACCGCCTGGGTCGACCAGCGCTCGTCCCACAACAGGATCGGGCCGAGATCGGCGATGTTGCGTGCGAAAGCGCGGGTGGACTGGCTGCGCGGACTTTCGCTGCCGTCGAGGTTGAGCGGCAGGCCGACGACGATGCCGGCGACCTGCTGCGCCGCGATCAGTTCGGCCAGCGCGGCCTTGTCCCTGGTGAATTTGGCGCGGCGGATGAGCAGGGCGGGGCTGGCGAAGGCCCACCCTGCGTCGCACAGCGCGGTGCCGATCGTTTTGGTGCCGACGTCCAGCCCGATCAGCCGCCCGCCGTCCGGCAGCGCCGCGCGGAACTCGGCAGCGGCGGTGGCGATCATCGCGCCGCCAGCCGCCGCGCGACATCCGCGCGGATGTTCGCCCAGAACAGGGCATAGTCATAGACGTGGAAGTTGTTCCCCGGCAGCACATACGGCCCGAGCTGCGGCGCTTCCCCGATCAGCAGGAAGCCGCGTCCGGCGCAGCGCGCCGGTACCTTGCCCGACTCGATCGTCGCGCCGGACATGTCCTGCGCCGGGAACAATGTGCCTTTGTTGGCGCTGGCCGGGGCGGCGGCGTCGGCGGTGCCGGTCAGCGGGTTGGTGCAGACGATCCGCGTGCCGCGACGGGGTTGGCCGGTGAGGCCGGTGGTGCGATCGAACGTGTCGAGGATCAGCGTGGGATCGGCCGGCTCCGCGAAGCTCTGCCATGACAGGATGCAGCCGCGCTGCGCTGCGTCGGTGCATTCCGGCAGTCCCAGCATGGGCAGGTCGACGGTGCGGCTGATCGGCCAGCCGACGACATAGGCCGCGACGACGCGCTTCGCGAGCCGCGTACCCGCGACCCGCTCCTTCAGCAGCCGCATCAGATGCAGCGCGCCCTGGCTGTGTCCGGCCAGGACGATCGGCCGATGCGGCCCGATCTCGCGCAGGAACACATCGAACGCCTCCGCCACATCGCGATAGGCGAGGTCGAGCGCGCGACCGGCATCGGGCGCGGTGGTCAGGAACGAGCCGAACGTCGCCTGCCGGTAGCGCGGCGCCCAGATGTCGCCGGCGGCGTTGAAGGCGCTCGCCTGCCCGCGCAGGAACAATCGGGTGCGGTCGTTCGCCTCCTTGTCGTCCAGCGGCGCGTTCCAATGGTCGCGCTCGAGATAGGACGTGGGGTGGATGAAGAAGATCGCCGCCTTGCCCCTGGATTTCACCTGATAGCCCGGCGGGGTCCATGAGGCGGCGTCTTCCTCCACGCCGGGCCGCGCGAACCACATCTTCGGCTCGTCATAGGCGTCGGCGGGCAGCGGCGCCCGCGCCTCGAAGCTGACGCCGGGGACGAAACGCCAGCGGATCAGCTCGTTGCCCCAGATGCGGAAGATGAACGCCGCGGCGATCACCAGCGCGATCAGGAAGGCGACGATGTAGAGGAATTTGCGGGCCATCGCGCGTGTGACTGCCCCAGCGGACCGGCGCGCGCAATGCCGGGCATTGCTTTCCCGCGACGCACAATGGTAGCGGCGGCTCATGTCAGTCGACACCGCAACAGTGAAGAAGGTCGCGAGCCTTGCGCGCATCGCGATCGACGATGCCGCCGCCGAGCGGCTCGTGCCCGAACTCAACAACATCCTCGGCTGGATCGAACAGCTCGGGGAGGTCGATACGCAAGGGGTGGAGCCGATGACGGCCGTCATCCCCAACACGCTTCGGCTGCGCGACGATGTCGTCACCGACGGCGGCATCCGCGACGCGGTGCTGGCCAATGCGCCGGCCGCCGAGCATGGCTTCTTCACCGTTCCGAAAGTGATCGAATAGTGCCCGCTCTCACCGACCTCGGCATCCGCGAGATCCGCGACGGCGTGCGCGCCGGCACCTTCTCCGCGCGCGAGGTGGCCGAGGCGTTCAACGCCGCCGTCGCCGCCGCGAAGCCGCTCAACGCCTTCCTCGTCGAGACGCCCGACCATGCGCTTGCCGCCGCCGATGCGGCGGACGCGGCGCGTGCGGCTGGCGAGACGCTCAAGCCATTGGCCGGCGTGCCGATCGGCATGAAGGACCTGTTCTGCACCAAGGGCGTCACCAGCACCGCCGCGAGCCATATCCTCGAAGGCTTCACGCCGCCCTATGAATCCACCGTCTCGCAGAAATTGTGGGATGCGGGCGCGGGGATGCTCGGCAAGCTCAACATGGACCAGTTCGCGATGGGCTCGTCCAACGAGACGAGCGCGTTCGGCAACGTGATCTCGCCGTGGCGGCGCAGCGACGGGGGCAATGCCGCGCTCGCGCCGGGCGGCTCCTCGGGCGGCTCGTCGGCGGCGGTCGCGGCGCGGATCGCGCCTGGGGCGACCGGCACGGACACCGGCGGCTCGATCCGCCAGCCCGCTGCCTTCACCGGCATTGCCGGGATCAAGCCGACCTACGGCCGCTGCTCCCGCTGGGGCGTGATCGCCTTCGCCTCCTCGCTCGATCAGGCCGGGCCGATGGCACGCGACGTGCGCGACTGCGCGATCATGCTGGAGGCGATGGCCGGCTTCGACGCGAAGGACGCCACATCGCTCGACCTGCCGGTGCCGCAGTGGGAGTCGATGCTCGACGCCGGCCTCAAGGGCAAGCGCGTCGGCGTGCCGAAGGAATATCGCGTCGACGGGATGCCCGCCGAGATCGAGGCGCTGTGGCAGCAGGGCATCGCCTGGATGAAGGATGCCGGCGCGGAGGTGATCGAGGTATCGCTGCCGCATACGAAATATGCGCTGCCGGCCTATTACATCATCGCGCCCGCCGAGGCCTCGTCGAACCTCGCGCGCTATGACGGCGTGCGCTACGGCCTGCGTGACCTGCCGGACGGCGCGAACCTCCAGCAGATGTACGCCGCCACCCGCGCGGAGGGCTTCGGCGAGGAAGTGAAGCGCCGCATCCTGATCGGCACCTATGTGCTCTCGGCCGGCTTCTACGATGCCTATTACACGCAGGCACAGAAGGTCCGCACCCTGATCGCGCGCGATTTCGAGGCGGCGTGGGAAAAGTGCGACGTGCTGCTCACCCCCACCGCGCCGTCGGCGGCGTTCGCTTTGGGCGAGAAGCAGGCCGATCCACTGGCGATGTATCTCAACGACGTGTTCACCGTGCCCGCGAGCCTCGCCGGCCTGCCCGCGATGAGCGTGCCCGGCGGGCTTTCCGCCGAGGGGCTGCCGCTCGGCCTCCAGATCATCGGCAAGCCGCTGGACGAGCAGGGCGTGCTCGATGCCGCGCTGGCGATCGAGGAACGCGCGGGCTTCGCGGCCCGGCCGCAGGCGTGGTGGTAGAGTGAACCTCCAGTCCTCTGTGGATTGGCTGACATGGGCCTCGGTAATTTTGCCACTCATGGCAATCGCATGGTCTGCCGTTCAATACGTCCTCACTCAAAAGCGTGAGCAGAACTACCGAGAGTTCGAGAAATTTCATCGGATTATGGCCGAGTTGGGGTCGCCGAATACCACGGTGCTTGGGAATATGGCGTTGACCTACGAGCTGAGAAAATTTCCTCAGTATCGCGAAGTCATAATTCGAGCCCTAGAAAATATCGAGGTGAAAGGCTCCCGTGCTGATTTACTTGAGCATGAGTTTGCCCTGACCATCGAGTTAATGAAGAGGCAATAGCGTGACCGATTCCTATCGCATCAAGGGCGCCACCGGTGATTGGGAGGTCGTGATCGGCCTCGAGGTCCACGCGCAGGTCACGTCGAACGCCAAGCTCTTCTCCGGCGCGGCGACCGCGTTCGGCGCGGAGCCGAACACGCAGGTGAGCCTCGTCGATGCCGCGATGCCGGGGATGCTGCCGGTGCCGAACCGCGAGTGCATCCGGCAGGCGGTGCGCACCGGCATGGCGATCGATGCGTCGATCAATAAGTGGTCGCGGTTCGACCGGAAGAATTATTTCTATGCCGATCTGCCGCAGGGTTATCAGATTTCGCAGCTTTATCATCCGCTTGTCGGCGAAGGCTCGATTGAGATCGAGGACGACGGGACGGTCAAGATGATCGGCGTGGAGCGCATCCATGTCGAGCAGGACGCCGGCAAGCTGATGCACGACCAGCATCCGACGCGCTCCTATGTCGATCTCAACCGCTCCGGCGTGGCGCTGATGGAGATCGTCAGCCGGCCGGACATGCGTTCTCCCGCCGAGGCAGGGGCTTACCTCAGGAAGCTGAGGGCGATCCTCCGCTATGTCGGCTCGTGCGACGGCAATATGGAGGAAGGCTCGATGCGCGCCGACGTCAACGTCAGCGTGCGCAAGCCGGGCGCGGAGTTCGGCACGCGGACCGAGACGAAGAACGTCAATTCCGTCCGCTTCGTGATGGCCGCGATCGAGCATGAGGCGAACCGGCAGGTCGACGTGCTCGAATCCGGCGGCAAGATCGTGCAGGAGACGCGGCTGTTCAACCCGGACACGGGCACGACGCGCTCGATGCGCTCCAAGGAGGATGCGCACGATTACCGCTACTTCCCGGACCCGGACCTGCTGCCGCTGGAGCTGGACGACGCCTTCCTCGCGGAATGCCGCGCCTCGCTGCCTGAGCTGCCGGACGCCAAGCGTCAGCGCTACGAGGGGCTGGGCATCACCCCCTATAACGCGGATGTGCTGACCGCCGAGGTGGAGACGGCGCGCTGGTTCGACGCGCTGCTGGAGGCCGGCGCCGCGCCGGTCGCCGCGTCCAACTGGGTGACGGGCGAATTGTTCGGCGCGCTCAACCGCATCGGCAAGGGGATCGGGGAATCGCCCGTCACGCCGGGGCAGGCGGCGGAATTGCTCGCGCTGGTGGCGGACAGCACGCTTTCCGGCAGCCTCGCCAAGCAGGTGTTCGAGGTGATGCTCGAAACCGGCGACGCGCCGGGCAGGATCGTCGAGGAGCGCGGCCTCAAGCAGACCTCCGATACCGGCGCGATCGAGGCGGTGATCGCCGAGGTGCTGGCGAAGAACCCGAACCAGCTCGAACAATATCGCGGCGGCAAGGAGGCGCTGTTCGGCTTCTTCGTCGGCCAGACGATGAAGGCGATGGGCGGCAAGGCCAATCCGCAGGTGGTGAACGAGCTGCTGAAGAAGGCGCTCGCTTCCTGAGGTGAGGATAATGTGATCCCGCGACGACCAAAGCTGTTGCGCGGCTCCGGGGCGTGACCTAGCCTTCCTGAACGCGATGTGGGGACATCGCCGGATGGGGGAGTCACGATGGGGTCGCGCCTGATCGCCGCGCTTGCGGCTTTGCTGCTGGTCATTCCGGGCGTCGCGCTCGCCAGGATCAAGGCCGACGAGACATTCGTCTTTCCCGCGGGCAAGCCGGTGCGCATCATCTTCTTCCGGCCCGACGTGAAGGTGGGGTCGCTCGGCGTCGGATCGGTCGAGGAGCCTAACGCCGACTGGACCGCCGCCGCGCGCGAGAAATTGTCCGCCCAGGTCGCCGCCAACCAGAAGGCGGCGGGCAACGAGATCGTCTTCCTGCCGGAGCAGGAGGGCGACAATGCGCAGGTCGTCGCCGATTATCAGGCGCTGTTCCGCGTCGTCGCCGGTGCGATCGCGCAGCACAAGATGTTCCCCGGCGCGTCGCTGCCGACCAAGGCCGAGCGGTTCGACTGGACGCTCGGCCCCGGCGCGGCGAAGCTCGGGGAGATCGGCGGCGGGGACTATGCCCTGTTCGTCTCCACCCACGACGCCTATGGCACCGCCGGGCGGAAGGTGGCGCAATTGCTGTTCGCCGGCATGTTCGGCGGCTTCATCCCGGCGGGCATCCACAGCAGCTATGCCGCGCTGGTCGATCTCAGGTCCGGCAATATCGTGTGGTTCAACATCGATCCCGGCTCCGGCGGCGACGTGCGCACCGACGAGGGCGCGACCAAGCGCATCGGCCAGCTGCTCAACAAATTCCCCACCGCCGCGCCGCGCGCCGCCGAACCCGCGCCGGCCCCGGCGCAATGATCCGGGCGCTCGGCGGCGCGCTGGCGCTGCTCGCGGCGGCGCCAGCGCCGGCGACGGATCAGGTGACGCCGATCGGCGCCGGCTGGCAGCCCACCGACAAGGACGAGCGCGGCCTGTGGCTGGAGGTGGACGAGCTGGAGCGCAAGCTCAGGACCAGCGCCTTCGTCATGCGCGATCCCGCGCTCAACGCCTATGTGCGCGGCGTGTTCTGCCGGCTGGTGGGCGAGGCGGCGTGCGCGCCGGTGCGCATCTATATCCTGCGCACGCCGGTGTTCAACGCGGGCATGTATCCCACCGGCATGATGGTCATCAACTCGGGCCTGCTGCTCAGGATGCGCAGCGAGGCGCAACTCGCCGCGATCCTCGGCCACGAATATACCCATTACACCAACCGCCACGTCATCCAGGGCTTTCGCGATCTGAAGCGCAAGACCAGCCTGATGACATGGCTCGCGCTGGTGCCGGTCGGCGGCTATGCGGTCGCGGCGGCGCTGACCGCAGCGCAGCTCGGCATGATCGCCTCCGTGTTCACCTTCTCGCGCGGAATGGAGACGGAGGCGGACGCAGGCTCCGTGCCATTGATGCAGAAGGCGGGCTATGATCCCGCCGCCGCGTGGCGCGTGTGGGAGCAGCTTCGCGCCGAACAGGACGCGACCGCCGCCGCTCGCCGGCGCAAGAGCCGCAAGGATGCGGACGGCGGCATGTTCAACACCCACCCGCCGACCGCCGAGCGGCTCGCCGCGCTGAAGGAGCTGGCGGCGAAACATCCGCTCGCCGGCCCGCCCGATGACGGCGCGGCACGCTATGCCGCCGCGCTGCGCCCGTGGTGGCCGGCGCTGGTGGACGATCAGGTGAAGCTCAACGATTTCGGCGCGACCGATTTCGTGCTCGGCAAGCTGGCGGAGGACGGCTGGACGCCCGACCTGCTCTACGCGCGCGGCGAGCTTTACCGCAGTCACGGCGATCTCGCGCAGGCCGCCGGTTTCTACCGCCAGGCGACCGAGGCGCCCGGCGCGCCGCCCGAAGCGTGGCGCGGGCTGGGGATCGTGGCGCTGCGCTCGGGCGACGAGGACGGCGGCCGCGCGGCGCTGGGCACCTATCTGAAGCTGAAGCCGGACGCGGCCGATCGCTCGATGATCGCGATGATGGCGGGGGAGACGAATTGATGCGGAAAGTGGCGATGCTGGCGGCGGCGCTCGCGCTGGTGGCGGCTCCGGCGGGGGCGTACAAGCTGGTCGCGCACGGCGCGCGGGTCGCGGTGGCGAAGTCGGAGATGACGATCGACCCGCCGATCGACTGGAACCGCCAGCAATCCCGGCCCGGCCGCAACGCAGAGGCATGGACGCTCGACGGCATCCCGCTCAACGAGGTCACCTTCTACGGCGGGATCGAGGGCGGCAAGGCACTGTTCAAGGAAGTCGACAGGAAGAACAAGCCGCTGCCGGTGTTCAAATCCACGATGCTCACGCCCGACGTGGTGCAGCTTTTCGAGGCGAGCTACCGCATCGCGGGCGGCTCCTCGCTGTTCGAGGTCGGCGCGGTGGAGCCGGCCGAGTTCGCCGGCCACAAGGGCTTCCGTTTCCGCTACACCTTCACGCTGGAGGGCGAGGAGGTGAAGCGGCTGGGCGAGGGGACCGGCGCGGTGGTCGGCAGGAAGCTGTGGCTGATCACCTATGAGGCGCCCGCGATCCACTATTTCGACCACAATCTCGCCGATTACCGCGCGCTCGTCGCCAGCGCCCGGATTCCGGGGCCGCAGGTGACGGTGGAATAGCGGGAGCGCTATCGCTCGTTCAGCCGGGGCATCAGCTCGACGAAGTTGCAGGGGCGGTGGCGGCTGTCGAGCTGGTCCCTGAGGATGCCGTCCCACGCATCCTTCACCGCGCCGGTCGAGCCGGGCAGCGCGAAGATATAGGTCCCGCGCGCGACGCAGGCACAGGCGCGCGACTGCACCGTGGAGGTGCCGATCGTCTGGTAGCTCAGCCAGCGGAACAACTCGCCGAAGCCTGGGATCATCTTGTCGGCGACGCGCTCGACCGCCTCCGGCGTCACGTCGCGGCCGGTGACGCCGGTGCCGCCGGTGGTGATGACGCAATCCACCGCCTCGTCGTCGATCCAGCGGTGGAGTTGCGCGACGAGATCGCCGGCGTCGTCGCGCAGGATCGCGCGTTCCGCCAGCACATGCCCCGCCGCCGTCAGCCGCTCGACCAGCGCATCGCCGGAACGGTCTTCCGCCAGCGTGCGCGTGTCCGACACGGTGAGCACCGCGATGCGCACGGGGAGGAAGGGACGGCTTTCATCGATCGGCATCCGGCCCTCTGTCTTGCGGTCCACCGCACGTATTTTAGGAGCGAAGATCGCGTTTTCCTATATGGTTGAGCCGAATAATTCGATCGGGACGGACCCGTGCGAGAGGGGAAGATGACAATGTTCAAGCCGCTTTGGCTGCACGCCGCAGCCGCGATCGCGTTCGCCGTGCCGCTGCCGGCTGTCGCCGAGACGCGACCTGCGAAAGAGGCGCCGGCGGCGAGCGAGGATGCGCGGCTTTATGCGTTCCTCGATCAGGAGTTTGCCGAAGAGCTGCGCCAGCGGCCGCAACTCGCGACGCAGCTCGGCTCGAAGGAGGGTGAGGACCGGCTCGACGACATCAGCGACGCGGCCCAGCTTCGGCGGCTGGAATGGCGCCGCGCCAGCGTCGCGCGGATGAAGGCGCGGTTCGATCGTGCGAAGCTCTCGCCCACGGGACAGACCAATTACGACATCTGGGCGCTGGAACTGGATCGCGTCGAGCTGACCTATCGCTTCCGGCATTATGCGCCGCCATTTTATTCGTTCCTCTATTCGATCCATTCGCGGCTGCCCGATTTCCTGATCAACACGCACAATGTGCAGGGGGCGGCCGACATGCGCGCCTATGCGGCGCGTCTGCACGCGATGCCGGCGGTGCTGGACGAGGCGATCGCGCAGAGCCGCGCGTCCGACGCGCAGGGCATCCGCGCGCCGAAGTTCCAGATCGAGCGCGTGATCGCGGGCAGTCGCGCGATCGTCACCGGCGCGCCGTTCGACGACGGCCCTGCCTCGCCGCTGTGGGCGGACGCGCAGGCCAAGGTCGGCAAGCTCCAGGCCGGGGGTAAGATGACCCAGGCCGAGGCCGATGCTTTGCTCGCCGATACGCGCGCCGCCCTGCTATCGATCAAGCCAGCTTATGAGCGCGTCATCGCCTGGGCGCAGGGTGACTTGCCGAGCGCGCCGAGCGGCCGGGTTGGCGCCGTCTCGCTCCCCGGCGGGGCGGAATGGTATGCCGCCGCGCTGAAGCTCAACACCACCACCGATCTTACCGCCGAGCAGATTCACCAGACCGGGTTGAGCGAAGTAAAGAGGATCGAGGGCGAGCAGGATGCGCTCGCCCGGAAAGCCGGCTTCGCGGACCGGATCGCTTATTATGCGGATCGCGAGAAGCGCAATCCGCCCCGGCCGTGGACCGACGCGCTCCGTGCCGAATATCTGCGTGGCGCCAACGCCGCCATCGCGCACAACCGCACCTTGCTGCCCAGATATTTCGGCGTCCTGCCGGAATATCGCATGGAGGTGGTGCGCGAGCCGTCGTTCAGCGAGGTCGCGGGCGGGGCCGCGCACGCGGCGGGGCCGAGCCGCGACGGCGCGCGGCCGGGCCGCGTCTATGTCCACCTGCTCGGCGACACCAGCGATCCGGCGCCCGATGCGACGATCGACCTGATGTGTCATGAGGGCGTGCCCGGCCATGTCATGCAGGGCGATATCCAGGTGCGGCAGAGCGCCGGGCCGAAGTTTCGCCAGTCCGCGCGCTATGTCGCCTTCGGCGAGGGCTGGGCGCTCTATGCCGAGGCATTGTGCAAGGAGATGGGCGCCTATCCCGACGTCGCGAGCGACTTCATGCGGCTCGAGGCGGAACTGTTCCGCGCGGCGCGGCTGGTGGTGGATACCGGCATCCACGCCAAGGGCTGGACCGAGGATCAGGCCGTCGCCTACATGATCGCCTCAGGGCGCGCATCGCCCGATCAGGCCCGTTCGGAGGTCCGCCGCTACATCACGCTGCCGGGGCAGGCGACGGGCTACAAGATCGGCATGCTCAAGATCATGGAATTGCGCCGCAAGGCGGAACGCGAGCTTGGCGCGAGGTTCGACATCAAGTCGTTCCACGATCTGCTGATCGGCTCCGGCTCGCTGCCGCTCCCGATCCTGGAACGGGAGGTCGATGCGTGGATCGCCGCCCATAAATGAGGGCGCGCCGGGCACGACGTTCCAGGCGAGGGAAGAAATGGCGCACCCGGCATGAAAGCGATGGGCACTCAGATCATTGGGAAATTTCAGTTCGACGATGATCTGAACTGCGGAAATTCCGAAAGGAACGCCGCAGTTAGGATCAAGCCGCCTTCGCCAAAAGGCCCGCCAGTGTCATGCTTTCGGTGACGTCATGCTCGGACAGAAGTGCGTATCCCCATTCCTTGCCATCTCCCTCTGCCGCAAACTGGTTGGCATTCATTACCCAAGCCCGCGCTGCTCGCGCCTTTTCGAGGACCACAGCATCCGTCATATCCCGGTGAGCCTTCACTTCGACAATTAGTTTCCGGTCGGAGCACTCAACGACGAAATCCGGCTCGTAACGGCGGCCGCGGTCATATTCGATATCGAACTGACCAGCCGCAGGGCGAAGCCAGCGTAGCACGCCCGGCATATTGCTGCTGTCTATCAGCGCAGCGAAGCGACGCTCCGGATCGGAATCAAATTTGTGAAACTGGTAGGGGCTTTTCTTTGAGCCATAGAAGAGGATCCCCGGCGTGGACGAGAGCGGCGTTGCAGCCTCGGTCAACAGCAGCTTCTTTGACAGGCTGACGCCGAGCTGCTGAGGCTTCAATGCCTTGAAAGATCGGACACGGGTGGCGCGATACTCGACCGGCGTTTCCCGATAATGGCGGCGCATCTGTTCAAACACAAAGCGGGCCAGCGCCTGCCCATGCTCCAGCGCGACAGCCTCCACTTCCTCCTCGGTGCCGAGATAGGCGCGGAGTCGCTCAATCACCTGACTGGCCCATTTATAGAGCTTGGCAGCGTGGCTGTCGTAATCGACCTCAGGGAAGTCCATCAGATGCCGGATGATGTAATCCTCCGGGCGCTTCTCGCGTGGGCCGGCATTCGACCGTGCGAGTTCGCGCTGACTGTCATCGCGCAAGTTTCGGATCAGGATGGTGTCGCTGCTCGGGCGGAAACGGATGGTGTCCAGACCGTCCAGATCGAAATCGTCGAACCAGAAATTCACCTCGCGGCTAGGCAGCACCACGATTTCCGGGATTTCGATCGTGTTGTCGGCAACACCCACTGCGATCTGGGCGATGAGCTGCTCGACTTCGTCGTGCCCGAGCAGTGTGTCGAAGCTCCCTTGCGCGGCGGCCGTCGCGGCGCGGACATCGTGAGCAATTTCGGCCTGAACTTCGGGTTTCTTCAGATCAGCCAGGCCGCCGGTCAGCTTCCGCTCGAACTTGTCGCGGATCAGCGCCAACGTCGTATCGACATAGGCGACCTTCTCCGGCGTCGGCGGGATATAATCCGCACGCTCCTCGGCCACCACGCCGCCGCCCATTTCGGGCAACCGCCCCGTGAGGGCCGCTTCGAATGCCGTCGGCACGGTCATCACTTCACGCGCCTCGGGGGTGACGTCGCCGCCTTCGCCGATCGTAATTTCTTTCAGGCGAACAATTGAGCCTGGCTCCTTCGCCCGCTTGATGACCTCGTCAAAGCGATCGTGTGCGATAACGGTCAGCGTATCGACAGCTTCGACGCCAGTGCGCACCCCATAGGGCAGGCGCAGGCCGCGCCCCAGCGTCTGCTCGGTCAGGATTTCCGACGCCGAGGCACGCAGCGGCACAATCGTGTAGAGATTGGTGACGTCCCAGCCTTCCTTGAGCTTATTGACGTGCACGACGATGTCGGTCTGTGCGTCATGCTCAAGGCCGACGAGGCGGGCCATCGCATCATTCGACTCTTCGCCGGTCTGGTTCGAGTGAACCTCGATCACGCGACCACGATAGGCGCCATCGTGGAACTCCTCGCTTTCCAGATAGGCGCGGATCGCGCTGGCGTGCGCCGTGTCGCGAGCGACGACAAGCATGAAAGGGTGAACCTGCTGGCGACCACTCTGCCGGGCATAGAGGTCCAGCTCGACCTTCACATGCTCGTGATAGGTGATGCCATCGGCGAGCATGATCCGCTCGAGTTCCTCTGGCGCAACCCCGTCGGGTCGGAAGTCGGCGCGGGTGGCGACGGCTGGCTCCTTCACATAGCCGTCGGCCATCGCCTGACCGAGGCCGTAGGAGTAAACAACATTCTTGAAATCCTTAGGGCTGGCGCCGACCGTCTTGGGCGTGGCCGTCAATTCCAGTCCGATCCGGGGTGCAAGTTCGAACACCGCGTTGGCCGCCGCCTTTGCGCGGTAGCGATGCGCCTCATCCATCAGCATGACAAGATCCGGCAGGCGGGAGAGATAGTCGAAATAGCTCTCGCCCAGCGTCTCGCGGAACGATCGGATGCGTCCCTTCTCCTTGTTGATCTTGTCGACGTTGAAGATGTTGATGATCGCCTCGCCGCCGAACAGATCGGACCCGCGAATGCCGCGGCCTTCCTCCCAGGTATCGCCTGTGACTATGATTGGTGGGGTCTGGGCGAACTCGGCGATGCCGCGGAACACGTATTTAGCCGACGACTGGCGCGAGAAATCGGTGACCAGCTTGTCGTAGATCGTTGTGTTCGGCGCGAGGACGAAGAAGTTCTTCGACCGCCCGGTGAGATAGAGCCAGGCGATGAAGGCGCCCATCAGCCGGGTCTTGCCGACGCCCGTCGCCAGCGCGAAGGCCAGCGACGGGAATGCGCGCTCGAAGCTCTCGACCGACGGGTATCGAGCCTTCACCTCGTCGAGCAGCGCCACCGGATCGACAGTGCCCGTCCAGTCGATCATGCCGGCGACATCGCCGAGGATGTGTAGGCCTTCTTCCTGCGGCTTGCGGAGGCTGAGGCGCTGCGCGACTTGACGGCGCAGACGGTCGTCCCGAGACAGGTCAGTCATTCGACGGCTCTCCGGCGAACAGCGGACCGGCATCGAGCGCGTCCGTGGCGGGCTCCTCGCGATCCGGCAGGGCGGCCACGTTCAGCGAGTAATCGTCGCGGCCCCATTCGCACTTGGTCAGAATGCTGGAAGGGATCTTGCGACAGGTGAGGTTCTCAAAGGCGTCAAGATTCCCGGAGAAGGCACGCGCGCAGATCAGCAGAGATCGCTCCGATCCCACCTCTTGCGACAGCAGACGGAGCGCATCCTGCGTCAACGCTTGCGTCGTGACGTAAAGGAAATCGGTTTCGCTTGACCGGCCATGACGCCACCATTCGGCATCGTCCTGCGCGGGATCATAGGTGAACCCGAGATGCTTGCACATTGCCTCGGCAAGCATCGGACCATTGTATTCAGGTGCGATTACCCAATTTCCAAAGCGGTCTTGCTCCAACAGCGAAGGCGCAATCGTATAATAGCGAAAACCCCCACCGCCTTTCCAACCAACATCGCCTGTGACGCCCGTGTCATCGTTGCCGTCTACAATGCCCGCGATGCGTTTTGCTACATGGGTATCGGCATGATCACCGATTTCGACAGTGATCCAGCGACGCCGCATCTTATGCGCCACCGCGCCAGTCGTGCCCGAACCCGCAAAAGAATCAAGCACAAGATCACCCGGCTCAGAAAAATGCTTGAGAATGATGTGCAGCAACTTTTCAGGTTTTTTGCCGCTTCTAAATTCTACGCCACCTTCATGCCGACAATTTCCAAAACTTCCAGCAAGATCATAAAAATTTTCGATAGGAGTTTTCTGCGTAGCTGAGGGATCAACTGACTTAGATACAGGAATTCCTTGAAAATATTTACCCTTCGTAGCGGTAGCGCGCTTGGGGCCAGTGAAATACCTGTAATCTAAATGATCATCTCCGATCCCATAAACTTTATATAGCGATCCAAGGCCGTCTCTTTCGGAGCGACCAGTCAGATAATCTCTAAAAAAACGACCCGAGGAGTTTCCATCAAGGATGGTTCCCGTGGCCCATATCTCTTTGAGTCCGTCGCTGCTAGGTTCACCTTTTACAAGATTGAACTGACCGTCTCGGAATACGTCCACCCTCTTACCGCCGAGTTCAATTGTTTCCGGCTCATCATTCTCATGAACATAGAAACAATACTTTTCGTCAGTCCAACCGATTTCGTTTAATCTCGGTTCGGCACCATACTCCTTTCTGTAAACGTGAACCATTTCAACTTCTTTGTGAAAGTCCATATCCTGCTTCAAAGTCTTTTGCGGATAGCGAACTTGAATATACAAAGTAGTTAGGTAGTTTTTTCTTCCAAACACCTCATCAAGGAGAACCTTGAGATAGTGACCCTCGCTGTCATCAATGTGGACACAAATAAATCCCTGAGGAGACAGCAATCTACGAAGAATTTCTAGCCTCTCCCGCATAAGGCTAAGCCATAAGGAGTGCTCAATTCCGTCATCGTAATGCTCGAACGCTGCACCGGTATTGAACGGCGGATCGATATAAACGCATTTCACCTTGCCTGCATATTCCTGCTCCAGCGCCTTGAGCGCGAGCAGATTGTCGCCCTTGATCAGCATGTTGTCGAACAGATCGCCTTCGCCTTTCGTGGCGGCATGATGGCCACGTTCCGGGTGCTCCAGCAGGATGCGCGGCTCCAAGCGGGGGCGCTCTTCCTTGCCGGGCCAGGTGAGTTCAAGTTTGGTCTTCTTCATTCAGGCACCCATAGTCGGTTCGTTCGGCGAGGCAATCTGAGCGTCCAAAAGGGCCACTTTTCCAAGCAATTCCGCACGCCGTTCGCTGTAAAGTTTATAGGGATCGCGTCCGCCCATCTTTCGCGCGCCGCTCCGTTCCAACAGCGCCAGCTCGGACAGCAGCCTGCTCCGGGCACCGTTCGCATTTTTCGTGGCATCAGATTGCGTCTTCACTGGGGTTTCGTCCTCTTCCTGCGTGGGCCGAGTTTGAGCCAAGGCGGCACGCAGTTCCGTATCGAGGGGATGAGCAGCTGTTTTTTGGCGCGCCTTTACCGGACGGGACGGGGGTGACAGATCATCGAGCCCGCCTGTAAGGCGAACCTGAATATCATCTCCTCCGCGCAAGGAGAGGGGATGATAGTCCGTCCGGCGAGACGCATAGATCTGCGCCCACTCCATTTCTTCCGTCATTCGCGCCTGGGCAGACCATCGGACATGATAGAGCGGTTCCACCGTGACACGGACCGCGGCGCGGTTGATCAGCGCCAGTTCCTCCCGTTCGATGGCCGTGCGCGCCCGTTGCCGCTTGGCGGAAAGGTCATCCATCGCGATCTCTCGCTCAACCTCCAGACTCACTATGGCATCGTCAAAAACACTGCGTGCATGATCCGAAAGGCTGAGCATCCTGCGGCGGCGCTGCAGGTCCATGATCTGCCGATCCAGAATTTCCAATGCCGCCTTGGCCTGATTCTCGATCGCGGCGATGCCGTCCGCCGCAGCCTGCGCCAGCCTTGCAAGCGCGACATTGCTATCGCGCAGCCATTGGAGCTGTAGCTCATGGGCCGCTTCGTCCAGTAGATCATCCAGCTCATCCGGTGGAAGCTCATCACAGTGCGCAGGCAAGGAACATGCGCATGCCATTAGATTAGGTGCCATGAACACCGGCACGGTATCGCCATAATCATCGCAGGCAGCGACGATCGTCGTCGTCCATTCATCATCTTCGCTGACCAGACATGCCTCGGCGACCACCAACCAACCGGATCGCCCCCGGAAACGCTCAACATGCGTCCACGGGCCGTCATAGCTATCGAGATCGAGTTCCAGGCAAACCGGAGCCTGTCCGAACCCGTCCAGCATGGATCAGGCCACTGTCCAGCGGAGCGTGAACAGCTCCTCGATCTGCGGCTTCTGGTCCAGCAGCTCGGCCAGTTCATCAAGGGTGCGGTTGATGTCGGCGTTAACCTTCCGCTTCGTTTCGAACTGCGACATTTTCAGTTCGTCGCGTGCGGCTTCCTTTTTTCTCAGCTCGCGCATTTGGGTCAGCTTTTGCTCCATGCCGAGGCCGGGCGCACGTTTTGCGCGCTCCATCTCTTTGATTTCGGCGTCGAGTTCCGCGACCTGCGCCTCGATCTCGATCTCACGATCCCGGCCATAACGGCCCAGTTGCTCTTCCTTTTCCTCCAGCCAGGCGAGGTTTTCCTTCGCTACCCGTTCGGAGAAGGCGGCAAACTCCTGCTCCCGCAGAACGTCGAGTTGATCGCCAGGCGCGATCTGATCGGCAGTGCCGAGGCTTCGCGCCGGCGCCATCATCATCTTATCGCCAACTTCGGCGGGAATCACGCGACCGTCGTCCGTCTGCACGACGACGAGCACCTCCTCCCGATGCGCCTCTGGGACCGGCATGATCGCCTTGAACGCGCGCAACCACCCCGATTGACCGGCGAGATCGACAACACCTCCGAGCTGTCCCGCATACGGATAGGCAGCGGGGTCGAATTCGACAGCCTCTACCTGATCGCCGGTGCGGGCCTTGGCGTCTTCGACAAGCGTGTGGCCGAGGCCATCGCCGACACGGAAAAATTGCCAGCCTTCCTCGTCGGCCATCGGCCACTTCGTCGTCCAGCGTTGACCGTCATGATCGAACCAGAGCCCGTCCGGAGCGGGGAACTGGGCATTCGGCAACTCAGCGTGAGCGACCATCAGCAAGCGCTGTTGAAATTCTGGCACTATCTCAGCCAACGCCTTCTCGCGCCGGTGCAGCTTGGCGACGACATCGCTATCCATGCTCTCCAGCACCTTGGCGCGGGCAGCTTCGAGGTCGGCGTCGATGCTGTCCTGGATCCGCGCGGTAAGGACATCGAATTCGCGGTCGGCCTCCTCGGCGCTACGACACGACTGGACGATCCGCAGCACTTCACGCTCGAAATCGATCCCGTCAGTAAGGATGCCCAGCACCTCGTCAGACGCGCCAAACACCCCTTCAAACAGGTGGAGCTTCTGCTCGAGCAGCTGATGGATCCGCGCCTCGGCTCGATTTTTGAGATTCAGCATGTTGACGACGGTCACATCGACAAGCTGCCCATACCGATGGCAGCGGCCGATGCGCTGCTCAACCCGCTGGGGGTTCCAGGGCAGATCATAGTTGATCAGCAGCGAGCAGAACTGAAGATTGATACCTTCGGCGCCACTCTCGGTCGCGATGAGGATGGACTTGTCGTCACTCTTGAAGGCCTCGACGATCGCGGCCTTCATATCGGCCGTCTTCGATCCAGAAATCCGGTCAGTGCCGGCATGGCGATCCTTCCATGCGTCATACAGCGCACGGCTATCCGGGTCGTTGTTCGATCCGTTCATCAGCGCGATGCGGCCCGCATAGCCGTGATCGGCAAGAAGCTGATTCAGATAGCGCTGCGTCCTGACCGATTCGGTGAAGATCACCGCCTTGCGTTTGCCGCCCTTTGCTTCGATTTCATCGAGAACGGCGGGCAGATTGTCGACGAGTTTCTCGCCTTTGCCGTTGGGGCCGATATTGCGGGCGAGGTCGCGCATACCCTCGACAAGGGTGATTTCGGCAGCGAGCTTTACCGGATCTATCGGCGCCTCGGCGTCGCCGTCCTCGTCATCCTGCTGCTCCTTTTCCTCCTCAAACGCTTCCTCGAAATCGTCCGTCATCTCGGTCGACGCTCGCTCCTTGCGGCGCAGACGTTCAAGCAGGGTATCAAGATAGCCGGCCACTGCTGCGGTCGACGATCCCAAACTTTTACGCGCTTGCAGAATGACAAGGGCGTTGGTTTTACTGCCGTAGGCTATGGTGTCCGGATCCTGGAGATAGGCGGACAGCTGTTCGTATAGTTCGGTCTCGACGTCATGGGGCTCGAACTGAAAGGTGACCGCATGGCGCTGGCGAAAATTGATGTGCCCCGCCTCCTGAACTTGTCGCCGCAGAGTGCGGTGGCAGATCGTTGCAAGGCGGTCGCGCAGTATTTGCTGCGACGCGGGCGTAGAGTTTGCGCCCATATACTGCGCTTTGAAGGCGCTCTCTCCACCAAAGTGCATTTCATCGATCATTGAAACGATGCCGTAAAGCTCGGTCAGCGAATTCTGTAGCGGGGTCGCAGTGAGCAAAATCTTGAAGCGGTCTTTGACCGCGTCTTTAAGAACCTTGGCGCGCTTTGCCGTCTTTCGATGGACATTGCGCAGGCGATGCGCCTCGTCGAAAATCACCAAGTCCCACGGAACAGCTCGGATCTCATCTGCTTTGCGTGCTGCAAATTCGTAGCTGACGATTACGACAGCATCCTTCGTTTCAAACGGCTTGAGGCTCCCGCCGCGCCGCTGCTCACCAAAGGTTTTCGCATCAAGGATCAGCGACTTTATCGTGAATTTCTCGAACAGCTCCTGTTGCCATTGTTTGCGTAGCGACGCCGGCACCACAAGCAGGATACGCCGTCGCCGTTCAGCCCAGCGCTGAGACAT
This sequence comes from Sphingomonas sp. CL5.1, assembly GCF_013344685.1. NCBI lineage: Bacteria > Pseudomonadati > Pseudomonadota > Alphaproteobacteria > Sphingomonadales > Sphingomonadaceae > Sphingomonas > Sphingomonas sp. CL5.1. The sequence continues at coordinate 2,310,489 of NZ_CP050137.1, forward strand.
CACAAGCCCTGCTTCGATCGTTTTGCCGAGGCCAACTTCGTCAGCGAGCAATACACCTTTGGCAAACGGGGATTTCAGCGCAAACAATGCCGCATCGACTTGATGCGGATTCATCTCGACACGAGCAGATGTCAGAGACTGAGTAAAGGCGTCTTCGCCGTTGCCGGATATAGTTAGCCTGTGCGCGTGGTAGCGCCCTTGAACTGGCAGATACACGAACTTTTACTCCCCCTCGTCCAGATCATCACAGGTGACCAATCTTTTCAATCGCAATTGAAAGGCTGAACAAAATCTGGAAGCGATCCATAATTGGCGTATGCGACAAAATCGGTCGCACAAACCAGACAAATAGTGAGATTCATCGCTATCTGCATTCCAGGGGGTCGGCTCTACAAACGAGGCTTAACCGTGCCGCTGTATCAGCACCACGAGCGACATCGATCGAAAAGAGTTCGAGCCGGCCCTCACTGGAATTGACGGCATAGTCGCCGATCAGCCCTTCCTCACATCCATGATTTCCCCTTTCCCCACAGGACGATCTACCGAGCCAGCAGCCGGCGCGCGAGAATGATCATCGCTTCCGTATCGCGTCCGCAATAGGCGCGAAGGGCGGCATCCAGCGCCACGCGCCGCGCGAGAGTCGTGCCGACCGCGATCGCTTCGACATAGGCTTCCTGCGCGCTGCCGCCGTCTTTGACCTCGAGCCCGGCGTAATCCATTTCGGCAGCGATGGTCGGCAACACGGCCTTGATCGACCAGCTGCCGCGCTGATCACGATGATACCAATTCGCACGGGTGACTGGCAGTAGATCCACGATCCGGCCGGCGATGGCTTCGAGCGCGGCGGCGAGATCAGGAAAGGCCGCGGCCAGTTCCATGATGCGGCCTCGTTCGAAGCTGGCATTATAGGCGATCACCGCCCCAGATGGCGGAACCATCTCTATCAGCGCCTCAGCACACGGACGGCGCGGGTCGCCGCCATCGAGGTTGAGGAATTCACGGTGGACGATCGCACCGTCGGCCGCTTCGACATGCGCTGAGAATTGGAACGGCACCTGCTGATAGGGTCGTGTGCCGATCCACCTGGGCACCGCGAAGCCAATCGTCTCGAAATCGAGCCAGGTGCGCGGAAACGCCCAGTCCGCCATCGCTGCGCGCGCGCCTTCAACATCGTGATAAACCTCGCCTGACAAGGTGGCGCGGTGAACGCGGGCATGGATTGCATTGGTCAGAGCGGTGGGATCGACGGCGAACAGGTCATCGATACCCTGCTCGATCCAGCGCTTGCCACCGCCATGAGGCAGAACCGTCACCGGCCACTTGGGACGAGCGGGAAGCGCCACGTGGCAATATCCGCCAAATTCGCACGGGAACGGCGCGTCACAATGGTCGCCCGGCACCGTCGCGGGTTCGGCGCCAGCCAGCGTCGCGCGTGCGGCGGCGACGGTTTCGCTTCTGCCCGCGATAATCGGTTCGGCAACAGCCGAGAGATCCGTGTCGGCGAACAGACCATCGAGTTCGCCCTCGCGTTCAAGGACGAAGCTACTGTCGATATGCCGGATCGCCGCGCTGCTGATCGGCACACCCGCGTTGCGCGCAACCCAGAGCTGCGTGGCGAGGTCGCCGACGTGATAGTCCTTGGCCTTGGTCGAACTCTTCACCTCGGCCATGTGCCAGCCACCAGACCCGTCCGGCTCCAGCACGTCGATACGCACGAGGACGCCGTCATGCTGCAGCGTCGCCTCGAAGATCGGTCGATCATGGCCGGTGTCGAGCAGCGCCCGCGTTGCGGCGAGCGCCGCCGCCAGGTCCGGCTCGGCCTCGATCATCACGCCGTCCGGCAGAAGCGCACAAGCGACGGCGCCGACTTCATGCCCGGTGGCGAAGCGCGCCTCCGCGCCATCATCCTGCTCGGCCATATCCGGCCGATGCACGGAGAGCCACAGCCGCTTGGGGCATTGCTCGAACATGGTGATCTTCGACTTCGACAAGCCGAAGCGAGCGGAGGAAGTCGAAGATTGACGCTGAATCATTTAGCCCTCCTTTCGAAAAAACAGAGCACACCATGCGCGTGGGCCACGGTGTGGCATCCTCCATCTTCTGCCAAATGATATAACCCCTGTTGTGACAGAATCGGTCGCAGGAGTAGTGCTTGTTTAAGCAGGCAACATCGTCGTCGCGGCCGCGATCCGATCACGCATAATTGCTATGAGAACATCTGGACCTTCGATCACTATTTCGCCCGCCCAAGTGAACAGATGCTCAGCCAGTTCGCGCATGCCGCCAGAAGCGAAGCGGATGCGCAAGCCGCCGTCGTCAAGCTCCTCAAGCTGCTGGAGACGATGGAAGCGCCACCCTCGAGCGCGGGTGGCAGACGACGCAGGCACACGCAGTGTCACATCCTGCCGCTCGTCGCGCCAAACCCCAAAGCTCTCCGCCAACCAACCATCAATGTCCCAGTCATCCGGCGCGCAACCAAGGGTATCGCTCAATTTCGGCTCGGTCATACGGTCGAGCCGAAAATACACCGGTTGACTTCCGCTACCCGGCATCTTGCCTAGCAGATAGGTCAGCGGACCATGAACGAGTCCGTAGGGGATCACCCTCCGCCAGCGCGGCTCCGGCCGATCCTCCGTGGCATATTGGAACTCGATGCAGCATCCAGCGAGGATGGCACTTTGAATGGCCATGACCGTTTCTGGCGCCACCACCGCGACCGGACCTGCGGTGACCAATGTTCGCTGTAGCCGCGCGAGCGCATCAAGGTCCGGGTCAATCCGCCGCTTCTCCCGATCATCCAACGCCCCTTTGACCTTAGCCAGCAAGCTTGCAAGCTGGCCTGCGCGAACTGCCTTGCCTGCTGCGCGCTGGCCATCCACCTCGGCCTGCAGCGCCGCAACTTCGGCTGGCGTGGGACGGGTGTAGGCACGCCGCAGGCTATCTCGGATCAGGAAACGTTTGCGGCGGTCGTCGACGATTTCGTCTAAGTCGAAATGGCTGGCGATGATATCTCGCATGCGTTCAGCGGTGCGACGATTAACGGCAAGCCGTTCGGCCATCTCATCCAGCGTCAAGCCGTCGGAGCTATCTGAAAGAGCGTGAACCAGCGCGAGTAACCGATCCAATTTTGCCATTCTATCTGTCACCGCCGCCCCCACGTCCGGATTTGTCGCAAGTTTCGATGTAAACGGAATGATTGGCAATGGCGAGTTCGCGAGTGCTTGATCATTTTTGGCTCCAGCATGGGCATGAGCCTCCCATGCTGGAGTAAACTTAACTCAGGCTGCTTCTCGATAAGCACCTCCGACCTGGCTGATTAAGGTCGAGCAAGAGGCCGCGATGATGTTGACCATGCTGTCCGTCATGTGCCCATTTCGGCGGACCCAATCTAGGACGGAGATCATCATCGTCGTCGGCTGAAGGCATGCCTGCCCCTGCGTCCGCAGCCACGCCAGCGTGACGATCCCGACCAGTGCGGCGTCCAATTGCACATGTGCCCGCACATCCTGCCATTGTTCAGCAGTGCTCGGAAAATCGACCCGCGCTTTCGTATTCAGCAGATCAACGGGCAATCCCAGGCGCAACACCACCTCGGCCAAATGGTGCCAGGTCTTGCCGCCGCCTTTCAGCACGAGGCCGACATCGGTATGGGGATGCAGCGCGCCCCTCGAAAACGAGCGCCTCTCGATGAATTGGGACGGCAGGACAATACCATGCTCCATGGCAGCAGCCAGAAGCAGCGGGACATCGGCGGCGATGCTGCCGTATCCGACGGCTACCCGATCAGTCCGTGCCCGCAAATGATCGAATAGCCCGGATACCACCGCTTCCTCGTCGCCATGGTCATGCTCGGTCCAGCTGCGGATGGCGTCGCAAGAGATCTGACCATCGTCGGTGACGGTGACGTCCAGGGCAGCGGCCGCGAAAATGCGTTTTGAACCCAGGCGGTGATGTGGCTGCACCTTGGGGTCGATGCGGCGATAGGCCTCATGCAGATGTTCGTCCCAAGCGGACTCGGTGTCGAAGAAGGTGAAGGCGTGCATGATAAAGAACTCCATATGCGCCGACGGCCGCACATCGGCGGCCTTCGGCGTGATAAAAGGATAGTAAGCAAAGAGGCAGAGCAGCTCTGCTGTCCGGTCAGCGGAAGTTGACGACGCTCTCCTGCGATGGGGCAGGCGGCGTCCAGTCAGCGCCGTTTTTCACCCATGCGTTGCCGTCCAGCACCGTGCCATCGAGCAGTTCAGCACCACGCAGGATACGGTCCATCGCCCGTCGCTCACCCTGCAGCATCTTGCGTCCCGGACGTCCGAGCCGCTGCTGGAGGTTGAAACGGCCGTCGAGCTCGAAATATGAGTCGCGGTCCCTCGCTACGATCACGAGTGGAGCCTCATCGTCAGCCGCCCAGAATGTCACGCCCGTCACGACATCTACGCTGACACGCTGGCGGATAACCAGCGTGTAATCATGTGGGGCATCGTCAGTCACGGACGCCCACCCGGCATAGACAAAATCCTTTGCGCCACGCTCGGCGTGACGGACGAGATCCATGCCAACGCTGAAATCGAACTTCCGCCCGGCGGAGAATGCCAAGGTTGCGTTCGCTGGGGCAAAAAGCGGGTAGCCCAGTTCAACACGGATGGAGAGGCAGTGGTTCTGCATCATCTGATGGGTCAATGCCATTTAGTCGATCTTTCATGCTTGATGTTGCGGCCTGTCGGCCGAAGCTCCTTTTTTCCCCTCTGGGCGAAGCTCACTTCATCCGGCTCACCGGACATTCTTTTCATTTTGGCGACGCGCGCAGCGTTCGCCGATGCACGCGCCGCCGGGACGGCGCGCTCATTCGACTAGCGGTGACGTTGTTGCCATGTGATGGCGCACGTCCGCGGCTCTGGTCCCCAAGGGACAACCTCCCGGCCAAGCCAGAGGCGTTCGGCTTCCAGATCGCCCGCCGACACCTCGGTCCACCAGACTTTGGCACGGGCATCCCAGCTATATCCCCGAGCCTTCAGAATGCCCCGCCGGTCGAATGGCGCGCCGGTCGCTTCTATGCGGATGGTTTCCTGGCTCGCCGTGTCCAGCAGCGCGCTCATGACCGTGCTGCCATTCGCCAGCCGGTGGCTCAGCAGATGGATAAGCGACACCGCATCGGCCATCGCCCGGTGAGCGTCGTTGTAGAACCCGATCTGCATAAGAAGATGTCCAAGCGCCCGCCCGTCGAGCCCGGCATGCTCCAGCCAGTCGATGTCCTTCGCGCTGCACGCCCAGGCGGCGTCAGCGGTCATCGGCAACAGATGCCGCAGGAACGCCGCATCGAACGCGCAGTTATGCGCCACGAACACGTCCACCGGCGCCAGCGCCTCCTCAAGCACGTCGAGGTCGATTGCCTTGCCCGCGACATCGGCGTCGGTGAGGCCGGTCAGACGGCTGATCCGCTCCGGGATCGGCATGCCCGGATCGCACAGCGCTTCGCCCACGCGCACGATGCCGACGATCTCGCCTAGCGCGTCTACCGCTAGCACGACATAGGCGATGTCGATGACCTGATCGTGATCCGGATCGATGCCGGTGGTCTCCGTATCGAGAACGCAGACCTGCCGGATGGGGCCGACTGGGTCCTGCTCCAGCGGCAGATCCTTGAGCCGCGCCACCCGCCGCAGGATGCGGATGTCCCAGTCATTGGCTTGGGTAACCGTGTCGGCACGCGGTGGACGCTTCGCTGCCCCGTCATCGGCAGCATCATGATATGTCATGGTCGTAACTCCTGTTGGATGTTCGACCGGAACCAGAAGAACCTTTTTCCGCTCTTTCATTCCGATCACAGGAAGCCCGCTGCTGGGAGCTTTTCCACAGGGGCTGCATGCCGATGCCGACAAGCGCCATGCGCGCAATGATTTAACCCGCAGCTGCTATCGCCAAGTCATGACCGATGACGACATGGACCGGCTGGACGCCGAGCGCACATGGCTGGGGCCGACGCTGCAGCAGGCTTTCGACCTGCTGAAGGCGCTCCCCCGCATGCCGGACTGCGCCATCTGCCCGTCGGCGCAGTGGTATGTGCTCGAAGTGCCGCCAGACAAGACGCCGACCAATGCCCCGGCCGCAGAACCCGAGCAGCATCTGGAATGCTTCTGCACCGCGTTCCGCGCGGTCATGTTCAAGCCCGGTATGCGGGCTGTCACCGCCTGCGATGCGCGCATCGACGCGATCGCGGAAGCGGCGCCGACCACAGCAAGCCCGGCCCGATAGGACCGCTACCGCTCAGGGCCGCCGTTCGTGATGCCCGGATGCCAGCGGCGCGACGGGGCTTCAGGCCTATCGCTCCGCTCGACGCCCGGCCGTGCAGGCTGCGCGCCTGGCGCATGCACAGCGGACGGGTCGGTCCGGTCGCGCAGAACATCCGCCATTGCTGCGGCCCTCAGATGCCGTGCGCGCTGCCAGGCGGAATCAACCGGGACGTCCGTCTGGGCTGGCTGTGGCTGCGGCACGGGCTGCGGCGTCTGCACGGTGGCCGTTGCGCCTGGCGGCGCGGCAGTCCCGTCTCTGGCCGCGACATCTGCCGCATAGTCACGCTGCGCGCGCGCCAGCATGGCCCGTCGCAGATCCGGATCGCGGCCGCCGACTGCATCCAGCGTGGCGCGATCGGCGTCACCCAGGCCGGACCAGTCCATCACGATCTTCCGGTCGATGATGCGATAGGGGCGCTTGTCCGTCTGCATCACCAGCTGGCACGCGTCCGCGATCAGGGCGCGCCGCGCTTGCGCCGCAGTCTTGTCGCGCGCCAGGGCCTCGGCACGTTCGCGGGCGGTCTTCGCTTCCGCCCGGTCGCGTTCGAACCGTTCCTTGAGTAGCGCGGTGCGCGCGTCAGCGTCGAGCGACCGGAACAGCGCCACTGCATCCGCATCGAACGTTGTCAGGTCGAGCACCACCCGCGTGCCGTCGATCTGATAGGGCGGCTTTTCGGCGGTGAGAAACAGAGCCCGCGCTGCAACCTCAGCGTTGTCGCGGACGGCCTGCTGGTGAGCTGTGATGCGCTGTGCCCATGCGGCGGTGTCGGCGCGCAAGCGATCCGCCCGCTCCCGCTGATCGCTCAACCGCTGCATGGTCGCGAGCAACGGCGGCAAGGCGACAGCTTTTGCCGTCGCCGGAATGGAAGGCGGGCTGAACGCGGTGATCCGCGCCTGCAGCCGCATGGCCTGACGGGCAAGCATGCGCGATGGCGTCGGATGAGGGGGCTTGCGTGCAACGCGGAGCCTGCCGGCGATTGTCGCCGCGTGACCGCCGATGACATGTGTCGCGGCCAGGGCCGCGTCGACACCGCGACGCGGCGTGTAACCCGCGATCCGGGTGCGCAGAGCGGTGGCCACCTGCCGCACCAGAATGGCCGGCATCACGGTCACGCGACCGCGACGCGCGACTGCATCGATCCTCGCGGCAAGATCAGCCGCGCCCCGCCGCAGCGCGATGACGGCGAGGATCGCGGCATTGCGGTCCTGCACGATCGTTCGCCGGGGTGCACGCAGAACGCGCCGCGCCACCGCGTGAATACTGTCCGCTTTCACCAACTGCGCGCCAATCTCGCGCCGACGCCTGGCCAGCGTCACCGCCTGTTCCAGCAGCGCCTCCTCCCGTTCGGCGAGCACCAGTCCGTGCTCCGCCTGCCGGCAGTCCTCGGCCGCTTCGTTGCCTTCCACGACCTGCGCGTTGCGCAGGACCGCGTTGACGGTCTCGCCGCGATCATGCGCGGCCATCGCGGCGGGGCCGACATGCTCCTGGCGCACCGCGTTCAGGCCACGCTGCGCATAGGTCTGATGGGTGAACCGCACCGTCAGGTTCGCCGCCTGCGCCGCGCGGTTCATATGTGCGGCGGCCAGCGCGCGCACCAGCCGCAGACCGGCGGGATCGGTGAGCCCATTGACCTTCTCTTCGCTGACCGCCCAGCGATGATCGCCGGTCCGCTCGCACGGCCGCGTCGAGAAGCAGATATGGGCATGATAGTTGCGCTGGTCGCTCTTTGCGTCCGGTTCGTGGATGGCGGCGGCATAAGGTAGCCCCAGTCGACCGAAGGTCCGTTCACAGAATGCTTCGACCATTTCGCGCCGCTGATCCGGCGTCAGGTCATGCGGCAGGTTCCAGACCAGACGATACTGGACCTTGGCGTTGGCGCGGTAGCCTTCCTCGATGGTCTCGAGCATGCGCCAGCCGGCTATGATCTCTTCGACGCTCTCGCCCATATTGCTGATCGGTGCGCCCAGCTGGAGATCCGCCGCCTCCAGCGCCTCGTCGCGATAGATATAGTCGATATGGGCCGCGGGCAGACCGGGTCGCCAGTTCTTCGAGCGGAACCCCACATAGCCGATCTTCAGATACAGCGCGACGCGGCCGCGTCCATCGACCAACGGCGCCTTGTAGGCGCGCAGCGCCCTGCGGGATGTCGTGGTGGAAAGGACTGCGCGGGTCGGCGTGGTCTTGCGGAGCGTTGGCTTTGTCTCCGGCATGTGCACATGAAACAATCGGCCCCAGCCCGGTGCGATACTATGATTCGCCTCCTCTTGCACCCGCTCGCGTTCGGCGCGGGCATATGCGCGTGCATCGGCCGCCTGCTTCATCCGCCGCAACGTAGCGACCCGCGCCCAGGCGCCCGCCATTGTGCGGTCGGCCGCCATCAGCCGCCGCATCGTCCGGTTAGGCGTCATCAGGATCGTGAACACGCGCGCATCGGCTGCGCTGAGTATCCCGTCCTCGCTTTCGAGCATCATTGCCATGACTGCATTCCGCATAAACAAGGGGGGTGGGACGAAAGCGCCTCGCGCCTGTTGACCCCGGTCAACGTTTCTTTCGCATTCCCACCCCCCAAGTCTTCCTTTCCTGCCTGAAACGCTTGTGCCCATTTCGCTGATTATCGGCAGCGGGGACTACTCCTGATACCCGCTCTTGCTCAGCCATCGTCCGGCACACGCTCTGTCGGTATCTGGTCATTTGCGACCCTCGCAATCTGCTCGCCCGCTTAAACGCGAGTAGTCCCCGCAGACCCTGCTGATGGAAACGGCGACCCTCGCCATGTTCAATGACGAACGTGGAGAATATTCATGGATTACAATGCCGACGAACAGCGCCGCCGCCGCGAATATGACGCTGCGCTGGGCCATAAGAGGAGGCTCGAGGCGAAGATGGCCGAGTTGGATCGCAAGGCTCGTGCCGCCAAGGCGCGCCTGCTTGCGACCACGAAGAGCGAGCAGTGGCACAGGATGACCCTCGGCTGGCTCGACCGTGATGCCGGGTACACGGGCGAGATGGCTTCTGCCCGCGTGTGGTTGAGGAGCGTCCCGGTGGCGACCTATACGAGTATCCTGGCTGCTTACGTCGAGATCGCACCTAACGCCACCAACATCCAGATCGAAGTGATGGCGGTTCGTGATCACCTCGACGACTGGACGCAGAAGGGCGATGCGCTGCTCCTCGCGCGGGCCCGGCGCGATTATGATGCGGAGTGCGTGAGCTTCGCACAGTGGGAACGCGACAATCCCGACAAGGGCGGTTGGCGCTCGCAGAAGTCGACCCGCGCGCAGTGGATGCTCATCGGCCGCACGGCGACCGCACTGGGGATCGAAGCGCCGATGCGCCTGAACCGTGGCGACGCGCACGAATGGCTCAAAGCGCACGGCGGCAACGTCAGGCTGGGCGGCACGGCCAACAACACGGACGATAGTCAGATTCCTGATGCTGGCGGCGCGGGCAATCACGATATGCTGCCGTGCCGTGAGAGTCAGGCAGACGATGCGGGAGACGCGGAATGACCTCGGTCCTCGACATGCCGCGCACAGTGACGATCGGCAGCCGCACGGAGACTTTCAGGAACTATGACCATCTTGCGGAGCGGGCCGAACTCCTCATCGGATCCATCCAGAGGATCGAGACAGGCATGGCACCCGACGGCTCGAATGTGAACTGGAACGCGCTGGCTGATGCAGCCGAGGCGCTCGAGGACATTCTGGCGGTGCAAACGGAGTGGCTTCGCGAACATGACGACGCCATCGCGCTGGAAATTGAGAGTATTCGGCGGAACATACGAAACCTCAACACCTCCGGCACCAATGATGCGGCAGGAGATTCGTGATTGGGCATTTTTAGGGAAATCGCCATCGCGCTGGGCGCGGCCGGGATCGATCCGATGATCGGTCCCGGCTTGTCGCTGTGCCGCGGTTGGGATTACTGGACGCCTAAGCAATCCGCAACGGATGGCAAGGGGATCGCCCGCACAGCGCATTCCATCATTCTGGGCCAGACACATCTTCCAAAGGGTGGGCTTTACGTGCTCGCCCCGACGATGAGTGTGCCACAGCTGATCGGCGGCATATGGCGTCAGTGCCTGATACGCCCCAATGATCCTGATGCCGATAGCAGGATGGATGCATTCGCTGTCAGCATTGAGCTGGACCACAGCCTGCGCTCTCAGAATCTCGTGGCCATCATCGGCCACTCACCGCGCGACCTCGGTCTCTATTATGACCATCTACGCGCAACCGATCCGACCTTGTTTACGCTCGTCCTGGCAAAGGCGTTCAAGGCGGCGCTCCAACACCGGGCGAGTGCACTTCATGATCCATGGCCGGATGGCGTTGCGCGGCGGTGGAAGGGTATGGAAGGCGACTATCTTCCGCCCTTTCTGGTGGCCGTACTCTATGCCGAACTTGGCCGCCTCGCCATGAACCAGGCAGGACTCATAGAAATGTCGGTGGATGGCGAGAGCCTCACGAATAAACAGTTCCTGGATCGTGTTCCCCTGGCGGGGACGCCACATGCCCCTGCCGCCATTCGCCGCGCGCTCCAGTTTGCCCCCTTCCAGTCGGTGGCGCTCGGCGCTCCCTATCTCGCGCTCATGGATGACAAGGGCAACATCGATCCCGCAACGGCCGCGACATGGTCGCGGACGGCAGGCGCTACAATCGCGCTTCTGCACGGCCTCCACGGCGATATCGACATCACGCCGTCGGATGCCACGGGAGGGAACTCTCTCGCCAGTGCTTATGCCGCCAATCCGGCCTTCTGGAAAATCGAGCGCAATGGAAAGGGCGTATCGCATCAGTCGCTCGATGCAGTGGGATTCTGGGGTTTGGGCTGGCGCCGCAATGCGGCTGTCCGACTATTGGAAATCGCGACGACCGCGCGTGAATGGAACAGACAATATCGTTCCCTAGGACCAGACCTTTCCTGCCTGCCCCGCCACCAGCTCGCGAAAAGCATGGCGATTATCGGCTATGCCTGGGTTGCCGAGCAGGATGCTGCGATGGCTCTGCGCATGATCGGCAGCGTGCTGAGCCGCGAGGAGAAGGCAACTATCGGCTTCGACAGGTGGATCCCGGCCGCCGCCGATCCGCTCGCGATAGACGATTATCTTGGAGCGAAGTCTGGCGACGACATGCTTGCCCGGGCGGAGAAGATTCTGCCGCAACTTCCGAGGCCGGGCGCCTTTGGCTATACCGCACGATCTCAGGCCCATTTGTGGCTAAACGATAAGGGCGACGACATCGCCCACTACCGCAAGCTTCAAGACGACGCACTGGCCGCGCATGCCGTTGCTGCTGATGGGGCATTACCTTCAGCCCTTCAGGATACATCGCGCGTCCCGGCCAACCTTCTACCGCTCCTGGCAGCTCAACATGGCATCGATCCCGGGCACGGAAAGATAGGTCATAATCGCTCCCCAGCGCCCGAGATGACCGACGATCCGAAAGCGGCGCGAGGAGCACAGTTTATGGGGCAGAGAATATCGCCCCTGTCCACAGATTCGATGATCGCCAAAAATCATTGGCGCTGATTGAAAAATCACCAGCCATGAATCGCGAGTAGTCCCCTCCGCTATGAGGCGGTGATCCTGCCAGGTCTGCCGCATGACACGCGGCAGGCCATCATCCAGAAAGCGCAAGGTGCACTCCGCACCAGCGGTGGACGCCGTCGCGACTACCGTAGGGCTTGTCACCACCATGCTCGGCGATTCATTGTCGACGCTGGACGCCGAGGCGACGTTGATCGATCGTCTCTTCGGCGCGGAAATTGCATCCCTCTTTGGAGACCGTGGCGATGGCAAATGACATGTTCGAGGGAAAGCGCGTCGTTATCTATGCACGCGTCTCGACAACGCGGCAGGAGAAAAACGACCTGTCGTTGCCCGACCAGATCGACACCGCGGAAAGGTGGATCGACGAAGCCGGAGCCAGAAAAACCAGGATTTACTCCGAAGCAGGCAGCGCGACCGACGACAATCGGCCTGAATTCCAGAAGATGATCACCTGGATCGAGAGTGACGAACATCCCGTCGACATCATCCTCGTTCACAGCCTCTCAAGACTTTTCAGAAACGCGCTCGATTTCATGCAGTATCGCGAGCGCCTGCGCTGCAAGAAGATCAGAATTATCTCAGTCACCCAGAATTTCGGCGACGATCCCGCCTCCGACATGGCCGTCGCCATGCTCGCCATCTTCGACGAATATCACTCGGCCGAGAACGCCAAGCATGTTCGGCGCGCGATGGTCGCCAACGCCGTGAACGGCTTTTGGAACGGTCAGACCCCGCCCCTCGGCTTTCGCACCTATGCCGTTCCCCAGCCGCGCGGCAAGGATCGCAAGAAGCTCGAGCATGACCCCGAGACCGTCGATCTCGTCCGCTATATGTTCAAAACCTATCTGGAGGGCACGGCCGATGGCCCCGTGGGCGTCACCACGCTTGCCGACCATCTCAACCAGCGCGGCGAGCGCATTCAGGGCAAAGAGTTCAGCCATTCGAGGGTCCACGACATTCTGACGAACACGGCATACATCGGTTATGTCATTTACAATCGCCGATGCTCACGCACCGGTGAAGTTCGACCGGAAACGGAATGGGTTCCCATCCCCGTGCCGCCAATCATCAGCGAAGAGACCTTCTACGCCGTCCGTAAGCAGATGGCAGATCGCGATCCGAAAATGGGCGTCGATGCAGAGAAGACCAACACAAGCCTCCTCACCAAGCGCGCCGTCTGTGGCTGTGGCAACGATGGTTGCGGGTCCACGATGGGGGCACGAACCGGAGGCTCCGGCCGGCATAGCTATTACGCCTGTCTGGGCCGCGCGAATAAGGGCTCGACGAAGTGTCAGGGCCGGTGGGTTCCGAGAATGGAACTCGATACGATCGTCACCGACGCTGTAGCCGACCATCTCTCTCAGCCCGAGCGACTCAACGCGCTCCTGCAGACCTGGCTTGATCGTTCCGCAACTGCGGTTGCGGAGCGCAAAGCGGAATTGAAGCGTCTTCGCGCCCGCCTGACGGCATTGGACGGCGAGAGCGCACTGGTTATCAAGCTCGTCCGCAACAAGACCTTCAGTCCGGACGATCCCCACATCGCCAGTGAGGTCGCCAACATTCGAGCACAACGCATGAGCACTCAGGCCAACGTCGATGTTCTTGAACATCAGCTCGAAGCTGAAAATCGCCGCATCACCCCAGAGATCGTCACCAGATTCGGCGATCTCCTCCGGCAGAAGCTGCGAGGCCCGGACCCGCGGGTGCGGCGTGAGTATATCCAGTTGCTGGTCGAACGTGTCGAAGTGGGAGACCAGAATATCCGTATCACCGGCAGAAATACCGCCCTCGAAAGGGCGGTGATCGCATCCCAAAAGCCGGACACTGCTGTGCCCAAAGCTGACCGGAAATGGTGCGCCCGGCAGGATTCGAACCTGCGGCCCCAAGCTTAGAAGGCTCGTGCTCTATCCAACTGAGCTACGGGCGCGCACGCGGATGCGCCTAGCGCGGATTGCGGGCGGGCGAAACTGGTTGCATCATCGCGATCATGGACGGGGACGAGGACCAGCCGCTGCGGGCGGTGGATGCGCGGGCGGTGGCCGGGGGCCATTTCCGCTATTTCGATTTCGTGATGGCGGCGTTCGTCACCATCCTGCTGCTCTCGAACGTGATCGGCGCGGGCAAGCGGGCGGTGATCGACCTGCCCGGAATCGGCCCGTGGCCGTTCGGCGCGGGCATATTGTTCTTCCCGGTGAGCTACGTCCTCGGCGACGTGCTGACCGAGGTGTACGGCTATGCCCGCGCGCGGCGCTGCATCTGGGCGGGCTTCGGCGCGATGATCTTCATGGTGTTCATGTCGTGGGTGGTCGTCGCGCTGCCGCCGGACGTCGGCTGGACCGGGCAGGCCGCCTATGAAAGCGTGTTCGGGCAGGTGCCGCGCATCGTCGCCGCATCGATCTGCGCCTTCTGGGCCGGCGAGTTCGCCAACAGCTTCGTCCTCGCCAAGATGAAGATCTGGACCGAGGGCAAATACCTCTGGACGCGCACGATCGGCAGCACCGTGGTGGGGCAGGGGGTGGACAGCCTGATCTTCTACCCGCTCGCCTTCCTCGGCGCGCCGGACTGGCCGGTCCATGCGATGCTGCTGGTGATGCTGAGCCAGTTCGTGCTCAAGGTGTCGTGGGAGGTGCTGCTGACGCCGTTCACCTATGCGGTGGTCGGCTTCCTGAAACGGCGCGAGGGCGTGGACGTGTATGATCGCCACACCGATTTCACGCCGTTCCGGGCGAAGGTTTGAGGGCAGGGGGGAGAGGCAGTTGCTCTCCCCCGCGCCGATCAGTCCACCAGTTCCAGCGCGACCGCCGTCGCCTCGCCGCCGCCGATGCACAGCGACGCGACGCCCTTCCGGCCGCCGCGATTCTGGAGCGCGGCGATCAGCGTTGCGATGATCCGCGCGCCGGACGCGCCGATCGGATGGCCCAGCGCGGTCGCGCCGCCGTTGACGTTGACCCTGGCGTGATCCAGCCCGAGATCGTGCATCGCGATCATCGAGACGCAAGCGAATGCCTCGTTCACCTCGAACAGATCGACGTCGGCGGCCTTCCAGCCGGCTCGGTCCAGCACCTTGCGGATCGCGTCGACCGGCGCGGTGGTGAACTTCGCCGGCTGATGCGCATGGGCGGCGGTGGCGACGATGCGCGCGACCGGCTTCAGCCCCTTTTCAGCGGCGACGCTCTCGCGCGTCAGCACCAGCGCGGCCGCGCCGTCCGAGATCGAGGAAGCGTTGGCGGCGGTGATCGTGCCGTCCTTGGCGAAAGCCGGCTTGAGGCCGGGGATCTTGGAGGGGTCGCCCTTCAGCGGCTGTTCGTCCTTGTCGACCGTCTCGACGCCCTTGCGGCCCTTCACCTCGACGGCGACGATCTCGCGATCGAACGCGCCGGACTTCTGCGCCTCCTGCGCGCGGGTGAGCGAGGCGATGGCGTAATCGTCCTGCGCGGTGCGGGTGAACTGATATTCGCCGGCGGTCTCCTCCGCGAACACGCCCATCGCCTTGCCCGGCTCATAAGCGTCCTCCAGCCCGTCGAGGAACATGTGATCCATCACCCGGTCATGCCCGAGCCGCGCGCCGGAGCGGTGCTTCTGGAGCAGATAGGGGGCGTTGGTCATGCTCTCCATGCCGCCGGTGACGATGAGGTCGACCGTGCCGGCGGTAAGCGCCTCCGCGCCCATGATCGCCGCCTGCATGCCCGATCCGCACATCTTGTTGACGGTGGTCGCCTCGACCGATTGCGGCAGGCCGGCCTTGAGCGCCGCCTGACGCGCCGGGGCCTGGCCCAGACCGGCCGGAAGCACGCAGCCCATGTAGATGCGCTCGACATCCGCGCCGTCCACGCCCGCGCGCTCGACGGCGGCCTTCACGGCGGTGGCGCCCAGCTCGGTCGCGGACGCACCCGAAAGGCTGCCCTGGAACGACCCCATCGGGGTGCGGGCATAGGAAAGAATCACGACGGGATCGGTGGCCATTTCGCTGCTCCGTAAGTTTGAGCGCGATCTAGTCGGCGACGGCGCGCTTTTCAAACGATAGGAGAACGGAATGGAGATACTGATCCAGTCGCTGAAATGGGCCGCCTCGATCAGCGGGACGATCGCCGCCTTCATGGTGTCGCTGGACAGTGGCCGGAAGGTGACCGGCTGGGGCTTCGTGATCTTCGTCGGCTCGTCGATCGCGTGGATCGCCGGTGCGGCGTTGACCCGCGACTGGGCGCTGGGCACGCAGAATGTCGTGCTGTTCGGGATCAACCTGTTCGGCGTCTATCGCTATCTGGTGCGCAAGCGTGCCGTTTGAGGCCTTGTGGTCGCTGCTGCTGTTCGCCGGAGGGGCGGTAGCGGGGAGCTTCCTCGCGACGATCGTGATCCGCTGGCCCGAAGGGCGCGGCGTGACGCATGGCCGATCCGCCTGCGATTCCTGCGGGCATCGGCTGGGTGCGGGTGAGCTTGTCCCGCTGCTGAGCGTGCTGGCGTTGCACGGGCGCTGCCGTACATGCGGCGCGGCGATCGACCGGCGGCATTGGCAGATCGAGCTGGGGTGCGCGCTGATCGGCGCGCTGGCGGGCTATGTCGCGCCGGGAATCGCTGGCTTGGCGGGAGCGCTGTTCGGCTGGCTGCTGCTGACGCTCGCCGCGCTCGACGTCGCGGCGCTGTGGCTGCCGGACGCGCTGACCGGCGCACTGGCGCTGGCTGGGCTGGCGGCGGGGGCGCTGGATATCACGCCACTGCTGGAGGAGCGGCTGCTCGGCGGCGTCGCGGGGTTCGCGAGCCTGTGGACGATCGCGGCGCTCTACCGGCTGCTCCGAAAGCGCGAGGGGCTGGGCGGAGGCGACCCCAAGCTGCTTGGCGCGATCGGGCTGTGGCTCGGCTGGCGGCTGCTGCCCGCCGTGGTGGTGCTGGCCGCTTTGGTCGGGTTGGGGCTGGCGCTGTTCGAGCGGATGCGCGGGCGGCCGCTCTCCAGCGATGCGCGGCTGCCGTTCGGCGCGTTCCTCGCCGTCGCGGCTTATCCCGCATGGCTGATGATGATAGGGATGGCCGCATGATCGCGCTCCTCCTCGCGCTGCTTGCCGATCCGCCCCCTCCACTGCCGGCGTCGATCGACGGCTCGCCGATCAGCGGCCTCGCCACGCAATCGCTGCCCGCGCGCGGTTGCGCCGCTTATCTGTTCTCCACCGGTTCGACCCGTGTGCTCGCCGCGATGGCGATGGCGGACCCGGCCGGCATCCGGCTCGCGCTGGACGGCGTCGTGGCGGACTATCCGCGCGTCGGGCAAAGCGGATCGCCCGATCTCGGCTTCGCGCCGGTCAGCGAATATCGGCTGGGCGAGGTGACGGTGCGGCTCGAACTGGCCGTCACCCACCGCGCCGATCTTGCCGACGGCGCATTGATCTCCTCGGCGACGCTGAGGATCGACCGCGGCGCGAAGGATGGTATCATCATGCCGCTCGGCGGCCTGATCGGCTGCGCGAAGAAATAGCAGGAGGGGCAGGATGCAGGAGATACTGGCGGCGCAGCGCGAGAGCTTCATGGCGGCGCTGCCCGAGCCGCTTGCGTTGCGCAAGGACCGACTGAAGCGGGCGGCGGCGATGATCCGCGACCATGCGCAACGCTTCTGCGACGCGCTGTCGGAGGATTTCGGGCACCGTAGCGCCGATCAGACGATGGTGACGGATATCGCCGGATCGATCGGCCCGATCAATCACGCGCTCAAGCATCTCGATCGCTGGGCGAAGCGCGACCGGCGGCCGGTGCAATTCCCGCTCGGGCTGCTCGGCGCGCGGGCGTGGGTGGAATACCAGCCCAAGGGCGTGATCGGCGTGATCGCGCCGTGGAACTTCCCGGTGAACCTGGTGATGGCGCCGCTCGCTGGCGTGTTCGCGGCGGGCAATCGCGCGATGGTGAAGACCAGCGAATTCACCCCCGCGACAGCGGCGCTGTTCGAGGAGATCGTCGGGAAATATTTCGACCGCACCGAACTGGCGTTCGTCTCCGGCGGGCCGGAGGTGGGCAAGGCGTTCGCCGAGCTGCCGTTCGATCACCTGCTGTTCACCGGCGCGACCGGCATCGGCCGGCATATCCTCCACGCGGCGGCGGACAATCTGACGCCGGTGACGCTGGAACTGGGCGGCAAGTCGCCGGTGATCGTCGGCAAGGGCGCCGATCTGGCGCAGGTCGGGCAGCGGGTGGCGCTGGGCAAGATGCTCAACGCCGGGCAGATCTGCCTCGCGCCCGATTACGTGCTGGTGCCTTCGGAGCGGGAAGGGGAACTGGTCGACAGCCTGCAGAATGCGGCGACCGCGATGTACCCGACGCTGGTGTCGAACCCGGACTATACGAGCGTCGTCAACGACCGGCACTTCCAGCGGCTCAACGCCTGGATCGACGACGCCCGTGCGAAGGGGGCGACGGTGGAGGTGGTCAATCCGGCGGGCGAGGATTTTGCCAGCACCAATTCGCGCAAGATGCCGCTGCACATCGTCCGCGACGTGACCGACGACATGACACTGATGCAGGAGGAGATATTCGGCCCCGTCCTGCCGGTGCGCCGCTATGACGGGATCGAGGGCGCGATCGGCGAGGTCAACCGTCGCGACCGGCCGCTCGGGCTATATTATTTCGGCCCCGATGCGGCGGAGCGTCGCCGCGTGCTCGATCGCACCATCTCCGGCGGGGTCACGCTGGACGATGTGGTGTTCCACGTCTCGATGGAGGACCTGCCATTCGGCGGGGTCGGGCCGTCCGGCATGGGCGCCTATCACGGCCGCGACGGCTTCGTGACGTTCAGCCATCCGAAGGCCGTCTACAAGCAGGCGCGAGTCGATGTGGCGAAGCTGGCGGGACTCAAGCCGCCCTATGGCGCGGCGACTCGCAAGAACGCGGCGCGGCAGATCGGCTGAATTGAAAAGGGCGCCCCGGCCGGGGCGCCCCGCTTGGCTCAATGCGCCAGCGCGATTTCCTCTTTCACGCGCAATTTCTGTTTCTTGAGGTCCGCCACCAGGTACGTATCGGGCATCGGGCGATGCTCCTCCTCGGCAATGCGCCGGTCCAGAACCGCATGTTTGGCCTCAAGAGCCGAAAGATGCGCAGTCTGCATGGCAGGAACCTCCTAGGTCATATTGAAGGGACTAGGGAGTAGAACACTGATCGCGGGAAAAGTCGCCACCGAAATTGCCCGGTTTCGATCGGGAGCGCCGTCGGCGCGACATTGCGCGTGCGACACGAGAAATTGTCACCCACGCGCGCGCCGCTTCTGCTAGGGACAAAGACGGAGGGTGAGCGGGTGGACGAGCATGAACTGACGGTGCGGCTGAACGCGTTGCGGATCGAGCATCGCGATCTTGACGCGGCGATCGTCGCGCTGGGCGGTGCCGGCACGGTCGACCAGCTCCAGATGGCTCGCCTCAAGAAACGCAAGTTGCGCCTGCGTGACGAGATCGCCGCGCTGGAGGATCAACTGATCCCCGACATCATCGCCTGACGGAGCGGGAAACGGGGAGTCGGCGCGCCGCCCGCCTGTTTCTGTTCGGGACCGATCTCGCGGATTTCAGGCGTGCTGGCCGTGGCGAAAAATCGCAAAACCTGTCACCCATTCGCGATGGGGCGCGGACACTATGATTCGGCGGTGCATCGCCGGCTGATCGACGGACTGTATACAGAGGCGATGCTCCTCGCCGACGAGGCGCGCAGCTATTTCGACGAGGGCGGACGGGTCGAGCGCGAGGCGTTGCCGCCGATGATGCGCGTCAGCTTCTCGTGCGAATCGCTGAAGGTGACGACGCGGCTGATGCACGTCATCGCCTGGCTGCTCACTCAGCGCGCGATCCAGCAGGGCGAGCTTGCCGCGCGTGACGCGCTCGATCCCTCGCGCCGGCTGGGCGCGGCGCCGGACACCGATGCGGAATTGCTGCGCGGACTTCCCGAGCAGGCGCGGCAGATGATCGCGTCCAGCATTGATCTGCACCGCCGGGTCGCGCGGCTGGATGCGGCGCAGGTCGCCGGCCTGCCGGACGAAAGCCCCGCGCGGCAGATGCTCGACCGGCTGTCGCTGGTTTTCTGAGTCCGGGCCTCAGGCCGCGCCGGCCAGCCCCAGCCGCGACCGCGCAGCGCGATATTCGCGCTCCAGCCGGTCGACGCGATCGGCGACCGGCTCGATCCTGCTCACCGCGCCGATGCCCTGGCCCGAACCCCAGATATCGCGCCACGCCTTCGCCTTCGCGCCGTTGCTCTGGCCGAAGTTCATCGTCTTGTAGTCGCCCGCGGGCAGATTGTCCGGGTCCAGCCCGGCGGCGGTGATCGAGCCGCGCAGATAGTTGCCGTGGACGCCGGTGAACAGGTTGGAATAGACGATATCCGCCGCGCGGCCCTCGACGATGCCCTGCTTGTACCGCTCGTCGGCATTGGCCTCGGCCGTGGCGATGAAGGGCGAGCCGATATAGGCGAAGTCCGCCCCCATCGCCTGCGCCGCCAACACCGCATCGCCCGTCGCGATCGAGCCGGACAGCGCCACCGGCCCGTCGAACCACTGGCGGATCTCGCCGACGATCGCGAAGGGGGAGAGGCGGCCGGCGTGACCGCCAGCACCGGCGGCGACCGGGATCAGCCCGTCCGCGCCCTTTTCGACCGCCTTGCGCGCGAAACGGTCGTCGATCACGTCATGGAAGGTGATGCCGCCCCAGTTATGGACGGCCTGGTTCAATTCCTCGCGCGCGCCGAGCGAGGTGATGGTGATCGGCACCTGCCATTTCTCGCACACCGCGAGATCGGCCCCGAGCCGGTCGTTCGACTTGTGGACGATCTGGTTGACCGCGAAGGGGGCGGCGGGCCGGTCGGGATGCGCGCGGTTGTGCGCCGCCAACTCCTCGGTGATGCGATGGAGCCATTCGTCGAGCAGCCCCTGCGGCCGCGCGTTGAGCGCCGGGAAGGAGCCGACGATCCCCGCCTTGCATTGCGCGATCACCAGATCCGGGCCGGAAATGATGAACAGGGGCGAGCCGATGATCGGCAGGCGCAGGCGGGAGAGAATGGTCGGGACCGTCATAACCCGCGTTATGTCAACGCCGTTACCATCTGTCCACCGGCGGTTTCACGCGGGGTCGACGCGTTTGAGATCGCTCATCGCCTCGCGCGATTTGCCGACATAGCCTTGCGCGGAGAGCTTGAGGAAGGCGATGGTCTTGTCGTCCAGCTTGCGCACCGCCTTGGCCGGTGAGCCGACGATCAGGCTGCCCGGTTCGAAGGTCTTGCCCTCCGTCACCAGCGCGCCGGCGCCGACGATGCAATCCGCCGGGATCACCGCATGGTTGAGCACGATCGCGCCCATGCCGATCAGCGCGCGGTCCCCCACGGTGCAGCCGTGCAGGATCGCGTGATGGCCCACGGTGCAATCCTCCCCCACGGTGCAGGGCGCGCCGGGATCGGAATGGAGCATCGCGCCGTCCTGGATATTGCTGCGCGCGCCGACCGCGATGGTGGTGTTGTCCGCGCGAATCACCGCGCCGAACCAGACGCTCGCTTCCTCCGCCAGCACGACGTCGCCGATCAGGTCGGCGCTGGGCGCGGCCCAGGCGGTGGCGTGGCAATTCGGCCGTTTTCCGTGGAATTCGTAGAGCGGCATCTTCCCTCCTTCTGTGCCACGTCAGGACAGTGCCCGCGTTAACGCTCTTTAGGCATGGCGGGAATCGTAAACAGAATATTAACTCTCGCACATGAAACGACCGCTCGTCCTGACCAACGAAGCCGCAGGCCATCCGTTTCGCCGCTCTCTGCCGCCGCCGCTGGCCGCCCGGCAGCGCGATGACGACCATGACCTGAAGCTGTTCGTGCTGAGCTTCACCGCCTTCTTCATCTGCTTCTGGACTTTTCTGCTATAGGAAAGGTGCCGCCGCTGGAGTGGCGGGGAAGGAGAGGGGTTCGATGCAGCAGATTCTTGCCGCGTGGCGGCCACGGATGTTGAGCATCCTCAGGATCATGGCCGCA
The DNA here is from genome assembly GCF_013344685.1 of Sphingomonas sp. CL5.1. Classification (NCBI taxonomy): domain Bacteria; kingdom Pseudomonadati; phylum Pseudomonadota; class Alphaproteobacteria; order Sphingomonadales; family Sphingomonadaceae; genus Sphingomonas; species Sphingomonas sp. CL5.1. Next base: position 2,332,291 of record NZ_CP050137.1, read on the forward strand.
CTGCTGTTCATGGAGCACGGGCTGATGAAGCTGTTCGCCTTCCCGCTGCCGCAGCCGGGCGTGCCGAACCCGTTGCCGACGATCCTGCTGGTCGCGGCGGTGATCGAGGTGGTCGGTGGGGCGCTCCTCGCGCTCGGCCTGTTCACCCGGCTCGCCGCCTTCATCTGCTCCGGGCAGATGGCGGTCGCCTATTTCACCGCGCATATGCCGCAGGGCTTCTGGCCCGGCGGGAACGGCGGGGATGCGGCGGTCCTGTTCTGCTTCATCTTCCTCTATCTCGTCTTCGCCGGGCCGGGGAGCTGGAGCATCGATGCGGCGCGCGGCCGCCGAAGCTAGCGTTTCTTCGCCACGCGTGGGCGATAGGCGATCGATGCCGTGCCATAGGCCTGCACCGGCATGAACAGGCCCTGGCCGGTCGGCACGACGCGGCCGTGCGTCACCTCCCCGATATCCGCGCGCAGCACGAAATCGCCCTGCCGGCGCTCGGCGATCGCGGCGCGGGCGGAGCGCAGCACCTTGGCGTAATCGTTGGCGAAATCCTGCGTCAGCGAGCGGCGGATCGCCTCCACCACGTCCGGCGTCTGGAATAGCTGGATCAGCAGGTTCACCGTCTCCCGATTGGTATCGGCGGCGACGCGCAGGTCGCGGATCTCGACCAGTTCCGAATTGGCGTCGTTATAGGGCATGCCGGTCAGCCATACCCGGCCGCGCGTATGGTCGATGAGGCCCGATTTCAGCTTCGCGTCGACCGTGATGCCCACCGCAAGTCGTCCGCCGGAGGTGGCGTAGATGGTGACGTCGCTGAACTTCGCATCGACCGGCCCTGCCTGTGGAATGGTGATCCCGCGCGCGGCGAGCTTGGCGAGCGCGCGGGTCAGTACCGGCTCCAGCTGCGCGTAATCGGCCAGCACCGGGATCTGAAAGGCGAGCTTCGGCTGCTTCACCTGCCGGGCGAGATCGGGGAGCGGCGTCGGCGTCGGATCGGTGGGGCGATCGCCGACGAAGGTCTGCGTCAGCGCCTCCGCCGTCGCGGTAAGCTCCAGGTTGCGGCCTTGCACCCGATAGCCGGCGAAGCCGATCCGCGTGGGCACGATGCGCAACCATACCGGGGGATTTTCGCGATTCAGCAGCAGCGTGGCGAAGCCCTGCCGCCACGCCTCCGCCGCCTCCTTGCGGGCATCGAGCGCGCGGAGCTGCTTCGGCAGGTCGCGCTCCAGCTTCGCCACGACATCCGCGAGCTTGTCGTCCGCCTTGTCGACGAAGGTGATGCGCTTGCCGAGCAGGGTGACGCCGGGGGGCGTCGTCCAGTCATAATCGATCGAGACCTTGGCGGTGGGCGTCCAGTCCGGCCGGATATCCAGCCGGACGTTCCCGTGGACGGTCGCGGCGCCGGTCGCCGTTTCGCGGCGGATCAGGCCGCCGATATCCTCCGCGCTGATCGTCGCGTTGACCGGCAGCGTCAGCCGCAGCGTCTTGCCGCTGCCTGCCAGCGTGACGCGCCCGCGCCGCACCGTGCCGACGATGCGGCAGCGCAGGTCGGGCGTGACCTTCACGCGCTTGCCGAACAGCTTGAGCCGCTGCGCCGGGACGCAGCGATCCTCGACGCGGTCGATCGACCACAGGGTGAGCGGCATCTCGCGATTGATCGAGCGCTCCAGATCGCCCAGCCGCGCGGTGATCGGCACGACGATCGAGGACGTGGCTTCCGGCAGTTGCACCGGCGTTTCGAGGCGCGGCGGCGGCTGTTGCGGCGGCTTGCGGTGACAGCCGGCGATCGCGATCGCGGCCAGCATCGCGAGGCACGGAATCACCCTGTCGTGCAAAGCAGCGCGCGCCGTCATATGCCGCGCACCGTGCCGCATGACGGGCCGGCAGTCGATAGCGGCGCGTGATTTTCCCCCGTGATCGGCACGGAGAGGACAAACACCGGCGTCTCGCGGCGGTTCCCGCGCCCGGTTGCCGACCGGGGCGGCACCGCCTATCTCGCACACATGGCAAGCGTCCTTTCCGATATCGCGCTCACCCCCGCCGCCGCCGCCCGCGTCGCGGCGATCGCGGCGAAACAGGGCAAGCCGGCGATCCTGCGGCTGTCAGTGGAGGGTGGCGGCTGCTCCGGCTTCCAGTACCGCTTCGGTTTCGCCGACGCGCCGGAGGCCGGGGACACGATCGCCGAGACCGACGGCGTGAAGCTGGTGGTCGATGACGTCAGTCTCGATCTCGTGCGCGGCGCGTCGGTCGACTATGTCGAATCGCTCGGCGGGGCGGCGTTCAAGGTCGATAACCCCAACGCCGCGTCCGGCTGCGGCTGCGGCACCAGCTTCTCGGTCTGAGCGCGCGTGAAGATCGTCAGCTACAATGTGAACGGCATCAAGGCGCGCCTGCCGCGCCTGCTGGAATATCTAACCGAGCAGCAGCCCGACATCGTCTGCCTTCAGGAGCTGAAATCGAGCGACGACACTTTCCCGGAGGCCGATATCCGCGCCGCCGGCTATGGCGCGGTGTGGCATGGTCAGAAAGGCTTCAACGGCGTCGCCGTGCTGGCGCGCGCGGCCGATCCGGTCGAGCGCCAGCGCGGGCTGGAGGGCGATCCCGACGATGCGCACAGCCGCTATCTCGAATGCGATGTGGACGGGCTGGTGATCGCCTCGATCTATTTGCCCAACGGCAATCCGCAGCCGGGGCCGAAGTTCGATTACAAGCTGCGCTGGATGGAGCGGCTGGCGGATCGCGCCCGCGCCTTGCTGGCGGAGGAAGTGCCGGCGGTGCTGGCGGGCGATTATAACGTCATCCCGAACGACGACGACACCTTCTCGGTCCGCGCGATGGCCGACGACGCACTGATGCAGCCGGAGAGTCGAGCGGCCTATCGCGCGCTGGTCGCGCAGGGTTGGACCGACGCATTGCGCACCCGCCATCCGCAGGGGCGCGTGTGGACCTTCTGGGACTATCAGGCCGGCGCGTGGCAGCGCGATGCGGGCTTCCGCATCGACCATCTGCTGCTCAGCCCCGCTGCCGCCGACCGGCTGGTGGAGGCGGGCGTCGACCGCGATTATCGCGGGCGCGAAAAGGCCAGCGATCACGCGCCGACCTGGGTGCGGGTCAAATAGACCTCAGTCGCAGGCGAGGTGCAGCTTCTGCGCCAGCCACGCGGAGACGAAGCACATCGCCACCACCGCCAGCAACAGGTCGTTGGGGGTGACGCCCCACCACGTCAGGCCCGCCACCAGCACCGATCCGATCGTCATCGCCCCGGCGTTGACGACATTGTTCGCCGCCACCGTCCGCGCGGTCTGGTCCTTGGGCACGGTGGTGGTGAGGAAGGCGTAGAGCGGCACCACGAACATGCCGCCGAACACCGCCACCCCGATCAGCGACAGCAGCACGAACGCCGCGCCCGGCACATGGATGAAATCCGCGATGCCGTAGAGCGTGCCGGCCGGCGCCGGCGTCCAGTGCCGCACGGCGAACCAGAAGGCGAGCACCGCCCCCGCCATCGCGATCACGGAAGCGGGGGAGAATCTGGCGGAGATATGCCCGCGCAACATCAGGTTGATCACCACCGATCCGATTGCCACGCCGATCGAGAAGATCGCCAGCACGAGGCTCGCGACGCTGGCGTCGGCGGTCAGCACGTTCTTCACCAGCGGCGGGAAGATCACCACCAGCACCGAACCGATCGTCCAGAAGAAGCTGATCGCGCAGATCGCGAGGAACAGGCGCGGGATGTGCATCGTGCCGTTGATGAGTCGCCACGAGGCGCGGAACGGGTTGAGATCGAGCGTTAGCGGCGGGCCGAGGCGCGGGGCGGGGGGCACCTGCCGCGCGGTGAGATAGCCGGCAAGCGCCACCGCGAAGGTGAGCAACGCCACCAGCGCCACCGAGCGATAGATGAAGCCGGCGAGGATCGTGCCCATCAGGATCGAGAGATAGGTGCCCGCCTCGACCAGCCCGGTGCCGCCGAGCACGTCGTCCTCGTCCAGATGCTGCGGCAGGATGGCGTATTTGATCGGGCCGAAGAAGGTGGAGTGGACGCCCAGCCCGGTCACGGCCGCCAGCATCAGCACGACCGGGATGGTCGGCACGTCCGCGCGCGCGAGCAGCAGGCCGCCGCTCCCCAGCGCCATGATGCCGAACTCCGCGATCTTCACGTAGCGGATGATCCGCGCCTTGTCGGTGGTGTCCGCGATCTGCCCGGCCAGCGCCGAGAGCAGGAAGAAGGGCAGGATGAACAGTCCCGCCGCCAGCGCGTTGAAGAAGCTCTCCTGGCGCGGATCGGCGAATATCTCATAGGTGGCGAACAGCACCATCGCCGTCTTGAACAGATTGTCGTTGAACGCGCCCAGGAACTGCGTGGAGAAAAGCGGCAGGAAACGTCGACGCTTGAGAAGCCCGAGGGCATTGATCATGGTGGGAAGCAGCCCGGATATGGCGGATTGCGGCGTGGCATAGCGCAGCGCGGCGGCGGACGCCAACCGCTAAACGGCCGCCGACGGCCCGCGCGCACCCGGATGCAGGCCGGCGTTGTCCTGATCGCTTTTGCTCCCTAAGTCTCGTTGTGATGCTGACCGTGCCGAACCTGCTTACCCTGTCGCGGATCGTCGCGGTGCCGTTGCTCGTCGCCTGCCTGTGGTGGCCGGCGTGGACGGCGGGTTACTGGCTCGCCTTCGCGCTTTATTGCCTGATGGGCGTCACCGATTATTTCGACGGCTATCTCGCCCGCGCGCAGGGCGCGGTCTCCAGGCTCGGCATCTTCCTCGATCCGATCGCGGACAAGATCATGGTCGCCGCCGTGATCCTGATGCTCGTCGCGACGCGCGACATCGAGGGTGTCCATCTGATCGCCGCGATCATCATCCTGCTGCGCGAGATCGCGGTATCGGGGTTGCGCGAGTTCCTCGCCCAGCTTCAGGTTTCCGTCCCCGTCTCGCGGCTGGCTAAGTGGAAGACGACTCTGCAACTCGTCGCGCTCGGCGCGCTGATCCTCGCCGGTGCGCTGCCGGGCGAGCCATGGGTGAAGCTGGTCGGCCTCGTCTCGCTGTGGGGCGCGGCCGGGCTGACGGTCGTCACCGGCTGGGATTACCTGCGCGTCGGCCTGAAGCACATGGATTGATGCGCGTCCTGTATTTCGCCTGGGTGCGCGAGCGGATCGGCGTCGGCGAGGAGGAGGTCGATCCTCCCGCTGGCACCGTCACCGTCGGCGCGTTGGTCGACTGGCTCGCCGGGCGCGGCGAGGGCCACGCCGCCGCCTTCGCCGATCGCGCGCGGCTGCGCGCGGCGGTGGACCAGATTTTCGTGCCGCTCGACGCGCCGATCGCGGGTGCGCGCGAGGTGGCGCTGTTCCCGCCGGTGACGGGCGGATGATCCATATCCGCGTCTCGCCCGAGCCGATCGACCTCGCCGCCGAACATGCGCGCGCGGAGCGGGGCGGGGCGGTCGCGACCTTCACCGGGCTGGTCCGCGCCGACGACGGGGTCGAGGAATTGACGCTCGAACATTATCCCGGCGCGACCGAGGCGGCGCTGGAGCGGCTGGCGCGGGAGGCGGCCGCGCGCTGGTCGCTGGCGGCCGCGACGATCGTCCACCGCGTCGGCGCGATGACGCCGGGCGAGCGGATCGTGTTCGTCGCCGCCTGCGCCCCGCATCGCGCGGCGGCGCTGGAGGCCTGCGCCTTCCTGATCGACCGGCTCAAGACCGACGCGCCCTTCTGGAAGCGCGAGCGGCGCGGCGCGGAGGCGCGCTGGGTCGAGCAGCGCGACGGGGATCGCGGCGCGGCGGCGCGGTGGGATTGACTGCCGACGCGGCTATTCCGCCTCCGCCAGCACCTCGGCCAACAGCAGGAAATCGCGCTCGCGTGGCGAGGCGCGACGCCATGCCAGCGCGATCGTGCGCAGCGGATGCTCGCCCGCGAGCGGCCGGGCGTGGATCGCGGTGTGATCGAGGATGCCCGCTTTCAGCGCCATTTCCGGCAGCATCGTCACGCCCAGCCCGTTGTCGACCATCTGCACGATCGTATGCAGCGAGGTGCCGAGCATCTGCGCCTCGGCGCGCAACTCCGGGCGGTTGCACGCGGCGAGGGCATGCTCCTTCAGGCAATGCCCGTCCTCGAGCAGCAGCAGCCGCGTCTCGTCGATCTCGTTGGCGGAGACCGGCGCAGTCCCCGCGCCCATCTCGCCCTCGGGGAAGGCGACGAACAGCCGATCGTCGAACAGCGGCCGGGTCGCGACTTCTCCGCAGGCATAGGGCAGCGCGAGCAGCACGCAATCCGCCCGCCCGTTGTGGAGCGAATCGCATGCCGCCGCGCTCGGCTCCTCGCGCAGGAACAGCTTGAGATCGGGATAGTCCGCGCGCAACCGCGGCAGAATGCGCGGCAGCAGGAAGGGCGCGATCGTCGGGATCACGCTCATCCGCATCTCGCCGGACAGCGGCCGCCCGGCGGCGCGCGCCATGTCGCCAAGCTCCTCCGCCTCGCGCAGCACCTTGCGCGCTTTGCCCGCGATCCGCTCGCCCAGCGGGGTGAAACGCACCACGCGCCGCGTGCGCTCGACCAGCGTGACGCCGATCAGCATCTCCAGCTCGCGGATGCCCGCCGACAGGGTGGACTGGGTGACGAAGCAGCTTTCCGCCGCGCGGCCGAAATGGCCGTGATCCTTGAGCGCGATCAAATACTGAAGCTGCTTCAACGTGGGAAGATAGGTTTGCGCCACTGATCGTCTCCGTCGATCTATCAATATGGAATAGCCTGTTGGATCGATCAGGGGAACGCCTATATCGACGCTCTCGACCAGCCGAATCGCCACGTCGGCGAAGCTCGGCTGAGGATTTTCAACCAGGAGGCCAGAATAAGATGCTGACCATCGGCGACACCTTCCCCGCCATCACCGTTCCCGTCCAGCAGGGCACCAGCGCGCTGCCGGCCGGCGAGACGCTCGACCTCACCACTGCCTTTCCGGGCAAGTGGAAGGTGCTGTTCTACTGGCCGAAGGACTTCACCTTCGTTTGCCCGACCGAGATCGTCGGCTACAGCCAGCTCAACGGCGACTTCGCGGATCGCGACGCGGTGCTGATCGGCGCCTCGACCGACACCGCCCATGTCCACCTCGCCTGGCGCAAGTCCGACCCCGATCTCGCGGCGGCCGACTTCCCGTGGATCGCCGACAACGGCGCGAAGCTGGCGGAGGCGCTCGGCATCCTCGATAAGAACGAGCATGTCGCCTATCGTGCCACCTTCATCGTCGATCCGGACAATGTGATCCAGGCGGTGCAGGTCAATGGCCTGAACGTCGGCCGCAACCCGGCCGAGACGCTGCGCGTGCTCGACGCGCTCCAGACGGACGAGCTGTGCCCGTGCAACTGGAACAAGGGCGACGACGTCCTGCAGGTCGCGGCGTAAACCTCCCCGAACCTCGAACGAAGGGGGCGCGGGACCGGCCGGTTTCGCGCCCCCTTTTTCATGCCATAAGGAGACACCATCCATGTCGCTCAAGGATTTCGCGGGCGCGCTGCCCGATTTCGCCAAGGATATCCGCCTCAACGTCGGCTCGCTGCTCAACGAGACGGTGCTGAACGACCAGCGCAAATACGGCACCCTGCTCGCCTGCGCGCACGGCACCGGCCACAAGCCGCTGGTGGACGCGACCGAGGCGGAAGTGGCCGACAAGCTCTCGCCCGAGGCCGCCAACGCGGCGCGCGCGGCGGCGGCGGTGATGGCGATGAACAACGTCTATTATCGCTTCACGCACCTCGCCGGGAACGAGGAATATTCCAAGATGCCGGCCAAGCTGCGCATGAACGTGATCGGCGCGCCGGGAATCGACAAGGTGGATTTCGAGCTGTTCAGCCTCGCCGTCAGCGCGATGAACGGCTGCGGCCGCTGCATCGACGCGCATGAGCAGGTGCTGAAGAACGCCGGCGTCACCGCCGAGTTGATCCAGACCGCGGTTCGCATCGGCGCGGTGATGAAGGCGGTCGCCACGGTCCACGCGGCCACCGCGTGACGCTCCGATCCGGCCGGTCGCCACGCGCGGCGGGCCGGATCGTCAATATCCCAGCGCGTGAAAGATGCCATAGGCGCTGGTGAGCGTCAGCACGATGCCGACCAGCACCAGCATCGCCCGCGTCGGAATCCGCTTCGCCATCACCGCGCCGAGCGGAGCGGCGGCGATCCCGCCGATCAGCAGCCCGATCGTCGCCGTCGCGAAATCGTGGACGCCCAGTTCGCTGATGAAGGTCGCGGAGACGGCGAGGGTCAGGAAGAACTCCACCGCGCTGACGGTGCCGACCACGCGGCGCGGCTCGACCCCCTGCACGAGCAGGTTCGACGTCACCACCGGCCCCCAGCCGCCACCCCCCGCGGCGTCGAGGAAACCGCCGATCAGCCCGAGCGGTTCGACGACCCTCGGCCGCGCGGCGCGGTGCCGGTGCGTCGCCGCGCGCGCCAGCAGATAGAGGCCGACCAGCACGAGATAGCCGAGCACGAACGGCTTCACCACGCTTGCATCGATGTTGCTCAGCAGCCACGCGCCGGTCACGCCGCCGATCAAGCCGGGGACGAGCAGCCGCACGAATAGCCGCCGGTCGATATTGCCGTGGAGCAGGTGGCTGATCCCCGAAACGGCGGTGGTGAAGGTCTCGACGATATGGATGTTGGCCGACGCGCGCGCCGGCGCCATGCCCATCACCGCCACCAGCAAGGTGTTGCAGATGAGGCCGAACGCCATGCCCAGCGCGCCGTCAACGATCTGCGCGGCGAAACCCACGAGGATGAAAGGCAACAGCGCGTCGGCCGTGGCAAGCGTAAGGTCCAAACGATGATCTCCCGTCCGGCCGCGATGATGTGATGGCGGCTCGTCAAGGGTAAACCCCGCCGGCCGCCGCGAGGTTGCGAACGGCGATGCGCGACGCCTGCTGGAAATCGCATTGGCGAACGCCTAAATGCGGGTGCTTCTAGGGGAAGACACGCCATGGCCGGATTGACGGCATATCTCGATTCGATCCGGGCGCGCGATCCGGCGCCCCATTCGCGGCTCGAAATCCTGCTTTATCCCGGTGTCTGGGCGCTGGCTTGGCATCGCATCGCGCACCGGCTCTACAAGTCGCGGTTTTATTTCCTCGCGCGGGCGGTGAACCATCTCTCGCGCTTCCTGACCGCGATCGACATCCATCCCGGCGCGACGATCGGGCACAATTTCTTCATCGACCATGGCTTCGTCGTGATCGGGGAGACGGCGGAGATCGGCGACAATGTGACGATCTACCAATGCGTCACGCTGGGCGGCACCAGCCCGGACAATGGCGTCGCGGGCAAGCGCCACCCGACATTGCTCGACGGCTCGATCATCGGATCGGGCGCGCAGGTGCTCGGCCCGATCACCGTGGGGCAGGGCGCGCGGGTCGGCGCGAACGCGGTGGTGACGCGCGACGTGCCGGCGGGCGCGGTGATGGTCGGCATCCCGGCGCGCGCCACGATGGTCGAGGGCGGGCAGGCGAACGAGCCGAAGTTCGTGCCTTACGGCACGCCGTGCAGCGAGATGTTCGACCCCGCGACACAGAAGGTGGAACTGCTGCGCTGCGAGCTTGAGACGATGCGCCGCCGGCTCGACGCGCTGATGGAGGAACAGGCCGGCTCCGATCGCGCGGCGACTCGCGCCTGATGGGGGTCGTCACCCCGTTCCCGCTCGCGCCGGGGCAGGGACGTCCCGGCCAGATCGGGTTCGACCGGCCGGAACTGATGCGCATCCTCGATCTTTACGGTCGGATGGTCGCGGCCGGGCATTGGCGCGACTATGCGATCGATCTCGGACGCGACGCGGCGGTCTTCGCCGCCTTCCGCCGCGCGGCGGAGCGCCCGGAATATCGCATCGAGAAACGCCCCGCGCTGCGCAACCGGCAGGGGATGTGGGCGCTGGTCAACGAGGCGGGCGCCGTGCTGAGGCGCGGGCACGAGCTTGGCCCGGTGCTCGCCCCGGTCGAGCGGCGGCTGATGAAGCTGGTCGAGGGGTAAGGAAACGAAGCCCCCCTTTCGAGGGAGAGGGGCTCGAAGCGTGTCAGCCGCCGGTCAGCTTCTGGCCGATCAACATCGATTGCGCCGCGCCGGAATCGGGCACGATCTCGCCCTTACGGTCGGTGATCTCGGCCCAGTGCTTCTGCACGCCTTCGGGCGACAGGTCTTCGCCCGTCAGCAGCACGCCCTGCGTCAGCGTGACGTAGCTCGCCTGCACCACGCCAGCGCCCGCGCCGAGGATCTGGTTGCTCGGCGCGTCCTCGCTGACGAGGAACAGCGCCGCCGGCACCACCTTGTCGGGGGAGAAGGCCTTGAACGCCTCGGCCGGGAACAAATCCTCGGTCATGCGCGTGCCCGCGACCGGGGCGATCGTGTTGACCTTGATATTGTTCTTGGCGCCTTCGAGGTAGAGCGTCTTGGTGAGGCCGGCGAGGCCGAGCTTCGCCGCGCCGTAATTCGCCTGGCCGAAATTGCCGAATAGGCCGGTGGACGAAGCGGTCATCAGTACGCGGCCGTAATTCTGCTCGCGGAACGTCTCCCAGCATGCCTTGGTGGCGTAGGCGGAGCCGATCAGGTGGACCTTGACGACGAACTCGAAGTCGGCCGGTTCCATCTTGGCGAAGGTCTTGTCGCGCAGCACGCCGGCATTGTTGATGAGGACGTGGATGCCGCCCCACTTCTCCTTGGCGCGGGCGACCATCTCGACCATCTGGTCATATTCGGTGACGCTGTGGCCGTTGGCCATCGCGGTGCCGCCGGCGGCCTCGATTTCCTCGACCACCTTCAGCGCGGCATCCGATGCGCCGGTGCCGGTGCGGTCGCCGCCGAGATCGTTCACCACGACCCTCGCGCCGCGGCGGGCGAGCTCCAGCGCATATTCGCGGCCCAGGCCGCCGCCGGCGCCGGTGACGATCGCTACCCTGTCGTCGAAACGGATGGTCATGGAAAAGGCGCTCCTTCGGTAGGAATGAAGCGCCTTCCCATACTCATCATTCAAACGGGCGCAACCGCCCGTGACGCCGCGCGCTTACTTCGGCGCGGTCGTTGTGGTGGTGGTCGTCGTCGTCGTGGTTTTCTTCACGGCCGCCCTGCGCACATGCTTCTTCGCATGATGCGCCGGGGCCCTGTCGACATGACCGTCACCCGTGCCGGCCTGCACGCAGCCATCGAACTGGCCCTTCTTGCATACCGGATAGCTGTCCTTCGCCGGGGGCGGGGGGAAAGCGGTGTTCGGGTCCGGCGCCTGCTTGAAGATCACCTTCGAGCCGGGCTCCGGCGTGCCCTGGAGCGCGGGCGCGCTCGGTTGCAGGCCGCCGATCTGGGCGCTGCTGTCGGTCGCCGGCGGTGTCTGATCCTGCGCCATCGCAGGGGCGGCGAGCAGCGCCGCAGCCGCCAGAAGAATGGATTTCATGCGAAAAACTCCTGTCAGGAAACGCACTTCGCGTCATGAATACGCCACCCGCCAACGCACGAAATCACGGTTGGCTCCGTCGTTTCGTTAGCGATTCAAAAAATGCGTGCTTTTTTACCCTTCCGAATCGAGCGCATAGCCCGCCGAGCGGACGGTGCGGATGATATCCGGCCGGTCTCCCTCGTTGATCGCCTTGCGCAGCCGGCGGATATGCACGTCGACCGTGCGGCTCTCGATGTCGCTGTCATGCCCCCACACGCTGTCGAGCAGCCGCTCGCGCGAGAAGACGTGGCCGGGATGTTCGAGGAAATGCTTGAGCAGGCGGAACTCGGTCGGGCCGAGCGGGATCACCTCGCCGCCGCGCCGCACCTTGTGGCCGACGGTGTCCATTTCGAGATCGGCGTAGCTCAGCATCTCACCGGCGAGGCCGGGCCGCACGCGGCGCAGCACCGCGCCGACGCGCGCGACCAATTCGCGCGGGGAGAAGGGCTTGGTGACGTAATCGTCGGCCCCGGTTTCCAGCCCGCGCACGCGATCCTCCTCCTCGCCGCGCGCGGTGAGCATGATGATCGGCACGTTCTGCGTCTCGGTCGCGCGCCGCAGGCGGCGACAGACCTCGATCCCCGAGATGCCCTCGACCATCCAGTCGAGCAGGACGATATCGGGCACCTTTTCCTTCGCCATCAGCAGCGCCTCCTCGCCATCGATGGTGTGCGCGACGTCGAAATCCTCGCGCTTGAAGTGCCAGATGAGCAGTTCGGCGAGGCTGGCGTCGTCCTCGACCAGAAGCATATGGGCGCGGGCCATCAGTTAATTACCTTCTCTCGATCGGCAAGCCGGGTGCCGGTGGCGGCGAAATAGACCATTTCGGCGACGTTGGTGGCGTGGTCGCCGATCCTCTCCAGGTTCTTGGCGACGAACAGCAGGTGCGCGACCTGGCTGATCGTGCGCGGATTCTCGACCATATAGGTGACGAGCGTGCGGAAGATGCTGTCGTAGAAATCGTCCAGCGCGTCGTCGCGGGCGCAGATCTCCCGCGCCGCATCGGCGTCGCGCGCGGCGAAGGCGTTGAGCACGTCGTGCACCATGCCCGACGCCATCCGCGCCATCGCGGGCAGGGTGGAAATCGGCTCGATCCGGCTTTCGCCCTCGATCATCGGCACGCGCTTGGCGATGTTCTTGGCATAGTCGCCGATCCGCTCGACCACGCCGGCGATCTTGAGCGCGGCGACCACCTCGCGCAGGTCGTTCGCCATCGGCGCGCGCAGCGCGATGACGCGGACGGCGGTGCGCTCCACCTCCATCTCCAGCGCGTCGAGCGCCTTGTCGCCGTCACGCACGCGTCGCGCGAGATCGAGGTCACCGCGTTGCAGCGCCGTCATCGCGTCGGCGATCGCCTGCTCGGCAAGCCCGCCCATCTGGCCGATCAGCCCGCGAAGCTGGCCGATGTCCTGATCGAAGGCCTTGACGGTATGTTCCTGTCCGGTTGCCATCCGCGATCCCTTCAGCCGTAGCGGCCGGTGATATAGTCCCGCGTGCGCTCCTCGCGCGGGTTGGTGAAGATGTCGGATGTGTCGCCATATTCGACGAGCCGGCCGAGATGGAAGAAAGCGGTCTTCTGGCTGACGCGCGCCGCCTGCTGCATGTTGTGGGTGACGATCACGATCGCGTAGCGGCCGCGCAATTCGTGGATCAGTTCCTCGATCCGCGCGGTGGCGATCGGATCGAGCGCGCTGCACGGCTCGTCCATCAGGATCACCTCGGGATCGACCGCGATGGCGCGGGCGATGCATAGCCGCTGCTGCTGGCCGCCCGAGAGCGTGGTGCCGGAATCGGCCAACCGGTCCTTCACCTCGCTCCATAGCCCGGCGCGGACGAGCGATTCCTCGACGATCCGGTCGAGATCGGCGCGTCCTCTGGCGAGGCCGTGGATGCGCGGGCCGTAAGCGACATTCTCGTAGATCGACTTGGGGAAGGGATTCGGCTTCTGGAACACCATGCCGACGCGCGCGCGAAGCTGCACCACATCCATCTCGCGGGCGTAGATATCCTCGCCGTCCAGCCGGATATCGCCCGTCACCCGGGCGGCGGCCACCGTGTCGTTCATCCGGTTGAGCGTGCGCAGGAAGGTGGATTTGCCGCAGCCGGACGGGCCGATGAACGCCGTCACCTCCTCCTGCGGGATGTCGATCGAGACGTCCGAGATCGCCTGATGGTCGCCATAGAAGACGTCGATGTGCTCGGCGGTCATCTTGGGCGGCTTGTCGTCGCGCATCACCAGCGGGTCTCGAACCTGTTGCGGAGGTAGATGGCGATGCCGTTCATCGCCAGCAACAGCACCAGCAGCACGACGATCGCGGCGGAGGTCTTCTCGACGAACCCGCGATTCACCTCGTCGGACCACAGGAACACCTGCACCGGCAGCACCGTCGCCGGGTCGGTAAGCCGGTCCGGCGGGGCGGCGATGAAGGCGCGCATCCCGATCAGCAGCAGCGGCGCCGTCTCGCCCAGCGCGCGGGCGACGCCGATGATCGTGCCGGTGAGGATGCCGGGCAGCGCCAGCGGCAGGACGTGGTGGAACACCACCTGCACCGGCGAGGCGCCGATGCCCAGCGCCGCGTCGCGGATCGAGGGCGGCACCGCGCGGATCGCGTTGCGCCCGGCGATGACGATCACCGGCATGGTCATCAGCGCCAGCGTCAGCCCGCCGACGATCGCGGCCGAGCGCGGCAGCCCGAAGGTGCCGAGGAACACCGCGAGGCCGAGCAGCCCGAAGATGATCGAGGGCACCGCCGCGAGATTGTTGATCGACACCTCAATCAGGCCTGTCCAGCGGTTGCGGAGGGCATATTCCTCCAGATAGAGCGCCGCCAGCACGCTGACCGGAAAGGCGAGCGCGATGGTGACGAACGTCGTCATCAGCGATCCCTTGAGCGCGCCCCAGATGCCGACGCGCGTCGGATCGGTGGAATCGGCGGCGGTGAGGAAATCGCGGTTGAACCCGCGTGACAATTGGCCGCCCAGCGCTCGGACGGTCGCTTCCGCCTCGGGCGTGCCGTCGCCTTTATAGGCGATGTCGATCGCGCTCGCGGCGGGCACGTCCAGCGTCGTGCGTCGCAGGAGGAGCGTCGGATCGGCCTTCACCGCGTCGCGCACCCGTAGCCATGCGCCGTCCGAGAGCAGGGCCGCTCCGCCCAGCCTTGGCCATGCGGCATTGGCGGCGGCGTCCACCGCATCCTCCAGCCCGGCGCCGGCCAGCGCGCGATCGGCGTCGCGCCCCTTTAGGCGGGCAGGATCGACCGCGAGCCTCGCGGCTCCGAGGTCCAGCGGCAGCGCGATGCGTGTCTCGGTGAAGCCGCCGACGCCGCGCGTCAGCATCGATCCGAGCAGGACCAGCAGGAACGCCGCCGACAGCGCGATCGCCGCCAGCCCGAGCAACCGGAAGCGGCGCTCCGCGCGATAGCGGCGCGCGATGCGGCGCTGCATCCGCTCACCCGACCAGTCGGTCGGCGTCCGGGGCGGCGATTCACTCATAGGCTTCGCGATACCGTTTCACGATCATCAGCGCGACGATGTTGAAAAGCAGAGTGATGGCGAACAGGGTGAGGCCCAGCGCGAAGGCGGCGAGCGTCTTGGCGCTTTCGAACTCCGCCTCGCCGGTCAGCAGGTCGACGATCTGCCTGGTGACGGTGGTGGCGCTGGCGAAGGGGTTGAGCGTCAGCGTCGCAACCCCGGAGGCGGCCATCACCACGATCATCGTCTCGCCAATTGCGCGGCTGGTCGCCAGCAGCACGCCGCCGACCACGCCCGGCAGCGCGGCGGGAAGCAGCACGCGGCGGATCGTCTCCGACGGCGTCGCGCCGAGCGCGAGGCTGCCGTCGCGCATCGCGGCGGGGACGGCGGCGAGCGAATCGTCGGCGAGCGAGGAAACGAACGGGATGATCATCACCCCCATCACCAGCCCCGCCGCCAGCGCGCTTTCCGACGAGGCGGAGGCGATGCCGAGCGACACGCCGAGATTGCGCACCGCCGGCGCGACGGTGAGCGCGGCGAAATAGCCATAGACGATCGTCGGCACCCCGGCGAGGATCTCCAGCATCGGCTTCATCCAGCGCCGCGTCGCCGGCCGGGCGTATTGCGTCAGGTAGATCGCGCTCATCAGGCCGAAAGGCACGGCGACGATCATCGCGATCACCGCGCCGATGAAGAAGGTGCCCCAGAACAGCGGCACCGCGCCGAGCGAGGCGCCCGGATCGCGCGGGTCGATCACCTGCGGCGACCAGTGCGTGCCGAACAGGAAATCGGTGACCGGCACGATCCTGAAGAAGCGCGCGCTTTCGATCAGCAGGCTGGCGACGATCCCCATCGTCGTCAGGATCGCGATCAGCGAGGCGGCGAGCAGCAGTCCCATCACCAGCCGCTCCACCTGCGTCCGCGCGGCGAAGCGCGGGGCGACGCGCAGGAAGGCGAAGCTGCCGCCGCCCAGCGCGAGCAATAGCGCGATCGCCGCCGCGATCAGGTCATGGCGTTTCTGCGCGACGGCATAGAAAGGCGCGAGCACGGCGGAAAGGGTGTGGAACGCGCCATAAGCGTGTCCGTGCGCCAGGTTGCGCGCTTCCGACAGGATCGCGGCGCGCTCCAGGCCGGGCGGGGGCAGGGCGCCCGCCGCCGGAGTGGCGAGCACCGCGTTGGTCACCAGCGCCGGGGAGACGAAGCGCCACACCAGCAGGAACAGCAGTGCCGGCGCCACCGTGCAGAGCGCGACGAACGCCGCGTGATGGCCGGGAAGCGAGCCGAACCGCCCCGGCGTCGCCAGCCGGAAGCGGACCGCGCGGGCGCGTCCGGTGAGCCAGCCGACCGTGCCCAGCGCGAAGATCAGGAACAGGAGCGTCAGTGGCGACATGGCGTCACTTCAATTCCCGCGAGTCGAGCAGCGTCTCGTTGCGGACGATCGCGGCCGAACGCGCCTGCACGGCGGCCAGCGAAGGGATCAGCCCGCGCCGCGCCAGCGCGCCGCCATCGCCCCACAGCAACGCATATTGCGCGAGGAACCGGCGCAGCCCCGGCACCGCGCCGAGATGCGCCTGCTTCACATAGAGGTAGAGCGGCCGCGCGCCCGGATAGCTGCCGTCCGCGATCGTCGCATGGCTCGGCGCGACCCCGCCAATCGGCAGGCCGACCACGGTGTCCGCGTTCTCCTCCAGATAGCTGAAGCCGAACACGCCGATCGCATCGGGGTCGGCGGCGAGCTTCTGGACGATCAGATTGTCGTTCTCGCCCGTGTCGATATAGGCGCCGTCCTCGCGGATGCGGTGGCAGCGCACCGCGAACGCGCCCGGATCGCGCGCGCGCAGCGTGGCGGCGGCCGGATCGACCTGCGCGCAGCCGCGCGCCAGGATCAGCCCGGCCAGCGCGTCGCGCGTCCCGCTGGTCGCCGGCGGGCCATAGACGCGGATCGGTGTGGCGGGCAGCGCGGGGTTCACGTCGTGCCACGTCCGCGCGGCGTTCGGGCGGCCGCCCGGCGTCGCGGCGAGCGCGCGGTAGAGATCGGCCGGGGTCAGCGCCATCCGCGCGCCGCGCTTCGCTTCGGCGAGGACCACGCCGTCGATGCCGATCTGGATTTCCAGCAGCCGCCCCGCGCCGTTACGCGCGCAGGCGTCATATTCCACCCGCCGCATGCGGCGCGAGGCGTCCTCGATATCGGGATGCGCCGCGCCGATCCCCGCGCAGAACAGCCTCATCCCCGCGCCCGTGCCGGTGGACTCGATCACCGGCGGCCTGGCGCCCGGCGTATTGACGAGGAACTGTTCCGCCACGATGGCGGTGAAGGGATAGACGGTGGAGGAGCCGACCGCCCGGATCTGCTCGCGTGTGCCTGCGCCGCCGCCCGCCGCCTGATCGTGGCAGGCGGCGAGCGACAGCGATATGGCGACGAGCAGCGCGGCGCGGCGAATCATCAAAACCCCATACGCCTTCGATAGGCGGCGTTCGTTTCCGGTACGCCTGTGTGACACTGAGGTTACGCTAATATGACAGCGGCATCGGCCGCGCGCAGCATCACCGTGACGCGCGTGCCCTCGCCGACCGTGCTGGCGATATCGAGCCTGCCGCGATGACGCTCCACGATATGCTTGACGATCGCGAGGCCAAGGCCAGTGCCGCCGAGCGAACGGCTGCGCCCGGCATCGACGCGATAGAAGCGTTCGGTGAGCCGAGGCAGATGCTCGGGCGGGATGCCCTCGCCCTGATCGGCGACGACGAGGCGGACCATGTTCCCCGCCGCCGGCGCCGCCTCGACGCGGATCGGCGTGCCGGGGCGGCCGTATTTCATCGCATTGCCGATCAGGTTGTGCAGGAGCTGGGAGAGCTGGACGGCATCCCCCGTCACCACCGGCAGGCCGGGTGTGACGTGGAGCGAGATATCGTGCCCGCGCCCGTCATGCGCGCCAGCCAGCGCTGTTGCCGTCTCGCGGATCAGCCGCGCAAGATCGATCGAATCGGGCGGCTGGCGGAACTTGTCCGCCTCGATCCGCGACAGGCTCATCAGGTCGCCGACCAGCCGATCCATCCGCTGCGCCTCGTCGAACACGATGCGCAGGAAGCGAGTGCGGATTTCCGCGTCGTCGCCCGCCTCGTCGGCCAGCGTCTCGACATAGCCGAGGATCGAGGCGAGCGGGGTGCGCAGCTCATGGCTGGCATTGGCGACGAAATCGACGCGCATCTTCTCGGCGGCATGGGCGTCGGTGCGGTCGAGCAGGTGGATCAGCCGGCGGTTGCCACCGATCGCGTTGGCGCGCATCTCCCATCGCTGGTTCAGCCCGCCCAGCCCGACCAGCTCGATCGGCGGCGGCTCGCCGTCGCGCGGCTGCGAAAGATGCGTGGCGGCGGCCGGATGCCGGATCGCGGTGCGCACGTCCTCTCCCGCGACATGCTCGCCGAACAGCGTCCGCGCCGCGCGGTTGGCGAGCGCGACGCGCGTGCCCTCGAGCAGCAGCACCGGCTCGAGGATGGCGTCGATCGCCACCTCGATCGCGGGGCCGGGGACGGCGGCGTCGCGGGCGAGGGCGGCGGCCTCCGCCTCCCGCTCCTCGCGCATCTGCGAGGCGGCGAGCAGCGCGACCAACCCGCCGGCGAGCGCGACCAGCGGCACCTGCCAGTCGCCCGCCAGCGCCCAGGTGACGGCTGCCGTCACGGCGACGATGCCGGCCGCGAGCCAGCCGCGAGGGGTGATTCCGTCCAGCACGGCGCGCGCTTTAGCCGATCGCCGGCGCGCGCGCATCCGGGCGTAAACCGAAAGGTAAACGTCCCGGCGTGATACGTCCCGGCGGCCCTGCTTGTCTCGCGGGGCCGATTGTGGGACTGCATGGACGAGATGAGCGACGAAACCGATCATGACGGCGAACCGCGCGACGCGGGTGCGACGCGCAGGCGCGCGCTGATGCTCGGCGCCGTGGGGGCGGCGGCGGTCGTGTCGATCCGCCCGGCGCTGGCGCAGACCGCCGGATCGGTGCTCACCTGCGAGATACCGGTGCCCGATCCGGGCCGCGCGGGCGGCTATATCGACGCCAACGGCAAGGTCGTTCCGGCGGGAACGAAGAACGCCTTCGCGCCGCCGCTCCGCCCATTGAAGGGCGAGGACGTGCGCCGCGCGATGGCGACCGGGGGCAATCTGCCCGGCACGGATTACGAGCGCAGCCGCGCCTATCTCAAATATGTCGGGCGGTTGCAGCGCGGGACGACTGGCTTCACCTGCTTCGCCTCGCTCCAGATGCTGCGGAAGTAAACGCGCGATGGCCGCGACGCGCTATCGCGCGCCGGCCCAGGGCGGGCTGCGCATCGCGCCGCTCGACGATCTCGTCGCCATCTATCACCGCGCGTCGGGCATCACCCATCTGGTCGTCGCCCCGGTGCCCGAGCTGCTGGAGGCGATGGCGGGCGAATGGCGCACGCTGGAGGCGCTGGCCGGTGCCTTCGGCCTCGCGCCGGACGAGCGCGGCGCGCTGACCGAGCGGCTCGGCGAGCTGGTCGCGGCCGGACTGGTCGAGGTGGGGTGAGGCACGTTTTCTCCGTCCGCATCGGGCCGACCTCGTTCCGCGTCGGATCGGACTGGCGCGCGCCGGTCGAGCAGCTCCGCGCGCTCTACGCCGGTTATCCCACTCCAGAAGGGGGGATAACCGATTACACCGTGCGGCTGTCCGCGACGCGGCCGTGGCGGCGCTTCGTCCGCCCGTCGGTGGCGATCGCGGGGGACTATATGCTGCCGGACGCGGCGCCGCTGCCGCTCGCGCACGGCCTGCTCGCCGCCGAGATGGCGATGAACCTGCAACTCGCGCTGGGTGAGCGGCGCTTCCTGCTGCTCCACGCCGCGACCGTGGAGCGCGAGGGGCGGGCGATCGTGCTGACCGGCGAATCCGGCGCGGGGAAATCGACGCTCGCGGCGCTGCTCTCCGCGCGCGGCTGGCGATTGATGGGGGACGAGTTCGCGCTGCTCGATCCCGATACCGGGCTGCTCCACGCCTTTCCCCGGCTGGTGAGCCTCAAGAACGCGGCGATCGACGTGGTGCGCGCGGCGCTGCCCGATGCGCGCTTCGGGCCATTGCTGGCGGGGACGCCGAAGGGTGATATCCGCCATCTCGTGCCGGGCGAGGCGGCGCTGGCGACGATGGACCGTCCGGCGCGGCCCGTGCGGCTGATCTTCCCGCGCTACGGCTTCGCGGCCGACGCCCGACCTGTCGGCGCGGGCGAGGCGTTCGTCCGGCTGACGCAGGCATCGACCAATTATGTCGCGCTCGGCGAGCAGGGATTCGACGCGCTGACCCGCTTCGTGCGCGACGTGCCCGCGATTGCACTGGATTATCCCCACGCGGAAAGCGCGATCGCGGCGATCGAGACGGAAGCATGAGGAGCGGCGCGGTGCATCTGCTCTGCCGCCTGCTCGCCGTTCCCGAGACGGCGCTGAGGGTCGATGCCGGACGATGGAGCGAGGTGATAACGGTCGCGCGCGCCGAGTTGCTGATCGGCTCGCTCGCATTCCGCCTGCGCGGCCTGCCGCTGCCGGCGCGGGTGGAGGCGATCCTCGCGGCGGCGATCCGCTCGGCGGAGGAAGGACGGCGGCAGGCCTTGTGGGAGGCGGAAATGGCGCGCCGCGCGCTCGCGCCGCTCGGCTGTAAGGTGGTCCTACTCAAGGGCACCGCCTTCGTCGCGGCGGGGCTGGACGCGGGGCGGGGGCGGCATATCGGCGATCTCGACATCCTCGTGCCGCGCGCCGTGCTCGACGCGTCGGAGGCGGCGCTGCTCGCGGCCGGATGGGAATGGGTGAAGCCCGATCCCTATGACGACAGCTACTATCGGCGCTGGATGCACGAGCTGCCGCCGCTGATCCATCGCGAGCGCGACCGGATGATCGACGTCCACCACACGATCCTGCCGCCGACCGCCCGGCTCACGCCCGACGCCGCGCAACTGCTCGCCGCCGCCGAGCCGCTCGAAGGCGGTCTGTCTATCCTGTCGCCGGAGGACATGGTGGTCCATGCCGCGATTCACCTGTTCGCGGACGGCGATCTGTCGGGCGGCCTGCGCAACCTGTGGGATATCGACCGGCTGGTGCGCGAGTTCACCGCGCGCGACCCGGATTGGCAGGTCAGGCTGGCGAGGCGCGCCGCCACGCATCAGGCGGAGCGGGTCGTGTCGCGGGCGCTGCGGGCGGCGCACCTGCTGTTCGATACGCCGGTTGCGGAGGGCCGCGCCGAGCGCGTGTTCGACACCATCGCGCGCCGTCGCCTGCTCGCGCGCGACGGTTGGGGGCGCGGCATCCGGCCGGCGACGCGACTTGCCTTCTACGTCCGCTCGCACTGGCTCCGCATGCCGCCGGCCATGCTGGCGCGGCATCTGTGGATCAAGGCCAAGTCGCGTGGTCGCCGCGAAAGTGCCTGAACAGCGCGACCAACGCGATCACCGCGAGGATCGCGCCGGTGTCGGCGAGCCAGTCCATGATGTCGCAATCGCGATGCAGCGCGGGGATCGATTGCGCTACTTCGATCAGTGCGCCGAGGAAGGATAGCCGTTCGGCGATCCGCCACAGCGGCGCCTTCGGATAGGCGAGCGTCGCCAGCACCGTCAGCGTGGCGAAGGCGGCCATATGCTGCCACTTGTCCCCGACGTTGACGAGTTGCGGCGGATGCGGCAGCAGCGCCATCGTGATCGCGAAGGTCGCCGCGATGGCGAGCAGCAGCCGCCAGAAGGTCAGGCGTTCCTGATGGGTCATAGTCTCTCGAGCACGGGAATCAGGTCGTCGAAATGCGCGATCACGGCGTCGGCGCCGAGCGTTTCGACGGGTTGGTTGAGGAAGCCGAACGCGCAGGCGATCGCCGGTATCCCCGCCGCGTGCGCCGCGCCGACGTCATAGACCGAATCGCCGACGAACGCGGCGCGGCCGCCGCCGCAACGCGCGATCATCGCCTCGATCGGCGCGGGCGAGGGCTTGCCCGCGCCGCCGACGATCGTCGCGAAGCGGCCGGTGATGCCGACCGCGTCGAGCAGCAGCCGCGCGAGGCGCTCCGCCTTGTTCGTCACCAGCGCGATCGTCACGTCCAGCCCCGCCAGCGCGTCCAGCATCGGCAGCGCGCCCGGAAAAGGCATGGTATGGATCGCGATGTTGGCCGCATAGAAATCGATCATCACCGGATAGAGCCGGTCGAGCATCGATTCGTCACCTCCGCCGGTCGCCGCCAGCGCGAGCGACAGCATATGCCGCCCGCCGCCGCCGATCATCGGCCGCACGCGATCGACCGGCAGCGGCGCGCGCCCTTCAGTCGCCAGCGCGTGATTCACCGCCGCGGCAAGGTCCGCGCTCGTATCGAGCAGCGTGCCGTCGAGATCGAACCCGACGATCGTGAACGGAAAAACATTCATCGGTCATGCGCCAGACAGCAGGGCTATGGAAATGGCAAGCCTCCAATGCGAAAGCACTCCGCATGAACGACAGACCGATTGCCGCCATCATCCTCGCCGCCGGCAATGGCACGCGGATGAAATCCGATCTGCATAAGGTGCTTCATCCGCTCGCCGGGCGGCCGATGCTGCTGCACCTGCTGTCGAGCGTCGCCGCGCTGGAGCCGGCGCGCACCGTTGTGGTGGTCGGTGCGCGGCGCGAGCAGGTGGAGGCGGCGGTCGCGCCGGTCGGCGCGGAGGTGGTGCATCAGGCGGAGCAACTCGGCACCGGCCATGCCGTGCATCAGGCGGAGTACGCACTCGCCGGATTCGCGGGGGACGTGCTGATCCTCTATGGCGACGTGCCGCTCGTGTCCGCCGATACGATGCGGCGGATGCTGGAGCGGCTCCACGCCCCGGATGCGCCGGCGATGGTGGTGCTCGGCTTCCGTCCGGTCGATCCCGCCGCTTACGG
Source organism: Sphingomonas sp. CL5.1 (assembly GCF_013344685.1). NCBI lineage: Bacteria > Pseudomonadati > Pseudomonadota > Alphaproteobacteria > Sphingomonadales > Sphingomonadaceae > Sphingomonas > Sphingomonas sp. CL5.1. Next base: position 2,355,106 of record NZ_CP050137.1, read on the forward strand.
CCGGGTGATCGCGGACGGCGACGGGCATATCGTGAAGATGGTCGAGTATAAGGACGCATCGCCTGAGGAATGCGCCGTAAATCTCTGTAACTCTGGCCTGATGGCGGTACGGAGCGAGGATCTGTTCGGCCTGCTGGCGCGCGTCGGCAATGACAATGCCGCGGGCGAATTCTATCTGCCCGATATCGTGATGCTCGCCGCCGCCGATGGCCGCCCCTCGGCGGTGATCGAGACAGGCGAGGCGGAAGTCGCCGGCGTCAACAGCCGCGCTGAACTGGCCATGGTGGAGCGCGCGTGGCAGGCGCGCCGCCGCGCGCAGGCGATGGCCGATGGCGCCACGCTGATCGCGCCGGAGACGGTGTGGTTCTCGCACGACACCTCGCTCGGCCGCGACGTGACGATCGAGCCGAACGTGGTGTTCGGCCCCGGCGTCACCGTGGCGGACGGCGCGACGATCCACGCCTTCAGCCATCTGGAAGGGGCGAGCGTCGGCGCAAGCTGCTCGGTCGGCCCTTATGCGCGCTTGCGGCCCGGCGCGGTGATGCAGGCGAAATCGCGCGTCGGCAATTTCGTCGAGATGAAGAAGGCGGTACTTGGCGAGGGCGCCAAGGCAAACCATCTGACCTATCTCGGCGATGCCGAGGTGGGTGCCGGCGCGAACATTGGCGCCGGAACGATTACATGCAATTATGATGGTTTCTTCAAATATCAGACGAAGATTGGTGCGGGGGCCTTCATCGGCTCCAACTCCGCCTTGGTCGCGCCGGTGACGATCGGCGACGGGGCGATCGTCGGCGCGGGCGCGGTGGTGACGCGCGACGTGAGCGCCGATGCATTGGCGCTCGTCCGGCCGGCGCAGGAGGAGAAAGCCGGCTGGGCCGCCCGTTTCCGCGAGATGATGACGGCGCGCAAGAAAGCCGCCAGATAAGCACCTGAACCGAACCTTTCCCGAACTTTTCGAAAGACAGAGCAGTATGTGCGGCATCGTAGGCATTCTTGGCACCGCGGACGTGGCGGACCGGCTGCTCGAAGGGCTGAAGCGGCTGGAATATCGCGGCTATGACTCGGCCGGCATCGCCACCGTCCATGACGGCGTGATCGACCGCCGCCGCGCCTCGGGCAAGCTGGTCAATCTCGCGCGCGAGCTGGCCGCCAATCCGCTGCCCGGCGACGTCGGCATCGCGCATACCCGCTGGGCGACGCACGGCGGCCCGACCACCAACAACGCCCATCCGCACGCGACCGAGCATGTCGCGGTGGTCCACAATGGAATCATCGAGAATTTCAAACCCCTGCGCGAGGAACTTATCGCGCGGGGGCGGGTGTTCACCAGCGAGACCGATACCGAGGTGGTCGCGCATCTGGTGAGCGAGCAGGTCGAGGCGGGCCTTGCCCCGGCGGCGGCGGTCAGCGCGGTGCTGCCGCGTCTCCACGGCGCGTTCGCGCTGGCGATCCTGTTCCGCGACCACCCCGAGCTGCTGATCGGCGCGCGGCTCGGCTCGCCGCTGGTGGTGGGGCATGGCGACGGCGAGACCTATCTCGGCTCCGACGCGCTCGCGCTCGCGCCGCTCACCCAGCGCATCGCCTATCTGGAGGAGGGCGACTGGGTGGTCTGCACCCGCGAGGGCGCGCAGGTGTTCGATCGCGACGACAATCCGGTCGAGCGGCCGATCACCATCTCCGGCGTCACCGGCGCGCTGATCGACAAGGGCAACCACCGCCACTTCATGCAGAAGGAGATCTACGAGCAGCCGATCGTCGTCGCCCAGACGCTGCGCGCCTATCTCCAGCGCATGGAGGATCGCGTCACGCTGCCGATCCCCGACTATGACCTGTCGTCGATCAAGCGCGTCATGATCGTCGCCTGCGGCACCAGCTTCTATGCCGGGATGGTCGCGAAATACTGGTTCGAGCAGTTCGCGCGCGTGCCGGTCGACCTCGATGTCGCCTCCGAGTTCCGGTATCGCGCGCCGGTGATGGAGCCGGGCGGGCTGATGATCGTCATCAGCCAGTCGGGCGAGACGGCGGACACGCTCGCCGCGCTGCGCCACGCCCGCAGCGAGGGGCAGACGATCGCGGCGGTGGTCAATGTGCCGACCAGCTCGATGGCGCGCGAGGCGGACCTGCTGCTCCCGACGCACGCCGGGCCGGAGATCGGCGTCGCCTCGACCAAGGCGTTCACCTGTCAGCTCGCGGTGCTGGCCGCGCTCGCCGCCAATCTCGCGCGGGCGAAGGGCAGGCTGTCGCCGGCCGACGAGAAGGCGATCGTCAAGCATCTGTCGGAAGCACCGGCCGCGCTCAACGCCGCGCTCGCCTATGACGAGGCGATCGAGGCGATGGCGGGGGCGGTCGCCGGCGCGCGCGACGTGCTCTATCTCGGGCGCGGGACGGATTATCCGCTGGCGCTGGAAGGTGCGCTGAAACTGAAGGAAATCAGCTATATCCACGCGGAAGGTTACGCGGCGGGCGAGATGAAGCACGGCCCGATCGCGTTGATCGACGAGAATGTGCCGGTGATCGTCATCGCGCCGAGCGGCCCGTTGTTCGACAAGACCGTCAGCAACATGCAGGAGGTGCAGGCGCGCGGCGGCAAGGTGGTGCTCATCAGCGACTATGACGGCGTGGAGGCGGCGGGCGAAGGCTGCCTCGCGACGATCACCATGCCCAAGGTCCACCCGCTGATCGCGCCCCTGGTCTATGCGGTGCCGGTGCAACTGCTCGCCTATCACGTCGCGGTGGCGAAGGGCACGGACGTCGATCAGCCGCGCAACCTCGCGAAATCGGTGACGGTGGAGTGATCGCGCGGCCGGGGAGGTGACCGCCTTTCCGGCGCAACCCCCTTGCCCCGCGCTCCGGGCGTTGCCATCGGCTTGGCGATGACTGCCAGGATCGACATGGGATTCGACGGAGCGGGAGCCTCCGTCGAGCTAGACCTCGAGGAGCTGCTGGCGACGCGCCTGCTCGTCCAGGGCAATTCCGGCTCGGGCAAGTCGCACCTGCTGCGCCGCCTGCTCGAAGGCAGCGCGGGGCTGGTCCAGCAGGTCATCATCGATCCCGAGGGCGATTTCGTCTCGCTCGCCGATGCGTTCAGCCATATCGCGGTGGACGCGGCGCACTACAGCTTCGCGGAAATCGAGCGGCTCGCCGCCCGCGCGCGCGAGCATCGCGCCTCGGTGGTGCTCAATCTGGAGGGGCTGGAGGTCGACGACCAGCTCCGCTGCGCCGCCGCCTTCCTCGCCACCTTGTTCGAGGCGCCGAGGGAGCAATGGTTTCCCATATTGGTCGTGGTCGACGAGGCGCAGCTCTTCGCGCCGGCCGCCGCCGGGGAAGTGGGCGAGGAAGCGCGCCGCGCCTCGCTGGCGGCGATGACCAACCTGATGTGCCGTGGCCGCAAGCGCGGGCTGGCCGGGGTGATCGCCACCCAGCGCCTCGCCAAGCTCGCCAAGAATGTCGCGGCGGAAGCGTCCAATTTCCTGATGGGGCGCACCTTCCTTGACATCGACATGGCCCGCGCCGCCGATCTGCTCGGCATGGAGCGGCGGCAGGCGGACCAGATCCGCGATCTCGCGCGCGGCGAGTTTCTCGCGCTCGGCCCGGCGATCACGCGGCGCCCGATCAAGGTGCGGATCGGCAGCGTGACGACGGCGGCGCGCAACGTCGGCCCCAGGCTGACGCCACTGCCGGAAGCCGACGCGGACGGCCTGCGCGAGCGGCTGTTCACCGCCGACGAGACGGATGCGCCGCCGCCGATCCCCGTGCCGTCGCCGCCGAGCTTCTCCGAGCTGATGCAAAGCGCGGCCACGCCGCCGCCGGCGGCCGTGCCCGACATGCCCGTGCTCGACGAGGCCGAGCAGGCGGCGGTGCGCGGCGCCGTGCTGGCGGAAATGGCGGGGGAGGATGCGCGCGTGCCGCTGCCGCAATCCTATCAGGATTATCAGGTGCGCTGCCGGATGCGCGGCGTCACGGCGGACGAGCCGCTGGATCATTTCCGCCGCCAATATGGGATGGCCCGCGCCGGCCTGAACCCGGAGCAGGACTGGGATGACGTGCTGGCGCTGGCGGAGGCGCTGCCGGAGGAGATGTTCGCGCCCTTCCTCGGGCTGGCGCGCGCGGCGCGGTTTGGAGAGGAATGCCCCGACAACGGGACGCTCGCCGCGCTCTACCAGACCGCCTCGCCGAGCCGGGCGCGGCGGATGCTCGACTTCATCGAGGAGAAGGGGCTGATCGTGGTGCGCGTCGATATGCTCGGCAAACGCTCCGTCAGCCTGCCGCATCTGGGCTGGACGACGGAGCCGGCGATGCCCGAGCCGTCCCGCGCGCGCACGCCGCCGCGCCGCACGGCCGGCGCACGGCGGCGGGCCTGAACGCACGCTCCCCGATTGCGGCGGGCTGGAGAAAACTCCATAGCTGCCTCATCATAATTCGAACGGGGAGACGAACATGAAGTCACTGGTGATGACGACGGGCGCGCTGCTGCTGGCGCAGACCGCGATGGCGCAGACCCCGACGCTCAGGCCCGATCAGCAGGCGTTCCGTGCGATCTATCAGGAGTTGGTTGAAACCGACACGAGCATCACCAGCGGAAGCTGCACCGATCTCGCGGCGAAGATCGGCGCGCGCTTCAAGGCGGCGGGCTTCAGCGACAGCCAGATCACCTATTTCTCCGTGCCCGAGCATCCCAGGGACGGCGGCGTCGTCATCGTTTATCCGGGCACGTCGCAGGCGGTGAAGCCGATGCTGCTGCTCGGCCATATCGACGTGGTGACGGCCAAGCGCGAGGACTGGACGCGCGATCCGTACAAGATGATCGAGGAGAACGGCTTCTTCTATGGTCGCGGCACCGCCGACATGAAGGCGATGGACGCGATCTGGATCGACACGCTGCTGCGCTTCAAGGCGAGCAACTACAATTCGAAGCGCACGGTGAAGCTGGCGCTGACCTGCGGCGAGGAGACGACCGGCGCGTTCGACGGCGCGGAATGGCTCGCCAAGAACAAGCCGGACCTTATCGCCGCCGAGTTCGCGCTGAACGAGGGCGGCGGCGGCCGTGCCGGGCCGGACGGCAAGCCGATCGTCATGTCGCTCCACGTCGGCGAGAAGATCGTCCAGAACTACCGGATCGAGGCGACCAATCCGGGCGGACACAGCTCGATCCCGATCCGCGACAATGCGATCTACGAACTGGCCGACGCGCTGGTGAAGATCCGCGACTACGAGTTCCGCACGCAGGTGAACGACACCACCCGCGCCTATTTCGCCAAGTCCGGCGCGGCGCGAAAGGACGAGATCGGCGCGGCGATGCTCGCGGTTTCGAAGAACCCGGCGGACACGGCGGCGGTGGCGATCCTCAACAAGGATCGTTCCTATCACTCGATGCTGCGCACCACCTGCGTCGCGACCCTGCTCGACGGCGGCCATGCCAACAACGCGCTGCCGCAGCGCGCGGGCGCCAACATCAACTGCCGCATCTTCCCCGGCAATGACGTGGAAGCGATCCGCGCCGAGCTGGAGAAGGTGATCGGCGATCCCAGGATGAAGGTGACGCTGACGCCGCCGATCCGCCCGGCCGCCGTGCCGCCGACGCTCGATCCCAGGATCGTCGGCCCGGCCGAGAAGCTGGTCGCCAAATATTATCCCGGCGTGCCGCTGGTGCCGACCATGTCGACCGGGGGCACCGACGGCATCTATCTGGAGACGATCGGCATCCCGTCCTATGGCCCGCCGGGTCTCTACAACGATCCCGAGAGCGGGGCGCATGGCCTGAACGAGCGGATGCGGGTCGACGCGGTCTATAAGGGGCGCGACTTCCTGTTCGACCTCGTCAAGGATTATGCCGGCTGATGTGAACGCATCGCCCCGCCGGAAACGACCGGCGGGGAGTGGCGTCGCCCCGCCGGTCGTGGGATGGCGCGGGCGATGACACCGCTGACTCGCCGCGATATCTTCGCCCAGGCCTGGCCGATCATCCTCGGTCAGGTGCTGGTGCCGCTGGTCGGGGTGGTCGATACCACGGTGATCGGGCGCACCGGGAACGCCGCGACGCTGGCGGGGGTCGCGCTGGGCGTGACCACCGTCAACCTGATCTTCTGGACCTTCGGCTTCCTGCGCATGGGCGTGACCGGCCTCACCGCGCAGACGCTCGGCGCCGGCGGCGGGGAGGAATTGCGCGCCTTGCTGCTGCGGGCGTTGCTGCTCGGGCTGGGGCTGGGCATCGCGCTGCTGGCGCTGTCGCCGGCGATCGTGCCGCTCGCGCTTTCGCTGATGCAGGTGCCCGCGTCGGCGGCGGAGGCCGCGCACGGCTTCACCACCGCGCGCTTCGCCGGGGCGCCCGCCGCACTTGGCTTCTACGTCCTCAACGGGTGGCTGCTCGGGCTGGGCCGGACGCGGCTGGCGCTGGCGTGTCAGGTGGCGTTCAACGGCGTCAACATCGCGCTAGACGTGCTGCTGGTCGCCGGCTTCGGCCTTGGCGCATGGGGCGCGGGAATCGGGACGTCGATCGCCGAATGGGTCGCGCTGGCGAGCGGCCTATGGGCGGCGCGGCATGTGCTGGGGCCGGGCTGGTGGCGGATCGGGCGGCGCGCGACATTCGCGCCGGGCGCGTTCCGACGGCTGCTTTCGGTCAACGCCGACATCATGATCCGCACGGTGGCGCTGCTGTTGCTGTTCACCTGGTTCGCGCGCGCCGGGGCGCGGCTGGGCGCGGTGCCGCTCGCCGCCAATCATGTGCTGATGCAGTTCGTCAGCGTCAGCGCCTTCGTCCTCGACGGTTTCGCCTTCACGGCGGAGGCGCGCGTCGGGGCGGCGACCGGCGCGGGATCGCGCGCGGCGTTGCTGCGGGCGGCGCGGCTGACGGGGGAGTTCTCGCTGGCCGGAGGACTGGTCTTCGCCGGCGTCATTGCCGCGACTGGACCGTGGCTGATCGCGCTCGTCACGCACGATCCGGCGGTGCAGCGACAGGCGCTGGCGATGCTGCCCTATTGCGCGCTGGTGCCGCTGTTGGGGATGCCGAGCTGGCTGCTCGACGGCATCTTCATCGGCGCGACGCGTGGGCGCATCTTGCGCAACGCGGCGCTCGTTTCGGTGGCGCTCTATCTAGTGACCGACACGATGCTGCGCGGGTGGGGCGATATCGGCGTGTGGATCGCGCTGCTGGCGAGCTACCTCTATCGCGCGGCCGCGCTGGGCGTGGCGCTGCCCCGGCTGGTCAGGAGCGTGGAAGCGGCGTAGCTCACTTCGCCTTCTGGTCGGGCAGCCGCGTCTTCCCCCAGAACCCCTCGGGCATCTCTGTATATTTCTCCAGCCCGGCGCGATGGATGGCGAGATCGGATTCGCGTTGCGCCGCTGTCAGCACCTTGTCCTCGTCCACCGTCAGCACCTTGCGATCACGCATCAGCACCCGGCCGTCGACCAATACGGTCGAGACGTCCTCGCCATTGGCGTAATAGACGATGCGATAGACCGGCATGTTCATCGGCGTCAGGTGCGGCTTGAACCAGTCGACCAGGATGACGTCGGCCTTCTTGCCCGGTTCGAGCGAGCCGATCTCCTTCTCCAACCCCAGCGCCTTGGCGGCGTCGATCGTCGCCATTTCCAGCACCTTGCCGGCGGGCAGCACCTTGGCGTCGTGGAAGTAGAACCGGTGATAGCGCGTCGCCTGGAACATGTGGCGGAACATGTCGAAGCTGCGATCCGGCGCGACACCGTCCGAGCCGAGCATGACGACTGCCCCGGCGTCGATCAGCTCGGTCGTCGGATTGCGGCCGTACATGGAGAAGACCGCGCTGGGATTGTGCGAGATGCGCGTGCCGGTGGAGGCGATCAGCCTGATCTCCTCGTCGGTCAGGCTGGTGGCGTGCGAGAAGATCGCGTCCGGGCCGAGCAGGCCGAGCACGTCATTGGCATATTTCACCGTGCCGCGCGTGTGGCCGTCCTGCAGGAACAGGACATGGTAGCGTTTCGACAGGTCGCGCGCGGCGTGGGCCTCGCGCTTCACCTCGTCCAGCGCGGCGCCTTCCAGTTTCTGGTCCGGGCTGATCGTCGGGAACACCACCGCCATCTTCACCCGGCCGTCCGCCGCGCCGTTCCATTTGCGGATCAGTGTTTCCGACACCGCCATCTGCTTGTCGAACGGCACCGCGACGTCATGGTGCGCCGTGCCGTTCCATTCGGTGAAGGAGCTGGGATAAGGGCCGCGACGCGGGCCGACGCCGAGAAACCAGCGGACGCCGATATCCTTGACGCCGTCGAGATAGGCGTCGCCGTATTTGGGGTCGTCCACACGATAGACGTCCGCGCCACCGCCGAAGAAGTTGACCGAGGTGGTGACACCGAATTTCAGCCGCTCCAGCCCGGCGAGCATCGCGTCGGCGCGCCAGAAATCCGGCGTGGAGCCGTGCGCGTACATGCGCTCGGCGATATCGTTCCAGTCGTCGCTGTCGGCGCCGAGCGACTTGAGCAGTTCGTGGCCGGCATGACCGTGGCCGTCGATCAGCCCCGGCATCACGATCTTGCGGCGCGCGTCGATCACCTCGCGCGGGTGGAAGCGCGCCTTCAGCTCGGCGGTGGTGCCGACGGCGGCGATGCGATTGCCGACGATCGCCACCGCGCCGTCCTCGATCACCCGCCGCGCCGGGTCCATGGTGATGACGGTGCCGTCCGCGATCAGGATATCGGCCGGTTCGGGCGCGGCCGCGCCGGCCGGGGCGTGGAGCGCGAGCAGCGCGGCGGCGAGAGGAAATGCCCTGATCGAGCGGCGAACGTCGTCCATTTCCATCTCCCCCCATCGCCTTGCCCGCTCGATAGGCCGCTATTCCATCATCCGAAAATTAAATGTCTGCATGGCTTTTATCGCGAACCGCAATGGAAGGGCAGGGGCCGATCACTCAATCCTGGCTTCGGCCCAGCGCGGTGATCGTCGGCCAGTCGCCGTCAAGCTCCACGCGGGCGCGGATGCCATAGACGGTTTCGAGGTTGGCGGGAGTCAGCACCTCGCCCGGCGTGCCTTCGGCGATCAGCGTGCCGCGATCGATCAGGAGCAGCCGGTCGCAGTAGCGCGCCGCCATGGTGAGATCGTGGAGCACCGCGATCACGGCCGCCCCGCCGCGCGCCTCGGCGCGGAGCAGTTCCATCACGTCGATCTGGTGACCGGGATCGAGGCTGGCGAGCGGCTCGTCGGCGATCAGCGCGGGCGCCTCCACCGCCAGCGCGCGCGCCAGCAGCACGCGCGCGCGCTCGCCGCCGGAAAGATTGGTGGCGAGGCGATCGCGCAGCGGCAGCACGTCGGTGCGCGCCATCGCCCGCTCGATCGCGGCCTTATCGGCATCACGGATGCGCGACATCGGCCCGAGGTGCGGCAGCCGGCCCAGCCCGACCAGCCGCTCCACCGACAGTGGCCAGTGCAGCGTCTGCCCCTGCGGCAGATAGGCGATGCGCCGCGCCAGCGCCGGGCGCGGGATCGCGGCGATATCCTCGCCGTCCAGCGTTATCCGGCCGCCACGCGGCACCAGCGCGAGCATCGCGCGGGCGAGCGTCGATTTGCCCGCGCCGTTCGGGCCGACGATGCCGGTCAGCTCGCCCGGCACGAACGTGGTGCTCACCTCGCGCACGACCGCGCGGCGCCCGAGCGTGACGCCGATCTGTTCGAGACGGATGCTCACCACAGCCGCCGCTCCCGCATGAGATGGACGAGGAAGACGGGCACGCCGAGGAAGGCGGTGACGACGCCGAGTTTCAGCTCGTTGCTGGTATCGATCAGCCGCACCGCGAGATCGGCGAAGGTGAGCAGCGCCGCGCCGCCGATCGCCGAGGGGACGAGGATCGCGGACGGGCTGCGATCGGTCAGCGGGCGCACGAGATGCGGCACGATCAGCCCGATGAAGCCGATCGCGCCCGACACCGCCACCGCGCCGCCCACGCCGATCGCGGTGCCGGCGAGCAGGCGCAGCCGGGTGCGGCGCAGGTCCACGCCGAGCGTCTGCGCGCCGTCCTCGCCCAGCGTCAGCGCGTCGAGCGCGCGGCCGTCCCACAACAGCAGCGCCATGCCGGCCGCGATGCACGGAAGCGCGATCCATAGATGCTCGAACGAGCGGTTCTCAAGGCTGCCGAGCAGCCATGTCATGATCTCCATCGCCGCGAACGGATTGGGCGAGAGGTTGAGCGCAAGGCTGACCCCGGCGGTCGCCAGCGTGCCGATGGCGATGCCGGCGAGGATCAGGGTGAGCGGGCTTTCGGAACGTCCGGCAAGGATGAACAGCGGCGCCAGCGCGAGCATCGCGCACGATACGGCGAGCAGCGGCAGCATCACCGGATGCAGCCCGGCCAGCCCGAAATAGATCGCGGCGACCGCTCCCAGCGACGCCGCGTTCGACGTGCCCAGCACCGAAGGCTCGGCGAGCGGATTGCGCAGATAGCCTTGCAAAGCCGCACCGGCGAGGCCGAGCATCGCGCCGACCGCGAGGCCCAGCAGGGTGCGCGGCATCCTGAGATCGAACAGGATGGTGGTGGCGATCGGATCGCCGTGACCCGCGAAGGCCGCGATCATGCGCGGCAGCGACAGGCCGACCGTTCCCAGCAGCAGCGAGCCGGTCGCCGCGAGCAGGGTGAAGGCGAGCAGGCCGGCGATCAGCAACGGGCGGGACGGCGTCATGCGGCGCACCCGTTGCGCTTGCCGGCGGCGGGGAGTCGGTTATGGAAGCGCTCATGCTGCGATACAGGCTTCTCGCGCTTGCCCTGCCGCTGGCCGCGTTGGGCGGCGCCGCGCTCCATGCGGCGACGGCGGCCGGTTCCGCGCCCGTGGTCAGGCCGAAGCGGATCGTCTCGCTCAACCTGTGCGCGGACCAGCTCATCCTCGCGCTCGCCGATCGCGATCAGATCGCCGGGCTGACGCGCAGCGCCACCGATGTGGAAATGTCGGGCGAGGCGGCGCGCGCGCGCGGGTTGCCGCTCCTCTCCAATTCGGCCGAGCAGATACTGGCGATCGACCCCGATCTGGTCATCGGCATGCCCGCGCGGGGCAGCGCCGCGATGGCGGCGCTCAAGGGGCATCATTACCATATGCTCGATCTGGAGATCGCCGATACGCTCGACGGCGTCTATGCGTCGATCCGCCAGACCGCCGCCGCTGTGGGCCATCCGGAACGCGGCGAGGTGCTCATCGCGCGCATGGAGCGCGACCTCGCGCGGATCGGCCGGCCGGGCAGGGGCAAGGTCGCGGCTTACTATCAGCGGCGCGGCTTCATGACGGGGACCGGCACGCTGATCGACGAACTGATGCGCCGCGTCGGGCTGGTGAACCTCGCGACGAAGCTCCACAAGCCGGCGCTGGCGCGGGTGAGCCTGGAGGAGATGGTCGCCGCGCGGCCCGATTTCCTGATCGTCGAAAGCGCCACCGATCGCGTCACCGATCAGGGCACGGAGATGCTGCATCATCCGGCGCTCGCCGGCATCCCGCGCATCAGCGTGCCGGAGGCGTGGACGGTCTGCGGCGCTCCGGCCTATGTCCTCGCGGCGAAGCGGATCGCGGAGCAGATCGAACGCCGCTAGGACCGCGCGGCATTCGATTCCGGCGTCCCGCGAATGGCGCTTTCGCATGCTTCCGGCGCTCCCGCCGGCGCACCGGCGTTCCGCCCGCCGAACCGGCGCTACGCCAGCATCGGGATCGTCGCCGGTGCGGAGCTTCATTGCCGTCTCCCGCCGATCAGAACGTCACGCGCACGCCGCCATAGGCCGCGCGGCCGGGCGCGTTGTACGTGAACACCTCCTGATATTTCCGGTCGAGCAGGTTCTCCACGCGACCGAAGACCTGGACATGCGCGCCGATGTCGTAGCTCGCGTTGAAATTGACGAGCGTATAGGCCTTCAGGTCCACCAGCAGGCGCGAATAGTCGGAATTGAAGGCATAATCGCGCTGGCGGCCGTTGTAGCGGACGGTCAGCGTGGCGGTCAGCGGCAGGGACTTCGGCGCATAGGTGGCGTTGAACGAGGCGACGTCCTTCGGCCGGCGGACCGCCTGGCCGGTGATCGGCACCGGGAACTGGAAGCTGCCGTCGCCCGGCGCCGGCCCGGCGAGCGCGTCGATCGTCTGCGGCGCGTTCAGGTAGGTGTAGCTCGCGTCCAGCCGGAAATCGGAAACCCGCGCGGAGGCATAGACTTCGACGCCCTCCTGCCGCGTCCGGCCGCTCTGGTTGTAGCTCTGCTGAATATAGGTGCCGCTGCCGGAATCATAGACGTAGGTCGTGTCGATCTGGTCGGTGAAGATGTTGTTGAAATAGGTCGCGCCGATCGTCACCGACCTGTCCAGCAGCGACTGCTCGACGCCCGCTTCCCAGCCCTTCGACTGTTCCGGCCGCAGCGCGGGATTGCCGATGTAGAGGCCGCTCGTATAGCCGAACAATTCGCCCGGCGTCGGCGCCTTGATGCCGGTGCCGTAGGCCGCGTGGAAGCGCGTGCCGCCGGGCAGGAGATAGCTGGCGGTCGCGCGATAGGTCGCGGCATCGCGGAAGCGGTTGTAGTCGTCGATCCGCGCGGAGGCGCCCAACGCGAGGCGATCGTCCACCGTCACGTCATAGCTGGCGACATAGCCGCGGGTCTCGAGGACGTGCGTGCTCTGGTCGGCATAAGCGGTGGTGTTGCGGAATTCCTGCCGCTCGTAATCCATCGCCAGCGTGAAGCGGTTCTTCACATGGTCGCTGCCGAAGCGCACCGTGCTGTCGAAGGTCGCGCGGTAGCGGCGACCGACGTCGCCGGACGGGCCGTAGGGGCCGTCGAAGTCACGCCGGTTGTCGGTGATCGCAGCGGTGGCGGCGTTGGTCCAGGCGTCGTCGAACAGGCTCCACGTCGCCCCGACCAGCCCGTACCAGCCGCGATTGCGCGCCGTGTCGCCCGGCGTGTCGATCGCGGTGATGACCGGATAGCCCTGCACGATCGGCGAGGTGGGGGCGATCTGCTGATCGTTGAGATCGGCGTGGGTGAGGCTGTAGCGGCCGACGGCGGTCAGCTTGAAATTGGCCGCGGGCGTCCAGTTCAGCTTCGCCGACGCGCCCAGGTTGTCGGAGCCGACGTCGAGCTTCCCGCCGGGCGCCACGGGATAGCCGTCGGTCTGGTAATAGCTGGTCGTGAGCGCATAATCGAACTGGTCGCCGACCACGCCGCCGGCACGCGCGCCGCCGGAGAAGGTGCCCATCGAACCGCCCTCGGCGCGGAGCGAATAGCCCGGCTTCTCGCGGCCCGAGAGCGTGGTGTAGGTGATGACGCCGCCGATCGCGTCCGAGCCGTAGAGCGAGCTTTGCTGGCCGCGCAGCACCTCGATCCGCGACGCCTCGTCGTTGAGCAGCGTGCCGAAGTCATAGGTGCCGCTATAGGGGTTTTCGGCCTTGATGCCGTCGATGAACACCAGGGTTTGATTGGCCTCGGCGCCGCGGATGCGGATATCGATCAGCCCGCCGATCGCGCCGTTGCGGTTGACCGCCACGCCTGGCACGTCGCGCAGCACGTCGGCGACGATGCGCGTCTGGCGGTCCTGCATCTCCCGATCGTCGATCACGGTGACCGACGAGCCGATCAGGTCGAGCGGGATCGCGTCGCCTGAGCGGCTGGCGGTGACGACGACATCGTCGCCCGCCGCCGCGTCCACGGCCGCCATATCCTCGGCATGGGCCTGACCGGCGATGACGATCGCCAGCAACGAAACATAACTGGTCTTCATGGGTATTCCCCCCGCGGCGTCGCGAGCCTGACGGAGGGAGCGGCCGCCCGATGCGAGCGGTCGGCGTGCGATGGTGAGCGGACGCCAATGCACCCACCCGCGCGCCGATGCGGCCCCCGCCGCATGTTCGCCGCTCAGACGGATGGATACCGTGCCCCGGTCTCTCCCTGGACCAAGGCAAGAGCGACCAATACGCCGGCAGGTCTCCTGGCTCGCGGGTCACGGCCCGATGCACGCCTTCCCAGGTTGCCCCAGTGGCCGCCCGGACGAATCCGGGCAGTGCATCGCGCTCGCCGCTTACAGTTGCAGGGACAGCCCCGGATTCGGCGCGCCTTTCGGACGTGCCTCACCGCGTTCCCATATTAAGCCCTTTCGGGCACCGGCGCGATCTTGCGAGGAATGACTTCCTCAGGCGCGCCCATAGCGGAACTGCGGCACGGCGCAATGATGAAGATGGACTCTCGTTCAACGGAGGGGCCGGAGCAGCGAAAAGGCCCGCCGGATCGCTCCGACGGGCCTTTTCCTGTCCACGAGGAGAGAGGGCTTACGCCTGCTCCGCTTCCTCCGGCTGAACCTCGGCGGTGGCGCCCGGCTCGGCGTTGGGATCATAGTTCTCGGTGAAGCCGCCCTGATCGCGGCCTTCCTCGAACATCTGCGCCGTCACGTCGACGCCCGAGGCCTGAAGCTCGGCTTCCTCCGGCGAGCGGGCGACGTTGACCTTCACCGACACCGCCACTTCCGGGTGCAGCGCAACCTTCACCTCGTACACGCCGATCGCCTTGATCGGGCGATCGAGCACGACCTGGCTCTTGGCGACCTTGTGCTTGTCGGCCACCAGCGCCTCGACGATGTCGCGCACCGCGACCGAGCCGTAGAGTTGGCCGGTGTTCGACGCCTGACGGATGATCGTCACGGCGACGTTGTTGAAGCCCTTGGCCTCCTTCTCGGCGTCGACGCGGCGGTTCGCGTTCTCGGCCTCGATGCGGGCGCGGTTGGCCTCGAACACCTTGCGGTTGGCCTCGTTGGCGCGCAGCGCCTTCTTGTTCGGCAGCAGGTAGTTGCGGGCGAAGCCGTCCTTCACCTTCACCACATCGCCGATGGTGCCGAGCTTTTCGATGCGCTCAAGCAGAATCACGTCCATAAGAGCGCTCCTTACTTCACGACGTAGGGCAGCAGGCCCAGATGACGCGCGCGCTTGATCGCCTGGGCGAGTTCGCGCTGCTTCTTCGCCGACACGCTGGTGATGCGCGACGGCACGATCTTGCCACGCTCAGAGACGAAGCCCTGGAGCAGCCGGACGTCCTTGTAATCGATCCGGGGCGCGTCCTTCGCGGAGAAGGGGCAGCTCTTGCGGCGGCGGAAGAACGGACGGGCCATTATGCGAGCTCCTCTTCACGGTCACGACGCGGGCGCTCACCGCGCTCGCCACGCTCGGCGCGACGCTCGCGGTCACGCTCCTGCTTGCGCATCATCACCGACGGGCCGGCCTCATGGGCGTCGACCTTGATGGTCATGTAGCGGATGATGTCCTCGTTGATCTGGTTCTGGCGCTCCAGCTCGGCGATGGTGTCGCCGGGGGCGTCGATCTCGATCATCACGTAATGCGCCTTGCGGTTCTTCGCGATGCGATAGGCAAGGCTGCGCAGCCCCCAGGTCTCGGTCTTGACGACCTTGCCCTCGTGGGCCTCGACGATCTTGGTGGCGGCTTCCGCCAGCGCGTCCACTTGCGCCTGCGCCAGGTCCTGGCGCGCAAGGAACACGTGCTCGTAAAGAGCCATCTGCTTTCCTTCGTTGACCGATCGCTGACATGGCCCCGTGCCATGCCCCTCCGGCTGTCGTCACAACAAACAATCTCGCGGGCGAAGGATCGCTCCGCCGCCCGTGAAGGCGCGTCCCTTAGCGGAAAGCGACGGAAAGGCAAGCGCGACGGCGGCCCTTAAACCAAATCTCCATCGCTGGTCGGCTAGGGGCGGCGCATGACATTGGCTGGCTCGCGGATATCATGGCGCTGGTGCGCGCTGCTCGTCGCGCTGGCGGCGCTGGCGCTGTGGATCGGCTGGGTCGGGTTCATCGCATCGGACGATTCGCTTTATTATGCCGGCGCGCGGGCGTGGCTCACGCACCCGCCGGCGGCGGGGACGGACCATTGGTCGACGCGCTTCCCGTTGCTCCTGCCCTTCGCCGCCATCATCGCCGCGCTCGGGCCGGGCTTCGCCGCCTTCGGGGTGACGGCGGTGCTGTTCTATATCCTGCTGGTGACGCTGACCGGCCTGTTCGCGCGGAGCGTCGGCGGGCAACGCGCGGGATGGATCGCGGCGCTGCTGATCGCGACGCTGCCGGTGGTGATCGTCTATGCCTCGACCGTCAGCGTCGATCTGGCCGAGGCCGCCGCGCTGGTCGGCGGCGCGCTGCTGCTCGGCGGCGCGGCGGACGATCGCGCGGGGCTGTGGCGCGGTATTGGCGCTGGGCTGTGCTTCGGCATCGCGATCCTGTGCCGCGAGACGAGCGTGCTGCCGCTCGTCGCCTTCGCGCCGATGCTGCTGATCGGGCGCCCGGTGCCGCGCCGCGTGCTGGTCGCGATGGGCGTCGGCGTCGCGCTGGTGCTGGGGGCGGAGGCGCTGTTCCAATATGCCATGACCGGCGATCCGCTACGCCGCTACGGTATCGCCTTCCATCACGACGAGCATATCGACCGCGCCGCCAATCTGGAGGGTAATTTCCTGTTGTGGCCGCCGATCGACCCGCTGCTGGTGCTGCTGGTCAACGACGATTTCGGGCTGCTGTTCTGGCTCGCGGGGATCGCCCTCGCGTTCGGCGCCGCGCGCGGGCTGGAGCCGGGCGCGCGGCGGCGGCTGATCGTGCTGGCGGCGATGGCGGGGGCGAGCTTCCTGCTGGTCGCGGCGCTCTACACCAAGCTGGTGCTCAACCCGCGCTACTTCACGCTGGCGGCGGTCGCGGCGGCGGTGGTGCTGGCGCTTTGGCTCGACCGGCTCGCGGCGCGCTGGCGGGCACTGCTGCTCGCCGCCATCGTCGGGAGCAACCTGCTGCTGCTGAGCGTCGGCAACCGCCATCCGCACTGGGAGATGGAGGTGCTGGTGGACGCCGCGCGCAGCCACCCGCGCGAGATCGTGGCGGGCGATCCGCACGAGGTGCGCCGCGCGGAGATACCGATGGCCTTCGCGCATCTCGCCAACCTCCGCTACGCGCCCACCCGGCCGGGCGGGCTGGTCGTCGCGCCGGCCACATCCGCGCCGCCCGGCACGATCGTCGCGCATTATCCCGTCCCGCCGACGCGGCTGGGGCAGGTGCTGCGCGCGCTCGGGCTGGAGGCGATCGTTCCCGCGCCCGTCGCGCGGCGCATGTTCGCGCCGGGCGCGGAAATGGTGCTGGTCCGCACGCGAGGTTGACCCCGCGCCGTTCCCGCGCTTACGCCGCGCGCTTCGATCAGGGAGGCATCATGCGCGCGTTCATCTTTCCGGGGCAGGGCAGCCAGTCCGTCGGCATGGGCAAGGCGCTAGCCGACGCCAGCGGCCATGCCCGCGAGGTGTTCGAGGAGGTCGACGAGGCGCTCGGCCAGAAATTGTTCCGGCTGATGACCGAAGGCCCGGCGGACGAACTGACCCTCACCGAGAACGCCCAGCCCGCGATCATGGCCAACGCCATCGCCACCTTGCGTGTGCTGGAGCGCGAGGGCGGTGTGTCGCTGGCCGACAAGGCCGATTTCGTCGCGGGGCATTCGCTGGGCGAATATAGCGCGCTGTGCGCGGCGGGGACGTTCGACCTCGCGACCACCGCGCGGCTGCTCAAGCTGCGCGGGCAGGCGATGCAGGCGGCGGTGCCGGTGGGCGAGGGCGCGATGGCAGCGCTGCTCGGCGCGGACCTCGAAAAGGCGCAGGCGATCGCGGCCGCAGCCGCCGAGGGGCAGGTCTGCACCGTCGCCAACGACAATGATCCGTCGCAGGTCGTCATCAGCGGCGCGAAGGACGCGATCGATCGCGCGGTGGCGATCGCCAAGGATCACGGCGCGAAGCGGGCGCTGCTGCTCCCCGTTTCCGCGCCGTTCCACTGCCCGCTGATGCAGCCCGCCGCCGATGCGATGGAGAAGGCGCTGGCCGACGCGCGCATCGCCGCGCCGCTGGTGCCGCTCTACTGCAATGTCGACGCTAGGGCGGTGAGCGACGTCGATGCGATCCGCGCCGGGCTGGTGCGGCAGGTGACGGGCATGGTGCGCTGGCGCGAATCGATGCTGGCGATGCAGGACGCCGGGGTGGGCGAGTTCGTCGAGTTCGGCGGCAAGGTGCTCGGCCCGATGGTCAAGCGCACTGCGCCCGACGCCAATGCGACCAGCGTGGTGTCGATGGACGACATCGAAGCGCTGCTGAAGACGCTCTGATTCAAATCGCGGTTCTGGCCCGCTCCCCCACCCGCCTCCCATCGGCATCATGGCTGGGAGGCCGGGTGGGGGAACGGGCCGGAACCGCCTCCGATAATCGGGAGATTCTGGAATGTTCGACCTGACAGGCATGACCGCGCTGGTGACCGGCGCTTCGGGCGGGATCGGTTCGGCGATCGCGCGCGGGCTGGCGGCGCAGGGGGCGCGGCTGGCGGTTTCCGGCTCCAATGCGGAAAAGCTCACCGCTTTCCGAGCCAGCCTCGGCGGGGATCATGTCGCGGTGCCGGCGGACCTTTCCGATCCGGTTTCGGTCGATGCGCTGGTGCCGGCGGCGGTGGAGGCGCTCGGCGGGCGGCTAGACATCCTCGTCAACAACGCCGGGATCACGCGCGACAATCTCGCGATGCGGATGAAGGACGAGGAGTGGCGGCAGGTGATCTCGGTCAACCTCGAAGCCGCCTTCCGCCTGATTCGCGCCGCCGCCAAGCCGATGATGAAGCAGCGCTTCGGCCGCGTCATCTCGATCACCTCGATCGTCGGGCAGACGGGCAATCCGGGGCAAGCCAATTATGCCGCGTCCAAGGCGGGCCTCGTCGGCATGTCCAAGGCGCTGGCGCAGGAGCTGGCGAGCCGCAACATCACGGTGAATTGCGTCGCCCCCGGCTTCATCCGCTCGGCGATGACCGACGTGTTGCCGGAAGCGCAGAAGGCTGCGCTGCTCGGCAAGATTCCCGCCGGCGATCTCGGCACGGGCGAGGATATCGCCGCCGCCGTGGTCTATCTCGCGTCGAAGGAGGCGGGGTACGTCACCGGCCAGACGCTGCACGTCAACGGCGGGATGGCGATGGTGTGATACCCGCGAAGGCGTGATCGAGCAGCGCCATTCGCCGCACCGCGACGGCGAACAGCGCGAGCAGGCTCATCACGCCGAGCGGGATCAGCGTCAGATGGGCGATGCTCCGCGCGAACAGCGGCATCGCCCAGGCGATCGCCAGCACGCTCGCCTCCCAGCGCAGGAAGCCACGCGCGCGCCCGTCCGCGACGAGGAAGGCGATCGCCATTCCCGCGAGCGTATAGTCGTAATCGAGCGCATAGGGCGTGGAGAGCAGCGCGGCGGCGAGCACCACCGCGTTGCGCACCGCCGGCGTGGCGCGCAGCGTCGCGATCAGGGCGGCGAGCAGCGCGATGGCGGTGACGGCGCCCTGCACCGCATAGGCCAGCGCCACCGATCCGCCCAGCGCGCGCACCGCGCCGAACGCCGTCTGGATCTTCTCCCAGCCGGTGTTGCCGGCCTCGATCACCACGCTGCGGGTGAGCGGCAGCGAATCGAGGAACGCCTGCCACACCGGCCAGCCCCAGATCGCATAGGTCGCCAGCACCAGCGCGCCGGCGGACAGGATCGCGCCGGCCACCGCCCGCCGCCGCCCGCTCGCGAGCAGGACCAGCGGCAGCAGCACCGCGAATTGCGGCTTGTAGACAAGGCACCCGATCAGCAGCCCGGCGGCGAACGGCCTGCGTTCCAGCAGGAACAGCCCGCCGCCGAGCAGGGCGGCGGTGAGGAAGCCGTTATGGCCGTGGCCGAGGCACACCATCACCACCGGCGCGGCGGCGGCGATCAGCAGGGTCAGCCGGTGCGGCACGATGCGGGTGACGAGCCACAGCGCGGCCGCGAGCGTCACCGCCTGCCACAACACGAGCGCGGCGACATAGGGCAGCAGCGCGAGCAGCGTCGCGACGAGCAGGAACGGCGGCGGATAATGCCAGCCGTAGAAGGGAACGTGCGGATCGTGGTGCACCGCGCGCTGCACCGCCGCCTGCGCTCCCCAATCCCACGCTTCCGCCGCGTGGCCATGCAGCGCCATGTATCCCGCCGACCAGACGTTCGAGAAATCGGTGCCGAGCGGCCGGCCGAGGAAATCGCGCGTGCCGTGCGCGGTGGCGAACAGCGCGACGAACATCAGCACCGTCGCCGCGAGCGACATCCGCGCGACCATCGCGATGCGTCGCCGGTCGAGCCAGCTTCCGGTGGCGATCGCCTCGAACATGGGCATCTGCATGACGCCGATCCGTTAATGTTTCGCGGACGACTCCCCTGCCTCCCCCTTGCCAGTGGTGGGGCCGCGCTCTACGTGCGTGGGGCAACAGCAAACCTCGCAAGAAGGAACAGGGTATGAGCGAGACCGCCGACCGCGTGAAGAAGATCGTCGTCGAGCACCTCGGTGTCGAGGCCGACAAGGTGACCGAAGACGCGAGCTTCATCGACGATCTCGGTGCCGACAGTCTCGATATCGTCGAGCTGGTGATGGCGTTCGAGGAAGAATTCGGTGTCGAGATTCCTGACGACGCCGCCGAGAAGATCACGACCGTCAAGGACGCGATCAGCTATATCGACGAGCACAAGGGCTGATCCGGGGCTGACCTTTTCAGACCGGAACTGTCCTCAAACGCCCTGAGCTTGTCGAGGGGCTGCCGTTCGCCGATCATGGCGAACCGGCAGGACAGAGCTTCGACAGGCTCAGCCCCGCAGCGGGCTGGGCCTGTTGTTATTTTTCGGAGAGTTACGAATGCGCCGTGTCGTCGTCACTGGTCTTGGCCTCGTCACCCCGCTGGGGGCCGATGTGGAAACGGCCTGGGCCAACCTCATTGCCGCCCGTTCGGGCGCCGGCCCGATCACCCGCTTCGATGCGTCGGACCAGAAGTGCCGCATCGCCTGCGAGGTGAAGCCGGCCGATCACGAATATGGTTTCGATCCGTCGAAACGCGTCGACCACAAGATCCAGCGGCAGGTCGATCCGTTCATCATCTACGGCATCGATGCCGCAGGGCAGGCGCTGGAAGACGCCGGCCTGACCGAGATGAGCGAGGCCGAGCGGTTGCGCGCCGGCTGCTCGATCGGCGCGGGCATCGGCGGGCTCCCGGGCATCGCGAGCGAATCGATCGTCTGCGAAACCAAGGGGCCGGGCCGCGTCTCGCCGCATTTCGTGCATGGCCGGCTTATCAACCTGATCTCGGGGCAGGTTTCGATCAAATACGGGCTGATGGGGCCGAACCATGCGGTCGTCACCGCCTGCTCGACCGGCGCGCATTCGATCGGCGACGCGGCGCGGATGATCGCGATGGACGATGCCGACGTGATGCTGGCGGGCGGCGCGGAGGGGGCGATCTGTCCGCTCGGCATCGCCGGCTTCGCGCAGGCGCGCGCGCTGTCGACCGGCTTCAACGACACGCCGGAGAAGGCCAGCCGCCCCTATGACCGCGATCGCGACGGCTTCGTGATGGGCGAGGGCGCGGGCGTCGTCGTGCTCGAGGAATATGAGCGGGCCAAGGCGCGCGGCGCGAAAATCTATGCCGAGGTGATCGGTTACGGCCTGTCGGGCGACGCCTATCACGTCACCGCGCCGCACCCGGAGGGGTCGGGCGCGTTCCGCTCCATGGAGATGGCGATGCGCAAGAGCGGCCTCGCGCTGTCCGACATCGACTATATCAACGCCCACGGCACCTCCACCCCGCTCGGCGACGAGCTGGAGCTGGGCGCGGTGCGCCGCCTGTTCGGCGACGCGCTCGGCGGGCTTTCGATGTCCTCGACCAAGTCGGCGATCGGACATCTGCTGGGCGGCGCCGGCGCGGTCGAATCGATCTTCTGCATCCTCGCGATGCGCGACCAGATCGTGCCGCCGACGCTCAACCTCGATAACCCGAGCGAGAATTGCGTCGGCGTCGATCTCGTCCCGCATGTCGCGAAGAAGCGGCAGGTGAAGGCGGTGCTGAACAATTCGTTCGGCTTCGGCGGCACCAATGCCTCGCTGGTGATGAAGGCCGTATAAATTCTCCCTGTCGTCATGCCGGGCTTGACCCGGCATCCAGAGCCAAGACACCATCGCGCGTTGCTCTGGATGCCGGATCAGGTCCGGCATGACGTTTGACGATGGCGGCAGGCTCGGCACGGACGGAGGATAGGGCGGTGAGAAGGCTCGGGTGCCTTGGAACGCTGGTCGTGCTGCTGGGCGTCGTCACGCTCGGCTGGCTGACGCATGACTGGACCGGCGCGGGCCCGGCGCGAAAGCCGGTCGCGGTGATCGTGCCGGAGGGGGCGACCCTCGCCCGTGCGGCGAGCGAGCTTCAGAAGGCCGGCGCGATCCGCTCCGCGACGCGTTTCCGCGGCTTCGCGCGGCTCTTCGGCAACGGGCAGGCGATCAAGGCCGGCGAATATGCCATTCCCGCCCACGCCAGCGCCTCCGACGTGCTGGCGCTGTTGCAGGAGGGCAAGGTCCGCCAGCGGCTGATCCCGGTGCCGGAGGGCTATCCCTCGATCCTCGTCCACGAGGCGCTGATGAAGGCGGACGGGCTGGTCGGCGACGTGCCGGTGCCCGCCGAAGGCTCGATCCTGCCCGACAGCTATGCCTATCAGAAGGGCGATACCCGCGCCTCGGTCGTCGCGCGGATGCAGAAGGCGATGCGCGATTATCTCGCCGCCGCGTGGAAGCGCCGCAAGCCCGGCATCGCGGTGAAGACGCCGGAGCAGGCGATCATCCTCGCCTCGATCGTCGAGAAGGAAACCGGCAAGCCCAGCGAGCGGCGCGAGGTCGCGGCGGTCTATGCCAACCGGCTCAAGCGCGGGATGCCGTTGCAGGCTGATCCGACCGTCATCTACCCGATCACTAAGGGCAAGCCGCTCGGCCGCCGCATCCTGCAATCGGAACTGCGCGCCAAGAACGGCTACAACACCTATGCCCAGCCCGGCCTGCCGATCGGCCCGATCGCCAATCCGGGGCGCGCCTCGATCGACGCGGTGCTCGATCCTGCGCAGACCGCCGCGCTCTATTTCGTCGCGGACGGCACCGGCGGCCATGTGTTCGCCAACACGCTCGACCAGCATAATGCCAACGTGAAGAAATGGTACGCGATCCGCCGCGCGCGCGGGGAGATGTAGCGACGCGCGTGAATTGATCCCGTAACCGACCGTGACAAATCGGCGACAGCCACTATATGCGGCCCGGCACGACGCGAGCCTGGCCGGACATGCTGACCACAAACCCCTTCGATGACGACCATCTGCACGAGGAGTGCGGGATCTTCGGCGTTTCCGGCGCGGAGAGCGCCGCCGCGCTCGTGGCGCTGGGGCTTCATGCGCTCCAGCACCGCGGGCAGGAGGCGGCCGGGATCACCTCGTTCGACGGGGCGCAATTCCACACGCATCGCGCGATGGGCCATGTCGCCGGGAATTTCGATCGCGACGAGGTGATTCGCGCGCTGCCCGGCACCGTCGCCTGCGGCCATGTGCGTTATTCCACCACCGGCGAGACGGCGCTCCGCAACGTCCAGCCGCTCTATGCCGATCTCGCGTCCGGCGGGTTCGCGGTGGCGCATAACGGCAACATCTCCAATGCGATGCGCCTGCGCCGCGAGCTGGTGCGACGCGGATCGATCTTCCAGTCGACCAGCGATACCGAGACGATCATCCACCTCGTCGCGACCTCCAGCTACCGTTCGCTGCTCGATCGCTTCATCGATGCGCTGAAGCAGGTCGAGGGTGCCTATTCGCTGATCGTGATGACGCCGGAGGGCATGATCGCCTGCCGCGATCCGCTCGGCATCCGCCCGCTGGTGATGGGCAAGCTGGGCGATGCGGTCATCTTCGCTTCCGAAACGGTGGCGCTCGACGTTGTCGGCGCGGAGTTCGTCCGCTCGGTCGAACCGGGTGAGCTGGTGATCGTGCAGGGCGCGGAGATGCGCTCGATCCACCCGTTCGCCACGCATGCGGCGCGGCCGTGCATCTTCGAATGGGTCTATTTCTCGCGGCCGGATTCGATCGTCGGCGATCATTCGGTCTATTCGGTGCGCAAGGCGATCGGCGCGCAGCTCGCGATCGAATCGCCGGTGGACGCCGATCTGGTGATCCCGGTGCCGGATTCGGGCGTACCGGCGGCGATCGGCTATGCGCAGGAATCGGGCATCCCGTTCGAGCTGGGCATCATCCGCTCGCATTATGTCGGCCGCACCTTCATCCAGCCGGGCGACAAGGTGCGCCATCTCGGCGTGAAGCTGAAACACAACGCCAATCGCGCGCTGATCGCGGGCAAGCGCGTGGTGCTGATCGACGATTCGATCGTGCGCGGCACGACCAGCGTGAAGATCGTGCAGATGATGCGCGAGGCCGGGGCGGCCGAGGTGCATATGCGCATCGCCAGCCCGCCGACCAAGCATAGCTGCTTCTACGGCGTCGACACGCCGGAGCGCGCCAAACTGCTCGCCGCCAAGCTCGATCTCGCCGCGATGACCGGCTACATCGGCGCGGATTCGCTCGGCTTCGTCTCGATCGACGGGCTTTACAAGGCGCTGGGCGAGCAAGGCCGCGCTGATGTCCGCCCGCAATATTGCGACGCCTGCTTCACCGGCGATTACCCCACCACACTGACCGATCACGACGAACTGGCCGAGGTCGACCAGTTCGCCTTGCTCGAAGAGCGCGTCGCCTGAACCAGAGCATCGAGATGACCGAACAGAACAAGCCACTCGCGGGAAAGCTTGCGCTCGTGACCGGCGCCTCGCGCGGGATCGGCGCCGCGACCGCCATCGCGCTCGCCGAACGGGGCGCGCATGTCGTGCTCACCGCGCGCACCGCGAAGGAACTGGAGGGTGTCGAGGAAACCATCTTCGATGCCGGCGGGTCCGCGACGATCGCCCCGCTCGACCTGACCGAAACCGACGCGATCGCGCGGCTGGCGATGGCGGTGGCGGAGCGGTGGCAGGCGCTGGACGTGCTGGTGCTCAACGCGGCCATGCTCGGCTCGCTCGCGGCGGTGCCGGCGATCGACGCCAAGGAGCTTGCGGCGGTGCTGACGCTCAACGTCTCGGCGCAAGTCGCGCTGATCCAGGCGTTCGATCCTTTGCTCAGGCGCGCCGATGCGGGCAAGGTGATCGCGCTCACTTCGTCGGTCGGTCGCAAGCCGCGCGCCTATTGGGGCGCTTACGGCGCATCCAAGGCGGCAATGGAGACCCTCGTCGCGGCCTATGGCGACGAGGTGGAGGAGATCAGCCGCATCCGCACCGCGATCGTCGATCCCGGCGCGACGCGCACCGCGATGCGCGCGCGCGCCTATCCCGGCGAGGACCCGGCGTCGGTGAAGGAACCGCGGGTCGTGGCGGAGCGGATCGCCGCGCTGGCGGTGGAGGGATTCGCCGCGAATCATTTCGAGCGCGTCGGCTGAGAATCCGTTGTGCCGGGCGGGCGGCACGCGCTAACGCGGGCCGCGATGCTGTTCCCGCCCGATACCTGCCCCCGGATCGTCGTCAAGATCGGATCGGCGCTGCTCGTCGATGCCGAAGGCGGCGTGCGCCGCGCGTGGCTGGAGGGGATAGCGGCCGATATCGCGGAGCGGACGCGCGCCGGGCAACAGGTGGCGGTCGTCTCGTCGGGCGCGATCGCGCTGGGCGCGCGGCGGCTGGGGCTGGCCAAGGGCGGCCGCGCCAGCCTTGAGGATGCACAGGCGGCGGCGGCGACCGGGCAGATCGCGCTGGGCCACACCTGGGCCGAGGTGCTCGGCGGCGAGGGGCTGACGGCGGCGCAGATATTGGTGACGCTCGACGATCTGGAGGATCGCCGGCGCTACCTCAACGCGGCGGCGACGTTGGGGAGGCTGCTCCAGCTCGGCGTCGTGCCGATCATCAACGAGAATGACAGCGTTGCGACCGCCGAAATCCGCTTCGGCGACAATGACCGGCTCGCGGCGCGCGTGGCGCAGGCGGCGGGCGCGCAGGGCGTGGTGCTGCTGTCCGACATCGACGGGCTGTATGACCGCAACCCGGCGCTGCCCGGCGCGCGGCATATCGCGCGGGTCGAGCGGATCGACGCGCGGATCGCGGGGATGGCCGACGACGGCTCCGCGTCCGGCATGGGCTCGGGGGGAATGGTTTCGAAGATTCAGGCGGCGCGGATCGCGGGCCGGGCGGGGGTCGCGCTGGCGATCGCGTCGGGCCGGATCGAGCGGCCGCTGTCGACCGAGGCGCGGCACACGATCTTCGTCCCCGAGCGGCGCGCGCGGGCGCGCAAGGCGTGGCTGGCGGGACGATTGACCGCCAAGGGGGTCATCACCGTCGATGCCGGCGCGGCGCAGGCGCTGGCGGCGGGACGCAGCCTGCTCGCGGCCGGCGCGACTGGCGTGACGGGGCGGTTCGCGCGCGGCGATGTGGTGACGATCGAGGGGCCGGAAGGCGCGGTGGCGCGCGGGCTGGCCGAATATGATGCCGCCGACGCGATGCGGCTGCTCGGCCGACGGAGCGATGAGCAGGAGGCGATCCTTGGCTATGCCCCGCGCGCGGCGCTGGTCCATCGCAACCATATGGCGCTGCTGTGATCCTTGCGCTGACCGGCGCGACCGGTTTCGTCGGCGGCCATGTTGTCCGCCGCGCGCTGGAAGCGGGGCATCAGGTACGCGCGCTGGCGCGGCGGCCGCAACCGGCCCGCGATGGGGTAAGCTGGATCGCGGGCGCGCTCGACGATCCCGCGGCGCTTGCAGAACTGACCGCGGGCGCGGACGCGGTGATCCATATCGCCGGGGTAGTGAACGCACCCGACCGCGCCGGCTTCGCGGCGGGGAATGTCGACGGCACGCGCGCGATCGTCGCCGCCACGGCACCGGGGACGCGCTTCGTCCATGTCTCCTCGCTCTC
Organism: Sphingomonas sp. CL5.1; assembly: GCF_013344685.1. Taxonomy (NCBI): domain Bacteria; kingdom Pseudomonadati; phylum Pseudomonadota; class Alphaproteobacteria; order Sphingomonadales; family Sphingomonadaceae; genus Sphingomonas; species Sphingomonas sp. CL5.1. The sequence continues at coordinate 2,381,871 of NZ_CP050137.1, forward strand.
GGCGCGCGAGCCGCAACTGTCGATCTACGGCTGGTCGAAGCGTGAGGCGGAAGAGGTCGTCGCGGCCTCCGCGCTGGCGTGGGATATGGTGCGCCCGCCCGGAATCTACGGGCCGGGCGACATGGAGATGCTCGACGTTTTCCGCTTCGCGCGGCGGGGCTTCTCGATCACGCCGCCGGCGGGGCGGGCGTCGTGGATACACGTCGACGACCTCGCCCGCTTGCTGGTGGTGCTCGCCGAGACGCCGGCCGGGCGGGCGATTTACGAGATGGACGATGGGCGCGAGGGCGGCTGGACGCATCATGCGTTCGCGGAAGCGGTCGGCGTGGCGCTTGGCCGCGCCGTCCGTCCAATCGCCCTGACGCCGGGCCTGCTGCGGCTGGGCGCGCGGGTCGATCGGCTGATACGCGGGAAGCGCGCCAGGCTGACTGCCGACCGGGTGGCCTATTTCTGCCATCCGGACTGGACGGTCGATCCCGCGAAACGCCCGCCAGCGGCTTTGTGGGCCCCGGCGATCGCGAGCGACACGGGGTTGCGCGAAACCGTTGAAAGCTATCGCGCGGCGGGGTTGCTGTAGCCGAAACTCGACCGGCGGCGCCATGCGGCCGCCGGTCGAGTTTCACGCGTCCAGGGGTCAGGCCGTGGCGGCCCGGCGGAAACGGATGCGCAGCCCAGCGCCGACCATGCCGAAACCCACGATCATCATCGCCCATGTCGCCGGCTCCGGCACGCCGCCGGCGCCGGAAACCAGCGCGGTGAAGCCGCCGGTGTTGTCGGCGTAATAGCCCGAGGTGCCCTGGAAGCCATAGGCATCGGCAAAGCCGAGATAGAACATCGTCGCGCCGGTGGGCACGGAGAAGGTGCCACCCGAGCCGATCTTGAAGATCGTGTCCACCCCGGCGCCGCTGCCGGTGAATACGCCGAGCAGCGCCAGCGACATGGGATCGTTGAAATTGCCGATCGAGGAGCCGGTCGCATTTGAGATGTTCGAGGTCAGCGAGAAACCGTCAGGCCCGTGCGCGCCATAGCCGCCGCCGGGGTCCGCCTGCCCCGTGGCGGTGATCGTCAGCGTCTGTCCGCCGGAAACCGCAAGCGAAGGTGGCAATATGCCCGCGCCTCCCCCGGCCGATGGTATCGAGCCAAGCCCCGCCGCGAAGATATTGGCCTGTGCGTCGACATAGACCGAGGTGGCGGCGAACGCCGGGCTGGCCAGGGGCGCGGCGGCCAGGGCGACGCCACACATCAATTTCGAAAGAGCACGCATCTGACTGATCCTTTGCAAAGCCAAGATCAGGCGACACGGCCCGTTTTTTTGAGTCGCCTCCGGCGCTTTCTACACGCGATTAACCATGATTCACAGGGATATTCCGTGCCATATTGGCACAGTCAGCCGCGCAACCTTGCGGCTGCTCGCGCCTTGGACTCCACCTCCGCCATGCTTGCGCCGGCCGGCGTCACCCAGCTTCCGCCGACGCACAGCACGCGATCGAACGCCAGCCAGTCACGCGCGCTCGCTTCGGTGATGCCGCCGGTGGGGCAGAAGCGGCACTGGTGGAAGGGGGCGGCGAGCGCCTTCAGCGCCTTCAGTCCGCCGGAGGTTTCGGCGGGGAAGAACTTGAAACGGGTAAGGCCCAGATCCAGCCCCCGCATGATGTCGCCGGCGGTCGCGACGCCGGGGAGGTAGGGGACGCCGCTGTCGATCACCGGTCGGGCGAGCCGCTCGGTGAGGCCGGGGGACACGATGAACTCTGCGCCTGCGTCCATCACCTGTTCGAACTGCTCGGTGGAGACGACGGTGCCGGCACCGACGATCGCGCCCGGCACCTCCTTCATCGCGCGGATCGCGTCGAGCGCGGCGGGGGTGCGTAGCGTCACCTCCAGCACGCGCAGGCCGCCTGCGACGAGCGCCTCGGCCAGCGGTTGCGCCGTCGCCGCATCGTCGATGACGAGCACGGGAATGACCGCGCTGGCGCGCATGATCGCGTCGATCGCGGGAAGGGGGGCGGACATCAGCTATGCTCCTGGGCGAAGGCGGCGGCGGCGCCGAACAGGCCGGGCTGGGGGTGGGTGATGAGCTTTACCGGGATGGCGGCCATCATAGACTGGAACCGCCCCTTGGCGACGAAACGGTGCCCGAAGCCGGAGCGCAGCAGCCGGTCCTTGATCCGGAGGCCAAGCCCCCCGGCGATCACCACCCCCTTCGCGCCATGCGCCAGCGCGAGATCGCCCGCCACCGCGCCGAGCGCGAGGCAGAAGCGATCGAGCGCGGCGAGCGCGATCGGATCGCTGCCCTCCAGTGCCTCCTGCCAGATCGTCTTGTCGTCCCGCGCAGGGACGGCTCGCCCTTCAAGCGCGGCCAGCGTCTCGTAGATCGCGACGATGCCTGGCCCGGCGCAGACGCGCTCGGCGGAAACGCGCGTAAAACTGCCGCGCAGCCGCTTCACCAGCGCGTCCTCGATCGCGTCGAGCGGGGCATAATCGATATGGCCGCCCTCGGTGGCGAGGACGTGATAGCGATGCGGCGTGCGCAGCACCTGCGCCACGCCCAGCCCGGTGCCGGGGCCGCAGACGGTAGAGACGCCCTCCGCCGGCAGCGGATCGTCCGGGCCGCAGAGATGCTCGAACTGGTCGGGCGGCAATTGCGCCGCGGCATGGCCGACGGCGCCGAAATCATTGATGACCGTATAGGTATCGACGCCGAGCCGTTCGGGGATCAGCGACGGGCGGATCACCCAGGGATTGTTGGTCAGCCGGATTACGTCGCCGGTGATCGGCGAGGCGATCGAGAGCGCCGCCGCGCGGGGCAGGGGGCGATCGAGTGTCGCGGCGAATGCCTGCCACGCGGTTTGCAGCGAGGCGTGTTCCGCCGTCTTGAACGTCACCGGCTCGGCGAGGCGCGTCACCTTGCCGCCCCCCACTTCGGCGATGGCGAAGCGGGCATGGGTGCCGCCGATATCGACCGCTACGACCTCCACCGCCTATAGCCCCGCGCCCGCGAGCATGGCGCTCGCGCCTTTTTCAGCTTCATCGGCCAAGCCACGGAACATGCCGAACAATTCACGCCCGAACCCTTCTGCCGGGGGCGGGGCAGGGGCCTGCTCGCGCGCGGCCCATTCCGCCGGATCAACGAGGGCGTCGAGCGTCCCCGCCACCGCGTCCACCCGGATCAGGTCGCCGTCGCGGATGCGGCCGATCGCGCCGCCACCCAGCGCCTCGGGCGAGACGTGGATCGCGCACGGCACCTTGCCGCTCGCGCCGGACATGCGGCCGTCGGTGACGAGCGCGACACGGAAGCCCCGGTTCTGGAGCACGCCGAGCGGGGGTGTCAGCTTGTGCAGCTCCGGCATCCCGTTGGCGCGCGGCCCCTGATAGCGGACGACGACCACCACGTCGCGCTCCAGCTCGCCGCGCCGGAAGGCGTCGAGCACCTCCGACTGATCGTGGAACACGCGCGCCGGGGCCTCGACGATCCAGCGCTCACGCTCGACGGCGGAAACCTTGATGCAGGCGCGGCCGATATTGCCGGCGAGGATGCGCATCCCGCCGTCCGGCGAGAAGGGCGCGGCGGCGGAGCGCAGGATCGTCTCATTCCCGCTCGCGCCCGGATCGCGCCACACCAGCGCATCGTCCTCCAGCGTGGGCTTGCGCGCGGCGTCCGCCAAGGTCTCGCCGCCAGCCGTCAGGATATCGCCGTGGAGGTGGCCGCTGGCGATCAACTCGCGGATCACGAACGGCATCCCGCCCGCCGCCTCGAAGGCGTTCACGTCCGCCGATCCGTTGGGATAGACGCGCGCGATCAGCGGCACGGCGGCGGATAGCCGGTCAAAATCCTCCCAGTCGATCACGATCCCCGCCGCGCGCGCGATGGCGGGGACGTGGAGCAGGTGGTTGGTCGAGCCGCCGGTCGCGAGCAGCCCCACCGCCGCGTTGACGATCGCGCGCTCGTCGACGCACGCGCCCAGCGGGCGATAATCCGCGCCGCGCCAGCCCAGCCCGGCGAGGCGGTGGACGGCGGCGCGGGTCAGCTCCTGCCGCAGCTTGGTGCCCGGATTGACGAAGGCCGCGCCGGGGATGTGCAGCCCCATCACCTCCATCATCATCTGGTTGGTGTTGGCGGTGCCGTAGAAGGTGCAGGTGCCGCGATCGTGATAGGCGGCGATCTCGCTGTCGAGCAGTTCCTCGCGCGAGGCGTCGCCGGTGGCGTAGCGCTCACGCACCGCCGCCTTGTCCTTGTTGGCGAGGCCCGAGGGCATCGGGCCGCCGGGCACCGGCAGCATCGGCAGGTGGCCGAAGCGCAGCGCCCCCATCAGCAGCCCCGGCACGATCTTGTCGCAGATGCCGAGCAGTAGCGCGCCCTCGAACGTGCCGTGGGAGAGCGCGACGGTGGTCGCCAGCGCGATCGTGTCGCGGCTGAACAGCGACAGCTCCATCCCCGGATAGCCCTGCGTCACGCCGTCGCACATCGCGGGCACGCCACCCGCCACCTGCGCCGTCGCGCCCACCTCGCGCGCCCAGAGCTTCATCAGCTCCGGGTAGCGGTAATAGACCGCGTGGGCGGAAAGCATGTCGTTATAGGCGGTGACGATGCCGATGTTCATGCCGCCGCCGGCCTTCATCGCCTCGCGGTCCTCCGGCGTGCCGGCATAGGCGTGGGCGAGGTTGGCGCAGCCCAGCGACGGGCGGCCGATCCATATCTCCCGCTGGCGATCGAGCAGCGCGAGGTAACGGGCGCGGCTCTCCCGGCTGCGCTCGATGATACGATCCGTGACGGCGCTGACGATCGGGTTCATGCGGCCAGCCTACGGCGCCCAGTGGATATCGACCGGCAACTCCGCGTCCGCCAGCACGCGCCCGATCGGATAGGGCGAACCGGCACCCTTCGCGATCGCGTCCTCGATCACCTTCCGCTTGGCGCCGCCCGTCACCGCGATCATCAGCGCGCGGGCGGTGACGATGCCCTGCCGAGAGAGGGTGACGCGGGGGACCGGCGCTTCGCTCGGCAGCGGATCGGGCATCACGCCCAAGGCGCGACGCTCGCGCGGGCCGTTCAATGCCTCGTCATAATCCGGGCCGGGGAAGATCGAGGCGGTATGCCCGTCCGCGCCGACGCCCAACAGGCACAGGTCGAGCGGCCAGTGCAGGTCCTGCATTAGCGCGTCGGCCGAGCGCCCGGCGGCCTTGTAGTCGTCCACAGCCTTGGGGACGATCGGTATCACCCGCGCGCCCTTGGGGATGAAGGTCTTGCCGATCATCGTGACGTTCGACAGCGGGTCGCCCAGCGGCACGATGCGCTCGTCGGTCGGCACGATCGTCACGCGCTTCCAGTCCAGCTTGGCGGCGGCGAGCTTTTCATAGACCGGCACCGGCGTCTTGCCGCCGGCCAGCGCGATCACCGCCGCGCCGCGCGCTTCGATCGCGCTGTCGATGATGAAGCCGATATCCCCCGCGATGGCCTCGGCCATCTCGGCCGCGTCGTCATAGTCCCACCATTCGATCTCGTCGCTCATGTCGTTTCCCGTAGCGGCGGCTGTGCCGCGGTTTCAATCGTCCTGCCAGGTCACGCCGTCGCGCTCGGTCAGCGCGATCGCGGCGGACGGTCCCCAGGTGCCGGCCGGATAATGTTTGGGCTTCATGTCGTTCGCCGCCCAGCCGGCGCGGATCGCGTCGATCCACGTCCATTGTGCCTCCACCTCGTCGCGGCGGACGAACAGGGTCTGGTCGCCCTCGATCAGGTCGAGCAGCAGCCGCTCATAGGCGATGCGGCGGCGTGTGCCGGCGAACTCGGCGTCGAGGCTGAGGTTCAGCGGCACCTCCCGCAGGCGGATGCCGTCGCGGTCCAGCCCCGGCTCCTTCGCCATGACGAGAAGCTGGATATATTCCTCAGGCTGCAAGCGGATGATGAGCATGTTCGGCTGGAGCAGCCCGCCGCGCCCGGCGAACATCGAATGCGGCACCGGCTTGAACTGGATCGCGATCTCGGAGCGGCGCACCGGCATCCTTTTGCCCGTGCGCAAATAAAACGGCACGCCCTGCCAGCGCCAGTTGTCGACATGCGCCTTGATCGCGACGAACGTCTCGGTATTCGAATCGCGCCCTAGCTCCTCGTCGTAACCCTTTACGATCTGGCCGTTAACCGCGCCGCCGAGATACTGGCCGATCACCGTGTTCTGCGGCACTTCCTCCGGCTTCATCTGGCGCAGCGAGCGGAACACCTTGGCCTTCTCGTCGCGGATCGCGCTGGTGTCATAGCGCGCCGGCGGCTCCATTGCGATCAGCGCGACGAGCTGGAGCATATGATTCGCCACCATGTCGCGCAGCGCGCCGGCGCCGTCGTAATAGCTCGCGCGATCCTCCAGCCCGACCGTCTCGGAGACGGTGATCTGCACGTTGTCGATCCCGCGGGCGTTCCATACCGGCTCGAAGAAGGAATTGCCGAAACGCAGCGCGAGGATGTTCTGCACCGTCTCCTTGCCGAGATAATGGTCGATGCGGAAGATGCGGTCCTCGGGAAAGGCGCGCGCCACCGTGTCGTTGATCTCGCGGCTCGAGGCGAGGTCGTAGCCGAGCGGCTTTTCCAGCCCGATGCGCACTGTCTCCCCGGCGAGGCCGACCGATTCGAGGCCCTTCACCGCCGGCTCGAACAGCGAAGGCGCGGTGGAGAGGAAGATCGCGAGGCCGCCCGAGACGTCGCCGACCTTCTCGGCGAGCGGCTTGAATGTCTCTTCATTCGAGAGGTCGGCCGGCTGATAGGAGAGACGATCGAGGAAGCTGCCCAGCGCCTTCTCGTCCTTGCGGTCGGCGGGGAGGAATTCGTCCAGCGCCTTCTTGGCGAACTGGCGGAAGCCCTTGTCGTCGAGGTCCGAGCGCGCCGAGCCGATGACGGCCAGCCCCTGCGGCAGCAGCCCGTCGGCATGGAGGCCGTAGAGCGACGGCAGCAGCATCCGCTGCGCCAGATCGCCGGTCGCGCCGAACAGCAGGAGCTTGGAGACCGGGTTGCGCTGCATCGTCTTTCCCGAAAGGTCTAGAGGTTGAGGCCGGCGAGCGGGTCCAGCCCCGCCATCAGGTTGAGGTTCTGCACCGCCGCGCCCGACGCGCCCTTGCCGAGATTGTCGAGGCAGGCGACCAGCCGCGCCTGCGCGCCGTCCGGGCCGGTGAAGACATAAAGATCGAGCCGGTCGCTACCCGCCGCGCCTTGCCGCACGAGCAGTTCGTCGGGCTGGTCGTGATGCACGGTGACGATCGGGCTGCCGGCGAAGGCGGCGGACAGCGCATCGACGATCGCCGCGCGCGTCGGCCGGCCGGGCAGCAGCGCGAGCGGCAGCGGCACCTCCACCACCATGCCGCGCAGCGCGTTTATCACCATCGGCGCGAAGATCGGCGCATGGGCGAGGCCGGCATGGCGCTGCATCTCCGGCAGATGCTTGTGCGCCAGCCCGAAGCCGTAATCGCGATATGCCAGCGTCGCATCGCCCTCGAACCGCTCGATCAGCGACTTGCCGCCGCCCGAATAGCCCGAGACGGCATTGACGCTGAGCGGCCAGTCGGCCGGCACCAGCCCGGCGCGCACCAGTGGCGCGACCAGGGCGAGGAAGCCGGTGGGATAGCAGCCGGGATTCGAGACGAGCCGCGCACTGGCGACGTCGAAGCCCAACTCCGGGAAGCCATAGGTCCAGCCATCGGCCACGCGATGCGCGCTGGAGGCGTCGATCACGCGGGTGCGCGGATTGTCGATCAGCGCCACCGCCTCGCGCGCGGCGTCGTCGGGCAGGCAGAGGATGACGAAATCGGCATCATTCAGCGCCTCGCGCCGCGCCGCGCGGTCCTTGCGCCGCGCCTCGTCGAGCAGGGCGAGCGACAGGCCGTCGCGCCCCTCCAGCCGCTCGCGGATCTCGAGGCCGGTGGTGCCGGCCGCGCCGTCGATGAAGACGCTCGCGCTCATTCCGGCTGCCCCAGCAGGGCGGCATCGAGATAACCGACCAGCCCGTGCCGCGTGGCGATGCCCCAGCCGTCATCGCCGGTCACGTCGAGCAGCTCGAACGGCTCGCCGGCGGCAAGCGTCGCGAGCGTTTCGGAATCGGCCGCGCGCGCGGCGCGCAACGTGGTGGCGGCCCTGAGGATGCGCTGCACGGCGGCGGCATAATGCGGGGCGAAGACATATTCGGCGAGCCGGACATCGGCGATGTCCGGGCGTACCGCGTTAGTCAGCGGATCGAGCGGACGCGAGCGCCCCGTCAAGGCGAAGGTCCTGGGCACGCCCGCCCGTTCTGGCTGGCGATCGTCTTGCTTCGCCGATGAGTTGGCCGAACTCCTCAAGAAAATCTGCCCCTTCGGATGTCTGCGCGACAAAGATATTGCGCTTGTCGCTGTCGTCGCGCTGGCGGCGCAGATAGCCGAGCGCGCCCAGTCTGTTCAAGGCGCGCGTGATGACGGGTTTCGAGACGTTCAGATTTTGCGCGAGTCCGCGGACGGTATGCGGCCCCGGCAGGAGATAGACCACCAGCAGAAGGGCCATCTGGCGGTTGGTCAGATCCGGTTCGCCGGACCGGACATAATCGACCAGGGTGTTCATCCACGAACTCAACGCACGCTTGGACAGACTCGGCACAGGGACATTCCGATACGAAGAAGTCGGGAACGGAGCTTCCATGCGCCGTCAACGCCGGAGCGGGGCAGTGGTTTCAGGGGTGTCACGAATAACCCCCGGTTGATGTTGCGGGGCGGCTCGCCTATGTCCCCGCCGGTTCGCCAGACAGGCCCATTCCGGAAGATCGATGTTCACCTTTCTCCTCGTCGTCCATGCCATCATCGCCGCCGCGCTGGTGACGGTGATCCTGATGCAGCGGTCGGAGGGCGGGGGGCTTACGTCCGGCGGCAGCCCGGCGGGGCTGATGTCGGCGCGCGGCGCGGCCGATTTCCTGACGCGCTCGACGGCGGTGCTCGCCACGTTGTTCGTGCTGATGTCGATCGTGCTGGCGGTGATCTCGGCGACGCGCAGCTCCACCTCGGTCGACACGTCGCTGCAACGCGCGCCGGTGACCGCGCCGGCGGCGGCGCCCCAGCCGCAGCAGCCGGTCGATACCGCGCCGGCCGCCCCGCCCGCCGACAACGGCGTGCCGCTGGCGCGCTGACTTTTTAACGGTTCGCCGGATTTTGTCGCGCCCGCGTGGTTGCGGGCGCTTGTCGTTTTCATTGTTTCGAGGCTAAGCGTTATCTCCCATGGCGCGGTTCATTTTCATCACCGGCGGCGTGGTCTCCTCGCTCGGCAAGGGTCTCATGGCGGCATCGCTCGCGGCGCTGCTCCAGGCGCGCGGCTATCGCGTGCGCATCCGCAAGTTCGATCCCTACCTCAACGTCGATCCGGGGACGATGAGTCCTTATCAGCACGGTGAGGTCTATGTCACCGACGACGGGGCGGAGACCGACCTCGACCTCGGCCATTACGAGCGTTTCACCGGGGTCGCCGCGCGGCAGAGCGACAACATCACTTCCGGCCGGATCTACCAGCAGATCATCCAGCGCGAGCGGCGCGGCGACTATCTCGGCGCCACCGTGCAGGTGATCCCGCACGTCACCGACGCGATCAAGGAATTCGCGCGGGCCGAGACGGACGACCTCGATTTCGTGCTGTGCGAGATCGGCGGCACGGTGGGCGATATCGAATCGCTGCCATTCATCGAATCGATTCGCCAGCTCAAGAACGAGGTGGGACGCGGCAACGCCATCTCGATCCACGTCACTTTGGTGCCCTATATCGCGGCGGCGGGCGAGCTTAAGACCAAGCCGACGCAGCATTCGGTGCGCGAGCTGGCCGCGCTGGGCGTGCAGCCCGACGTGCTGGTCTGCCGCTGCGAGCAGCCGCTGCCGGCGGGCGAGCGGGCCAAGATCGCGCTGTTCTGCAACGTCCCCGAATCCGCCGTCATCCCGGCGCTGGATGCCAGGAGCATCTATGCCGTGCCGCTCCAGTATCACGCCGAGGGGCTGGATTCGGAGGTGCTGCGTGCCTTCGGCATCACGCCGTCCTCGCCGCCGGACCTCACGCGCTGGGAAGAGATCGTCGATCGCCTGACCAATCCTGAGGGCGAGGTGACGATCGGCGTGGTCGGCAAATATGTCGGGCTTCAGGACGCCTACAAGTCGCTCAACGAGGCGCTGGTGCATGGCGGGATCGCGAATCGCGTGAAGGTCAACATCCGCTGGATCGACGCGGAGCTGTTCGAGGGCGAGGACGCGGCGATCGCCGCACATCTGGAGCCGTGCCACGCGATCCTCGTCCCCGGCGCGTTCGGGGAGCGCGGCGCGGAGGGCAAGATCGCCAGCGTGCGCTTCGCCCGCGAGCGCGAGATTCCCTATTTCGGCATCTGCTTCGGGATGCAAATGGCGTGCATCGAGGGCGCGCGCGATCTTGGCGGGATCGCCGGCGCCTCGTCCACCGAGTTCGGCCCGACCGACGAGCCGGTGGTCGGCCTCATCACCGAATGGATGGGCCGCGACGGGCTGGAGAAGCGCGAGGCGAGCGGCGACATGGGCGGCACGATGCGGCTCGGCGCCTATGAGGCGAGCCTTGGCGGCAACAGCCGCGTCGCCTCGATCTACGGCTCGGACACGATCAGCGAGCGGCATCGCCATCGCTACGAGGTGAACACCGGCTATCGCGACGTGCTGGAGCAGGGCGGGCTGGTCTTCTCCGGCATGTCGCCGGACGGGACGCTGCCGGAGATCGTCGAGCGGCCGGACCATCCGTGGTTCATCGGCGTCCAGTTCCACCCGGAGCTGAAATCCAAGCCGTTTGACCCGCATCCGCTGTTCGCCAGCTTCATCGAGGCGGCGGTCAAGCAGAGCCGGCTGGTCTGACCGGCCCGCAGCGCGCTATCGTCGCCGCGATGGCCCGCATCCTGGTGATCGAGGACGACGAGAGCACCGCGCGCGAGATCGCGGCGGAACTGTCCGCGCACGGCCATGACGTGCTGATCGCGGCGGACGGCGCGGCGGGGCTGGAGCGCGCCACCCGCGAGGCGTTCGACGCCATCACGCTCGACCGGATGCTGCCGGGGCTGGACGGGCTGGAGGTGGTCGCCAGCCTGCGCCAGCGCCGCGTCGACGTGCCGGTGCTGATGATCAGCGCGCTGAGCGACGTGGACGAGCGGATCGCCGGGCTGCGCGCCGGGGGTGACGATTATCTCGTGAAGCCCTTCGCCCCCAACGAGATGGCGATGCGCGTCGAGGTGCTGATCCGCCGCCGCCGCGAGCAGGCCGGCGTGATGGTGCTGCGCGCCGGCGATATCGAGCTGGACCTCACGCGCCGCACCGCCACCGTCGCGGGCGAGCCGGTGCGGCTGCTGCACATGGAATTCCGCCTGCTCGAATTCCTGATGCGCAACCAGGGCGAGACGGTGAGCCGCCGCATCATCTTCGAGCAGGTCTGGGGCTATTATTTCGATCCCGGCGCGAACCTCATCAACGTCCATATCGCGCGGCTGCGCAAGAAGCTCGACCGGCCCGGCGCGCCATCGGCGATCGCGACCGTGAAGGGCGAGGGCTATCGCCTTGATGCTCGCTGACCGGCTGCGCTTCGCGGACATCCGGCGCACCAGCGCCTTCCGCCTGACGGCGATGCTCGGCGTGACCTTCGCCGCCGGCATCGTGCTGCTGCTCGGCGCGATCTACCTGCTGACCGCGCGGGAGCTGACCAGCCGCAGCGACCGCATCCTCGCGGACCTTGCCGCGCAGGTGCTGGCGACGCCGGCCGAGGCGCTGCCCGACCGCATCCGGCAAGAGAATGCGCGCGACGAGCCGGGGCTGAACTTCTTCGGCCTCATAAGCGGCGACGGGGAGACGATCGCCGGCAAGCTCTCCACGATGCCGGCGAAGGGATATGACCGGCCGGTCGACGTGGAGGACGCCGGCGGCGGGATCGGGCCGATCCGCCTGCTCGCTCGCCGCACCCCGAACGGCGAGACATTGCTGGTCGGGCGCGACATCAGCCAGATCCGCGACCTGCGCCTCAGGATGCTGGAGATATTGGTGTGGAGCGGCCTTGCCATCGTGCTCGGCGTCGGCCTCACCGCGATCGGCCTCAGCATCGGTCCGCTGCGCCGGGTGCGCGATCTCCAGGCGGCCAGCCGGGCGATCGCGGCGGGCGACCTCGCGCTGCGGATGCCGATCGCCGGGCGGCACGACGAGCTGGACCTGTTCGCCGATACCGTGAACGCGATGGTCGAGGACGTCGCGCGGACCATCGCGCAGGTGAAGGGCGTGACCGACGCGATCGCGCATGACCTGCGCACCCCGCTGACCCGCGTGCGCGCCGGCCTGCATCGCATCGCGCAGGACGATGCCCTGTCGCCCGGCCAGCGCGAGCGGCTCGAGTCGGCGGTGGTCGATCTCGATACCGTGCTGGAGCGGTTCGCCGCGCTGCTGCGCATCTCCGAGCTGGAGGCGGGGCAGCGCCGCGCCGGCTTCGCCTCGGTCGATCTCGGCGCGATCGCGGCGCGGGTGGGGGAATTGTACGAGCCGCTGGCCGAGGACAGCGGCATCGCGCTCGTCATCGATTGCGCGCCGCTGCCCTTCCACGGCGACGAGAAGCTATTGTTCGAGGCGGTCAGCAACCTCGTCGACAATGCGATCAAGTTCGGGCGCGAGGGCGGTCATGTGTCCGTCGTCACCGGCGGCGGGGACGAGGACTGGCTGCTCGACGTGCGCGACGACGGGCCGGGCATCGCGGCCGACGAGCGCGAGGCGGTGCTGCGGCGCTTCCATCGCGGCAGCAACGCGGCGGGCGCGCCCGGTTCCGGGCTGGGGCTGAGCGTGGTGTCCGCGATCCTCGGCCTTCACGGGCTGCGGCTGGAATTGCTCTATGCCGGCCCCGGGCTGATCGCCCGCATCCAGCCGGCGGGATGAGCGCCGCCCAAGGTGAAATTCATTTCACTCGCCAATCCCCGCTTTCGGGAGGATTAGGCCGGTCCCGTCGGCGGCGCCCCCTGACACCCCCCTCGTCATGGCGCCGCCGGCAACTGTTTTAGGTCAACGGGACGTTTATGCTCCAGCTCGTCAAGATCGCGCTCAGCAAGCCTTATACGTTCGTCGTCCTTGCGATCCTGATCCTGCTGTTCGGCGGCGCGGCGGCGTTGCGCACGCCGACCGACATCTTCCCCGACATCAAGATCCCGGTGATCGCCGTGGTGTGGACCTATCGCGGCCTGCCGCCGGAGGACATGGCCGGGCGAGTCATCTATTATTACGAGCGCCAGCTTTCCTCCTCGGTCAACGATATCGACCATATCGAGAGCCAGTCGCTCGCCGGCATCGGCGTGGTGAAGATCTTCTTCCGCCCCGGCGTCGATATCCGCACCGCCACCGCGCAGGTGACGGCGACCTCGCAGACCGTGCTGAAGCAGATGCCGCCGGGCATCACCCCGCCCACGGTGCTGAACTACAACGCCTCGACCGTGCCGATCCTGCAACTGGCGCTGTCCGGCGCGGGGCTTTCCGAGCAGAAGATCTTCGATCTCGGGCAGAATTTCATCCGCCCCGCGCTGGCGTCGGTGCAGGGCGCGGCGATCCCGTCGCCCTATGGCGGCAAGGAGCGGCAGATACAGGTCGATCTCGACCCCGCCGCGCTCGCCGCGCACCGCCTCTCCGCGACCGACGTGGCGGCGGCGCTGGCTTCGCAGAACCAGATCGTCCCCGCCGGCACCGCCAAGATCGGGCAGTACGAATATAATCTGAAGCTCAACAACAGCCCCTCGGTGATCGACGACCTGAACCGCCTGCCGATCAAGACGGTGGATGGCGCGACGGTGACGATCGGCGATGTCGCGCACGTCCGCGACGGATCGCCGCCCCAGCGCAACGAGGTGCGCGTCGACGGCGGCCGTGCGGTGCTGATGACGGTGCTGAAAAGCGGCTCCGCCTCGACCATCGCGATCGTCGATCAGGCGAAGGCACTGCTGCCCAAATTGCGCGAGACGCTGCCGCCGTCGCTGAAGATCGACCTGCTCTCGGACCAGTCGCTGTTCGTGAAGGCGGCGGTGTCCGGCGTGGTGCGCGAAGGCATGATCGCCGCCGGGCTGACCAGCCTGATGATCCTGCTGTTCCTCGGCTCGTGGCGCTCGACCGTCATCATCGCCGCGTCGATCCCGCTCGCCATCCTCGCGGCGATCGCCGGGCTGGCGGCGTTCGGGCAGACGCTCAACATCATGACGCTCGGCGGGCTGGCGCTCGCGGTCGGCATCCTCGTCGACGACGCGACCGTCACGATCGAGAACATCAACTGGCATCTCGAGCAGGGCAAATCGGTGCGCCAGTCGATCCTCGACGGCGCGGAGCAGATCGTCGGGCCGGCGTTCGTCTCGCTGCTGTGCATCTGCATCGCTTTCCTGCCGATGTTCTTCCTGCCGGGTGTGGCGGGGTTCCTGTTCGCGCCGATGGCGATGGCGGTGGTGTTCGCGATGATCGCCTCGTTCGTGCTGTCGCGCACGCTCGTGCCCACGATGGGCAATTACCTGCTGCGCGATCACGCCACGCCGCACACCGCCGAGGTGATGGCGACGCACGACGCCAAGGCCGGGCGGCCGCAGACGCGTAATCCCCTCCGCCGCTTCCAGCACGGGTTCGAGGCGCGCTTCGAGCGGGTGCGCGCCTGGTATGTCGAGTTGCTCGCGTTCGCGCTCGGGCGGCGCAAGCCGTTCGTGATCGGCTTCATGGCCGTGGTGCTGCTGTCGTTCGCGCTGGTGCCGATGCTGGGGCGCAACTTCTTTCCGGCGGTGGATTCGGGGGAGATCAACCTCCATGTCCGCGCGCCGGTCGGCACCCGGCTGGAGGAAACGGCGGCGCTGTTCGACCATATCGAGGACCGCATCCGCCAGGTGGTGCCGCCCGAGCAGCTCGGCTCGATCGTCGACAACATCGGCCTGCCGGTCAGCGGCATCAACCGCGCCTATTCCAACACCGGCGGCGTCGGCCCGCAGGACGGCGACATCATGATCACGCTGAAGGAGGGGCATGCGCCGACCGCCGGCTACGTCCGCACCTTGCGCCAGGTGCTGCCCGCGGCCTTCCCCGGATCGACCTTCTCCTTCCTGCCCGCCGACATCGTCAGCCAGATCCTGAACTTCGGCGCGCCGGCCCCGATCGACGTGCAGATCGCCGGGCCGGACACCAAGGGCGGCGCGGCCTATGCCCGGATGCTCGCGGCCCGGCTCGGCCGCATCCCCGGCATCGCCGACGTGCGCGTGCAGCAGGCGGACAATTATCCCGAATTCGGCTTCGACGTGGATCGCGCGCAGGCCGATCGCGTCGGCATCACCGAGAATGACGTGACCCGCAACCTGTCGGTCGACCTCGCCGGCAGCTTCCAGGTCGCGCCGACCTTCTGGCTCAACCCGAAGAACGGCGTGTCCTATCCGATCGTGGTGCAGGCGCCGCAATATCGCACCGAGAGCCTGTCGCAGCTCGACAATCTGCCCGTGTCCGGCACGAAGCCGGGGACGTTCCAGCTGCTCGGCGGGCTCGGCACGCTGCATCGCGAGGCCAGCCCGGCGGTGGTGTCGCACTATGCGGTGCAGCCGGTGTACGACGTCTATGCGACGACGCAGGGCCGCGATCTCGGCGCGGTGGCGGGTGATATCCAGAAGGTGCTGAAAGATACGCAGGGCGCGCTGCCCAAGGGCGCGCGGGTGGCGTTGCGCGGGCAGGTGGAGACGATGAACACCGCCTTCACCGGCCTGCTGATCGGCCTCGCCGGGGCGATCGTGCTGATCTACCTGTTGATCGTCGTGAACTTCCAGAGCTGGCTCGATCCGTTCGTGATCGTCACCGCCTTGCCCGCCGCGCTCGCCGGGATCGTGTGGATGCTGTTCGCGACGCATACTCCGCTCAGCGTCCCGGCGCTGACCGGCGCGATCATGTGCATGGGCGTGGCGACCGCCAACAGCGTGTTGGTGGTGAGCTTCGCCCGGGAGCGGCTGCGCGCCGGCGGCAATGCCTTGCGCGCGGCGGCGGAGGCTGGCGCGACCCGCTTCCGCCCGGTGCTGATGACCGCGCTGGCGATGATCATCGGCATGGCCCCGATGGCGCTGGGGCTGGGCGAGGGCGGCGAGCAGAACGCCCCGCTCGGCCGCGCGGTGATCGGCGGGCTGATCTGCGCGACGATCGCCACTCTCGTCTTCGTCCCCGTCGTCTTCGCCATCGCCCACGGCCGCAAGCAGCACGCGCCGGCCACGCCCGAACCCACCGGAGAACCGATCCATGCCTGACGCTCCCTCCACCGCCGCCGCCCCGCGCGGGCTGAAGCAGGCCGGCATCATCGCCGCGCTGGTCGCGGCGGGCGTGGTCGCGGCCGGCGCCTTCACCCGCGGCCATGATGTACAGGCGGCGACGCGCATCTCGGACGCGCAGTCGATCCCGACCGTCCACCTGATCGCGGCGAAAGGCGGGGCGGCATCGAACGCCCTGGAGCTGCCGGGCACGATGGAGGCGTGGAACGCGGCGAAGCTCTATGCGCGCGTCAGCGGCTACGTGCGCGGCTGGTCGAAGGATATCGGCGCGACGGTGGGGGCGGGAACGCCGCTCGGCACGATCGACACGCCGGAGCTGGACCAGCAGATCGTCGAGGCGCGCGCCGCGCTCGCCAGCGCCAAGGCCCATGCCGGGCTGGCGCGCAGCACGGCGGCGCGGTGGAATGACCTGCTCACCACCGCTTCCGTCTCGAAGCAGGAGGCGGACGAGAAGAACGGCGACCTCGCGGTGAAGGTCGCCGCCGTGCGCGAGGCGCAGGCCGCGCTCGGCCGCCTGGAGGCGATGAAGTCCTTCGCGGTGGTCCGCGCGCCCTTCGCCGGCACGGTGACGGCGCGCAACGTGGATATCGGCGATCTCGTCGGCCCCGGCAACGGGGGCACGCAACAGCCGATGTTCGCCGTCGCCGACACCCGGCGCATCCGCGTCTATATCAGCGTGCCGCAATCCTATTCGGCGACGGTGAAGCCGGGCATGGCGGCGACGCTCGGCGTTCCCGCCTTTCCGGGGCGCAGGTTCCCGGCGCACGTCACCGGCACGTCCGGCGCGGTGGATGCGCAGACCGGCGCGTTCCAGGTCGAATTGCAGGCGGACAATCCCGGCGACCTGCTGAAGCCGGGCGGCTTCGCGCAGGTGTCGTTCGACCTGCCGGGGCAGGCGGGCGGCGTCGAGGTGCCGTCGAGCGTGCTGCTGTTCCGCTCGGCGGGCAGCGAGGTGGCGACGGTCGATCCGAACGGCCGCATCCATCTGCGCCGCGTGCAGATCGGGCTGGACAAGGGACAGACGGTGCAGATCCTCTCCGGCCTGCGCACGGGCGAGCGGATCGTCGACAACCCGCCGGATTCGCTCGCCGAGGGTGAACTGGTGCGCGTGGGGGCCGCGCGTGGCTAAACGTCGGTTCGGCGCGATCGCCGCCCTGGCCTGCGCGGTCGGGGGCTGTTCAATGGCCCCGGCCTACCGGCCCCCGACGGCGGCGGTCCCCGCGCATTACAAGGAGGATGCGACGTGGAAGCCAGCCGCGCCCGCCGCCTTGCCGGCGAAATGGTGGACGCTGCTGGGCGATCCGCAGCTCGATCGGCTGGAGGAGCAACTCGCCGCCGCCAATCCCACGCTGGCGGAAGCGCTGGCACGCTACGATCAGGCGAGCGCCTATGTGCGCGAGGCGCGGTCCGGCCTGTTCCCGCAGATCGGGCTGGGCACGAACCTCACCGCCAACCGCCAGTCCGACAATCGCCCGCTGCGCGGATCGAACCAGCCGGACCTCTATGGCGCGGAGACGGTCGGCGGCGGCATCTCGCTCGATCCCGATCTGTGGGGCAGGGTGCGCAGCTCGGTCGCGGCCGGCAAGGCGCGGATGGAGGCGAGCGGCGACATGCTCGCCGATGTGCGGCTCAGCCTGCAGGCGCAGCTCGCGCTCGATTACGTGCGGTTGCGCGGGCAGGATCGGCAGCTTGCCCTGCTCGCCCGCACGGTCGATGGGTTCCGGGAGGCTGACGCCCTGGTCGAACGGCGCTTCAGGGGCGGGATCGCCTCGGGCGTCGATACCGCGCGGGCCGGCTCGCTGCTGGAGGGCGCGCGGGCGCAGGTGGAGGATCTGCGCTCCGCGCGCGCGCTGACCGAACATGCCATCGCCAGCCTGACGGGCACGCCGGCATCGGACTTCACGCTCGCGCCCGCCGACATGCGCTTCGCCATCCCCGCGACGCCGGCGGGCCTGCCCTCCACCTTGCTTGAGCGCCGTCCCGACATCGCCGCCGCCGAGCGCGAGGTGGCCGCCGCCAATGCCGAGATCGGCGTGGCGAAGGCCGCCTTCTTCCCCTCGATCATCCTCGGCGGCGCGGGCGGCTTCCAGAGCACCGCGCTCGCCGGGCTGATCTCCGCGCCGAACCTGTTCTGGTCGGTCGGCCCGGCGGCGATCCTCAACCTGTTCGAGGGCGGGCGGCGGCACGCGAAGCTGGCGGAGGCGAAGGCCGGCTGGGCGGAGGCGACCGCGAGATATCGCGGATTGGTGCTGCGGGCGTTCCAGGACGTCGAGGATCAACTCGTCCTGTCCGATCGCCTCGCCGTGGCGCAGACGGACGAGAACAGGGCGGCGGCCGATGCCGGGCAGGCGCAGCGCATCGCGCTCAACCGTTATGTGAAGGGCGCGGCGACCTATCTCGACGTGGTGACGGCGCAGGCCAGCGCGCTCGATCTGGAGCAGCGCGCGCTGTCTCTGGAGACGCGCCGCGTGCAGGCGCAGGTCGGGCTTATCCGTGCGCTCGGCGGCGGATGGAACGTCAGTCCTCCAGCATCGCCAGCAGGGCGGGGCTGAGTCGCTCCGCGCCGCCGTCGAGGACGACCCGCGCGGCGATGCCGTGGCGCTCCGCCAGCGCCAGCGCGGCCGCTTCGCCCAGTACCGCGAAGGCGCTCGCCCAGGCATCGGCGTCGATCGCGGCTTCGGCGATGACGCTCGCCGCGATCACGCCATTGGCCGGCGGGCGCCCGGTGCGCGGGTCGATATTGTGGTCGCCGCGCACGTAGCTGCCCGAGGTCGCGACAGCGAGGCCGTGGAGCGCGATACGGAGCGGCGGCAGGGCCATGCCCGGCGGATTCTCCAGATCGACCCACCACGGCTCGCCATCGGGGCGGATGCCACGTCCGGCCAGTTCGCCCCCGATCTCGACCAACGCATGACGTAGCCCATGCGCGCCGAGCAGATCGGCCACCGCATCCACCGCATACCCCTTGGCGATGCCGGACAGGTCGAGCGCGAGGCCGCCGGGCTGGCGCAGCCGCCGCGTTGCACCCTCCCATGCCAGCCGCCGCCACCCGCTTCCGGCGCGCGCCGCCGCGATCGCCGCCTCATCGGGCGGGGCGCGCGGTCCCGGCGGGCCGAAGCCCCACAGGTCCACCAGCCGGCCGATCGCCGGATCGAAGGCGCCGCCGCTCGCTTCGGCAATGGTCAGCGCGCGCGCGATCACCGTCGCGAAATCGGGCGGCAGCGCGATCCATTCGCCGGGTGGCGCGCGATTGAAGCGGCTGAGCAGCGAGCCGTCGTCCCAATGGCTCATCTCCGCGACCAGCCCCGCCAGCCGCGTCACGATCGCGCGTTCGGCGCCGGCGACATCGCTTCCGCGCGGCGCGGCGACAAGGACGCGCCAGCGCGTCCCCATCGTCTCGCCCTCCAGCGTCACCACCGGCGCGGTGCGGTCGTGCCCGGCGAGGACGGCGGGGTCGATCGCCGGGGGAAGCGCGATGCGCGGGGTCAGGGGGTCATCACCTCGAGCGTTGTGGTGTAGTTCATCCGCCGCTCGGTCGCCCTGGGATTGCTGACCTTGGCATCGGTCGCGGTCGCATTGAGCCAATACATGCCGGCATTGGGCCAGTTGACCGTCACCACGCCGTCATTGCCGGTGGTCAGCTCCACCGCGCCCTCGGCGTTGCGGTAGCGTTTGCCGCCGGGGATCACCGTCACCTTCAGGCCCGGCGCGGGCTTGCCGTCGATCAGGAAGCGGAAGCGCGCCGGCTCGCCCGCGACCAGCTCGTCCGGGTGCGTGACGGGCGCGAACTCCAGCCCCTTGCCGGTCGGCTTGAACACCGTCGTCGTCGGCTCGCCCGCCGTCACGAAGATCTCGTTGCGGCTCAGCGATTCCGTCACCTTCACGTCGGTGGCGTTGGCGGGGATATCGTCGATCGTCAGCGGCGCGGGCGCGCCGGGCTGCGGCGGGCCGCGCCGGCCGATGCGCTTTTCAACGCCGTCCGCCTTGAAGCTGCCCATGAAGCCGGTCATCTCGCTGCCGATCTTCCACGTCCCCGGCTTGTCGAGCTTCACGTCGAACACCGAGCGATAGCGCCCGGTCGCGCAGTTCTGGATCTCGCCGGCCGCGCCGTCCGGCTGCCATACCTTCACCGATTCGAGCCGGCCAGGCTGGTGATCGGCGTAGAACAGGTCGTTCGAGACGGCGCTGTCCACCGTCACCCAGCTATCGGTGCCGGAAAAGACCGTGCCCGACGGCAGTAGCCACATGCGATGCGCGGAAAGCCCGGCCGGCACCGACAGCAGGGCTGCGGCGGCGAGCAGGCGGGTGGTCAGCTTGTTCATGTCTTGCTCCCCTTAACGGACTTCGATCGCGCCGAGCTCGTGGCTGCCGCTGGCGCGTCCCTTCGCTCCCGGCACCGTCAGCGGCACGGTGACGATCTCGCGGCCGCCGGTCTCGCGCGCGGCCTCGACGTTCAGCACATAGGCGCCGGGCTTGAGATCGGCGGGCAACGGAATCTGGTACTGGCCCGGCGCGCGGGTCGCGCCGCTCACCCCGTTCGCCGGCATGGACAGGCTGCGCCCGCCCTTGCGCCACCATGCGCGCAGGTCGGACAGCCACTTCGTCCCCGGCTCGTTGCCGCCCTTCTTCACGTCATACCAAACCGCCAGCGTGCGCGCCGCGCCGCCCCCGGCCGGCTCCAGCCAGATCGCGACATACGGTTTGTGATATTCCGCGACAGACAGGCGCGGCACGGTGACGGTGATCGTGCCGGCGCTGGCGGGGGCGGCTATCACACCGCCGAGAGTAAGCATCAGGGCAGGACGCATCGGATATCCTCTCAATGGATCAGCAGGACGGCGATCAGCGCCGGAATGGCCAGCCCGGCGCCGACCAGCGGCCAGGTCGACGGGCGGTGGCGGGCGTGGAGTTGCAGCAGCAGCAGGCCGGTAAGGGTGAACAGGATGCAGGCGCCCGCGAACACATCGATGAACCAGAACCACGCCCCGCCGGCGTTGCGGCCCTTGTGGAGATCGTTGAGGTAAGAGATCCAGCCGCGATCGGTGACCTCGGCGGTGATCTTCCCGCTCGCGCGATTGATGCTCACCCAGGCGTCGCCGCCGGGGTGCGGCATCGCGACATAGACCTCGTCGTCGGACCACTCGCCCGCCCGCGCGCCCGGATCGAGGCCGACCGCCGTCAGCACCGCCGCGGCCACCGGCGCGGGGAGCGGCGCGTCATTGGCGGGCGAGTGGGCGAGCGAGGCGCGTAGCGGCGCCGGCAGCTCGCCCGCGCGCTGCGTCACCACCGGCGAGGCGCTGATCGTCGCGGCGTGGTTCAGCGTGATCCCGGTGATCGCGAACAGCAACATCCCGATCAACGAGAGCGCGGCACTCACCCAATGCCAGGTGTGGAGCTGCTTCAGCCACCACGTGCGCCAGCGCCGTCGTGGCGGCGCGCGCAGGGCGGGGGAGGGAGAAGGCGAAACGGAACCGGTCACGAAACGTCCCCTAGCCTGACATCAGGGCACGGGCAACGGCTATTGCGAGGCACTCGCGATAGCCGTATCTGATAAATCCGGCGATATGCGGTTCCGGCGAAAATCCGGCGATCGGAAGCGTCCGTGGGGAAGGATGGAGGCCCGACCGGGAATCGAACCCGGGTGCAAGGATTTGCAGTCCTCTGCGTCACCACTCCGCCATCGGGCCTCGATATGCGGGAGGCGGGCAGATGCGTCGGCGGCCGCGCCGTGTCAAGCGCGCCGCGACTGTTGGCGTGGCGAGGGGGACGCGATACAAGCTGCGCGCAGGCATTAGTGTATTGAATCAGTAAAACAGTTATGCAACAGGGCATGGTGATGATGGGGACCCCTTCCTTGGCGAATGAATTCGAGGCGATGCGCACCGCGATGGTGGCGAGCCAGCTCCGCCCCAACGCGGTCAACGATCCGCGCGTCGTGATCGCGATGACCGGGGTTGCGCGCGAGAGGTTCGTCCCGTCGGAAGCGGCGCCGCTCGCCTATCGCGACACGGCCGTCCCGCTGGGCGGCGGACGCGCGCTGAACCTGCCGATCGCGACCGGGCGGCTGCTTACCGAGGCGCGGCTCCGGCCCGCCGACCGCGTCCTGCTGATCGGTGCCGCCACCGGTTATGCCGCGACGGTGCTCGCCGGACTGGTCGCGCATGTCGTCGCGGTGGAGAGCGACGCGGACCTCGCCGCCCGCGCGCGCGCCACGCTGGCCGGGCTCGGCAATGTGGAACCGGTCGAGGGGCCGATGGAGCAGGGCCATGCCGCCGGCGCACCCTATGACGTGCTGATCGTCGACGGCGCGATCGAGGAACTGCCCGACACGCTGGTCGCGCAGCTTCGCGACGGCGGCCGCATCGCGACCGGGCTGGTCGATCGCGGCGTGACGCGGCTGGCGAGCGGCAGCCGCACCGGCGGCGGTTTCGGCCTCGCCGACTTCGCCGATATCGAATCGGTCGTGCTGCCGGGGTTCGCGCGGCGGCGCGGGTTCAGCTTCTGAGGTATCCTTTGGGCCGCTACACATCCCTCGTCGCGGTCGCCGCGATCCTTGCCGCGCCGGCTTCCGCCGAGACGCTGCGCGATGCCCTGGCCAAGGCTTATCGTGACAACCCCACGATCACCGCCGGCCGCGCCCAGCAGCGCGCGACCGACGAAAACGTGCCGATCGCCAGGGCGGCGGGGCGGCCGGGCGTGTCGGCCACCGGCTCGATCACCGACAACCTGATCCGCTCCGGCAATTCCTTCACCACTCCGGAGCGCATCGCCCAGACCGGGATCTCGCTCAACGTGCCGGTCTTCTCGGGCGGCGCGGTGCGCAATTCCGTCCGCGCGGCCGAAACGCGCGTCGCGGCGGGGCAGGCGGGCCTGCGGGGCACGGAGGCGACGACCTTCACCAATGTCGTCGCGGCCTATAACAACGTGCTGCGCGACGAGGCGATCGTCAGCCTCAACGCCCAGAACGTGAAGGTGCTGGAAACCAACCTGAAGGCGGCGCAGGACCGTTTCCAGGTCGGCGACCTAACCCGCACCGACGTCGCCCAGTCCGAGGCGCGGCTCAGCCTTGCCCGCGCGCAATTGCAGGGGGCGGAGGCCAGTCTGATCGGCAGCCGCGAGAATTATGTCCAGCTCGTCGGCGAGGCGCCCGGCGCGCTCGAGCCGCCGCCGCCGCTGCCCAATTTGCCGGCGTCGCCCGATTCGGCGGTGGACGTGGCGTTGCAGGAGAATCCCGACCTGATCGCCTCGCGGCGTCAGCGCGACGCGACGCGCTACGACGTGAAGGTGGCGCAGGCGAGCCGGCTGCCGACCGTCGGCGTCGGCGTCGGCGAGAATTACACCAGCTATCTCGGCTCGCTCGGCGCCGGCTCCGGGCTGGGCATCGGGCAGAATGGCGCGGCCACCTCGATCGGCCTCAACGTGTCGCTGCCGATCTTCCAGGGCGGCCGTCCGGCGGCGCAGATCAGGCAGGCGCAGGCGCTGCGCTCGCAGGCGATCGAGAACGCCACTGCCGCCGAGCGGCAGGTGATCGCGCAGACCCGCTCGGCCTATGCCATGTGGCGGTCGGCGCAGGAGGTCATCAAATCGTCCGAGACGGCGGTGAGCGCGAATCGGCTGTCGCTGGAGGGCGTGCGCGCCGAGAACAGCGTCGGCAACCGCACGATCCTGGATATCCTCAACGCCGAGCAGGAATTGCTCAACAGCCAGGTGACGCTGGTGTCGGCGCGGCGCGACGCTTATGTCGCGGGCTTCGCGCTGCTCGCCGCGATGGGCCGCGCCGAGGCGCGCGACCTGGGGCTGGACGGCGGCCCGCTGTACAATCCGGCGGACAATTACGACGCCGTAAGGAACCGCATCTCCGATTTCGCCACCGGCCCGGCGCCGTCGCCGATCGCGCCGACCACCGCGAAAGTGCCCGCGCAAAGCGCCACTGTGACGCGTCCGCTCGACCCGGAACTGGACACGGCTGTTGACAGAAGCGCTCCCTTAACCACAGGTGAGCATACACCGAACCGCTAATCCGGCGCGTTCGCGAAGCAATGGTGGAACGTCGCGTATGGGGGACGCTAGCGCCGAGCCGTCGATGGAGGACATCCTGTCCTCGATCAAGCGGATCATCGCCGAGGAGGGAGAGGGCGTCCAGCGCTCGCGCCGCGCCTCGATTCGCCCCGTGCCTTCGGTCGTTCCGCCGCCCGCCCCCGACGATGAGGCGGACGAGGTGCTGGAACTGAGCCACCCGGTGCCGATCCCGTCCGAGCCGGCGCCTTCCGCCGCCGCGCCGCGCGCGCCGGAAGCGATCGTGTCGCAGGAAACCGCGCAAGCGACTCGCGGCGCGCTCGACGCGCTCTCGCGCCTGCTGGTGAAGCCCGAGCCGGACAGCGACGGCACGCTGGAGGGACTGGTGCGCGAGATGCTGCGGCCGATGCTGCGCGAATGGCTCGACGCCAATTTGCCTGGACTCGTCGAATCGATCGTCGCGCGCGAGATCGCCAAGATCACCGGCGGCGGCCGCTGAGCTTCCGCGCTGCTCCGGCCGCGCTCGGAGATTGTCGCAACGGTTACGATCTGCTCTATCTGCGGCCATGAAATCGCTTTCCGTCGCGAGTCTGCTCGCCATCGCCGTTGCCGCCGCCCCCGCCGCGGCGCGTCCGCTCACCATCGACGACGTGATCAGTTTGTCGCGCGTCGGCTCCCCCACCGTTTCCGCCAACGGCAGATGGCTGGTGTGGGCGCAGCGCGAGACCGATCTCGCCGCGAACAAGGGGCGATCCGACCTCTGGAAGCTTGATCTTTCGAGGCGCGGCGCGCGGCCGGAGAAGCTGGTCGCCGATCCGGCGGTGAGCGAATCAGATCCGCAGATCGTCGGCGAACTGGTCTATTTCTCCTCCGATCGCGGCGGCGAGGATGCGATCTGGGCGGTGCCCGTCACCGGCGGCGCGCCGCGCAGGATCACCGACTTCAAGGGCGGTTTCAACGGCTTCAAGGTCGCGCCGACCGGCGACCGCCTCGTCGTCTGGGCGGATCGCATGCCGGGCGCGCCGTCGCTCGAGCCGCCGATGGTGAAGAAAGACCCCAATGCCGGCGAGGCGCGCACCTACGACCAGTTGTTCGTCCGCCATTGGGACAGATGGGCGGACGGCACCCGCTCGCAACTCTTCGTCCTGCCGCTTGCCGCGACCGGCGCGCCGGGCAACGGCAAGGCGATCGTCGGCGCGCTGGTCGGCGACACGCCCTCCAGGCCGTTCGGCGGCGGCGAGGAGATCGCATGGTCGCCCGACGGCAAGACGATCTATTTCGCGATGCGCGAGGCGGGGCGGATCGAGCCGCTCTCCACCAATCTCGACATCTTCGAAGCGCCGGCGGACGGCAGCCGCGCGCCGGTGAACGTGACCGCCGACAACAAGGCGACCGACAACCAGCCGGTCGTCTCGCCGGACGGGCGCAAGCTCGCATGGTTCGCGATGCGCCGCCCCGGCTACGAGGCCGACCGCCAGGTCCTGACGGTGCGCGATCTCGCCACCGGCAAGACCGTGTCGCTCACGGAGCGGTGGGATCGCTCGGTCGGCTCGATCGCCTGGGCGCCGGATTCGAAATCGCTCTACGTCACCGCCGAGGACACGCAGGAGAACCCGCTGTGGCGGGTCGACGCGCAGAACGGCCAGATCACCCGGCTGACGCAGGAGGGCAATGTCTCGTCGGTCAACGTCACGCCCGGCGGCGTGATCGTGGCGATGAACAGCCTGACCGCGCCGGACGATTTCTGGCGCATCGCCGGCAAGGGCGCGCCCGAACGGCTCACCTCGGTCAACGCGGCGAA
This sequence comes from Sphingomonas sp. CL5.1, assembly GCF_013344685.1. NCBI lineage: Bacteria > Pseudomonadati > Pseudomonadota > Alphaproteobacteria > Sphingomonadales > Sphingomonadaceae > Sphingomonas > Sphingomonas sp. CL5.1. Next base: position 2,407,962 of record NZ_CP050137.1, read on the forward strand.
GCTCGCCGGCGTCGACATGCCGGAGGTGGCGCGCTTCAGCTTCAAGGGCGCGAACGGCGATACCGTGTGGGGCTATGCGGTGAAGCCCTATGGCCTCACCGGCAAGGCGCCGATCGCCTATATGGTCCACGGCGGGCCGCAGGGGTCGTCGAACAATAGCTGGTCGTATCGCTGGAATCCGGCGGTGTTCGCGGGCGCGGGTTACGGCCTCGTCGCGATCGATTTCCACGGCTCGACCGGATACGGGCAGGCGTTCACCGATGCGATCCGCAACAATTGGGGCGGCTGGCCGCTGGAAGACCTGAAGAAGGGCCTCGCCGCCGCGACCGATAAATTCCCCTGGCTCGCCGCGGACGACGCGTGCGCGATCGGCGCGTCCTATGGCGGCTATATGATGAACTGGATCGAGGGCCAGTGGCCCGATCGCTTCAAGTGCATCGTCCAGCACGACGGCGTATTCGATGCCCGCGCCATGGCGTATGAGACCGAGGAACTGTGGTTCGACGAATGGGAGCATGGCGGCAAGGCCTATTACGAGGACCCGGCCGCGTTCGAGAAATGGAACCCGGTGAACTACGTCGACAAATGGAAGACTCCGATGCTGGTCATCACCGGCGAGCGGGATTTCCGCATCCCCTATACGCAGGGCATCGCCGCCTTCACCGCGCTCCAGCGGCGCGACATTCCCTCGCGCCTGATCGTCAACCCGAACGAGAACCATTGGGTGCTGAAGCCGCGCAATTCGCGCCAATGGTACGGCGAAGTGATCGGCTGGATGGACAGATGGACGGGAAAGGGCGCGCGCTGACGCGCCCTTTCATCACGGGTTCAGCTTCGCGGGTCTAATCGGGAACACGCTCCGTCAGTTTCCTTCGAGAGGTTGATCGATGCGTGTTTCCAATATGTTGCTTGCCGGCGCGGGTGCGCTGCTGATCGCGGGCGGCGCTTATGCCGCGGAGCGCGTCCATGCGCTCGACGTCGCGCTGCCGGATGGTTCGATCGAGCATATCCATTATCTCGGCGATACGCCGCCGGTGGTGGCCTTCGCCCCGGTCGAGCGGATCGCCTTGCCCGTGGCCTTCGCGCCCGATCCGATGTTCGCCGCGTTCGACCGGATGTTCGCGGACATGGATCGGCAGGCCGCCGCGATGATGCGTCAGGCGGCGGTGTCGCCCGATCCGGCCGTGCTCGGGTCGCTGCCGGCCGGCACGGTTTCCTATTCCTTCTATTCGGCCAGCATCGGCGGGCAGGGCGGCTGCACCCGTTCGTTCCAGATGACGTCCTATGGCGCGGGCAAGCAGCCGCAGGTGGTGCGGCACACGAGCGGCGATTGCCCGGCGCCGGATCGGCCGCAGCAGCAGGTGGTCGCGCCTGCCGATACCGCTCCGGCGATCAGGACGATCCCGGTGAAGGCCGACGCGCCCGCGCCGAAGAAATACGATCCGCGCACGATCTGAAGCTCCCTCGTAGCGCGCTTTCACGGGCGGCCCCTGGCCACGGGGGTCGCCCTGATTGCGTGCGCCGGCTTTTCTTTTGGCGCTCCACCGGTAAAGCCGCTGCATGACCGAACTGTCCAAGACCTTCGACCCCGCCGAAATCGAATCGCGCTGGTATGCGCATTGGGAGGGCAAGGGCCTGTTCCGCCCCGAACGGCCGGGCGCGGAGCCGTGGACGATCGTCAACCCGCCGCCGAACGTCACCGGCTCGCTGCACATCGGGCATGCGCTCGACAATACGTTGCAGGATATCCTGACGCGCCACGCGCGGCTGAAGGGCAAGGATGCGCTCTGGGTGGTCGGCACCGACCATGCCGGCATCGCGACGCAGATGGTGGTCGAGCGCCAGATGGCAGAGCGGCAGGAGAAGCGCACCGATTTCACCCGCGAGGAATTCGTCGCGAAGGTGTGGGAATGGAAGGCGCAGAGCGGCGGCGCGATCACGCGCCAGCTCCGCCGGCTCGGCTGCTCGATGGACTGGGCGAACGAGCGGTTCACGATGGACGAGGGCTTCAGCAAGGCGGTGCTGAAGGTGTTCGTGGACCTGCATCGGCAGGGCCTGATCTATCGCGACAAAAGGCTGGTGAACTGGGATCCCGGCCTCGGCACCGCGATCAGCGACCTCGAGGTCGAGACGCGCGAGGTGAACGGCAAGTTCTGGCACCTGCGCTATCCGCTGGCGGACGGCAGCGGCTTCATCTCGGTCGCGACGACGCGGCCGGAGACGATGCTGGCCGACATGGCCGTGGCGGTGAACCCGGAGGATGAACGCTACAAGGCGCTGATCGGCAAGCGCGTGAAACTGCCGATCACCGGCCGGCTGATCCCGATCATCGCCGACGAACATGCCGATCCCGAGCTAGGATCGGGCGCGGTGAAGATCACGCCGGGCCATGATTTCAACGACTTCGAGGTCGGCAGGCGCGCCGGGATCGAGGCGCGCGACATGCTCAACATGCTCGATGCCAAGGCGCAGGTGACGCAGGTGGCGGACGGCCTGATCCCGGCCGATCTGATCGGCATCGACCGCTTCTGGGCGCGCAAGCAGGTGGTCGAGCGGCTGGAGGCGGAGGGCTTCCTGGAGCGTGTCGAGGATCGCGTGATCCAGACGCCCTACGGCGACCGTTCCGGCGAGGTGATCGAGCCGTGGCTGACCGACCAATGGTATGTCGATGCAGCGACGCTGGCGAAGCCGGCGATCGAGGCGGTCACCTCCGGCAAGACGCGCATCGTGCCGAAGACGTGGGAAAAGACCTATTTCAACTGGATGGACAACATCCAGCCGTGGTGCGTCTCGCGGCAATTGTGGTGGGGACATCGCATCCCGGCGTGGTTCGCGGATGATGGCCGCATCTTCGTCGCGGAGAGCGAGGCGGACGCACAGGCGCAGGCCGGCGAGGGCGTGGCGCTGGTGCAGGACCCGGACGTGCTCGACACATGGTTCTCCTCCGCGCTCTGGCCGTTCGCGACGATGGGCTGGCCGGAGGATGCCGATCCCACGCTCCACGGCCGCTACCCCAATGACGTGCTGATCTCCGGCTTCGACATCCTGTTCTTCTGGGACGCCCGCATGATGATGCAGGGCCTGCATTTCATGAAGGACGTGCCGTTCCGCACGCTCTATCTGCACGGGCTGGTGCGCGCGGCGGACGGCGCGAAGATGTCCAAGTCGAAGGGCAATACCGTCGATCCGCTCGGGCTGATCGACAAATATGGTGCGGATGCGCTGCGCTTCTTCATGGCGGCGATGGAGAGCCAGGGCCGCGACATCAAGATGGATGAGAAGCGCGTCGAGGGTTATCGCAACTTCGCGACGAAGCTGTGGAACGCCAGCCGCTTCTGCCAGGCTAACGGCATCGGCGGATCGGCCACGCTGGAGCCGCCGGCGGCGAACGCGGCGGTCAACAAGTGGATCGTCGGCGAGTGCGTGAAGGCGATCCAGTCGGTCGATCTCGCGCTGGCGGAGCTGCGCTTCGACGCGGCTGCCAACGCCATCTACCACTTCGTGTGGAGCCAGTTCTGCGACTGGTATCTGGAGCTCATCAAGAGTCAGATCGACGACGAGACGCGCGCCGTCGCGGGCTGGGTGCTCGATCAGGTGCTGGTGGTGCTGCATCCGTTCATGCCGTTCATCACCGAGGAATTGTGGCATGCGCTCGCCCCCCGCGCGCATGAGCTGATCGTCGCGCAATGGCCGATGGTGGATGCGCGCGCGATCGATCCGGCGGCGGCGGCCGAGGTGGACTGGCTGATCGATTTCCTTAGTACCCAGCGCGAGGTGAGAGCGGAGGTGAACGTGCCGCCGGGAGCGCGCCCGGCGCTCTACGTACTGGGACATCAGACCGTAGCCGGTAGCGCCGATCCCGCGACCTTTCCTGATGCCTTGATTCACCGGTTCGATCGCTATCGCGCGACAATTAACCGGATGGGTCGCGTTGACGTGGTGACCTTCCTCAATACGGGAATGCGGTTCGATCTGAAGTCGGGCGAGCGAGAAAGTCGAGTCGGCGAGACTCCATTGCTGGGCAGTGGTGTTCAGTTTGTTGTGGGAGACGATACCTACTTCATTGCATTGGAAGGAACGATCGACCTCGACGCCGAACGCGCCCGCCTCGCCAAGTCGATCGCGGGCGCGGAGAAGGAGCGCGATGCTCTCGCCGCACGGCTCGGCAACGCGAGCTTTGTCGAGCGCGCCAAACCGGAAGCGGTGGAGAAGGCGCGCGCCGACCATGCCGACAAGGCGGCGGAGGCCGAGCGGCTCGCGGCGGCGCTGGCGCGGCTGGGGTGACGGAGGCAATGCGGCGGGCTATGGCTCGCCCGAACGAAGGAAGGGTCGCAGGTGTCGGAAGCGGATGCAGCGCAAGGATCGCCCGCCGCCGCGCCGCGGCATCCGCACGGCCATTCGCATAACCTGACGACCGGGCCGATCGGCTCGGCGCTGCTGATGTTCGCGCTGCCGACACTGGCGTCGAACATCCTGCAATCGCTGAACGGCTCGATCAACGCGATCTGGGTCGGGCGCTTCCTTGGCGAAGGGGCGCTGGCCGCGACCTCCAACGCCAATATCATCATGTTCCTCACGTTCGGCGCGGTGTTCGGCTTCGGCATGGCGGCGACGATCATGGTCGGCCAGAGCTGGGGCCGGCGCGACGTGGAGGCGGCGCGGCGCGCGTTCGGCTCGGCGATCGGGCTGGTGCTGGCGACGGCGATCACCGTCTCGACGCTCGGCTGGATCTTCGCGCCGCAGATCCTCCGCCTGCTCGCGACGCCGCCGGGCGCGTTCGATCCGGCGCTGACCTATCTGCGCGTGATCTTCCTCGGCCTGCCGGCGTCGATGCTGCTGGTGCTGATGTTCATGGGGTTGCGCGGCACGGGCGATTCGGTGACGCCGCTGTGGTTCATGGGGCTGTGCGTCGTGCTGGACGCGGGGCTGAACCCGTTGCTCATCATCGGCGTGGGGCCTTTTCCCCGGCTCGGCATCGCGGGATCGGCCACGGCGACGCTGATCGCCAATGTCGTCGCGGTGACGGCGCTGGTGCTGCATATCCAGGTCGCTGACCTGCCGCTGCGCTTGAAGGGCGCGGAACTGCGCTACCTGTTGCCCGACATGGCGCTGGTGCGCACGATCGTCGGCAAGGGGCTGCCGATGGGTGCGCAGATGCTGGTGATGTCCACCTCGTCGCTGGTGATGATCGGGCTGGTCAACCGGCACGGCATCGACACGATCGCGGCCTATGGCATCACGCAGCAGCTCTGGAACTACGTCCAGATGCCGGCGATGGCGATCGGCGCGGCGGTGTCGGCGATGGCGGCGCAGAATATCGGCGCGGGCCAGTGGGACCGGGTGACGCGCATCACCCGCGCCGGGCTGATCTACAACGTGATGATGACCGGCACGATGGTGATGCTGGTGGTGCTGTTCGATCGTCCGCTGCTCAGCCTGTTCATCGGCGCGGACAGCCCGGCGGTGCCCGTCGCGCGGCACATCAACCTGATCGTCACCTGGGGCCTGATCCTGTTCGGCGCGACGATGGTGCTGTTCGGCACGGTGCGCGCGAACGGCGCGGTGTGGGGGCCGCTCATCATCCTCGCGATCTCGATGTTCCCGGTGCGGCTTGGGTTGGCGCTCAGCCTCGATCCGGTGTGGGGCGCGAATGCCCTGTGGTGGAGCTTCCCGCTCGGCTCGATCGTGAACCTCGCGCTGGCGGTGCTATACTATCTCTACGGGCCGTGGCGCCGCGCCGGGCTGCTGGTGCCGGAGGAGCATGTCGACGAACGCAGCCATGCCGATATCGAGCCGGCGGCGAACCTGCATCCGGTGAGCTAGGGTCCTGGCCCAAGGCTTGCTCCGCGCTGCGCGAAAGCGCATGTCGCGCGGCATCATGCACGCATCCTTCCCCGCGCTTCGCCTTCGCCGTACCCGCATCGCCGACTGGAGCCGCCGCCTGCATCGCGAGACGGTGCTGACTCCCGCCGACCTGATCTGGCCGCTGTTCATCACGGAGGGGCAGGGGGTGGAGGAGCCGATCGCCAGCCTGCCCGGCGTGTCGCGCTGGTCGGTCGACGGCATCGTCGCGCGCGCGCGCGAGGCGCGCGATCTCGGCATTCCTTGCCTCGCCCTGTTCCCCTATACGCCGCCCGCGCTGCGCACCGACGACGGGCGCGAGGCGCTCAACCCGGACAATCTGATGTGCCGCGCGATCCGCGCGATCAAGGACGCGGTGCCGGAGGTGGGGGTGCTGACCGACGTCGCGCTCGACCCCTATACCGCGCACGGGCATGACGGGCTGGTCGATGCGGGCGGCTATGTGCTCAACGACGCGACGGTGGAGGTGCTGGTCGGCCAGTCGCTCAACCAGGCGGCGGCGGGGGCGGACATCATCGCTCCGTCGGACATGATGGATGGCCGCATCGGCACGATCCGCGCCGCGCTGGAGGGCGCGGGGCACATCAACGTGCAGATCATGGCCTATGCCGCCAAATACGCCAGCGCCTTCTACGGCCCGTTCCGTGACGCGGTGGGCAGTCGCGGGCTGCTGAAGGGCGACAAGAAGACCTACCAGATGGATCACGCCAATGCCGAGGAGGCGCTGCGCGAGGTGGCGATGGACCTCGCGGAGGGCGCGGACAGCGTGATGGTGAAGCCGGGCCTGCCTTATCTCGACATCGTATGCCGCGTGAAGGAGGCGTTCGCGGTGCCGGTGTTCGCTTATCAGGTGTCCGGCGAATATGCGATGATCGAGGCCGCCGCGGCGGCGGGCGCGGGTGATCGCGACGCCCTGGTGCTGGAGACGCTGCTGGCCTTCCGCCGCGCGGGTTGTTCCGGCATTCTTACCTATCATGCGGCCCATGCCGCGAGATTGCTGGCCGGATGATCGAGACGGAACGTCTCGTCCTGCGCCCGTTCGAGGAGCGCGATCGCGCGCCGCTTCAGGCGATGTGGGCCGATCCGCGTGTGATGGTCGATCTCGGACCGGTGAAGTCAGCGGCGGACAGCGATGCGACGATCGCGCGTCATTCTTCTTATGATCCGCTCGGTTTCTTCGTAGTGGAACAGCGCGAGGACGGCGCAACGATCGGTTTCTGCGGCCTGAAGCCGGGGGCGCCGGGCACACCGATCGAGAGTATGCTCGAGGTCGGCTGGATGCTTGCGGTGCCCTGGTGGGGCGGCGGCTACGCGCGGGAGGCGGCCGAGGCGAGCATCGCGTGGGGCTGGGCGACGCGCGACGATGCGGCGATCGTCGCGATCACCGCGCGCCGGAACGCGAAGAGCCGGGGCCTGATGGAGCGGCTCGGGATGCGCCACGTCCCGGTCATGGACTTCCCCCATCCCTCGTTCGCACCGGGCGATCCGCTGTCCGATACGGTGACCTATCGGATCGAGCGCCCGTGATCGAAACCCCGCGCCTCCTGCTCCGGCGCTGGCGTGAGACGGACGTCGCGCCATTCTTCGCGATGGGACAGGACCCGGAGGTGATGCGTTACCTCGGGCCGCCGATGTCGCGCGCGGATTGCGCGGCGGCGGCCGTGCGGCAGAACGCCTGCGCCGACGAGCACAATACCTGCTTCTGGGCGGTCGAGCGGCGCGGCGACGGCGCTTTCCTCGGTTTCTGCGGGATCAAGCCCGGTCCGGCCGGGACGCCGATCGCCGGCCAGCCGGAGATCGGCTGGCGGCTGTCGCGCGCTTCATGGGGACAGGGCTATGCGCTGGAGGCGGCGCGGGGGTCGCTCGACCGGGCTTGGCGCACGACCGACTGGCCGGAGGTCACCGCGATCACCGTTCCCGCCAACGAGCGGAGCTGGGGCCTGATGATCCGGCTCGGCATGACGCGCGACCCGGCGGGCGATTTCGATCACCCGTGGCTCGCGCCCGGCGATCCTTTACGCCGACATCTGGCCTATCGGATCGCGCGGCCGCGATAGATCCTGCTCATGTCGCCGGCGCGAGACCCTGCTGCAACGCCGCGATTCGCGCCGCCGAAGCATCGGCGGCCTGCTGAGCCTCGGCTACTGCCTGATCGAGCGCGGGATAGGGCGGGGCAAGCGTCACGGCGCGATCGGAGGCGAGTTGCTCCAGATCGGTCAGGATATCCACCTGCCGCGCGCGGGCGGCGTCGAGATCGGCCAGCGCGGTCTGCGCGTCGAGCCACGCATCGCTTCCCGCCGGAGCGCCGCTCGCCGCCCTGGTCAGCCGTTCGGCGCGAACCGCCGCTTCGCCGAAGGCGGTAGCGGCCTGTTTCAGGACATCGCGCGCGGCGGCAATTCGCGAATCGAGCGAAGGATCGGCCGCGACCGGCTGGGGAGGGGGGGCTGTCGGCTCGCGGAAATCGAGCTGCTCGCCCGCGCGCGGCAGCAGCGAGGGATAGTCATGCTCGGCGCAGGCTCCGAGCGAAACCGCCAGAGCCACAAGGGGAATGAGACGCTTCATCGCCTTCGTGCTGTACGGAGCGAGAAAAGTGTTCGCAACGCTCTTGCGCAACGCGAAAACCCCTTCTAGGGAGGCGCCTCCCAAGCGCCCGTAGCTCAGCTGGATAGAGCATCAGACTACGAATCTGAGGGTCGGACGTTCGAATCGTTCCGGGCGCGCCATTTTTCTCTTCGGTAAATCAGTGGCTTAGCTGATGAGGAGAATATGGCCCCTCCATAGAATTTCATCTTATGGAGGGTTTATGGAGGGGAATTTCCCTCCATAAAGCGAATCAATGAAATTCTCGCCGTCATGTTCTCTCAGACGGTATGTTCGCGACGCTGACGCGAGTTCGAAATCCGCTATCGCAAGCTCAGTTTGCACCGAACCGCTGACCGTTTGGGCTGCGGCGAGGCGATATGGTCGATCAAAGATGCGCTATTTCGGCTGTTTCAAAAGCCGATCGTCGAAGCACAAGGTGACGCCTAGCGATATTCCTCGGGCACGTCCTCCTCATGCCCCTGCCAGACGATGTGGTCGCCCTCATAGACCGTGACGAATCCGCGCCCGCGCTGAACGGGTGGCGGCGGCTTGGTCGAGAAATTGAGGCAGCCGAACGTGTCGACCGTGGCCGCGAAGGCGAGCGGCTTGCCCGGCTGCATCAGCACGCGATCGCACGTCCCGCTCGGTCGCTTCACCCGGCGACGCGACAGGCCGAGCCGGAACCATTCATAGGTCCGGACCTCCCCATCGGACGGCGGCGACCAATGCCGACAGTATTTGCAATAACGCGGCACCGGCGGCCCCTCGTCCTCTTCGAGTGGCGGTCCACCATTATGGTCAGACGGGAACGGCCCGGTCACCGCCCACGCCACTGTTCGAGCCAGACGTGCAGACGCTGGCGCATCACGCCGATCCCCGCGTTGATCTCGGTGATCTCGGCGTCGGCGGTGACGCAGCGCATCTCGCGAAAGCCGTCGAGGAAGGCGCGCATCACCTTGAGGTAAAGCCCGCCCCCGACCAACGCGACATGGGTGAACGGCCGGGTGCCGTGATAGGCGAGCGAGGCGATCTCGCAGCCGGGATGCGAGCCGTAATTGTCGGGCTTGTTCGGCGACGGCGGTCGTGGCCATCGCGTCGTCATGCCGCCGGCGATCATCCGCTCGGCAAGGTCGGGCGTCAGCCGCGCATCATAATCCTCGATCGGGCTATCGGTGGTGCGGAACCCATAGCGCGCCGAGAGGAAACCGACGCGTGCGAGCCGCCGCTCCGGATCGACCGTCCGCCATGTCTGCCAGAGCGGCCCGTCGTAGCGTTCCCATGCTGGTATCCAACCGGGGTCGTGCCGCTTGGTCGCCGAACAGGGAAGGATGAGCAAGCGATGCGAGAAGCCGGCCGCGCGCGTCTGCGGTACATCGACGCGCACGACCTTGACCGCGCGCTTCTCGGCGTCGGCGGCGAGACGGCCGATCAGCGCGATATCGGCATCGGTGCACACCCCGCGCACATGGATCGTCACCGGGTCGATCGGTGCGGCGGGTGGCACGACGTCGAGGAACAGGATGCCGTTGCCGAGATTGCCGACATAGTGCGGCGCTTCGACCGCCGGCATCCCCGGCTCGGGTTCGATCATGCGCTGGCCGACGCGCTTGAAGGCATCGCCGAAGCATTGCGGGTCCGGCGTGGTCCGTGCGCGTACCGGCGCATGAAACCGCCAGGGCGGGCGATCGGGATCGAGCCGGCCGACGCGGATCTGGTGGAGGAAGTCGGCGAAGCCATAAGGGTCGGCCGGATACGGACAGTCGCGCCAGGTCCGGCGAATGGTCTTGCGTTTCGCCGCCGGGAACTCGAACAGCCGCGCGCGTGCCCGCCGCCACACCGCGGCGCGTTCGTCGCGAAGCCGTTGCTGTTGTTCGGGCCACCATCGTGCGCGGTGCGCCATCTCCTCGTCGACGCTATGCTGGCCGGCGGCGATCAGGTCGGCGAACAGCGGCAGCGCCTCGCGCTGGCGCCGCTGCTTGGTGACGAAGGCGGCGCGCTTGCGCGAGGTTTCGACATAGGGAGTCGGCCTGGGCCATCTGGCGAAGCGCATCACCGGCCTCCCTTCAATGCGGCGGCCGCCTTGCGGAGATGACGCTCGGCGAGGACGAGCGAACCGACACGGCGCGCGGCCTCGGCATAGACCGACAAGGGGAAGGCGCCTTCGAACAGGATATCGCGCTCGATGCCAAGCCCGAACGGCAGCCGGATCGACTCCATCTCCTCGAGCGCGAAGCTGCCCAGCTCGGGCGAGCCGAACCCGAGGTCGGCAACGCCGAACATGATCCCGTCATCATCGATCTCCGTGGCGAGCCAGGTGGCGGCTCCGACCGGGTTGAAGAAGCGGACCACGGGCACCGGATCGGGCTCGCGCTGGCCGTTCGCCTGTGCCGAGAAGCGGGCGCGATCGTTGGCGCGCAGCGCCGCGCGGATTTCCGGGGTGACGAGGATCATGCCACGATCCTCCCTTCAAGAGCCATGGCCCCGTCGGGATCATGGTCGGGGTCATCGTCATTGGCGGCGATGGTGGCCTGCGGCTGGAAGGCGAGCAGATAGTCGGCCGCTTTCGATGCCGCACTCGCGGCGCGCAGGATCGCACGATTGTCTTCGCGGATGATTTCCAGCCAGGAGCCAAGATAGTCCGCATGCCGCACGCTGGGCGTGATGCCGAGCGCGGCGCAGACGAACGCCCCGGCCATTTCGGCGATCAGTTCCTCCTTGCCGTAGGAGACCGAGCCGAACACGCCGGTCTGGTCGCGGTTGAGCCGCGCAGCGCCGCCCGCCCAATGACCGAGTTCGTGAAAGGCGGTGCGGTGCCAGTTCACCGGATCGTGGAAATCGTCCGGGCGCGGCACCTGCACATAATCGTGCGTCGGCGAATAGAAGGCCGATGGACCGCCGATGCGGAAGTCGGCTTTGGTCGCCTTGATGAGCGCATCGGCCTGCGGGAGGATCAGACCGTCGGGGATCGGGGGCGGCGGTTCGCAGATATGCGCCGGAAGCCCGTTGCATTGTTCAACCGAGAAGACGGTGAACCATTTGAGGAACGGGATGCCGCCGCTCGGTTCACGGCCTTCGAGATCGGCGCGGCGGCGCTCCTCGCGTGGGATGAAGCGCCGGGTATAGATCACGGCCGTTCCGCGCTCGCCCTTGCGGACCGAGCCGCCGAGCGCGATCGCCTGCCGGAAGGTCAGGAAGGCGTGGCTCGCAAAACCGCGCGACACCATGGCATCCCAGAGCGTGAGGATGTTGATGCCGCTGTAACGCCGATCGCTGACGGCATTGTGCGGCAAGCCGATCGCGGCTTTGGCGGTGCCCCATGGCTGGACCCACGGGACGCGTCCGGCTTCGAGTTCGGCGATGATCCGGTCGGTGATCTGCTGGTAGAGGTTGGCCCGGTCGCCCGCCGGGCGGTTGGCGCGTGGATGTGCCATGTTGCTGCCTTTCGCGACGGGCCGCGGCGAGCCTCTCTCTCCGCGCTCAACCCGTCACGGCCAGCCAGCCATCCTCTCCCTCTGGCGGGGCGCCCTCGGTGCGGCGGCCCCGCACGAAAGGGGGCCGGGGAGACCCTCGGGCTGGCCGTCAGAGGAAGGCTTTCCCCCCGCCAATCCTGTGCCGCTGGTGTGCGCTTGGTGCCTACTGCCCGACGTCGTCAGTCTCGAGCGCTCGCGGCATGTACCTTTGCGGGGACATGCAAGAGCCACGCTATCAAGACATTCCTGCGATGTAAGAAGCGTAGGTGAGAAAAGCACGATGGCCGGACCTCTGGCAGGAATGAAATTGATCGAGTTTGATTCGATGGGCCCAGTGCCGCTTGCGGCGAAGCTGCTTGCGGATATGGGCACTGAGGTCCTGCGCATTGCACGCGCGGGTATCTCCGACCGGGCGGGGGGCGCCGATCTGCTGCGCAATCGCCCCGTCGTTAGGATTGATCTAAAATCACCCGAGGGACGTGAGACAGTGCTCCGTTTACTCGCTGAAGCCGATGGGCTCATGGAAGGTTTCAGGCCGGGCGTGATGGAGAGGCTGGGATTGGGTCCGGAGGCATGTCTCGCGGCGAACCCGCGCCTGGTCTACGTGCGCATGACCGGCTGGGGGCAAAATGGTCCTCTCGCCGCGCGCGCCGGGCACGACCTGAATTATATTGCGATTACCGGCGTGCTGAATGCGATAGGCGGAGCAGACCGGCCACCGCCGCCTCCGCTGAATCTGGTCGGGGACTACGGCGGCGGCACCACCTTCGCTATGATCGGGCTTCTCGCCGGGGTGCTGAGCGCGCGCGAAACCGGACGAGGCTCCGTGATCGATGCCGCGATGGTAGACGGGGTGGCAGCGCTGTCGAGCGGAATTCACGGCATGATGAACGCGGGGGACTGGCAGGATTGCCGCGCGGAAAACCTGCTCGATGGCGCCGCGCCTTATTATCGCTGTTACACCTGCGCCGACGGCAAATATGTATCGGTTGCCGCGATTGAGCCCCAGTTTTTTAGCCTTTTGCTGGAGGGCCTCGGCATCGAAGGCACCCGCTTCGTCCAGCGTGACCGGGATGGCTGGGATGCGATGGAGGCGGCGTTCGCGGCATGCTTCGCTTCCCGTCCGCGGGACGAATGGGCCGAGATTTTCGCTCGGACGGACGCCTGCGTTGCGCCCGTGCTCAGTTTTGCCGAGGCTCGCCGGTTTCCGCACAATGTGGCGCGGGGAATCTTCTCCGGCCCCCTGCCTGCCGCCGCGCCCCGCTTCGGGGGCGTGTCCGGTGCCGCGAAGCAGGCAAGCGAAATCACCGCGGAGGCCGTACTCTCGCGATGGCGGGGTCCCCCGCATAGGGACATGGCCGATCCGGCAGCCTTGCCCATATCGACAACCGATGAATAGCTATGACTATGTGGTGATCGGGGCGGGGTCGGCGGGGTGCGTGCTGGCCACGCGATTGGTCGAAGCGGGGAAGAGCGTCCTGCTGCTCGAATCCGGCCCCCAGGATCACGACTTCTTCATCTCGATGCCCGGCGGTCTCCAGAAGATCGCCAAGAACCTGTCCTGGCATCTCTGGACCGAGCCTGAGGCGGCCGTCGGCGGCCGGCGCGTCTATATGAAGCAGGGCCGGTTGCTCGGCGGCGGATCCTCGATCAACGGCATGGTCTACATCCGGGGACAGGCCGAGGATTACGACCAGTGGCAAGCGTCTGGATGTGAAGGCTGGAGCTGGGAAGATGTGCTTCCGGTGTTCAAGCGCGGCGAGGCCAATCAGAAATATTCAGAGCCGTTCCACGGCGTGGACGGCGCGCTCAAGGTGTCCGACGCGGGATATCACCATCCACTGAGCTACGCCTTTGTGCGGGCGGGGCAGGAAGCAGGCCTTCCCTACAACGACGATTTCAATGGCGCATCGCAGGAAGGGGTGGGATTCTACCAGACCACGTCCGCCGAAGGCCGGCGCCAATCTACCGCCGTCGCATTCCTGTCGCGCGTGCGGAGCAATCCGCTGCTCACGCTACGTTGTGATGCCCATGTCGAGGCGGTGACGACGGAGAACGGCGCTGCAACCGGCGTGCGGTATCACGCTAGCGACGGTACGGTTCAGCAAGCCATGGCGCGTGAGGAGGTCATCGTGGCCGCGGGCGCCTTCGGTTCGCCCAAGGTGCTTCAGCTTTCCGGTATCGGCCCCGAGCCGCTGCTCGTCGAGCACGGCATTCCCGTAGTGCGGGCACTGAAGGGTGTCGGGGAGAATTTCCAGGACCATTTCCAGGCAGGTGTCTACGGCCAGACGCGTGATCCAATCAGCCTGCTGGGTGCCGACAAGGGGCTGGCTGCTGTGCGCCACGGCCTGCAATGGCTGATGTTCAAATCCGGGTTGCTGACCTCGAACATCGTTGAATCGGGCGGGTTCGCTTGCACGGACGGCAGCGGCCGGCCCGATATCCAGTTCACCGTGGTAGCGGCGCTGACCGGGGATGCCGAGCGCCCACCCTTGCCGGGTCACGGCATTTCCATCAGCCCCTGCGTTCTGCGCCCGAGCGCGCGTGGATCAGTCCGAATTACTGGCCAAGACCCCACCGCGCCCGTCCACATCAACGGCAATGTGCTTGGTCACAGGGACGACATGGCGACCTTGGTCCGGGGCGTGCGGCTCGCGCGGCGCATCCTCCATTCGCCGTCGCTTGCGCAGTTGCTCGCTTGCGAGCTGGCACCGGGGCATGGGCCTGAAGAAGAACTCAGCGATGCGGCGATCGAAACGCACATCGCTAGCGTCGTGAAGACGGTCTATCACCCGTGCGGGACGTGCAAGATGGGACCGGTGAGCGATCCTGGGGCTGTGGTCGATGCCGAATTGCGCGTGCATGGCGTTCCGCGCCTGCGTGTGGCGGACGCCTCCATCATGCCCAATCTGGTGAGCGGGAACACTAATGCGCCGGCGATCATGATCGGCGAACGCTGCGCCGATTTTGTCCTGCAGCGAGCCTAGGAGAACGAAGTTGAGTATCGCGCATGAAGGCTGCCTCTACATTGGCGGCGAGTGGATCGCGCCAAAGGGCGGGATGCGCGAAGCCGTCATCGACCCGGCCTCCGAAGTGGTAATCGCCCATGCCGGGCTCGCGGGGGTCGAGGATGTCGAGGCGGCGCTGGACACGGCGCGAACCGCGTTCGACGCGGGCCCCTGGCCGCGCATGACGATGGAGGAGCGCGCGGCGAAAATCACTGCAATGTGCGACTGGATTGAAGCACGGACCGAGAGCCTGCGCGCGCTGGTCGCAATGGAAACCGGATCGATCCAGCCCTTCGCGCGCACCATGCAGTTCGCGACGGGCATCGAGCATTCGCGCTACTATGTCCAACTGGCCCTTCGGCAAGAGGCGCAGCCCTTGCCGCTCGAGCCGGTGGTGCAGGCGGATGGCCGCATCATGCTGGGCGGCGGTGTCGCGGTTCGCGAGCCCGTGGGGGTCTGCCTTGCGATCACGCCCTTCAACGTGCCGTTCACGCTCAACATGGGCAAGGCGGTGCCCGCGCTGCTGATGGGTAATTCGGTCATCCTCAAGCCGTCGCAGCTGACGCCGCTCTCCGCCTTCATCCTCGCCGAGGCTGCCGAGGCCGCCGGGTTGCCGCCCGGTGTGTTCAACGTCGTGAATGGCGACCTGTCGGTGGGCGAGGTGCTCACCACCGATCCCCGTATCGACCTGATCACCTTCACCGGCTCGGACCGCGTAGGCGCAGCTATACAGGCGCAGGCGGCAGCGACGCTGAAACGGTGCATCATGGAACTCGGCGGGAAATCGGCGATGATCGTGCGCGCCGACGGCAATCTCGTCGCGGCGGCGCAAAACGCCCTCGGCAGCCTTACCTTCCACGCAGGCCAGGCCTGCGCAGCGATGACGCGTTTTGTTGTCCATAATTCGGTGCGTGCGGAATTCGTCGGGCGGCTCGCCGAGATGTTTCGCACGGTCAAGATCGGCGATCCCGCGGATCCGGCGACGCGTATGGGGCCGCTGATCCGCGCCGCGGCGCGCGAGCGGGTCCAGACATTGGTCGATTCGGCGATCGACGACGGTGCCAAGCTGATTACCGGCGGCCGTATTCCCCCGGGCTTCGATCGCGGCTTCTTCTACGAGCCTACATTGTTGGATGATGTCGACAATCGCTGGCGCGTGGCACAGGAGGAAGCCTTTGGCCCGCTTGGGGTGGTGATCGGCTACGATACCGACGAAGAGGCGATAGCCATCGCCAACGACAGCGATTTCGGTCTGTCCGGTGGCATCTATTCCGCCGATGTCGGGCGCGCGTATGAGCTCGCGCTGCAGCTGCGCACAGGCAAGGTCAATCTGAACGGTGGCTCGGGCAAGATGAGCTCGTACCACCCGTTCGGCGGGATCAAGCGCTCCGGCTATGGACGTGAATTTGGCGAGGTCGGGCTGCACGAATTCACTTATATCAAGACGATCGCCTATCACGTCGCCTGATTGTGTCAGGCGAACAGCGCTCGCGCGACGATCATCCGCTGAATCTCGGTCGCTCCCTCGCCGAGCCGCTTGATTCGCAACTCGCGGAACCAGCGCTCGAGCGGCAATTCGCAGGATACGCCCATGCCGCCGAACAGCTGGATGCAGGTATCGAGCGTCTTGAAGGCCGCTTCGGTCGCGCTCCATTTGGCCATCGCAGCTTCGGCGCGGGCGGGCTCGCCACGATCCGCTTTCCAGGCGGCGCGATAGGTGAGCAGGCGCGCGGCGTCGAGCGCGATGCGGCAGTCGGCAAGCATCCATTGCGCGCCCTGCTTGTCTGCGAGAAGCCCACCGAAGACGCTTCGCTCCTTTGCCCATTCGACGGTTAGCCGGAGCGCCTCTTCCGCGATTCCGATCGGCCCGGCGCCGTAGGTTATCCGGCCCCGAGTGAGGAAATCATCAGCGAGTGCAAAGCCGGCGCCTTCTTCGCCGATGCGATTGGCGACGGGTATGCGCGCATCATCGAAATGCAGTTCGTTGGGGCTGTTCGAGATCAGCACCGGAATGGGCGTACGCGTGAGGCCGGGCGTATCGGTCTCGACGATGAAACAGCTAATGCCGTCGCGGCGGCCGGACTCGCCGGTTCTGGCATAGACGATGCCCCAATGCGCCCGATCAGCGTGGGTGATCCAGGTCTTGGATCCGTTCAGGACATAATGGTCGCCATCGCGCACGGCGCGGCACTGGATCGCACGTGCCGGATCAGATCCGCCGGAGGCTTCGCTGATGGCGGTAAACGCTTTCGGCATGCGGCCCTCGACGATGGGTCGGCCGTAGCGCTCGAACTGATCCGGCGTTCCATGGAAGATCACTGATGGCGGATCGCCGGCGATCGCGCCTGCGGCGGGAAAGAAAGCGCCAAGGCGGCACTTTGCCGCCTCCTCGGCGACCACCACTTGCGCAAGCACGCTCATCCCAGCACCGCCGAATCGCTCTGGCGTCGCGAGAGCCCACAGTCCTGCGGCGCGCGCCTTTTCCTGGAGAGCCGCCTGCTTTTCGGGATCGAGCTTGGCTTGGCCGACCTCCAGCGTCGCCTCTGCCGGGGCAACTTCGTTGGCAATGAAGCGCCGTACGGTGTCGCGGAGCATTTCGAGCTCCGCCGGCAATTCCCATCCTCCGATTGCGGCGAAATCGGTCATGCAGCCTCCGGCGCGTTCACTGCCCGGAATGCGATCGCACCGAGCGGACCATAATCGAAGTGGAAGGTATCGCCGTGGCGGACCGAGACCGGCGCAGTGAAGGACCCTCCGAGGATCACCTCGCCCGCTTCCAGTCTCTCTCCATAAGGATGGAGCTTGTTCGCAAGCCAGGCCGGCCCGTTCGCTGGTTGATTGAGCACGGCCGCCGCGACTCCTGAATCCTCGATGACGCCATTGCGGTAGCACAAGGCCGATACCCAGCGCAGGTCGAGGTCGTCGGGGCGAACCGGCCGCCCGCCCAGCACGATGCCGGCATTGGAGGCATTGTCTGAGATCGTGTCGAACACCTTCCGCGTCCTCCCGGACGCGGGATCGACCGGCTGGATGCGCTGGTCGATGATCTCGATCGCTGGTACGATATGGTCGGTGGCGTTGAGCACGTCGTAGATCGTGCAATCGGGTCCTTCGAGCGGCGCTTTGAGGATGAAGGCAAGCTCGAGCTCAACCCGGGGCAGTATGAAGCGGGACATATCGATGTCGCCACCGGGCTCGAACATCATGTCGTCGAGCAATGCGCCATAGTCGGGTTCGGTGATGTTCGAGGTTCGCTGCATCGCCCGGCTGGTGAGGCCGATCTTGTGACCGATCAGCTTGCGTCCCGCCGTGCGCTTGATCTCGACCCAGGCGCGCTGGATCGCATAGGCGTCGGCAATCGTCATCTGGGGGTGTTCCAGCGAGAATTGCGGGATCTGCTTACGATCACGTTCTGCCTGGTCCAGCCGCTTCGCAAGGTCGGTGACGATCGCAGTTTCTAGGAAACGCTCGCCGTTCAACGCATCCCTTCCGCCATCAGGGCGCAGGACTTCCGGGTCAGGCATATGCGGCGTACTGGCTACTGGCGACATCGCCTGGAATTCCTCCCCTGTTTTCCTAACCCTCTGGCTAAAGGGGGGCGGTCTTGTGCGCCATCGCGCGGTCGCGATACGCGCCATAGTTTCTAGCTGTGGCTCCGTGTAGGGAGTGACCAATAGGTAACCAGTGCGCGTGGCCGATGGACGAGATCCAACTTCGTAATTTTGTGATGATAGGGCGCTGCGCCTCGATTACCGAAGCGGCCGACCGCTTGGGAATCGCTCAACCCTCATTGAGTCAGCAGCTGCTCCGGCTCGAAGACGAATTCGGCACCAAGCTGTTTCGCCGGACCTCGCGCGGGGTAGTGGCGACCGATGCGGGGCGAATGCTGCAGGAGCACGCCGCGACGATCCTCCAGGCGATGAACCGGGCTCGGGAGGAGGTTCAGGCAACCGAACGCGTGCCGCAGGGGAATGTAGCGGTAGGCCTGCCGGCGACGGCCAGCATGATCCTCGGTGTGCCGCTTCTCGTCGCGGCGCGAAGATCATTGCCATTGGTCAACATCCATGTCCGCGAGGCGATGACCGGAACGATTCGCAGATGGCTGGAGGAAGGGCGGATCGAACTGGGCATCCTCTATGCCGCTGAAGGCACGCGCCACCTTTCGACCAAAGTGATTGCACGCGAGACGCTCTTGCTTGTCGGGCCCGCCGGCGCATTTGGAGAAACCGATGCCTTTGGCATCGCCACGCAGCCGATCGAGCAACCGGCGCTCAAAACCTATGGCTTCATCCTTCCGTCGGTATCACATGGCCTGCGCGAACTTGTCGAGCGGCAGCTGCACATGGAGGATCTCTCGCTCTCCACCACGATCGAGATTGATTCGCTGGCGCATACCAAGACCCTGGTCGCATCGCGTCTGGGGTATACGCTCCTCCCGCATGCGGCGATCCGCAGTGAACTGGCGGGCGGAGAACTCTCGGCCGCGCACGTTGAAGGCATCGACTTGTCCCGCAGCGTGGCCTTTGTGCGGAACCCCGCACAGCCGCTCACACGCGCGTCGATCGAGGTCGAGGATCTGGCGCGGCAGCTGTTGCGCGAAATGATTGCGGACGGGCGTTGGCTGGCCTCGCCTGTCGAGGACGAATGATCCTCCCATAGGTTTCGGCTATTTCTGCTGGTCGGCAAAATCGAAGGACGGCCCTGTCGAGGCGTGCGAGACACCGTTGCACGGCGAAGGCTGCGAGGGCCGCGGCGCTTCCGGATGCGGTCGGTCCGATCGGCACGAAGCGGTTTCCCCAATGTAGCGATCGCCCGACATTCTTGAGGAAAGATGCTTGATATGGCTACTAAGATATCGGCCGAGATCGCTGCGGCCCATATGCCGAGCGACATAGCAGCGCGTATCGTGAACCCCAAGGCATATGGCGAATGGAATCAGCTCCAGAAGGATTTTACGTGGCTGCGCCAGAATATGCCGCTGAGCGTCGCGCAGGCCGAGGGCTACGACCCGTTCTGGATGGTGACGAAGTATGACGATATCCAGGAAATCGGCCGCCAGCCGGGCATCTTTGCGAACAACGGGGCCCGAAAGACACTGATCGACCGGAACTTCGCGGGCCACGTTGCCAGGGTGGAGGCGGAAGGAAAGCGTGCTGTCAACCGCTCGCTTCTCACCATGGATGCGCCGGTGCACATGCGCTACCGGCTGATAACCGCCGGGCAGTTCGCGCCCAAGGGCATCAAGATGCTTGAGCAGGACATCCGCGAGATCGCCCGCGAAGCGATCGACGCAATGGTCGGGCATGACGAGATCGACTTCCTCAATGCCGTATCGCACCGCTTTCCGCTCCGTGTCATCCTGAGCCTGTTGCAGCTGCCGCGTTCGGACGAGGACATGCTGCTCTCCATGACACAGCGCTTCTTCAATCCGCGCGATACCGAGATCGCGGGCATTCAGACCGGCAACTCGGTCGGCGCCACGTCGAACCACGATGTCGTGAACGAGATGTACGGTTATTTCGCGGCGCTGATCGCCAACCGCCGTGCCAATCCAACCGGCGACCTTGCCTCGGTGATCGCGAACTCGACGATCGACGGGCAGCCCATCGCCGAGGCCGATGCGGTAAGCTATTACATGACGATCGCGACGGCGGGGCACGACACCACCGCATCCTCTACCGCCGGCGCGGCATTGGCGCTGGCCGAGCGGCCGGAGGAGTTCGCCAAGGTCAAGGCAGACCGCAGCCTGATCCCCTCGCTGGTTAACGAGGCGATCCGCTGGACCTCGCCGGTCAGTCATTTCATGCGCACGGCGCTCTCCGATTATGAACTGCGCGGGCAGACGATCCGCGCGGGCGACTGGCTGATGCTATGTTATCCTTCAGCTAACCGCGACGAGGACATCTTCGATGCGCCGTTCGAGTTCCGCGTCGATCGCGCGCCCAATCCGCAGATGGCGTTCGGCTATGGCGCACACGTCTGCCTGGGTCAGCATCTCGCCAAGATGGAAATGGCGATCTTCTTCGAGGAGTTCTTCAACCGCGTCGAAAGCATCGAGCTGGCGGGTGAGCCCAAGCGCGTCGACTCGATTCTGGTTGGCGGGCTCAAGCGCCTTCCGGTGCGCTACAAGCTGGCGAGCTGATCGGCACATGACCACGCTTGACGGCAGAGTGGTCGCGATCACCGGCGCTTCGAGCGGGATCGGCAGAGCGATTGCACGCGCATTGCGGCCACTCGGGGCCCGGCTGGTGCTGAACGCGCTGGCGGACTCCGAACTCGACGCGTTGCGCGAGGAGTTTGGCGCCGATGCTGCGATCGTGGCCGGCGACATCGCGGACGCGAAGACCGGGCAGGAGCTGCTTGCTGCGGCGCTGGGGCGGTTCGGATGCGCAGAAGTGCTGGTCAACAATGCCGGCATCTTCCGCAACGGCTCGGCCGACGCAATCGACCTCGACGCGATGGAGCGGATGATCGCAGTCAATTTCACTGCGGTGGTGCGCAACTGCTATCTCTTCGCGCGTGCCATGGCTGCGCAGGGAAGCGGCCACATCGTCAATTTGTCGAGCATCAGTGCGACCCTCACGACACCGGGCTGCGGCGTATATGCCGGCACCAAGCGCGCCGTGGAGGGGTTCAGCGAGGCGTTGCGGATCGAACTGGCCGGGACGGGCGTCCGTGTGGGCGTGATCGCGCCGGGCACCACCGACACCGATCTTTTCGATCGCGTGCCGGGCCAGCCGCGCAGCTCGAACGTCGCGGTGCGCAAGCTCGATCCCGCCGACCTGGCGGATGCGGTGCGCTACGTGCTCGAACGCCCGGACCACGCCAACATCCCGCACCTCCGCCTCTATTCGGCGGACCAGCGGCACTGACTGTCGTCAGCCTGCCGGAGAGAAGATGGGAACTGCGCAGGCGGCCCGATATTCGCTCTCGAGTCTTTCCACCAGACTCTCGACGCTCTCGATCGCAGCGATCGCGGCCAGTCCCTGGCCGGCGCTGAAGATGTCGCGCCATGGCCGCGTGCCTTCGGGCAGATGGCTGTAATCGCCTCGCCCGGGGGAGCGGGGCAGGGACTCAGGGGCGAGCCCAATGTCGCGCAACGACGCTTTCAGCCAGTTCGCGCCGACGCCGTTGATCGCCGTCGAGAAAATCACGTCCTCGGCGTCCCCGGCGACCAGCATCGCCTTATACTCGTCGGGCGCTTCGGCCTCCGACGTGGCGATGAAGCGTGTGCCCAGATAGGCTAGGTCGGCGCCGAGCATCTCGGCCGCACGCACGCCCGCGCCGGTCGAGATCGCGCCGCCCAGCAGGATCGTTCCGGCGAACATCGCGCGGATGCGCGGCACCAGCGCGAACGCACTGATCTGGCCCGAATGCCCACCGGCTCCCGAGGCGATGCATGTGATGCCATCGACCTGTGCCTCGATAGCCTTTTCGGCGAAACGCAGACTGGTGACGTCGTGGAAGATCCGCCCGCCCCAGTCATGCACACGCCTGGCGAGTTCCGTCGGATTGCCGCGCGCGGAGATGACGATATCGACCCCATAACGGCGATACAGGTCGAGCTCACGGGCCAACTCGGCGGTGTCGAGCGCGGTCGAGAGATTGACCGCGAGCGGTCCCACCGGCGCGTCCGAGGCCTCGTCCAGCCGTCGTGCAAGCGCATCATGGATTTTGCGCAGCCATTGCTCGAACTGCTCGAAGCTCGCGGCGTTATGGCGCGGCAGGGCCGCCATGATTCCGGCCTTGCACGCGGCAGTCACCAGGCGTGGGCCCGAGACGTGGATCATTGGCGCGCAGACCAGCGGCAATCGCAGTTGCGCGCGGATATCGGCGGGCAGCGTCATTGGCGATCGCCGTCAGAACCCCGTAACCGTCCGGATCAATCGGCGGGCGGCCTCATCGTCAGGCAAAATATCCCCGCGCCAGCAGACGTGCGCGTCGGGCCGGACGAGCACGAGGGCGCGCTCATAGAGCCGCGCGATCGAAGGATCCGCGATGTCGATGACCGCCAGGGTCACGCCCTGTTCGCGCGCGGCGCCGGTCAATGCCGCGACGCTTGCCTCGGGGTCGAAGCGCAGCAGCACATAGCCGTACCCGAACAGGTCGATCGTCGAGCGGCCGTTGGACAGCCAGGCATGCGGCGCGCGGTGGCCGGGGCGGGCAGTCTGGCGATAGGTCTCGGGCGGATCCAGCGGCGCGGGCGTGCCGTCGGGAACGATGAGCGGTGACCCCTCGTAGCGATAGCCCAGGCCGACGCCAGTCGAGGTCCATTCCTGTTGCAACGCGGCGCTCATTTCCGCACCGATCCGCGCGCGTGCGTCATCGCCCTGCTCGCCGGGTGCGAGCACGTCTGAGAAGTTCGCGGCTGCGATCCAGTTGGTGAAATTCTCGGTCGAGATCGAGCTGTTGCGCATCGCGACCGGGCGCCGTTCGGCCTCATAGGCGTCGAGTAGCGCCGGACCGCCCTGGTCAGTGAGCGTGGCGTGGAGTAGCCAGCCAAGCGACAGGGCGTCGCCCACGCCGGTGTTCAGGCCATGCCCGCCGGTCGGCGACGTGGTGTGCGCCGCGTCTCCTGCCAGGAAGACGTTGCCCACCCGGTAGCGCGCGGCTGTGCACTGGCTTCTCCGCCAGGGTAGGACGCGCAGGATCTCGACCGGAATATCCGGCCCGAACGCTCGTGCGATGTCTTCGCCAATGTCGTGGACGGCAGGGTCGAGCTTTTCCTCGTTGCCGACCAGGGTGAACCGCCATAGGGTGCGGCCATCGACCGAGGTGAGATTGGCCCAGGTTCCCTTCTCGTCGACGAACATGTAGCGGTTGCGCACGCCGAATTTGGTGTCGCCCAGCTCCGCGCGGATCATCGCACTCACCGAATAGCTGAGCATCCGGCCCGGAAAATCCACGTCGAGCCCGCGGCGGATACGGCTGCCCGCGCCGTCGCAGGCGACGAGGTACCGCCCGCGCAGCGTCTGTGTCGCGCCGGTGGCGATCTCGGTCACGTGGATTGCGACGCCGTCATCGTCCTGTTCCATCCGTTCGAAGCGGTGGCCGTAGAGCAGGTTGACCTTGCCGGTCGCTTCCGCCGCTTTTGCCAGGATCGGATCGAACAGGAATTGCGGGCATTTCCGAAGCATCTCGACGGCGCCATCGGGCGGCGTCCTGCCACTTGTCGCCGGACGCGGATCCGCGCCGATATAGAGGCCGTCGAGTGCCGTGCAGTAGATCGTGTCGAGATTGACGTCGTCGGGAAAGCCGCATTCGGCGACGGCATCGGCGATGCCCCAGAAGCGGCATATCTCCATCGTGCGCTCGTTGAGCGTTCCCGCCTTGGCGAGCAGTTCGATGCCGGTGCCGGCATCGCGCTCCACGACGATGCTGGCAACACCGCGGCGGCCGAGGTCGAGCGCGGTGGCGAGCCCGACAGGCCCTCCTCCGACGATCAGGACCGGCGCATCCATTGTCATCGGGGCGCCCTTGCGGTGCACGCCGCCGTTTCGGGGAGCGGGATAGCTGCTTTCTGTCGAGTATCAGGCATTGTTCACTGCGATGCCGCTCTCTTCGGCGCCGCGCAATGTCCCGGGTCGGGGTACATTTGCTACGCCAGATCGGTCGGCATTACGGAGGCCTCGGTGGAATGGCTCTGAGGGGCGACTACAAACCGGCGAATTCGCGGCGCTTCGTCACCGCGGTCGAGCGCGCGGATTTGTGCGAAAAGCTGAGCTTCGTATTCGGCGATGCGTTCGCGGTGGCGCAGGTAGTCCGACCAGGCGCGCAAGTGGATGGTTTCGATCCAGATTTCGGGATCACTCATATCCTGGAGCAGTTGCCAGCGCCGCGCGCCATTGCGCCCGCGGATGCGCCTCCGTTCCTGCATGAGCCCTAGGAATTTGGGGTGATCCGCCACGTGGATGCGGAACTCGGTGAACAGCACTACCGGACTATTCTGTCGATCCGGGGCGACTTTCGCCTCGATCGGCTTCCGGCCGCTGAATGGCATAAGGTCGAGGTTGTTCGAACCGCGCAGCGGCAGCCAGCGCGTCAATGAGATGACGCCGAGCTGAAGCACGGCGGAGACGAGCAGCGCGTCGCGAACGCCATGGTGATCAGCCAGGAAACCGCCGAGCCAGCTGCCTGCCGCGACTCCCCCAAAGGCGGCCATCTGATAGAGTGCCAGCGCGCGCGCGCGAGCACCCAATTGGGCGCGTTCATCTGCACTGTCACGTTCAGCGTGGAAAAGGTGACGAGCCAGCCGGCACCCGTCAGCGCGAGGGCTGCGAGCGACATTGCGAGCCAGGGACTGAGCGCGATGCCGACGGTCCCGATCACGAACGCCAGCGAGAAGATGCGCGAGAGCTGTTCGGGCGACCAGCGCCTGCCGAGCTTCGCGATGCCCAACCCGCCCGCCACCGCGCCAAGCCCGAAAGCGCCGAGCAGCAGCCCATAAGTGAAGGCATCGCCATGCATGCGGTCGCGCACGATCAGCGGCAGCAGTGCCTGTACGCTGCTCGCTGTCAGCCCAAACAATGCGGCGCGGGGAAGCACTGTCAGGATTGCCGGGGCCATTGCGACATACCGGATGCCGGCATCGATGGCGGCGAGAAAGCTTTCCCGGGGTAGCGTGCGCGTCGTGCGCGGGCGGCGCCAGCGACGGAGTGCGGCGAGCATGCCGATGTTGCTGAGCGCATTGGCGATGAAGGCGACAGCTGGTCCTCCGGCCGCGACGATAAGCCCTCCAATCGCCGGGCCTACGCTGCGGGCAAGGTTGAAGCCGACGCTGTTCAATGCGATCGCGCTGGGCAACGCGGCTCGCGGCACCATCTCGCCGACTGCGGCCTGCCACGCCGGGGTCTTCATCGCGCCCCCGCATCCGATGAGGAAGGTGAAGATCAGCAGCGACCACGGGCTCAGCCATCCCGCCCATGCGCAAAAGGCAAGCGCCGCCGAGACGATCATCGTGAAGGCCTGGGCCATCATCATCACGTCGCGGCGATCGAATCGATCGGCGATGGTGCCGCCCCAGAGCGCCAACAGCATCAGCGGCAGTGCCGTGCTCGCCTGAACGAGCGCGATCATCTGTTCGGACGTGGTGAGCGAGATCATCAGCCATGACGCGCCGACCAGCTGGATCAGGCTGCCCAGATTGGACACGGTGTTCGCCGCCCAGATCTCCCTGAACGTTCGCGAGGCAAGGGGCGAAGAGCTTTCTGCCGGGGCGGGCGGTCCGTTGCTCATCCGCCTAGAGTTGTGGCGCTGCGGCAGCGGCCAGCTCCTTGAGCGGAACGTCCGCGCGCGCGATTGCCTCGGGATCAAGAACGATGCGCGAGGTAATCAGCGCACGGCCCTGGACATAATCCTTGGTCATGTTGACGCAATCGAGCGCGATCACGTGGCCCTGCTTCAGATAGACCACTGAGAAGCTGCGCATCGCCGGGTCGCCGCGCACCACCGTCGCATCGTGGCCTATGGACAGGCCGACGGTCTGGAGCTTGATGTCGTACTGGTTGGACCAGAACCAGGGCACGGCGTCGTAGCGGAGCGCCTGGCCCATGATCGTCTTGGCGACGAGCGTTGCCTGGTCCGTAGCGTTCTGCACCGATTCGAGGCGAAGCAAAGCGCCATCGGCAAAGTTGTTCGCATGCGCGGCACAGTCGCCGATCGCGAAGATGTCGGGCAGGTTTGTGCGGCATTGCGCATCCACGGTGACGCCATTGCCGCCCGCCGCGCCTGCGGTGAGCAGCGGCTCGACGGCGGGGACGATGCCGATGCCGACGATGATCATCTGCGCCGCCAGCGTCTCTCCGGTCGCCAGCCGCACGCCGGAGACGCGGCCCTCCTGCGCTTCGATACTCTCGATCGAAACGCCCAGGCGAATATCCACCCCGTGGCGGTGATGCTCGGCTTCAAAGAAGCGCGAAAGCGGCTCGCCGGTGACGCGCGCCAGCACCCGGTCCTGCGCTTCGAGCACCGTGATCGACTTGCCGAATTTGGTAAGCACGGCTGCCGCCTCGAGCCCGATATAGCCGCCGCCGATGACGATGACGCGGTCGGTCTCGCCGAGCTCGGCCTCGAGTTGGTCAACGTCGGCGCGCGTGCGCACGTGATGAAGGCCCGCGAGTATGCCGACATGGGGCATGCGGCGCGGATGACCGCCGGTTGCCCAGATCAACGTCCCGTAGCGAACGCTTTGCCCGTCGGCGCATCGGAGCGCATGCGCGTCCGGGTCGATTGCGACGACGCGCTCGCCCAGCCGCATCGTGATCGCGCGGTCGCGCCAGAAATCGGCCGGGCGGATCAATATCCGCTCGAAGCTCTTTTCCTTCGCCAGATATTCCTTGCTGAGCGGGGGGCGCTCATAGGGTAGCTCAGGCTCCTCGCCGATGACTGCGATCGTTCCTTCGAATTTCTGCTGCCGCAGCGCGATCGCCGCCTGCGCCCCGCCATGGCCCGCTCCGACGACGACAATGTCGTAACCAATAGTCACTGCCGCTCTCCAGAACGTCCGCCAGGCGCGCCCAAAGGCGTTTGACGCGATCGTAGCGTATCCCTTCACCCATCTTTGCTGGCTCCTCGTCGAACAATCCCCGCGAAAGGGACATGCCGACCGGACGTAGGGCCGCGAAATGGGCGGCATGGCTGAAAATATCAGATTCGATGCAATCGTGGTCGGCGCGGGGTTTGCCGGGCTCTACGCGGTCCACAAGCTGCGCGAGCAGGGACTGTCGGTTCAGGGCTATGAGCGTGGCGCCGGTGTCGGCGGCGTCTGGTATTGGAACCGCTACCCGGGCGCGCGCTGCGACATCGAGAGCATGGAATATTCGTACAGCTTCTCGGAAGCGCTCCAGCAGGAATGGGAGTGGACGGAAAAGTTCGCGAGCCAGCCGGAAATCCTCGCTTATCTGAACCATGTCGCCGATCGCTTCGACCTGCGCCGCAGCTACCGGTTCGAGACCGAGGTTCGCTCGGCGCATTACGACGCGGAAGATGGCGCATGGACCCTCACGCTCAGCGACGGTTCCATCGCGGTATCGCGCTATCTCATTCTCGGGGTCGGATGCCTTTCCACGGCGATGAAGCCGCAGATAGAGAGCTTCCAGCGCTTCGCCGGGCAAATCCTTCATACCGGGCACTGGCCGCATGAGGGCGTCGACCTTGCCGGCAAGCGCGTCGGTATCGTCGGGACGGGGTCGTCCGGGGTCCAGGCGGTCCCGATGATCGCGAGGCAGGCGGCGGAGCTGACCGTGTTCCAGCGCACGGCGACCTACACCGTTCCGGCGCGCAATGCGCCGCTCCATCCGGCGGAAGTGCATCGCGTAAAGTCGGACTATGCCGATTTCCGTCGGCGCAACCGCAAGATGGTCGGCGCGCGGGGCGCCGACCGGCTTAATCCTGATCCCAAATCGGTGTTCGAAGCCTCGCCGGAGGAGCGCCGCGACGCGTTCCTTGCGCGGTGGGCGGAAGGGGGGATGGGGATCCAGGCCACCTATAGCGACCTGCGGTCCGATCTCGAGGCGAACACGATCGTCGCCGATTTCGTCCGCGATCAGATCCGCGCGACAGTGCAGGACCCGCAGACCGCCGAGCTACTTTGCCCCAAGCAGACTCTGGGCTGCAAGCGCATGTGCATCGATACCGGTTATTACGAGACGTTTAATCTTCCGCATGTGCGCCTGGTCGACGTAAAGGCGAACCCGCTCACGCACTTCACCGAAAAGGGGCTGGTGGCGGGCGAGACCGAATATCCGCTCGACGTGGCGATCTTCGCGACCGGTTTCGATGCGATGACCGGCTCGCTACTGGCGATGGACATTCGCGGGCGCGACGGCGTGCCGCTGCGCGATGCCTGGGCCGCCGGGCCGCGAACCTATCTGGGGGTCGGCACCCTGGGCTTTCCCAACATGTTCATCCTCGCGGGCCCGGGAAGTCCTTCGGTGCTCGCCAACGTTCCGATCGCCGCAGAGCAGCATGTCGACTGGATTGCCGGCATGATCGCCTATCTCGACGCGCGCGGCGCAAAGGCGATCGAGCCGCAGCAATGTGCGCAGGATGAATGGGTCGATCATGTCAACGCAGTGGCGGCCGGCACGCTCTATACGAGTTGCGATTCCTGGTATCTCGGCGCGAACGTCCCCGGAAAGTCGCGCGTGTTCATGCCATTGCTTGGTTTTCCCGCTTACGAAGCCCGATGCGACGCGGTCGCGGCCGAGGGCTATTCGGGCTTCGACATCACACCGGCATAGGGATGCCGGCTCAATCGCCGATGATGCGACCGGCCCAGCGACCGGTCCGCACCAGGTCGCTCGCCACCTGCGCGAACGCATCGCCAACGAAGCGCGCCGCCGGCATCGCAGGGCGATCGGCCGGATAGGCGATCAATACGTGCCTGCTGGGTGCAGGCTCGATGAGCGCCGCTGCGGTCAGCGCGCCGCTCAGCACCTGTGCATGGATTGGGGCGAGCGGCAGGATCGTCATGCCGAAACCGCCGCGGACCAGATCGATCATCGCCGTAAGCGAATCGACTTCGAGCGAAGAGGTGAGCGTGATGCCCGCACGGCTGGCATAAGCGTCGAGGATATTGCGCAGGCCATGCGCGGGGCTGGGCAGCACGAGATGCTCACCGGCCAGCGACTTGAACGTCACGGGCGAGTCCATCGCGAGCCGCTGCTTGCTGCTGCCGACCAGGAGGAGCGCTTCATCAAGGATGGCGCGCGTCCGCACCAATCCGCTCTCTTGCGTATCATAGGCCACGCAGCAATCGAGTTCGCCCCGCTTGAGCCATTCAACGAGATGCCCGGAAAAGCCCGAGGTGAAGCTGAGCGATAGCTGCGGATGCGCGTCGCGGATCGCGCGGACGAGGGGGAGTGTCGCGACTTCAGCGACCGTCGGCGTTACGCCTACGCGCACGCGCCCGAGGTATGACGTGCTGCCCTCGACCGCGAGCCGCCGGATTTTGTCGAGGGACGCCAGTATCTCGCCTGCCGGATCGAGCAAACGCTGGCCAAGTTCGGTCAGGACCATTCCCCGTCCGTGGCGCGTGAAAAGCGGCGCGTTGAGCTCGGCCTCCATCAGCCGAATCTGCCGGCTGAGCGCTGGCTGGGCGATGCCGAGCCGCGTCGCCGCCTTGCTGACGCTGCCGAGCTCGGCGACGTGTATCAGCGTCTTGAGCTGCGAGATATCCATTCGACGGACATAGTCAGCCATACAATTCATGTATAGCTCATTGGCTGAAACTATATTCGTCCGTACCGGGCTGAAGGCGTAGTCAAATCTCGATAGTCAGCTCACGGCAGATGCGCCGCACGAGAATTAGGGGACGTCCAATGGCGCTCGACAGCCTGCAAGCCACGAGTTTTCCGGAAATTCGCGGCGCGGTCGCCCAGCTGTGCGAGTCCTTTCCGGACGAATATTGGCGCCGGCTCGATCGCGAGATGGCCTATCCTGCGGAGTTCGTGAAGGCGCTGGGGGACGCGGGGTTCCTCGCCGCGCTGATTCCGGAAGAATATGGTGGATCGGGCCTGCCGCTCCCGGCGGCCGCTGCGATCCTCGAGGAAGTTCAGCGCGCGGGCTGCAACGGATCGGCATGCCATGCCCAGATGTACATCATGGGGGCACTGCTGCGCCACGGCAGCGAGGGGCAGAAGCAGGCCTATCTACCCCGGATCGCTAGCGGCGAGCTTCGCCTCCAGGCTTTCGGGGTCACCGAGCCGAGCAGCGGAACCGACACCGGCGCGCTCAAGACGACCGCGGTGCGCGACGGGGACCGCTATATCGTCAACGGCCAGAAGATCTGGACCTCGCGCGCCGAATACTCCGATCTGATGCTGCTCCTCGCCCGCACCACGCCGCGCGACCAGGTGGCGCGCGGGATCGACGGCCTGTCGATCTTCATCCTCGACATGAATGCGGCACGCGAAGCGGGCGGCATGACGATCCGGCCGATCCGCACGATGATGAATCACGCGACGACCGAAGTCTTCTTCGATAATGTGGAGGTGCCTGCCGAAAATCTGATCGGCGAAGAAGGCAAGGGGTTCCGCTACATCCTGTCGGGCATGAACGCGGAACGCATCCTGATCGGCGCCGAATGCATCGGCGACGCGAAATGGTTCATCGAGCGATCGCGCCGTTACGCCAATGAGCGCTACCTTTTCGGGCGCCCGATCGGGCAGAACCAGGGCGTGCAGTTCCCGATCGCCAAGGCCTATGCCCAGATGCGTGCCGCCGAGTTGATGGTGACGCATGCGGCGGAATTGTTCGAATCCGGCGAGCAGTGCGGCGAGCAGGCGAATATGGCCAAGATGCTGGCAGCCGATGCTTCCTGGGCGGCGGCCGAGGCGGCTGTTCAGACGCATGGCGGATTCGGGTTCGCTGAGGAATATGACGTAGAGCGCAAGTTCCGCGAGACCCGGCTCTACCAGGTCGCGCCGATCTCGACGAACATGATCCTCAGCTATCTATCCGAACACGTTCTCGGCCTGCCGAGGTCCTACTGATGGCCGGACGGCTGCCGCTTGAAGGCATCACCGTCGTCGCGGTGGAACAGGCGGTCGCGGCGCCGTTCTGCACCTCGCGACTTGCCGATGCAGGCGCGCGCGTCATCAAGATTGAGCGACCCGAGGGCGATTTCGCGCGCGGCTATGATGCAGTCGCGGCGGGGCAGAGCAGCTATTTCGTCTGGCTCAACCGCGGCAAGGAATCGGTAGTCCTCGACCTTGCGGGCGAGGAGGGGCGCACCGCCTTCGCGGGACTGGTGGCCGAAGCCGACATCCTCGTCCAGAACCTCAAGCCCGGCGCGCTGGTGCGGCTGGGTTTCGGGCCGGATGCGTTGCGCGAGCGCCATCCGCGCCTGATCGTCTGCTCGATCAGCGGCTATGGTGACACGGGCCCGATGGCGGAGCGCAAGGCCTATGACATGCTGATCCAGGCCGAGTCCGGTCTCGCATCGGTCACCGGTGGTCCGGAAGCCCCCGCACGCGTGGGAACCTCGATCGTCGACATTGCCACCGGCGCGACCGCGCATGCCGCGATCCTCGAGGCGCTGATCGGACGCGCGACGAGCGGCGAGGGGGCCGATATCCGGGTCTCGATGTTCGACGTAATGGCCGATTGGCTGACCGTTCCCCTGCTGCATCACGAGGGTGGCAACTCTCCCAAGCGCCTCGGCCTCGCCCACCCTTCGATCGCGCCCTATGGCGTGTTCAAAACCCGCGACGGCAAACAGATGCTCCTTTCGATCCAGAGCGACCGCGAATGGGCGATACTCGCCTCGCGCTTCCTCGGCGACGCCGCGCTTGCCAGCGATCCGCGCTTTGCAACGAATGTGCAGCGCGTGGCGAACCGCGAGGCGACGGATAGCCTCGTGGCAGATGCCTTGGCCAGGCTGACGGAAGACCAAGCGCGCGATCAACTCGCTGCGGCGGACGTCGCCTTTGCCAGCGTCAACGACATGGCCGCGCTTGCAGCGCACCAGCATCTGCGCCGGATCACGGTCGATACACCAGCGGGGCAGGTCTCCTATCCGGCGCCCGCGCCGATCGTGAATGGTGAGGACCGCTGCTACCGTCCGGTCCCTGCTCTGGGAAGCGCCCGGTGAGCGGCGAGTTGGATATCGACCATCTGCGGCAATGGATCGGTCGCGAGGAAGCCTCGCAGGACGTTCTCACCGCGGCACTGGCCGCACGGTTCCACGCGACGCTCGATCTGCCCGGCGCAGCAGCGACGCAAAGCGAAGTGGCGCCGGCGCTCATCCATTTCTGCCTTTGCCAGCCCGCCGCCGCCATGCACGAGCTTGGCGGCGACGGGCATCCGGCCACGGGAGGTTTCCTGCCACCGGTGCTGTTGCCGCGCCGGATGTGGGCGAGCAGCGCGATCGATTTCCACAAGGGGCTGCGCGTCGGGGATGTCGTCGCCAAGCGCTCGCGTGTCGCGGAGGTGACCACCAAATCGGGGCGCAGCGGCAATCTGTGTTTCGTCACGGTGGAGCACGAGATCAGGGCGCACGATAGGCTGGCCATCAGCGAGCGCCAGACGATCGTTTATCGGGAGGCAGCAGGCTCGCGCGCAAGCGTGGCGCCCATGCCAGAAACAGCGCCGCAGGGCGTCACGGTCGAGACAATCACCGCCTCCGCGTCATTGCTGTTTCGCTATTCCGCGGTGACCTTCAACGGGCATCGGATCCATTACGATCTTCCCTATGCGATGGGCGAGGAGCATTATCCAGGGCTGGTGGTCCATGGACCGTTGCAGGCGACGTTGCTGGTTCATCTCGCCGCGCGGTGCAACGGCGGCCGCGCGCCCGATCATTTCTCGTTCCGTGGAGTCCAGCCGGCGATCGGCGGAGAAGCGCTGTCGCTCAATGCGGGGGCGCTGATCGACAACAGCATGGAACTCTGGTCCGCCCGGCCCGGCGGTGCGTTGGCGATGCGGGCGACGGCACAATGGCGTTGAGCGTCCTGCGCTTCGTCACCCCCTTGTTCGTCCCGGCGAACGGGCTGGAGCGGTTCGCCAAGGCCGCGGCGCGATCATCCTCGAAGTGGAGACGCAGTCGCGCGGGTGGATAAAGACGCGCCGCGCGCCGCGCTTTCGGCAGGCTTCACGGATCTGCCGGTCATCGTCCGAATCCACCCCGTCGGGACCGCGTCGCCCGCGGCCGATCTGGCGGTTGCAGCGCAATCGCCCTTCGTCGCTATCATGCCGCCTAAGACGGCCAGTCTCGACAACATCATCCGGGTGGCCGCGATCTGCCCCGACGTCGCGTTGATCGAGACTGCGGCCGGCATTGCCGAGGCGCGGACGATCGCTCGATACGGGCATGTGGCGCGTCTGGTCTTCGGCTCGGTCGACTTCGCCACCGATCTGGGTGGCAACCATGTTCCCGAGGCGCTCGCGGCAGCGCGCCTCGGATTCGGGGGCAAGCCCGCGATCCATCCGCACCAGATCGAGCCGATCAAGGCGGCCCTCCCGCCCGAGCCAAGCGAGATAGAATGGGCGCGGCAAGTGCTGGACAGTGGCGATGGTACGGTTCGGATTGATCGACGCGCTGGTGCGGGCTCGTGCACGCGTCGTGCTGGCCCGTGCATCCCAGCCATAGGCGATCGCAATGATGCACAATGCAAGTCCGCGCTAACGCGCTGCGGACTGCTGGCCTAGGCGGATCCTGCCGCGCGACTTGATACGCGTCCAGGCGATGCGGATGGAGGAAAGGATAGGCATGGAGCTCGTAGGTCTGGTGGGCATGTCCCACTCGCCTTCCTGGGATCTTTCGCCGGTCGAGGGGGCGGCCAAGCCGTATGTCGATGCCGTATTTCGCGCTCGGGACGAAGTCGCCCGCCTCATGCCCGACGTGCTGGTCGTGTTCGGTCCGGATCACGTTCGCAACTTCTTCTTCGACCTGATGCCCGCCTTTTGCATCGGCGTCGAAAACGTCACCGGGTTCGGCGATTACAGTTCACCGAAGGGGCCGTTCGCGACTTGTCCCGACCTCGCCAGTTTCATTGCCGAGCAGGTGCTTGCTGCCGGATTCGACCCCGCGTTGTCGCACAATATGGGGATCGACCACGGGATCAGTCAGCCAGTGGCGGCGCTGGTGCCAGATCTGCGCACGCCCGTCATTCCGATCATGATCAGCTCGGGCGGGGCTCCGTTGCCGACGCTCGCCCGTTGTCATGCCTTTGGCAGCGCGGTCGGGGATGCCATTCGCGCCTTTCCGGGAAAGGCGCGTGCGCTGGTAGTCGGATCGGGGGGACTTTCGCACTCGCCGCCGTCGATCTCGCCGGCGGATCCCGGGTTGAGCGCAGAAACGCGCGACTATCTCATCAACGGTCGTCCCAGGGTGCAGGAATTCAACCGGCAGCGCGAGGAAGCGTCGCGCAAGCGGCGCGGCGTGGGGGGGATCGGACCGATCAACGAGGAATGGGATCGCTGGCTGCTGGATTGCATGCGCACCGGCGATCTCGCGCCCGTGCTCGCCATGGATAACGCCACGCTGCTCGAGCAGGGCGGCGTGGGCGGACAGGAAATCCGCGCCTGGCTGGCCGCGCTCGGCGCTTGGGGGAAGCCGGCGGAAACGACCGATTACGCCCCGGTGCCCACGTGGATCACCGGCATGGGCTGCGCCACCGCATTCGACAAGGAAGCCGTATGACCGAAGAATATCGCCACCGGAGCATCTGGGGCCATCTGATGAAGCTGGCGTTCTCGCAGAACTATGTGGACGCGGGCGGCATCCGCACCCGCTATGTCGAGGCAGGTCCCAAGGACGCGCCTGTGCTGATCATGATTCACGGGACTGGCAGCAGCTGGGAATGCTTCTGCGCGACGCTGGAAAGCCATGCCCGGCACTTCCGGTGCCTCGCCATCGACATGGCGGGCAGCGGCTTCAGCGATCGGCCCGATGAGCCGTATGAAATCCAGTTTTATGTGAACCACGTGCTTGCATTCATGGACGCGCTGGGGATCGCGACGGCGTCGTTCATTGGCGTGTCGCTCGGGGCGTGGGTGACGAGCCGGCTCGTGGTAGATCATCCCGAGCGCGTCGAGAAGCTGACGTTGCTCGCCTCTTCGGGGCTCATCATCAACAACGCGACCATGTCGCGGACCAAGACCGTCCGGAATGCGGCGGTCGATGATCCGAGCTGGGAGAACATCAAGCCGGTGTTCAATTCGATCCTGTACAAAGAAGAGGATCGGATTCCCGATCTGATCCAGCTTCGCCAGGCGATCTACCGCGAGCCCAACATGAAGATGGCGATGGGCAACATCCTGGTGCTTCAAAACGAGGAGGTTCGCCGCCGCAACCTCGTGAGCGAGGAGGAGTGGCGCGGCGTCACGGTCCCGATTTTCATCATCCTCGCTCCTGACGACAACCCTGATTACACGACCACCGGCGAGCGCATCGCCGAACTGGCCACCGACGTTCGCACGCTGACGATCGAGAAAGTGAAGCATTGGGCGCATTACGAGGCGCCTGAAATCTTTAACCCCGCCAACCTT
Organism: Sphingomonas sp. CL5.1; assembly: GCF_013344685.1. Taxonomy (NCBI): domain Bacteria; kingdom Pseudomonadati; phylum Pseudomonadota; class Alphaproteobacteria; order Sphingomonadales; family Sphingomonadaceae; genus Sphingomonas; species Sphingomonas sp. CL5.1. The sequence goes on from NZ_CP050137.1 coordinate 2,443,876, forward strand.
GCATTCCTGCTCGGTGAAACCAGGCCGGGCTGAGCACCGGCAATCCGTTTTTCATCTTTCGGACCGGCTGATTCCGCCGGCCAGCGATACGCCAGGAAATGCCAATGTCGAACAATGTCGAAAACATCGTGAACGGCGCCTTTATCGAGAATAAGCTGGTGCCGGTCGCGAGCGACGTCCGCGTGCCGGTTGTCGATCCGACGACGGGTGCCGTGTTCACCGAGCTTCACGAGGCCGGGAAGGACGAAGTCGATGCGGCGGTGGCCGCCGGGCGACATGCGCTCGAGCAGGGCGAGTGGGGCAGGCTCGCCGGGTTCGAGCGCGGCCGGTTGCTCGCCAAGCTGTCGCAGGCGATCCTCGACAATGCCGACGAACTCGTTGCGCTGGAATCGCGCGACACAGGAAAGCCGCTGGGCCAGGCGCGGGCCGACATCGTCGCGACTGCGCGCTATTTTGAATTCTACGCGGGCGCGGCGGACAAGATGCACGGCGAGACGATCCCGTATTTCCGTGATTTTTTCGTGGCGACCGAGCGCGAGCCGCACGGTGTCGTTGCCCACATCATCCCCTGGAATTATCCGGCGCAGATGTTTGGCCGCAACGTCGCGCCGTCGCTTGCGGTGGGCAATGCGGCGGTGGTCAAACCGGCCGAGGACGCCTGCCTTTCGGTTCTCCGCATGGCCCAGCTCTCGGCCGAAGTCGGGTTTCCGGCGGGGGCGCTGGCGGTGCTGCCGGGACGGGGTTCCGTGACCGGCGCGGCGCTCAGCGCGCATGACGATATCGACTATATCGCATTTACGGGCAGCCCCGGCGTTGGCGAGATGATCCAGGTCGCCGCGGCGCGACGCGCAATCGGCTGCACGCTCGAACTGGGCGGTAAGTCGCCGCATGTGGTGTTCGGCGATGCCGATCTGTCGCTTGCGGTGCCGGCTATCGTCAATGGGATTGTCAACAACGCCGGCCAGACCTGCTCCGCAGGTTCGCGCGTGCTCGTCGAGCGGGCGCATTTCGACCGTATCGTCGGGGCAATCGCCAACGCTTTCAGCAAACTTCGTGCCGGGAGTCCGGAGATGAACGTGGATCTCGGCCCGGTAATCAACCAGCGCCAGCGCGAGCGCATCGAGCGCTATTGCGAACAGGCCAGGGCGGACGGCATTCCGCTGCTTGCCGAAGGAAGCATCGAGGCCGGCACGTCTTCCGACGGCTTCTTCGTCGCGCCGCGGCTCTACGGGCCAGTCGATCCCTCCAACATCCTGGCGCGCGAGGAAGTGTTCGGACCTGTGCTTTGCGTGATTCCGTTCGAGGACGATGCGGATGCGCTGCGCCTGGCCAACGACAGCGAATTCGGCTTGCTTGCGGGAATCTGGACGCGGGATGGTGGGCGGGGGCTTCGCCTCGCTCGAAAGATTCGCGCCGGGCAGGTGTATATCAACGGCTTTGCCGCGGGCGGTGGGATCGAATTGCCGTTCGGTGGTGTCAAGCGCTCGGGGCATGGCCGCGAAAAGGGCTTGGCCGCGATGGAGGAGCTGTCCACGGTCAAGACGATCATTCACCGTCATGGCTGAGACGGAGCGGAATCGCGCGCAAGTGACAGAGTCGATCGAACAATTCGACGTAGTCATTGTCGGTGCGGGACCCTGTGGCGTGACGCTGGCCAATCATCTCGGCCTGTATGGCGTGCGCACGCTGATCGTCGATCGTTCCTCTGAGATTCTCGACTATCCGCGCGCTGTAGGGATGGACGACGAGGCGCTGCGCTCGTTCCAGACGGTCGGGCTTGCAGAGTTGTTGCTCGCCGACATGATCCGCAACGTACCGGCCCGCTACCACACGGCAGGCGGTTGGTGTTTCGCGCATGTCCATCCGCAGGAGCAGCCGTTCGGTTGGAGCCGGCGCAACCTATTCATCCAGCCGATCGCGGAACGCACGCTGCGGCGCGGGCTAGACCGCTATGAAGCCGTCCGCCTTGATCTGGGGGTGTCGCTGCTAACCCTGGACGAAGAGAGTGACGGGGTGCTGGCGACCTTGGAACGTGCCGATGGAACGACCTATGCTGTCCGTTGCGCGTATCTCGTCGGGGCAGATGGCGGGCGGAGCACCGTGCGCGGGCTGATCGATGTGAGACTCGACGGGAAGACCGACGCGGCGCGTTGGCTGGTCGTCGACATGCAGAATGACGATCTGGATTCGCCCTATTCGAGCGTATTCACCCACCGCCATCATCCGCGGATGTCGATCGCGCTGCCTTATGGGCACCGGCGCTTCGAGTTCCGGTTGCCGGACACGGAAAGCGACGAAGCCGCGGTCGTACCGGAGCGGCTCGAGGAGCGGCTGCGGCTCTTCTATGGAGCGGGCCCCCGGCGGGCGAATGTGTTGCGCGCGCGCGTATATCGGCACCACTCGCGAATTGCCGAGCGCTTCAAGGTCGGCAGGGTTTTCCTGGCGGGCGATGCCGCGCACCTCCAGCCGCCGTTTTTCGGACAGGGGATGAATTCAGGCCTGCGTGACGCGACGAATCTGGGATGGAAGTTTGCCGCAGTTTTGCGCGGTCTGGCCGGCCCTCGTCTGCTCGAAAGTTATGAGGTGGAGCGGCATGATCATGCGCGCAAGATGGTCAATATCGCGACGATGTTCGGCAAGCTCTACTCGCCGGGCTCGCGAGCGCTGGAAATTGCGCGGGATCTCTTTTTCCGCGTCGTCCAGCGCCAGCCGCGCCTTCGCGACTATGTGCTCCAGATGAAATTCAAGCCGATTCCGCGCTACACCGAGGGGCTGGTGCTTCCCGCGACCGATCCCACGAGGGAAGGCATTGTCGGCCGGATGTTCATGCAGCCGCTCGTCGAAACGGCGGACCGCCAGCAGGTGAAGCTGGACGACGCCCTAGGTCCCTGGTTCACGGTGATCGGCATCGGCGCCGATCCGAGCACGGCGATGTCGGCGGATTCCCGGAAATTCTGGGCGGATCTTGGCGCCAATCTGGTGCAGGTGCGATCTTCACGGTCAGAGGAGGCTGCGGCAAGCGACGGCGTAATCGTGATCGAAGACCTGATGGGCGCGTTCCGGGACTGGCGCCGGGCGCGGCCCACGATCCGCTTCATCGTGCTTCGGCCTGACCGGTATGTTGCCGCAGTCGCCGGGGATAACGAGCTGGATAGTGTTAGCGAGCAGTTGCGGTCTTTACTGAGGACCTGAAGTGCGAAGCCTGAACTACTCGACCAGCCAGCCGCCGGAGGACAACAGCTCGTCCAGGCATTTTCGGATTACGCTCTCCACCGCGGATAGCGCTTCGGGCGGCCGTATCCCGGCGCGTACCAGCGAAAGGGGGAGGGTGAGATTCATTCCACTAACCCGCGCGGCGGAAAGCTGCCCCGTACGCAACTCATCGCGCACGCCGATATAGGGCAGCAGCGAATAGCCCTCGCCGCCCAACAGCAAAGTCTTGAGAACGCGCAGCGAATCGATCTCGCTGCGCACCGAGAGATGGATTGCCTCCCCATGCGGTTGCTGGTTGATGCGCCGCTTCAGCCCCTTGCCCATCGGCGGCAGCAACAGATCGAGATGCCGCAGGCTCTCGGCGTCGATCGGCTCGGGCGCAATGCCACGCTCGTCGACCGATCCGAACGCGTCGGCGGGGCCGATGAGCAGGAGCACTTCGTCCGCCACGTGCTCGGCCTGGAGATAGGAAAGCTCGTCGGAATAATAGGTCAGGGCAGCGTTGAGCGATCCGTCCTCGAGCAGAGTTACGAGATCGCTGGCGAAGCCCAGGCGTAGTCGCAGCTTAACGCCAGGCAAGTCGCAATGCATGGTACGAAAGATCTCGGGGCCAATCAGTTCGCCGATCGAAACCGGCAGGCCGATCGAAACCTCTCCGATCGGGCCGCGCACGGAGCGACGGACTTCCTCGCGCGCCTGGCGAGTCGAGAGAAGGATCGACTCGGCATGCGCCTTGAAGGCGTGGCCGGCGGAGGTCATCGAAACGCCGCGCGAGGTTCGATCGAACAGCTTTGCGCCCAGCTCGTCTTCCAGGCGCAGCAACTGCTGGCTGAGTGAAGGCTGGGCGATGCCCAGTTCGTCCGCCGCCTTGGTGATCGAATGGAAATCGCCGATCTTCAGGAAGGCACGTAATTGTCCCTCATCCATGAATCGCTCTCCTGAGGTTTGAGACAAGTTTTTTCATGCATGCAGGTTTCGCGTGCCGGTCAAAGCAGCGACAGGTAACGCTGCAACAGTTCGTGCCGGCCACCGATGCACAACCGGGCATAGAGGCGCTTGCGATACGTGGCGATCGTCTCTTCGCCGAGCCCAAGATCGATCGATATACCATAGGCTGAAATGCCGTAGAGGATACGCGAACTGACCTGAAGTTCCCGTTCGGATAGGCCCCAATCGCTCTCGCGCAGATTGCCCTCAATCACTGCCACCGATGCGAAATGCGCGATCGCCTTTCCGCGATCCCAATGGAGTGCGGCATGCTTCGCGCAAGCAGCGACGAGCAGGTCGGCATTCTCGGCAAGGCCAGTAAGCTCCCGCGCGTCGAACTGGCCGGCGTCGCGTGAACGCATCACCGACAGCGCATAAAGATCATCGACCGCGCGTCCGCACACCATCACACGATCGACGATATCGAAATGCTCGAGCGCGGAATGGAGCGTGGGATCCGCGACATGATTGAGGTCGTCGTGGAGCATGACTGCGTTGCGCGATCCTCGCGCCGCTTCGTCGGCTGCGTGCAGTTCCACGAATGAGCGAGCCGGCCAGCGTTTCTCGGACTTGTGGTGACGCATCGCGTGCTGCCCGCGGATGCTGGCGCCGCCCAGGAATTTGGGAAGGCCATCGCGAACCCGATAGACGCAATAATGCTCGGTGCCCGACGTCGAATTGAGGAAGCGAAGTGTTTCTTTTTCGAAGGCGTCGGTACCGAGCGCGTTCACGACTGCGGCAAGCGTCTGGTGCCGCGGTGCCTGTTCGACGGTTATTGCGTGCATCGCTATCCTCTCCTGCCGCCTCACTAGCTGAGGCTCGACGGTCAGTATTCTTGGAAGCCAGCCTGCCCGCCGGGTCTGGTCATCACGGTAGCCTCTTGCCAATCCGCTGACGCCGTACCCATTGGATGTCGACCGGCCACCGACATCTGATCCTTGCGAAGATAATGACGCGACAATGCGCGGCCCGCTCGCTTCTTGGTGAGCTGCCTGCCATTGCGATTTCCTATGGCCTGCGATGGTGGTCGGGCGGTTAGGCGGGAGTGCTGCCTAACCGCTTAAATTGAGGCGGTTTCTCAGTCGGCCCCCAAAATCATCGTTCCGCTCGAGCAGAACCAGCCACCCGTGCCGCTGACGCAGGCGAGCTTCGCGTCCTCCACCTGCCGGTCGCCACAGCCACCCCGCAGCTGCCGGGCCGCCTCGACGAGGAGGAAGAGCCCGCGCATGCCCGGATGGCAGGCGGAAAGGCCGCCGCCATCGGTGTTGGTCGGCAGCGCGCCGCCAACGCGCAGGCGCCCGTTCTCAACGAAGGCGCCGCCCTCACCCTTGGCGCAGAAACCGAGATCCTCGAGGGTGATCAGCGCCATATAGGTGAAGGCGTCATAGATTTGCGCCACGTCGATCTCGTCCGGGCGAATGCCGGCGCGTGCGAAGGCGGTCGGCCCGGTCATCGCGGCGGGTGAGGTTGTGAAATCGTCCCACTGGCTCATCGAGACGTGCGAGCCTGCTTCGGCGCTGCCGAGCACCCAGACCGGCTTGACCGCGAGGTCGCGGACTCGGTCTTCAGCGACCATGATGACCGCCGCGCCGCCATCGGAACGGATGCAGCACTGCAGCTTGGTGAAGGGGTCGGCGATCATCGGTCCGTCCAGCACGTCGGCGATATCGATCGGGTCGCGATAGGCCGCGAAGGGCGTGAGGCCGGCATTGTAGCGGGCCGAGACGGCAATCTCCGCCATCTGCTCGAGCGTGGTGCCGTATTCATGCATGTGCCGGCGGGCGGCCATGGCGTATTTCGAGATGAGTGTGTGACCAAACGGTGCCTCGAACTGGCTCGGCCCGCGTGTGCCCCATGCAAGGCTGGCGGTGCGCAGCTTGCGCTTCAGGTCAGTGCGCGCGGTAGAGCCGTAAGCGAGCAGGATGACGTCGGCGCGCCCCTCGGCGATCGCGTCCGCGGCGTGTGCCGCCATCACTTCCCAGGTGGCGCCGCCGACTCCGGTCGAATCGATCCAGCGCGGTTTGAGCCCCATATACTCGGCGACCTCAAGCGGCTGGAGTGCGCCTAACCCTGCCGACGCAAAACCATCGATATCCGAAGGCTTCAGCCCAGCCTCGACCAACGCCGCACGCGAGGCCTGGGCGTGCAACGCAAAGGGTGTTGCCTCGGGCGACCCCGGCAATCCCGACAACCCAACACCTGCAATCGCCACTCGCCTGCCCATGTACGATTCCTTCTTTACGACTGCCTTTCCGATAACGCGTTTTGTGTGGACTGACTGTCACCGTAGCGGGGACTGGTCCGGCACTCGCCGCGCCGGGTAACTCCAATTTCGGTACATGGCAGCCGAAATCTGCCTATTGAATGGGAGTTGCAAATTGGCCGAGGCAGCAACTGATATAGTATTGAGCGATGTTGCGGATGGCGTCATGCGGATTACGCTCAATCGCCCTGACCGAGCCAACGCGATCCCTCCGGAATCGCGTGAGAGACTGGTCGAGCTTTTTGGCGAGGCGGATGGCGATGTCGCGGTTCGCGCCGTGCTGCTCCAATCGACGGGCAAGCATTTCTGCTCGGGCGCCGATGTCAGCCGGATGTCCGGCGCGCTGGCAACGCCGCGGCCGAGTGGCACGACGATGCGCACCATGCTTGGCGGCGCCCAGAAGCTGATCGCGGCGATCCTGGACTGCGGCAAGCCGGTGGTAGCCGCGGTGCAGGGGCCCGCGGCCGGGATGGGCGCGCATCTCGCGCTCGCATGCGATCTGGTGGTCGCGGCTGAAGAAGCCTGGTTCTCGCAGCCGTTCGTGCTGCGCGGTCTCGCGCTTGACGCGGCCGGTGCCTATCTGTTGCCGCGAAGGGTCGGGCTGCAAAAGGCCAAGGAACTTGCCTTTCTCGGCGATCGGCTGACCGCGCAGGACGCGCTGGGTCTTGGCCTGGTCAACCGGGTCTGTGCCGCCGCCGATCTGGAGGCCGAGGCAAATGCGCTGGCCCGCCGGCTTGCCGAGGGCGCGACCACCGCGATCGGTCTTTCCAAGCGGCTGCTCAATGCCTCGCTCGACACTGACCGCGCGAGCGCTTTCCTTGCCGAGGCGATGGCCCAGGAAATCAATGGGAAGACCGACGACGTTCGGGAAGGCGTGGCGGCGTTCGTGGAGAAGCGTCCGGTCAAATTCAGGGGGTATTGATGGCTAGTATTGCGCCGCGCTTCGATCTGCCGACGATCGAAGCCGAGACCCGGCCGTTCTGGGATGCATTGCGCGAAGGCGTGCTGATGTTGGGCCGCTGCGATTCCTGTTCGCGCATCCATTATTATCCGCGCCCGATGTGCCCGCATTGTTGGAGCGAGGGGGTGACGCTCGTGCCCGCCGGAGGACGCGGAACGCTCTATACCTGGTCGACCGTGTTCGTGAATGACCTGCCCCCGTTCAACGCCAAGCTGCCTTATGTCGCGGCGCAGGTCGATCTGGACGAGGGCGTGCGGATCACCACGATCATTACAGGCGCCGAGCCCAACGAGCTGAGCATCGGCATGCCGGTCGAGATCGGGTTCGAGGCAATTTCAGAAGATGTGACGATACCGGTATTCAGTCCGGCAAGGAGTTAGAAGCAGATGGCAGGAATTCTGGACGGCAAGGTCGCGCTAGTCACCGGCGCGGGCCACGGCATCGGGCGCGGACATGCGCTTGAGCTGGCGCGGCAGGGCGCAAAGGTCGTGATCAACGATCTGGGCGGCAATGCGAAAGGCGAAGGCGAGGGGCGCGACGCTGATGTGGTGGTCGATATCATCAAGTCGCGTGGCGGCGAAGCGGTCGCGGACTATGGCAATGTCAGCGACGAGGCTGCGGCCGAATCGATGGTCAAGCGCGGCATTGAGGAATGGGGCCGCCTCGACATCGTCGTCAACAATGCCGGGATCGTCCGTGACAAGGCGATCTGGAACATGTCGGCGGACGATTTCGATCTGGTGATGAACGTCCATCTGCGCGGAACCTGGCTGACCTGCCGGGCGGCGGCACAGCATTGGCGCGCCGTCGCCAAGGCAGGCAGCGGCCGCTATCCGGGCCGGATCATCAACACCACGTCGGGCGCCGGCCTGCTCGGCAATTTCGGCCAGACGAATTATGCCGCCGCCAAGGCAGGGATCGCGGGCCTGACGCTCACGCTTGCAGTCGAGCTCGCCGCAATCGGCGTCACCGCCAACCTCATCTCGCCGGGTGGGCTGACGCGCATTTCCTCGACGCTGGGCATGGGGGCACCCAAGGAACCCGATGATTTCGGCCCGGACGAGTTCGACCCGCTCGATCCGTCGCTCGGCTCGCCCGCAGTCGCCTGGCTCGCCAGTGACGAGGCGCAGATGGTAAGTGGCCAGTGCATCCGCGCGGTTCGCGACCGGCTCTCCGTGCTGAAGGGATGGCATGAGGCCGCAGGCATCACGAGCGGAGGCAAGCGCTGGAAGACCGAGGAGATTGGCAAGATCCTTGCGACGGACTTGTTCGGCACGCGAGCGCCCGGCCTCCGGATGGGAGGCTGAGCGCGATGACGACCTTATTGAGCCGCGAGACACTGCCAGGGCTGGTCGGCAAGACGCTCGGGCCAGGCGACTGGGTCGAAGTGACCCAGGAGCGCATCAACGAGTTTGCAAACGCCAGCGGCGATCACCAGTGGATTCATGTCGATGTCAAGCGCGCCAAGACCGGCCCGTTCGGCACCACGATCGCGCACGGGCTGTTGACGCTCTCGATGATCGCGGCCCTGAACCAGGGCATGTTCAAGTTCGACGGGTTCAAGATGGGCCTGAACTACGGATATGAAAAGGTGCGCTTCCCGAGCACGGTGCCGGTGGGATCGCGGCTTCGCGTCACCGCCAAGATCCTGAGCTTCGAACCCGTAGGGCAGATGTTCCAGACGATCGTCGAATACACCGTCGAGCGCGAAGGGGCGGACAAGCCGGCCTGCGTCGCGCAGATGGTCTTCCGGCACGTACCCTAAGCTTTCCGCGAGACACGTCGAGGCCGCCGATCGCCTAGCGATTGGCAGCCTCGCTACGTTCAGGCTGGTTCGGAAACGGCTTGCCATTCCTCACCCGCAGGGACCACCCGATCGACGGGAAGCGCGTCGTCGGCCGTCCATTCCCCATGATTGGGGGCCAGAGGTGGCAGGCCCTCCCGCTGGTTGCGCAGCGCCCGCAACAGCAACATTCGCGCCTGGACGATCGCCACGTCGCTCGACGACGGATGCTCGCGGGTGCGATCGACGATGGGGCTCATGCTCACCTGGACGACGATGTCCTCCTCGAGCAGATTATCGGTGAAGCCAGTGAAATGGCCCGCCGCCATGGCGGCCCGATCCTGTCCCCAATTGTCCTCGCGTGATCCTTTGAAAGGCGCGAAGTTCCGCGGATCCAGCCGGTCATTGCCGATCAGCGCCTGAACGCGCGGAGACTTGTTGTCGAGAACAAGCGATTCCGAGAAGTAGCCGAAGAACAGCAAATGGTGCGTGTCATCCACCGGCACGCCGATGAAGATTGATCCTTCGTTGCGCCCCGTACCGGGCACGAGGTTGACAAAAGGCGCGACGAACTGCGTGGTTCGCACATAGGTCGAATCGTCTTCCATCGGTCTTACGGCGGAAGCGCTGAGTCCGAACGGGGTTCGCGCGATCTCGTATCGTGGCGCCACCGCCTTGAGTGCTAGTCCGATCGTGGCACCGCCGGAGACGCTGGCCGCAAGCCGCGGCACCCAGCTCTGGTGCAGCGTGCCGACATGCGCGGAATCGAGCGAGCCCTCGACGCCCTGCAGCCAGTTGCAATCGACCTTGGTGACCGTCATCCAGACATGGTCGTCTGGCAGGCTGAAGAAGGGCAGTTTGGGGAGTTCCGCGGCCGGAACCTCGCCGAGCCAGACCCAGACGAGCCCGCTTTGTTCGCGCACGGGATATTGGCGCGTGCGGATCCTCTTCAGGAATGCCCCAGCATCGCCATGGTGCGTTGGGGCCTCGACTACGCGGCCGGAAACATCGACTGCCCAACCATGAAAGATGCATCGCAGCACGCAGCCCTCATTTCGCGCGAGCGCCATGGACACGCCACGGTGCGGGCATGCCTCCTCGATGAAGCCGATGCGCCCATCCGGCGCGCGGAACGCGACATAGTCCACCCCGAGGAGCCGGACGCGGAGGGGCGCCTCGCCCGCGACCAGCTGCGAGGAGATGGCGAAGGGAAACCACGCCCAGCTTCGCAGCAGTTCACCCATCGGCGCGTCTCCTTCGACGCGCGTAAGGGCATCGTTTTGCTCACGACTCAGCATTTCACCGTCTCCCAGCCATGGTCCGTTGCCGACTTTCCTGATCTTACGGTCCACCTTCGGCCTGTCTGTCCCCCTTGGGGGGATTGCCCCAATCGGCCGTCAATCTACGTCTCGGTCGGACGAAGGTACGTGTGAATTGGGCGGTGTTTCTTCCCGACGGATCCGAGCGACCAACTCGGCGGCAGGGTTCCACTCACGTCACGCTAGGCCTGAGGATTGGCAACGCCAACCGCAGTAAGGGGAGAGGACGGAGACATGATCAAGATTTCCAAGATGCGCGCGGCCGCATTGGGTGCTTCCGTAGCACTTGGCGCGATCGCTTGGCCCTCGTTGGCGCTTGCGCAGTCGGAGCCCACTGCCGCGGTTGAGCCGCTGGCCCAGGCAGCACAACCCGCCGAAGCAGCACCCGACGCCCATATTGGGCAGGATGGCGAAATCCTGGTTACGGCCCGCCGCAAGGAGGAAAGCCTTCAGGCCGTCCCAGTCTCGGTCGTTGCGCTTTCGACGGAGACGCTGCGGACGCAGAACGTGCAGTCGCTCGTCGATCTGCCGCGCCTTGCCCCGGGGCTGACGGTCACTCCCACCTCGCTGGGGACCACGCGCCCTGCCTATCAGATCCGCGGCCAGCGCGCGAACGCGACCCGCATCACCGCCGATCCTGCAATCGTCGTCTATTTCGCCGAAGTCGGCACGGCGCGCTCGGCCGGTTCGGCGCAAGCGGTATTCGATCTGCAATCGGTTCAGGTTCTGAAGGGTCCCCAGGGGACCCTGTTCGGCCGCAACACCACCGGCGGCGCGATCCTGCTGACGCCCAACGCGCCATCGAGAGACTTTGAGGGCTACGGCCAGGTTTCGGCAGGCAGTTTCGGCATGCGCGATGTGGAAGGCATGATCAACATCCCGATCAGCGATGTCGTCCAACTCCGCGTTGCCGGGAAGTATCACAAGATGGACGGTTACTTCAGCAACGTTCTCCGGCCCGGCGAGCGTAGCTGGGACGAAGACAACAAGTCCTTGCGCGCAACGCTGCGGATTACGCCGGGTGGGGGCGTGACTTCCGATTTCATCGGTACCTATTTTCACAGCGACGTCGTGGGCTTCCAGCCGAAGCTGATCGGCTTCAACCCCAGCACCTTCCCCGTCGCCGCACTTGCGCCCGCCGTGCAGGCCGAACTCAACGCCAGCAATGCACTGGGCTTCTATGAGTATCGGGAGCTGTTCAAGGCACGCAACAGGGACAAGGTGCTCTCGATCCAGAACAATACCACGATCGATCTCGGCTCTGACCTCGGCCTGCTTGGTTCGGTGCGCCTGAAGAACATTATCGCCTATCGCGATATCGAGAATAATTTCAGCACATTCGCCGACGGTTCCGGCCTGGGCATATTCAACACCTTCGGCAGCTATAACGGCTATCAGTTCAGCGAAGAGTTCCAGTTCCAGGGCGAGAACGGCAATGTCGACTATATCCTCGGAGCCTTTTATTCGACCGAGAAGGGCGACGATTTCACCAACGCCCAGACTTTCAATGCGCTGCCGCTTAACTTCACCGACCTGACCGGCAAGAACGACAGCATCTCGGGGTTCGCGCATGCGAACATCAAGCTGCCGGGGGTCGTCGAGGGCCTGAGCGTGTCGTTTGGCGGGCGCATCACCAAGGATACGCGGACGATCGATTCGCATGTCCGCCAGCAGCGCGCGCTGTCGGCAACCGTCACCCAGCCTTATGTGTGCCTGGCGAGCGGCGCACCCGTGGTGATCGCAAACCTGACCGACCGTTCGCTGTGCTCGTTCAAGACCAATGCGACGTTCACTCAGCCGACCTGGGACGTCAGCCTGAACTATCAGTTCACCCCCGATAACCTCGTCTATATCGCGCATCGGCGCGGATATCGTGCGGGTTCCGCTCGATCCGCAACGTCGCCGGACGTGCGTCCAGAGTTGGTTAACGACATTGAAATCGGCTCGAAGAATCAGTTCCGCTTGGGAGACACGTCGGTCCGCTTCAATCTCGCCGGCTATTACGGTGCGTATAAGGATCTCCAGCGCAACATCACGCTGGTGCTGAACGGCGTCACCGCCGCCCAGGATCGCAACGCCGCCCAAGCGCATGTCTATGGACTCGAGACCGACCTGAGCATCAACATCAACCGGATCGTCACGCTGTCCGCGTCCTATGCGCTCACCAAGTCGCGCTACGACAACTACAGCAACGTGTTCGTCACGCCCGCCGGGCCGGTCACGGTCGACAATTCGAGCGCGCGCTTCTCCTACGCGCCGGAAAACATGTTCACCGGAACAGCCAAGTTCAACGTCCCAATGGCGTCGGAAAGCGGCGAGGCATCGCTTTCGATGACCTATAGTTACCAGAGCAGCTTCCAGACCACGGATTCCAATTCGGCAAATTGCGGCCCCGGTAATATCGAGCTCTGGTGCCTCAACCAGGTCGGCGTCACCGATGGCTACGGGCTGCTCAGCGCACGTGCCGACTGGCACCGGCCGTTCGGTGCGCCGTTCGATGTCGGGGCGTTCGTCACCAATCTCACCAACGAGAAATATTATGCCGGCAAGTTCGCGCTCGTGAACGTGATCGGCCTGCTGAGCGCGTGGCCCGGCCAGCCCCGGATGGGCGGCGTCGAGCTTCGGATGTCTTTCGGTAAGTAGCGGATAGATTCAGACGAATGGTTCCCACAGGAAACGGCACAAACACAGAGAGTTGCCGTTCTTTTCGTGGGACTCATCCGTTGCGTTCTGAGCACTAGGTTCGCATATAGCCAAAAGGGGAAAGGGGCGTTCGACTGAACGCCCCTTTTTCTATTCCGCCAGCTTGCTGGGTCGCGAAGCCTCGGTCGGCACGTCGAAGAGCCAGGCTGCCATCCAACCACCATCCACCGGCAGGGTCTGCCCGGTCACATAGCTGGCAAGGTCCGAGGCAAGGAACAGTACGCCCTTGCCGATCTCGTCGGTGGTACCGCGGCGCTGCAGCGGGATGCGGCGGTGGAAGGGGCTGGAGGGATCGTCTTCCGACGCCTGCTTGGGGAGCCGCTGCGTAATGATCGTGCCCGGGGCCACGGCGTTTACCCGAATGTCGGGGCCCCATTCCACGGCCATCGATCGCACGAGGTTCATGAGCCCGGCCTTTGCTGCCCCATAAGGCGCGTGAAAGGGCGCCGAGGTGAGGCCGCTGACCGAATTGACGGCGATGACCGCGCCCTTGCGTCCCGATGTCAGCATTCGCCGCGCCGCTGCTCGCGCGCTGTAAAGGACCGATTTCAGGTTGAGGTCGAGCTCACGCGACCAATCCGCGTCGGTAACCTCCAGCAATGGCTTCCAACTCGATGCGCCGACGATCGTCACCATGATATCGACGGGGCCCAGCGCGGCTTCGGCCTGCCCGGTGGCGCGCTCGACCTCGCCTTCGTTAGTGATGTCCGCCACGAGTCCGATAGCTTCGACCCCTTGCGCGATGAGCCGTGCCACCGCTTCCTTGGCGCGGGACTCGTTCATGTCGACGATCGCCAGGCGGCAGCCGGCGCGGCCGAGGTACAGCGCGGAGCTTTCGCCCATGCCCTGGCCTCCGCCCCAGATGATCGCCGTCTTGCCGTTGAGGTCAAACATATCGGCGGTTCCAGTCATTTTATTTCGTCCTTCTTGCCGCCGTCCTTTGTTGGGAACGGCAGGGTTATCGCTGCGCGAACTGGCGCTTTAGAAACTGGATGCTCGCCTCGAGGCCCGCCGTTGCTCCGGGCCAGTGGGGCCCGAAGGTGGGGGCCACATGCTGCATATCGGGAACGACGCGGCACTCGACGTCAACACCGGCGGCAGCCAGGCGCGTCGCGAAAGCGAGGCTGTCGTCCAACAGCACCTCGACTCCCCCGGTCAGGAGAAAAGTGTCCGGCAAAGCTTCGAGCGGAGCGAGGAGCGGGGAGGCGAGGGGATCGTCCACGGAGTGCCCCTGGAGGTACATCTGCCGGGCTTCCATCGCCATCGCCTGCGAAAATAGCCGATCGGTTGACGCTGCACGGTCATAACCCTCGGAAACGATACGAAGGTCGAGCCATGGCGAAACCAGGAAAAGTGCATCGGCGGCGGCACCGAGCAGACACAGGCCGACGGCCAGATTGCCGCCCGCCGAATCCCCCCCGATGACGAGCGGTCCATCGGTTTTCACTGATGCGAGCGCGTCCTGCAAAGCTAGCAAGGCTGCGGGGAAGGGATTTTCAGGTGCAAGCGGATAGGCGGGCATGATGACTTCGCAGCCCAGCCGCGCGGCGAGCGTAGCGGCAAAGGGCTGGCTCCGCGCCGGAGACCCCAGCCGGAAGCCGCCGCCATGCATGTGGAAAAGCACGCCCCGCGGATTCGGCGGGGAACAGGAAATCCCAGAGAGCGCGCCCAGTCTGACTTCGCGCGTGGCGATGCTGGCTTCCACCGGATAGCCGCCCGGCAAGGGCATGGTACGCCGTTCGAGCAAAGCTTCCGGCGCGGCGTATCCGGGCCGCGCCGGAGGCAGCGCAAGGGAAGGCGCAGCCGGTGCGCGGCGAGGCTCCTGATCGTTCATTTCTCGCGACATCCCTGCCTCTGCGGCATTAGAAGTTCCGAAGGCCCGAATAGGCGGCGCGATCGCCTTCGCTCAACGCCCGTTGAAGGGGACAAGCGTGGGGTTTGAGGGTAGGGGAGAAGGCGATGAATCACGATCCCCTTGGCGGCAATATCCGGCATACCAGCAGCGACATCCGGCACCCCGGAGAACGGCGGAACATCTCCAAGTCGGCGGTTCGGGCGCTCGACGTGCTCGAGCATTTCGCGGCGGCCCGCCGGCCGCTGCGCGCGACCGACATCGCGAACGCGCTCGATCTGCACCCGTCCAGCGCCGATCAATTGCTCAAGTCGATGGTCGATGCGGCCTATCTGCTCATTGATGCCGAAGGAAAGCTCTATCGCCCTTCGCCGCGGTTGATGCCGTTCGCCAATTGGCTCGCCGAGAATTATTTCGGTGGGGATGCGCTGAGCAAGCTGGTCGCGTCGGTGGCGGCGCGCACTGGCCAGATCGTGACTCTCGCCGCGCCGCAGGGCGGGTGGCTGCAATTGGTGGATGTCGCCATGCCGCCGGCGCTGACCGGGCTGGTGCGCAAGGGCAGTCGGGTCTCTATCACCAGTTCGACCCTCGGGACCGCCTTTCTCGCCGCGCATGATGACCGCGAGATCGAGCGATGGATCGAGCGGACGCCTGAAGCCTGGCGCATCGATGCCGCCTTGCGTGCCGAGATCAGGGCGTCGGTCGATGCCGCGCGCGTCAGCGGATACGCCTGCGGTCTCGGCGACAGCCTGTTTTCGATCGCGATAGCCCTGCCCCGGCCGGCGGCGGGTATCCGACTCGTGCTCGGCCTTGCGGGACAACCGGAGCATGTGGAGCCGCGAACTGCGGAGTTCGGCGCGCAATTGCGCCGTTATGCCGATAGCCTGATGGACGAGGTGGATTCCGTTACCGGCTGAATAGTCAGGCGTCCGCTCAATGTCATGTCTGAGAGGTCGGGCTTCGCCAGCATTTCGTGCCAGACCTGGTAGTGCCACGGCATGTTGACCTGAAGGCGCCCGTCCTTGACGTAATAGTTCCTGTCGGTGGACTGGGTGTCAGTCAGCCAGATCAGCCCGGTGGCTGCCTCGTCCATGCGCTCGTTATAGCCCTCGAACGCTGCGGGGGTCACTTCCACCGCGGCATGGCCCCGCTCGATCGTATCGACGATCAGTTGCGCGACATATTTGGTCCACATCTCGATCTGGGTGGGGATCGTGCCCCCGCCGCCGCTAACGCTCTGCGAATTGGGGCCATAGAGCACGAAGAAATTGGGGAAGCCGTCGATCATCATACCGAGATAGGCGCGGGCGCCGTCTTTGCTCCACCGCTCCTGGAGATGCGCGCCGTCCCGCCCGACATAGTCGGATGGCCAGACATATTTCTCGACGCTGAAGCCGATCGCGGAGACGATCATGTCCACCTTCCGCTCTGCGCCATCGGCGGTAACGATACCGGTGCGCGTCAGGCGTGCGATCGGCGCAGTGACCAACTCGACATCCTGCTTGAGCAGCGAGCGATACCAGCCATTGTCGACGATCAGCCGCCGCGAAAAGGGCGCGTGCTGAGGCACGAGCTGTTCGACCAGATCGGCCCGCCCTTCGACCTGCTGGACGATATACTGCGTCATCGCCTCGCGCAGCGCGTCGTTCGGCTGGTTGATCAGACCGCCCGAGGCCTGCCATTCGGGATCGGGGACGAGGAACTGATAGAGGTTAAGCACAGGCAGGGTGCCGGTATAGCGCGTCCAGTTCCAATAATAGGGCATGTTCTGGCGCAGCCAGCTGTCACCGGAGCTCATCGCTTCGCCATAGCGTTCGCGAGGCGAGATCCATTGCGGGGTGCGCTGGAACACATAGGTCTGCTTCGCGTCGTCCGAGATCCGGCCGAGAAGCTGCACCCCGGTCGAGCCGTTCCCCACCACGGCCACCGCCTTGCCCGAGGCGCTATGGCGCTCGTCCCATTCGGTGCTGTGAACGATTTCGCCTTCGAACTGATCGATGCCCTCGACTGACAGCGCGCGTGGCGTCGAAAACAGGCCCGATGCGCTGATGACATGGTTCGCGGCTACCGAAACCCGCGTCCCGGTTCCATCCACGATATCCAGCCGCCACAGCGAGACGACTTCATCGAAGCGCCCCCCTTTGATCTCATGGTTGAAGCGGATCTTTTCGAAGACTCTGAATTTGCGGGCGATATGCTCGAGATAGGCGCGGACCTCGGCTTGGCGTGCGAAATGCTCGGTCCAGGGATAAAGCTTTTCGAAGCTGAACTCGTACATCGCGCTGGGAGTGTCGACGCGGGCATCGGGATAGGTGTTGATGCTCCACGTCCCGCCGATCTCGGAGCGGCGCTCGTAGATGACATAGGGAATCCCGAGGCGCTCGAGCTGGACTGCCATGCCGAGGCCGCTGAAGCCGGCGCCCACGATCACCACCTGGAAGTCTTCCGGGAGGGGTACCGGCTCGTCGCTCCAATTGGCGCAGCGCGGATAGGCATCGAAAGCCGGGACCGGCTTGCGGATATCGAAATCCTTGTCGCTGATCGGTTCGCCGCCGGCGACCAGTTCCATCATATGGCGGAGATGTTCGTCGCTCGGCACAGTGCGCAGATGGCTCTCGGGCGTGTCGCTTAGAAACGCGACGGCCATGTCGATCAGGGCCTCGCGATGCTCCGCGGCGACCACATAGGTGGTGCCTGCGCCGGCGCGCACCTCGATGCGGTTGACCGGGATCGCTGCATATTCCGGGTCGCCCGTGGCTTGCAGGAGCGCGAGGCGCAATGCGTTGAGATCGGCCTCCTCGACGGCCTTCCGGATGAAATCGCGATCCATTTGTGAAAATCCTAAGTTTATGCAGCGTAATTCCGATGTGTCTGTAGCGACGCATCGGAATTTCGGTCATCATCTTAAGATCGTCAACGCAATGTGCGGCATTGGCGCGAAATACATTGTGGCGAATTATTTTACATATAGACGGATAAAATTCAGGATATTGGTGAAAATTAATCTATTCTATTTCTCATTTTCAGTCAGACTTGGAGAATCGCGCACGAAGCGCTGCGAAGACGCGCGTCTGCTCTTCGCGATCGAACAGGCTGCTGTTCGCGAGCCGTTCTACATTGCGCGCCTGGGTGCGGTCCAGATCGACCGCGAGCTCGATCGCGAGCTTGGCGGCGGCCAGCGCCTCGGGCGGCTGCTTGGCCAGCGAAAGGCAAAATTCCTCGACCAGGCGGTCGAACTCGGCCGCCGGATAGACTTCGTGCACCAGGCCCACAGTGCGCGCCTGCTCCGCGCCGATCGACCGATTAGCCATGATCATGTAGCGTGCCCAATGTCCGCCGATCATCCGCACCAGTCGGCTGGTGCCGCCGGACCCCGGGATCATCCCCATGTTGAGCTCGGGGAGCGCATAATGCGCGGTATCGCTCGCGAGGCGGAAGTCGCACGACAGCGACATTTCCAGCGCAGCGCCGAGGCATGGGCCCTGGTGTGCCACGACGATGGGCTTCTCGATCGCTTCGAATTCGTCGTAGAGCCGATGCCAGGCGCTTTCGCGATAGCGGCGGCGAAATCCTGAAGGGCCTTCGTCCGCCGGTCCGGCGCCGAGCGCGGTCACGTCCATGCCCGACGAGAAATAGCGACCCGTGGAACGGATCAGCAGCACGCGCAAATCCCCATCGTTCGCAAAAGTCTCGAACGCATCCCGCAACGCCGCCAGCATCGGCCGGGTAAAGGCGTTGTACTTGTCCGGGCGATTGAAGGCGAAGGTCAGGACCGCGCCGTTGCGACCCAGCCTGGTATATGCGTCGGTCATCGTCAGCTCCTCGTTCGCGGCAGGCCCAGGCCCGCTTCGGCCACAATACTGCGCTGCACCTCACTGGTGCCCGCATAGATCGTGCTGGGCACCGAGCGGCGATAATCCTGCTCGATCCGCCCGGTCGGGGAAAACGCCTGCAGCAACGTATCGGGTGCGGCGAGCGCCATCAGTTCGGAACCGCATTTGATCCAGCTTTCGCTGCCAAAGAGCTTGGCGGACGGGCCATAGTGCTTCTGCGGCTTGCCGACGCCAAAACCCCACGCCGTCCGGCGGCTCAGTACGTCGACGACTTCGAGGCGCACTGCGGATCGCGCCAGCCCCGCACGAATGGCGGGACTGTCGATCGCGCGGCCGCCATGGCGCTGCGCATCGCGCGCCCATTCGAGCGCACCCTCGAGCATATTCTTGATCGCGCCGACATAATGGTCGCCCGATCCCTGCTCCATGGTCAGCGCGGCGGCGAGCACCTTCACCCCGCCATTGACCTCACCCAGCCGATAAGCGTCGGAAACCCGCACGGCTTCGTAAAATGTGGTGTTGGTCCGCTCGTTGCCGATCGTCTTGATCTCGTCGCAGCGATAGCCCTCGACATTGAGCGGCAGCGCGAAGAGCGTGATGCCGCCATGCTTGTCTTCGCTGGTGCGCGTCAGCATCAGCGCATATTCCGCGAGATGCCCCTGCGAGGTGAACATCTTTTGCCCGTCGATGATCCAGTCGTCACCGTCGCGCACCGCCTTGGTGCGGGCCGCGAAGATGTCCGAGCCACAGGACGGCTCCGAATAGCCCAGAGAAGCATAGGCTTCGGCCGAGGCGAGCTTGGGCAGAATCTCCGCCTTCGCTGCTTCCGAACCGAAATGGAGCACCATCTTGCCCAGCATGTCGGATACCGAAATGACGACATGGCCCCAGTCATATTCGGTGAATACTTTCTTGATCGCCGAAACCGAGAAGCGGTCGCAGGCGCTGCCGCCATGTTCGACCGGCCAGTCAGGGTAGAGCAGGTTGATCGCTGCGAGCTTGCGGTAGAGTTCGGGATCGAAGAAATCGTCGGAGACGAATTGCTGCTCGCGCCGCTTGAACGTGGCATGCTCCTCGAAGATCGCGCGAACCGTCGCCGCGATCTCGAGAGAGCCCTGCGGATATTCGAAGCTGATCGCAGTGTCGCCCGCGTCCGGCGGCGCAGGCGTGGGTTCGGACCAGAGGCGATCAGCGATCACGGGCAAATCGTCGTCCGGATTGCCGGCGAGCAGCGACCATTGGGTGACGCGACGGAAATAGATCTGCGCGTCATATTCCATCGTCATGCCATAGCCGCCGAAGACGCGCATCGCCTTGATCACGGCGGGGCGGCAGGCTTCGGCCGCCCACCAAGCGCTCATCCGCACCATGGCACCGGCTTCGGCATTGCCGTTGCTCAGCGTTTCGACGGTACGCCACACGAGGAGCGCGGCACCTTCGACTTCGCAAAACGCTTCGGCCAGCGGATGGGCGAGGCCCTGATAGCCGCCGATCGGCTTCCCGAAAGCATGGCGTTCCTTGGCATAGTCGGCGGCGAGAAGGATTGCCTTGCGCGCAGCGGCGGCCGTCGCGGCGGCGTTGAGCAGCTTCCATTCGTCGATCGCCGCGTCATAGGCCGCGACCGCTTCCGATCCCGACGCCAGCAATTCGCCAACATCCGGCCCGATGACGATCCGGCGCGCCGCGCTGGAACCGATATTGGATTCGCGCTCCCCGAACGGCCCGGCAGCGATGCGCACGTCCTCGCCGCTTAGGAACAGGATACTGTCCGCGACTCCCGCCGCCGCGATCAGCTGCGCGCTGCCGTCAGCGGGGCGCAGCGCGAGCGTAGCGATCTTGCCTTCCGCGATGCCTGCCACATCGCCGCCGAGACGGGCCAGCAGGCGGGCGGCGACGATGACATCGAGCGCCGGGATCACGGGAACGAATTCGCCAAAGACTTCGGCGATGACCACGGCGTCCATCAGGCTGGCGCCGGCGCCACCGTGCTCCTCTGGAACCCGGAGCAGCGGCAATCCCATCTCGGCGAACGCCTGCCAGGTAGCTGCGTCGTGGCCCTGGGTTTCGGCTTCGCGAATGCGTGCCGGGGGCGAAGCCCTGGTGAACGCGCGCGAGAGCGCGTCCTTCAGCATTTCCTGATCTTCGGACAGTTCAAGATTCATGCGGGGTCCCTTTCCTGTGCGGCGAGCGATTTGACGCGCTCGCGCAGCTCGGTTTTCAAGATCTTGCCGGCCGGCGTGCGCGGGAAATCCTCGACGATCACCAGACGCTCGGGCGTCTTCTGGCGCGCGATACCGGCAGCCGCGAAGTGCGCGGCGATATCGTCGGTGGAAAGTGCGGTGGACGGTTTGAGCCGGACGAAAACGCCGACCTTCTCGCCCATCCGTACATCGGGCCAGGCGACGACCGCGGCCTCGACCACCGCCGGGTGAAGCGTCAGGACATCCTCGACTTCCTTCGACGAGATATTCTCGCCGCCGCGAATGATGATGTCCTTCTTGCGATCAACGATGCGCAGATAGCCGTCGGCATCGAGTTGACCCATGTCCCCCGTGTAAAACCAGCCATCCTCGGCGAACCCGGCGGTGTTATGCGCCGGGTCGATATAGCCCTTGAAGAGCTCCGGGCCCATGCTGACGATTTCGCCGGAGATATCCTCGCCGACCGTTGCGCCCTCGTCGTCGACGAGCCGTATCTGCACGCCGGCCAGGAGGCGGCCATCGGTAGTGGCGCGCTTCTGGAAGGGATCGGTGGGAGTCGCGCCCGAAATCGTGGGGTGCTCGGTCGAGCCATAGGTGCGCGTGCCGGGCCATCGGTGCTGTTCGCAACGCTCCATCAAGGTCGATGGCACGCTGGCGGCGCCTACGGAGAGCTGCACCATGCCCGTGGGGAAGAGTTCGGCGGCCCGGTCGAGCAGGAACGAAACCATGAACGGCACGCCGCCTGCCCGATCGGGGCGATGACTCTTGATCAGGTCGACGGCGAGATCCTCGTCCCAGGCATCCATCATCAGGCATGGGTCCGCGGCCAAGAAGGGCCGCAATGCCGCGATCACGCCGGCGCTGTGTCCGGCTGGAAGCGGAAGCAATTTGGGACGCCCTTCGGGCGAGGGGACGGTCGGAAAGAGGGGGACTTCCGCGCCGAAGCTGTTGTGTGTGTGGACCACGCCCTTGGGCGCCGAGGTCGTGCCCGATGTGAACATGATCAGCCACGGATCGTCAGACGTCGCGGTCAGGGCAGGGAGCTCAAGCGCGCCACGGTCGAGATCGCGCCAGCGTGTGACCTGGCCCGGCATGGATTCGTCCCCGACGACGATTACCAGCTCGAGCGTCGGCACGTCGCCGAGGGCGCCGATGCGCGCGCCGTAATCGATCTTCTTCCAGCGATCGGGAACCACCACCGCCTTGGCGCCGACCGTGTTGATGATGAACGCCATTTCGGCGGGGCCGTAGATGTGGACCATCGGCACGAAGATCAGCCCGAGGTGCAGCGCGGCGAGCAGCGTCAGCGTGCCTTCGCGCCAATTGGGCATCTGCGACACCAGCACGTCGCCTTCGCGGAGCCCGAGACGGTGAAAGGCTGCGGCAATTTCATAGCTCTCGCGGAGCAGTTCGGCGGCGGTTGCCTGCGAAGGGCGTTCGCGCGATCCGAAGACGATGGGCACGTCGGGATGCACGGCGACGCGTTCGGCGATCCGCTCGCCGGTAAGCTGGGCGCTGTGAAGGCCGGCCTGGCGCCAGGCTTCCAGATAGGGTGCGCGTTTGCGCCAGTGCGGAGCGCTGTCGAGAGCGGCTAGGGCTTGCTTGAAATCCATCTTTATCCTCTCCTGCAACGTGCAGGTCGTCTAGAGCCGGGCTTGTCGTATGCCGGCTCCTGGTTGCAATGGTGAACCTCAGCTTACGAGATCGGCCTTCAAGGTCTTGCGGGCAGCGAGGAAGCAGCAGGCTGCCGGTATCGCGATCAATACCGAAAACGTGAGCGCCCATCGGATGCCGCCCGCTTCGTCCAGTCCGTGGCTGGCCAGGACGTCGCTGAGCAGGCCGACTGCGAGCGGGCCGAACCCCAATCCGACCAGGCTGATCACGAACAGCAGTACGGCAGTGGCAGTGGCGCGCATCGAGGGCTGAACAAGGCCCTGCACGATCGCATAAGCCGGCCCGTAATACATCGCGTTCAGCGTGCCGGGCACCAGCAGCAGCGCGAACGCAAGGGGCAGCGAATCGACCATGAAGGCCGCGACGTAGAAGGGCGTGCCGATGAGTACCGCGATCGCCGGGATGGTCATATGAGCGCGAATGTCGCGACGGGCGAAATGATCGGCGAACTTGCCGCCAAGGATCGAGCCGAGCACGCCGGACAGGCCGAGGACCAGCCCCAGCACGACGCCGAGGAAGCCGACCGGCTTGAGTCCGAAGCTGCTGGCCATCGCGTCGAGCTCGGCGGCGTGGTTCCGGAAGAAGAATGAACCGAGAAAGGCGTGCACGCTGTACTGGATGAAGGCCTTCATCGTCACCGCAGCTACGATGAACCGATAGGTACGCTTGGCCATCAGGACCTTCAGCGTCGTTGCGAAGGTTTCCTTGCTTTCGCCTGGCGCTGGCGCAGGCCGACGGGCCGCCTTGGTGCGAGGCTCGAACAGGGTGAACGCGACAAAGAGTGCGATGAGCAGGCCCGGCGCGCCGGCGACGAAAAATGCGGCCCGCCAACCCCAATGGCTCGCGACAAGGCCACCGATCACCATGCCGAGCAAGGCACCGGCGGGCGCCCCGGCCATGTAGATGGCAACCGCCGACGATCGCCGCTCGCGCGGGACGTAATCGGCGATCAGCGACAGGGCAGGCGGGGTGCAGCTAGCCTCGCCCGTGCCCACGCCGACCCGCGCCAGCGCGAGATGCGTGAAGGTCTTCGCAAAGCCGCAAAGGACGGTGAAAAGGCTCCAGACGGTGATCGCCGTCGCGATGATATAGGGCCGGTGGCCGCGTTCGGAAAAGCGCGCCACGGGGATGCCCACCAGCGTGTAGAATAATGCGAATGCCAGCCCGCTGACCGCGCCGACTTGCCAGTCCGCCAGCCCCAGGTCGCGCTTGATCGGCTCGGCGAGGATCGACAGCACCTGACGGTCGAGGAAGCTCAGCATGTACACGACCATCAGCAGGCCGATGGCGTATCTCGAATAAGCCGGGCTCGGCAGCGTCGGATCGGACAGCACGGAATTGTCGTCGACGCGATCGGACATTATCCGCGTTCCTTTGAACTTACCTCAGCTGACGCTATTTCTCCCGGCGGTCCACGGCGCAACAGTCCCTTCGCAGGGTCTTTGAAATCGTGGCGCCTGCCGGCAGTGTCTGGACACATGAAAGTCCTTGTGATCGGCGCGACCGGCTATGTCGGGTCGCATATCGCACAGCGGATGGCGCTCGCCGGACATGAGGTGTCGGGAATCGCGCGTTCCGTCAGCGGCGCGGCGCGCGTCACGGGGCTGGGGGCACGTCCGGTTATCGGCGACCTGACGGACCTTGCCAGACTCGATCAGGCAATCAGTGACGTCGAGGCAGTGGTTTATGCAGCCCAACTGCTTCTTGAGCCCGAGCACGATACGCTCGCCGCGCTAGTCGAGCGGCTGGCCGGCAGCAGCAAGAGCCTGATCTTCACTTCGGGTACCGGCGTGCTCAGCCAGAAGACCGACGGGGACTGGTCCGAAGCCAGCTTCGCCGAGGACGATGATTTCGTGCCCTCGAAATGGCTTGCCCGGCGGGTCGAGACCGAGGCCTTCGTGCGCAGCGCGGTGGATCGCGGCGTGCGCGCCATTGTCGTGCGGCCGCCTATGATCTGGGGCAATGGCGGTTGCGGCCTGATCGAGGCGTTCTACGCTTCAGCGGCGCGAACCGGCGAGGTTTGCTATCTTGGCCGAGGGCTGAACCTCTATTCGAACGTCCATGTGGAGGACCTCGCGGAAGTATATGCGCTGGCCCTCGAGCGCGGCATCCCCGGCGCTCTTTACCATTGCGTCGCTGGGGAGGTGGCACACCGCACGCTGGCCGAGCGGGTTGCGCGGCAGCTCGGATGCCCCTTGCGGAGCGTCGGTTTCGAAGAAGCTGTCGAGATCTGGGGCAAGTTCCTTGCGCTCATCATCATGAGCACGTGCAGCCGCACGCGCTCGCCGAGGGCGCGAATCGAGCTGGGCTGGGCGCCGCGCCATTTCGACATGCTGTCCGACGTGACACATCCCGCCTACCGCTCCGTCTGACGGCCGCGGGGGCGATTCTAAACCGGAGATTGAAATGCGCGCTGCAGTCGTGGATGCTCTGAATACCGTGCCCTATCTGACCGAAGTGCCGGAGCCGTCCGAGCTGCCGGGCGCGTCGCCGATCCGCGTCGAATGGGCCGGCCTCCAGCCTACCGATGTCTTGCGCGTCCGCGGAATCTATAAGAGCCCGGTATTCCCCTACATCATTGGCGGGGAGGGCGTCGGGCGGCGTGCTGACGGGACTCGTGTCTATTTCGGCCACTCCGTCCCGCAACAGGGCGCGATGTCCGAGATCACGATGGTTCCCGATGCGGAGATCTGGCCGATCCCCGAGGATGCGGATGCGCAGCAGGTAATCGCGCTCGCCCTGGCAGGGATCGGCGCGATCATCCCGCTCGAGGAGGCGCGGATCCAGCCGGGCGAACGCGTCCTCATCTTGGGCGTGACAGGGCCGGTGGGCCAGATTGGCGCGCTGGTCGCGCGCCAGCTCGGCGCGGGAACGATCATCGGGGCGGCGCGCTCGATCGACGCGCTCCAGCGGCTCAAGGATCGCGACATCGTGGATGCGATCGTGCAGCTGGGGCAGGGCGATGACGATGGTGCATTGGCCGCGGAAAAGGGCGAGCGCGGCTATGATGTGGTGCTCGATCCGCTATTCGGCGCGCCAGCCGAAGCGGCGATGCGATCGGTCGCCGAGGGCGGGCGGCTGATGAGTATCGGTACGCGGGCCGGGCGCACGATGACTCTCACGCTCACTGAACTGCGACGGCGGCACCATCATGGCGTCGATACGGGCGAACTCATCCGATCCGCTGCAGAGCGCCAAGCCGCGTTCGAGCGCCTGCTGGCTTATGCCAAGGCCGGAAACTGGTCGATCGACACCGTCACATACGCTTTGGAGGACGTCCAGGAGGCATGGGCCGCGCAAAACGGCAGCCCGCACGCGAAAATACTCATCAAGGTAGCCCATGACGCTTGACCGCGAACAGCGCCTGACCGCTTGGCTCCGTACCCAGCCTGGGTTCGGTGAGCGCTGCGAGATCACCTCGTTGCAGCCACTCGCTGGTGGCCAGTCGAGCGAACTCCTGAGCCTCGTCTGCCGTCGTGCGCCCGACCTTCCAGAGAAACGGTTCGTCATCCGCTTCGAACAGCGCGGGAAGCAGCTTTTCCTGACTCCGGACATCGTGCGCGAATATCGGATGATCGATGGCATCGCGCGGCACAGCGCGGTGCCCGTTGCGCCAATGATGGGCGTCGAGGGAACCGGAGAGGTGCTCGGCGCGCCGTTTCTCGTGATGCGCCAAATCGAGGGTCGGGCGCCGCTTGGGCGTCCCTCGATGCACGTTCAGGGACTGCTGACCGAGCTCGACGCCGGGCAACGGGCCACGCTGGCCTTTAATGGTCTCGATGCGGTCGCCGGGATCCACGCGATCGACTGGCGGCGCTCGCATCCTTTCCTGGTCGAACCAACGGCGGATGGGCGCGGCATCGACCGGCATCTGCGGCAGCTTTCCGTCTGGTATCGCTGGGCAACCGCTGGACGGGCCTTTCCGATCACGGACCAGGCGCTCGACTACCTGCAACGTCATCGCGCGAGCTTGCGCGACGAAGACGATGTGCTGCTCTGGGGAGATGCGCGGCCGGGCAATATCCTGTTCGAGCCAGACCAGTCGATCGCGGCGGTGCTCGATTGGGAGGGCGCCCTTATCGGGCCCCGAAGCCTCGACGTCGGCTATTGGCTCATGATGGACCGCTTCCATGCCGAGATGATCGGGTGCGAACGATTGTCCGGCTGGCCGAGCGAGGCCGAGGTCGTCCGCCATTATTCCAATGTCGCGCAGGTCGAGGTGCACGATCTGGATTATTTCATCCTCCTCGGTGCGTTCTTCATCGCCACCACGCTGATTCGGGCGACGGATATAGGGATCGAGGCCGGCCGCCTTCCGGCAGATACCCAGATGGCGCACGCGAATACGGCCACCCAGATCGTTGCCGAGCGGCTCGGCGTGCCGGTGCCGCCACTATCTCCGGAATTTAGCGCCTATCGCGGGCTGACATCAGTGCAGGGCGCACGCTGCTAAAGATATTGGGCGACCTCGACCAGATTACCGTCCGGGTCGCGGAAATAGACCGACATCATCGGCCCCATGGCGCCGGTGCGCGCGATCGGGCCCTTTTCGATTTGCACGTCGCAGCGCTCGAGATGCGCGGCGAATTCGTCGATCGGCGTGGAGGTGACCAGGCAAAAATCCGCAGCGCCGGGCGTCGGACGGAGGGCTTTCGGATCGAACGTCCGGTCCGCCTGATGGACATTGATTTTCTGCTGACCGAATGCCAGCGAGGTCGGCTTGCCATCGGGCGAATGTCGCGTGAAGCTCAGCACGCGACAGTAGAATTCACAGGTGGCGTCGATCGACGTCGCTGTCAGAACGAAATGATCTATGCGATCGATCATTCCGCGGATTGAACCAGGCGAAACGTGGCGATCACGCGGTCCTCGACGGGCAGCAATTCGACCTGAAGCCGCGCGCCTATGGCGGGGGGGGCTTCACCGAACAGCGGCGCGAACAGGCGCGGTCCTTCATCCAGTTCGACGATACCTCCGCAGACCGGCAGCCGCTCGGTAAAAGCCGGATGATGCGCGGTGTGGAGCTTGGTGAAGCTGTAGATCGTACCCCGGCCGCTCGCTGTCTCGGCGGTGAAATCGCTGCCACCGCAAACGTCGCACGCCAGAACCGACAGATGGGCGGTATCGCAGGTGCTGCAGCGAAGCACTTCGAGCCTGCCCTGATCGAGCGCCGAAAAAAAGTGCGCGGACGCCAGGTCCGGTTCCGGTATCGGGATCGTCATGTCCAATGTTCCGAAGCGCCGAAGATCATGCCGGCATGATAGTCCAATCGTCCACCGTCGTTGGTGACCAGGATCGTGCCCGCGCGTTTGCATTGGCGTTCACCGGCAGCGCCGCGCGCCTGAAGAACAGCCTCTACGACCGGAGTCATGCCCTGGAGATAATAGCCGGAGAGGTGACCCCCTCCTGTATTGATCGGCATCCCGCTGCCTCCGGGGCCTGCTGCGCCATCTGCGTATGCGGCTCGAGCCTCGCCGGCGCCGTAGAAGCCGTAAGCCTCGAGAGAAAGCAGCGGCATAATGCTGAATGCATCATAGAATTGGCAGATGTCGATTTCCGCAGGAGACAGGCCTGTCGCTTCGAACAGCGTGCGTGCGGCGATGGCGCCCCCATGCGTGAGGGAACGGTCGAAACCATGGCGGTCGGGCGTCCCGGGATGTCCCTCGGCGCTGGCCAGGATGTGCACCGCGGGCTGCGCGCCATCGGCCGCGCGGTCGCGCCGGCTGACGATCACCGCGACCGCGCCGTTGACCGGGGCTGCGCAGTCGAAGAGGCGCAGGGGCTCGGAGATGTAGCGCGCGGCGAAATAGTCTTCGCGCGTTAGCGGCTTGCGAAACGTCGCATCGGGATTGAGCGCAGCCCAGGCCCGCGTCGCGATCGCCACATCGGCGAGCACCTCCTCGTCCAGGCGGTGAAGCGCGAAGTAACGCTGGGCGCTGAGCGCATAGACCGATGCGCCCCCGAACAGGCCGGCGCTGTAGCGCAGCCCCTCCATGCCGATGCCTGTCTTGAGCCGCCCGAAGGCCGCGCCCATTCGCCTGCCGGGTGTCACGGGGGTATCTGCAAATACGCACGCGACCACCTCCGCCATGCCGGCAGATACGGTCAGCGCTGCGGTCTGGATCGCGGCAAGCGCGCTTGCGCCCTCACATAGCGCGATGCGGTTGAGCTTGAGGTCGCGCAGGCCGAGCGCGCGTTGAAGGTCGAGCCCGAGCACCGCGTCGCTCGCGCCGCTCGTGCGGCATATCACCAGCCCGTCGATCAAGGCGATCGCCAGTCCGGCATCCGCCGCTGCGGCGATCACGGCCTGGCGCGCCAATTCCGCTGCGGTTCGGCTATCCCCTCGGTTCAGGCCGGCGCGGCCCAGCCCGATGATCGATGCGTTTGGCCCGCCGCGCACGGTCAGACGAGAAACGCCAGATTGTCGATCGCCTCAGCGCAATTGACGAGGACGACCGTCTTGCGCTTGATCCGGAAGCCATTCTCGGCCGGTGCAAGCATATGCGTCGTGCGTCCAGCCCAGGTGGTCAGATTGGCGCGTCGCGATTCGATCAGGATGAAGTTCGACTGCACTTCTACATCGTCTCCGTTCCGGCTGATCTCGATGTTGGAGATCAGGCGGCGCAGGCTGGATTTTGGCGCCTGCGAATGGCGGACCCCGGTGTTCAGCTGCCGGATGCGGCTCGCGAGCCGCGCGCGGTTGTCGTAGATGTACGAGACCTCGCGGGCGGGGTCTGCATCCTGGCGCCGGGGGACCCAATAGAGCGTGTCTTCACTGGCCCAAAGTGCTTCCCACTCGTCATAGCGGTGCTCGTCCTGCAGCCGCGCCTCGAGATAGAGGAACTGTTCGACGGCGGTGTCGCTTAGCGTGCTTCGTTCGAGAGTTGCGGTCGTCATTGGCTGACCTCCTGCGAAGCGGCCATTACTTCACGATAATGGGTCCAGAAACCGCGCTGGCTGGTCTCGTCCATCAGCCCGGCGAGCTTGACGCCGTTGGCGAGCACTTCTTCCTTGCCCATGCCACGCGACAAGATGATCCATTCGGGTTCGAGGTTGGCGACGCCCATCTGGGTCAGTTCGCCGATCTCGGCATCGTCGGCTATCAGCATTCCGGCGGGTCCCATCGCGCCTTCGCAGCGGCGCAGCGTCCGCGCATTGAGATCGTCGGCTCCCTCTAGGAAGACCGGGATGGTGTATTGGATCGAATGCTGCGGGCTCACCGGCTCGATCACCATGATGTTCATCTCGGCGAGCGAAAGGTTGGGAAAGAGCATCGAATGCGGCGGTCCCTCGATCAGCCTGCGACGCGCGTCTTCGGGACCATAAGCGTCGTTCATCGCCTTGACATAGCCCGGCAACCGTTCGGGATCGATGCCGCCGGTCCAGCGGAACAGCCGATCCCCCGCAGCACGATAGTCACTTGCATGGTCGATGTCCGAGTGCCCCATGCCGAAATCGCGCACGCGGGTCGGCGAGGTCGGCTTGCGGTCCCGCACGGTAGCGAAGGTGCGGTTGGCGGCGATCAGGGAACCATGGACCATCGGCGCGTGATAGCCATCGACCTGGTTCTCGACGATCATCTTCCAGTTGGAGCGCATCTTGTGCTTCATCCAGCCGGCGGAGAGCTGGATGCGGCCGGTGGGCGAAAGCCCGAGGAGGGCATCGATCAGCTCGGTTGCATGGCCGAGATGCTCGCGCAGCGTCAGTTCGTTGGGGATCAGGTTGACGAAGATGAATCCGCCATAGCTATCCATCCGCGCGACCGGCGTGAGGCCGGCATCGGCCTTGGAGAAATCGGCCGGGTAGGCGGCTTCATCCGGCAGGCCGATCAGGCGGCCGTCCAGCGCGAAGGTCCATGCGTGGTAAGGGCAGGCGATCCGCGAGCGATGCCCTGACGATGTCTGGCACAAGGTGGCGCCCCGATGCGGGCAGCGATTGTAGAAGACGTGGACTTCCCCGTCCTTGCTGCGAACCGCAATGAGCGATTGCGTGCCCACGCGGCGGACGACGAAGTCGCCGGTGTTTGGGATTTCGCTGTCGTGCGCGACGAAGCTCCAGCCTCGATGGAAGATCTGCTCCATCTCGTCGGCGAAGATCTGTGGGCTGGTATAGAGCGAGCCGTGGAGCCTGCCGTCCTGAACCAGATGCCGGTAGTCGATCACCGACTGGATTTGGGGTGCGGTTGCCATCACGCCGTTTCCTTCTCGATCGCCCAGGGCAATTTGCCTGGTTCGGCGAACATCGCCTGGATTGCCCGCTTGTCGACCTTGTCCGTGTTCCCACGCGGGAGTGAGGGCAGGATCGCGATGTGCTTCGGCACCTCGAATTTGGACACGTTCTCGCGACAATGCTTGTCGAGGGCTTCCGGAGTGACGCCGGCGTCGCCCCGCACGGTCACGGCTGCCACGACCGCCTCGCCCCATTGCGGATGGGGCATGCCGAACACCGCAACCTCGGCGACGCCCTTATACTCGGCCAGCGCGTTTTCGATCGCCGTCGGATAGACGTTGAAGCCGCCGCTCACGATCATGTTGTGCTGGCGGTCGCCCAGGAACACGTAGCCGCGCTCGTCCATCCGCCCGAAGTCGCCGGTCTTCAGCCATTTGCCGAAGACCGTATTCGCGTTGAGCTCGGGCAGGTTCAAATAGCCCTGCATGACCGTGTCGCCGCCGATCCACACCAGGCCCAGTTCGCCGCGGGGGACTTCCTTGCCCTCATCGTCGCGGATCTGGATGTCGGCATGCGGCATTGCCTTGCCGACCGAGCGAAGCAGCGCGAAATCACCGTTGAGGGCTTGCTGGTGTCCGGGATTGTCGAGCAGGGCAACCGCGCCGGTCGATTCAGAGACGCCGTAACGGTTGAGAAACTCGCAGCCGAGCGTCGCATAAGCGTCGCGGATCAACGCGGGCGTCGCCGGCATTGTGCCGTAGCAGATTTGGCGCAGCGACGAGGTATCCCAATGGCCGGTCTTCACGTCGTCGACGATGCGGCGCAGCATGGTCGGGACCACGGTCACGGTGGTGACGCGGTGCTCCTCGATCAGGTCGAGGAAGCGCTCGGCCTGGAAGTTTTCCAGCACTGTGGTCATTCCGGTGATGATGTTCATGCACATCGTGTTGATGTTGATGCCGGCCGGATTGGTGACGTAAACGCGCACGTCCTGCTTGGTGTAGCCGTTGACCATGTTGTTGAACACGAGCGACGTCAGCAGGTTGCGGTTGCTCAGCAGCACGCCCTTGGGATTTCCCGTCGTTCCCGACGTGTATCCGATCGCGCCTACGCCCTCCTCGTCGAGCGGTGGCAGGTCCGGATTGGCATCGGTGCTGGCGACCAGCTTCTCGTAGTCTAGCGGCAGGTCATGCGGCCCGCCGAATCCGATGATGATGCGTCCCTCGGCCGCAAGCTCTTCGTAATGTTCGGCAAGATTGGCGGCGCACTTGGCTTCGACGAAGATCGCGCGTGCATCGCAGTCGCGGATGACGTGCATCATTTCACGCGTAGAATAGCGCCAGTTCAGGCCCGCCCGAACCGCGCCGGTCTTCATGCACGCGAACCAATGCTCCGCGATTTCAATCCGATTGTGCGAAAGGATCGCCGTTCGCGTTCCTTTGGTGATGCCAAGATCCTGGAACACCCGCGCGAGCCGGCTGGATCGCTCGTGCATCTCCGCCCAATTGCTGCGGCGATCGGCATCGATATAGGCTGTATCATTGGGAAATTTTTCGGCGCAGCGTCGCACGAAGTCGCGGAGGAACATTACTGGCCCTTTCTTGTGGTATCTGAACCAAGGATTTCCGCTGACCTAAGCGTATCGGCACCCAAGGTGTTAGCCCGCAGATGCTTTGTAAGGCATTGGGTTTTTCAATGGGCTTTCGGGCCGACGCTCAAATATAGCGCCAGCTGAATGCCCTCGTGCATAACGGCGATGGGTTTTCGCTATCGCTCGATATCGCATATTTCGCTGGCGGCGCACGGGCATTGCGGGGGATTTCCGTTCCATGAACAACCGTTTCAAACAGGCGCTCATCGAGAAACGCGCACAGGTCGGCCTTTGGCAAGGCTTGGCGAGCCCTTATACGGCGGAAATCTGCGCCGGGGCCGGCTTTGACTGGCTGCTGTTCGACGGAGAGCATAGCCCCACGGATCTGCCCATGCTGTTGTCGCAACTGCAGGCGATCGGGGAAACTTCGGCGGAGGCCGTTGCCCGTCCGCCGGTGGGCGAACCGTGGCTGATCAAGCAATATCTGGACCTAGGTTTCCGCACGCTGCTCATCCCGATGGTGAACAGCGCGGCGCAGGCGGCCGAGCTGGTCGAGGCCTGCCGCTATGCGCCTGCGGGAATCCGTGGCGTCGCGATGAGCCGGGCATCGCGCTGGGGGCGTGACCGCGACTACCTCTCGCGCGCCGATAGCGAAATCTGTCTCCTCGTACAGGTGGAAACCCGTGCAGGTATCGATAATGTGGAAGAAATCAGCGCGGTCGATGGGGTGGACGGCATCTTTATCGGTCCCGCCGATCTGTCTGCGTCGCTTGGTTATCGCGGCCAGCCCTCGCATCCTGAAGTGCTAGCGCGGATCGAGCAGGCAATCGCGCGCATTCGCGCCGCCGGAAAGTCTCCCGGCATATTGAGCGCCGACGTCGCCGCGGCGCGACACTATCTGGAGCTGGGCTGCCTGTTCGTCGCGGTCGGCACAGACATGGGCCTGCTGGCGCGGGCAACCGATGCGCTGGCGGCCGAGTTCGGCCGGGGGCCGAGCGCACCACTCCCGGTCGGGACCTATTAATGCGCTGAGGCTCGAATTGTCCCCGGCGTTATTGTTACGTTCTGACTTGCAGCGCATCCCGAAAACGCGGAAGCGCGGCCGCTAGCGCGAGGAAAGCGACAGTAGCCGCGCAGCCGAGTACAATCGCCAGCGCCTTGCCGATCGCCATTCCCGAATCATCGATAGAGGTGGACAATATCGCCACCAGAGTCGGGCCGATGCCGAAACCGATCAGTGTGATGAGCATCGTGAACAACGCCGAGACGCGGCCGCGCAATTCGTTCGGCGTGATCAGTTGGAGCGCCGCAGCCGCCACGCCGAGGAACGTCATCGCGAAGAAGTAATGCGGGATCATACCCACGGCGAACACAGTGAGATCGCCCCACAGCAATCCGATGATCGCGGCTGGAACCGCGAAGGGCAGGGTGAACAGAAAAATCCGAAGATTGATGGTCGTATCGCCCTTGGCAGCCTGGCGATCCACCCACCATCCGGTGGCAATCTGCCCAGGCAGTCCGGCGAAGATCAGCAGCGCGGCGATGGTGATTCCGATGTGCACGGGCGCGACGTGCAGCGTACGCCCCAGCACGGTCGGCGACCAGGCGAATGTCGAATTGACGATCATGCTCAGCGCGCCAAAGGCGATGCAGAGCTGGGCCAGCAATGCGGCATTGGCCTTCAGGAAACGAACCAGATGCGCGGTGCTGCCGGCCTCAGGAGTCGAGGTGCGGCCGAGGCGCGCTGGCTCGGGGAAGAGGAAGGCGAGGAGCGCAAGGAACGGGGCGGGCAGGCCGGTTACGAAGAATACGAGCCTCCAGCTATGTAGTTCGCCGATGATCGGCAGCCAGATACTCGCATGGGTCGTGCTCCACGCGACGACGATGCCGCCCGCGAGGATGGCGATCGCACCTCCGGCCAGACCGCCCATAATGAATACCGACATGGCCAGTGAAAGGCGGTGGCGCGGAAAGGAATCGGATATCATCGAATAAGCGGCGGGCCCGAGCGCGGCTTCACCGACGCCCACCAGCATGCGCGCGATGAAGAGTTCGGAGAAGTTCGATGCAAGACCGCATGCAGCAGAGGCGAGGCCCCAGAGCGCGACACTTATTCCGATCAGCGCCCGGCGCGAAGTGCGGTCGGCGATCCATCCCATCGCGAGCCCGATTGTGGTGTAGAAGATGGCAAAGGAAAAGCCGAGCAGCAGGCTTGCCTGTACATCGCTGATGCCGAGGTCGCGGCGGATCGGATCGACCAGCATGGTCATGATCTGCCGATCAACCATCGCAAACACCGAATAGATGAAAAGGACCCCGATCGTGAGCCACGCCACCGCCGGCGAGGGTCTGGCGGACGGCTTGGCGGACGCCATCACTTCGAGGCTGGGAGACGCGGCAGACATGGTTTCAGGCTCCGTGGCGCGGGGTTTCTGGGTCGCCTTGCCGCGCCAGGACGGCTCGGACCGGGGCCAGCGCGTATCGCAGGCAAATCCAGGCGAGCGGGATCGTCAGGCAGGTGGTGGTTGCCAGCGACATTCCCAGCTTGGTCTCGTCCTGGAAAACATAGTCGGTCAGGAATGCAGTGAAGGTCGGGCCCGCGCCCAGCCCGAGGAATGTAAAGAAGCCGAGGAAGAGCCCCGTCACCTGCCCGCGTAGCGTCGGGGGAACGAACAGCTGCAGCGTGGCGCCCATGAAGACGACGAATTGCAGGGCCACGACCTGCATGATCCCATAAGCAATGAGGAACCACCAGGGGTCGGTCAGGAAGAACGCGACGGCCCCTACCGGGATAGCGGCGGCGAGCAGCCAGGTGAAGAAGCGCAAATGCGCGTCGCGCATGCCGCGGCCATAGAGCCAGTCGACGATCATGCCCTTCACGATCATCGAGCCCGCCCCGAACAGGCTGATTACGCTGAGCGCAGGCCCGTATTGCGCAGGATGCCATCCGAACTGCCGGCTCATATAGGTCGGCGCCCAGGAGGTAAGGCTGTACATAGTGATGGAGATCGAGGCGAAGCCGACCGCCATCGGCACCAGCGCGCGCGCCTCGCTGCGCAGGAACGGGATCAGCGGCGGACGATCCGCCGAGGCGTTTATGGAGGCACCGCGCAGCGGTTCGCGGAAGGTAAAGATCAGCAGCGCGAGGAGCACGCCAGGCAACCCTGTCAGCGCAAGCGCGATCTGCCACGGTTCCATGTTCCCAACGACCGGCCAATGGGTGTGCTGGATCGTCGCGGCGAAGGCGATACTCACGCCGCCGATCGCGAATGCGAGCGCGGCACCGAGCTTTGCGCCCATCTGATAGATGGCCATCGCCGTAGTCAACCGTCGTCGCGGAAAGCGATCGGTCAGCAACGAATAGGCTGCGGGCGTCAGCGCCGCCTCGCCCGCACCGACGCCGACGCGGAACGCGAGAAGCCCGGCGAAACTGGCGGCAAGCCCGCTGAGGCCGGCTGACAGCGACCACAGGGTCACGCCGCCAAAGATCACCTTCCGGCGGGACGTGCGATCGGCGGCAAGGCCGAAAACATAGCCGAAGATACAGTAAGCGACACCGAAGGCGGGCCCGATGATCAGCCCCATCTGCACGTCGGACAGCCCGAGCGTCGCCTTGATCGGATCGACCAGCATCGAGATGACGATCCGGTCAACGAAGGAGAGCGTGTAGAGCAGCAGCAGCACCGCCAGCATCCACCATGCCTCGTTCTGCACGCGTTCCGGGCTGGCATCGAAGGTGCGGGGCGTCGTGGCTTCAACCACGGGTCGACTCGAGCGCTGCGGCGCGCGCTTTGAGGGTCTGCTTGTCGACTTTCATCATGGGCGTGAGCGGCAGGGCGTCGACCAGCACGATCTGGTCCGGTGCCTTGTAGTCGGCGAGCTCGGATTTAACCTTGGCCCTGACGGTCTCTAGCGAGGGCGGGTTCGCGGGATCTGCCGGAACGACGAACGCAACACCGACCTCGCCGATTGCCGGTGCTGGTGTGCCGATGACCGCGACCGCCGACACATCGGGCATTTCGCTGATTACGCGCTCAACCTCGATCGGATAGACATTGTAGCCGCCGCGAATGTACATTTCGTTGGCGCGGCCGGCGAGGATCACATTGCCCTGCTCGTCCAGTCGGCCGAAGTCTCCGGTGAGCATCCAGCCATCGCCGATCAGCGTCTCGGCGGTTCGCTCGGGATCCTTCCAATAGCCGATGGTGATCGCTTTGGAGCGAACGGCGATCCTGCCGACAGCGCCGTGCGGCACCTGGTTGCGATCCTCGTCTAGGAATTTCAGTTCCACGCCGACCTGCGCGCGGCCGACGGTGCGATACTGGATCTCGGCGCTGTCGCCGATCCGCGTGCCGGTCATCGATGGGCATTCGGTCATCGAATAGCGCACGATCAGCGGTACCCCGATGGCACGCGAAACCTGTTCGATCAACTCGGGCTGCGCCGGTGCCGTGGCGGTTATGCCGACCTTCACGTGCGAGAGGTCGGCGGCGGCCAGGCCGGGATGTGCCAGCAGCTTGGTCCATTGCGTCGGGACCGCTCCGGCGATGTTGATCCGCTCCTCGACCAGGAGTCTGAGCATCGCATCGGCGCGCCACGGCGTCGGCGCCACGATCAGCGTCATGCCGAAAGCAACCTGTTCCCATCCCTTCGACATGAAGCCCGCATGGGCAAACGGGACCGAGCTGAGTTTCCGCGCCAAGGGTGCGGCAACCGGGCCTGCGGTCCTGACGGCGTTGCGGAGATTGTTGTGCGTGAAGCACGCTCCCTTGGGCATCCCGGTGGTGCCGCTGGTCCAGATGATGACCGCGATGTCGTCAGGCTGGCCGGCACGGGGTGTCGCCTTCGTGGGGGAAGTGCGAAACGACGCAAGCTCGGAGCGGCGAACCACATACGGGCCGGCATTTGGCTCGAGCCCATTGTCTTCGACGATGATGAGCGCGGCTTCGGATCGTTCGACCACGCCTTCGAATTCGCGGCGGCCCAGCCGTACATTGACTCCGCTTGCAATGGCGCCGAGCAGTTGCGTACCGGCGAAGCAGACCGCGAAGTCGATGCCGTTCTCGATTGCGATCAGGACGATATCGCCCGCCTTTACACCGCGATCTGAGAATGCCTGCGCAACGCGCAGCGACTGATCAACCCACGCGCCATAGTTGATGCGGTCATCGCCATCGACAAAGGCTTCCTGTGTCGGAAATGTCTGCTCGGCGGCCAGGAGCAGATCAGTGAAGGTTGGCAGGCTCGGGTCGAGGAGCGGCGGAGCGTCGGCACTGTTCTGGTCTTGCATCGGATAACTTTCGTATGCGCGAGTGGCCTCTGCGGCGCGCTGCGCCGTCACGTTTTCGGCACCGTATTCGGATCGGTCGCGAATAGGCCAGTCCGCCCGGCCCGCCAGCTTTGTTTCATGCGTTCTTCGATTTCGAGCGCCTCGTTCAGCGAAGCCCCGTAGCCCTCGAACATGGCGCCAATCTGCCCTTCCACCGAAGCGCGCGGATTGTCAGCAATCTGCCTTGCGATCTCCACGGCGCGTTCGGTGACATCGCCCTCGACGACCTCGTTGACGAGCCCCCAGTCATAGGCGCGCCCTGCGTCGATGAACTCGCCCGTCGACATGATCTGGTTGGCGCGGCGGCGCCCTATCGCGCGCGGGAGCAGCGCGCTCATGCCCCAGCCGGCGATAAGCCCGACCTTCGCATGCGTATCGGCAAAGCGCGCTTTAGCCGATGCCAGGATGAAGCTGCAGGAGAGGGCGACTTCCAATGCTCCGGTGGCGCATGGACCATCGACTGCAGCAATTACCGGCTTTCCGAAAGCTCGCAGCGCCTCTCCCGGATGCGGACGGATCGGTTGCGCGCCGGCGCGCAGTTCCTTCATATCGGCGCCAGCGGAGAAGCACCCGCCCGCACCGGTCAGGACGACAACGCGGATATTGTCGTCCTTCCCGGCTTGATCCAGGCAAGCGACCAGAGCCTGCTTCATCGCGTTCGACAGCGCGTTTCGTGCTGCCGGCCGATTGAAGATGATCAGCCTGATCCCTTCCAAATCGGTGACGACGAGCTCGTCCGACCGGCCGGCTACAAGTTGGACGGCGAGCATCGTTGTCATCTATCGCTACCTTCGCTCTCAAAACTTGAAGGCAGCCGAGGCACCAAATGTCCGCGGACGCTCGAACCCGGCCTTATCTGCCGTCGCGGTGGACGTCATCTGCGAATACACTACCTCGTTGGCAAGGTTTCGCACGAATACGCTCAAGCGCAGATTGTCCATACCAGCAGGCGAGAACGAGATATCGCCGTTGATCATGGTGTATGCGGGCTGGGTGAGGCGGTTTTCGAAGTCCCAATAATATTTGGCGGAGTGGAAGATATTTCCGGCTACGCCGAAGGTGCCCACGTCCGTATCATGCGACCAATCGAAATTGACGCCTACCGTGGAGCGGGGCGCGCGGATCATGTCCTTGCCTGAGGCATCATATGGAGCGATCGAAGAGTTACCCAGCGTAGGCATTGGACGGAAGATCTGGGCGGTCGGGAAGCTGTCATACTTGGCGCGGAGATAGGTACCGTAGCCGCGGATATTGAAGTTGCGGCTCACCCGAACTGTGGCTTCGAGCTCGGCGCCATCGACCTTGGCGGATGCCGCGTTGAAAAGCAGCACCAGCGTGGTGACCGGGTCACGCGCCGATTGCTGGATGTCCGTATAGTCATAATGGAACAGCGAGCCGTTAATGCGCAGCCAGTTGAGCGGATCGGTCTTGAAGCCAATTTCGTACGAGTCGATCGTTTCAGGACGCGTGGGCGACGCGGCGGCCACGGTCGTCGCGAAGCCGTTATAGACGCCGCTCTTGAAACCGCGGCTGTAGCTTGCGTAGACATTGGCGCTGGGGCTGAATTTATACTGAGCCGAGAAGCGGTAGGTTACCTTGTTGTTGCTCGACTCGCGGAAGGGCACGGCGATAGCAGTCGCCGTGTGCGCCTCATAGTTGCGCTTTTCCGTGCTGTAGCGCGC
Organism: Sphingomonas sp. CL5.1; assembly: GCF_013344685.1. Lineage (NCBI taxonomy): Bacteria > Pseudomonadati > Pseudomonadota > Alphaproteobacteria > Sphingomonadales > Sphingomonadaceae > Sphingomonas > Sphingomonas sp. CL5.1. The sequence continues at coordinate 2,483,436 of NZ_CP050137.1, forward strand.
GCCGGCGATCAGCGAGACAGGGCCGAACCGCAGCGTTCCTTCACCGAAGCCTGCGTAGGACACGACCTCTTGTCGCGTGAACGTGCGGCTTACGAGTGCGCCGTTCGCATAGCTCTCCAGCCCGTCGAACGAGCCTTTGCCTGAGAGTTGAAATGCGCCGACGATCCAGGAGAATGCACTATCGCCGGTCGAAAGCGCACGGATCTCGTTTTCGATATAATAGGAACTCTGCGGCGCGATTACCGAACCGATCGGCTTTGTCGTCGCATCGCTGTCGGTGATGGATACGGCCTTGCTGTTGATATAGGCAGACATGGTCTCGATATTGAAACTCTCGAGGGTCAGTCGGGTCTGCAGCGATGCGGAATAGGTCTTGGACTTGGCGTTTGTGGGCGTGTCGATCGCCGTCTGCCATGGACCGGTGGGCAGAATCGGCACGGGCGCGCGGGCGCCCGTCGAGTTGCCACGGAAGGGCTGCTCGCTGACCGACGAGGAATCGGCGTAGCGGGTGTAGTTGCCGGTCAGCACCATGCGGAAATTGGCGGTCGGCTCGATCAAAATCTTGGCGCGAGCCACTTCCGAGGAGCGATCGCCGCGATAGCCGCCGTTGACCAGATCCTTGATATAGCCGGTATCACCACCGATGCTGCCGGTCAGGTCGATACTGACGCCGGGCGCGATGCCGGTCGAGATATAGCCCTGGAGCGATTTCTCACCATAGCTACCGACCCGGGCGACAACGCTGCCCGACAGTTCTTGCGTAGGGTCCGGCGTGATGATGTTGATCAATCCGCCAGTGGAGTTCCGACCGAAGAGTGTTCCCTGTGGACCACGCAGCACTTCGATCCGCTCGACGTTGACGAGGTCGAAGCCGAGCGACGACATCACCGGCTGATACACGCCGTCGATGTAGAGCGAGACGTTCGACTCATCGCCGATATTGGCGTTTCGCGTGCCGACTCCGCGGATATAGGGCTGGAAGCTCGAATTGACGCGGCTGAAGACCACGGAGGGCATCGACTGGGTCAGCTGGCGCGTGTCGGTCACGCCCGAGCGAGCCAGGCTATCGCCGCTCACCGCAGTGACTGCGATCGGCACGTCCTGCAGGCGCTCTTCGCGGTGTTGCGCAGTGATGACGATGTCCTGGATGCCGCTCTGGTCGTCCGATTGCGCTTGGGTCTGCGCGGCGCGCGTTGCATCCTGCGCCCACGCCGCACCTGGCGTGATCAGCGCCACTGCGATTGCAATCCTGCTGGTGAAAATGCGATTCGACACTTAAACCCTCCCCGATTTTGCCTGCGCCAGGCACGTGTTGTTTTGGTGCCCTTCGGAATCCGGCGTCCATTGGATGGAGGGGAAGGGCGTGTCGCCTAATTTCCCCCGTGAGCCCCGACGAGCAACACCGCGCTCGCGCTAACCGTCAGCGGCTTTGTCTATGGCTGGAGGATCAACTCGCCCGGGCTCCGACCGCGTCACGCCCCACGGGGACAGACATTCATTGCCCAATGGCTATGCCCGAGCCGGCCCGTGCTGGGTGAATCGCTAGGCTGGGGATTCTGTTTTGCGCGCTCGGCTCCGAGTAGAGGCGCGCGCGACCTCATGAAAGTAGGTTTGATGGCGAAGTTGACGGTTGTTACGCGAGACGGTTCTGCGCACGAAGTAGAGGCCGACGCCGCGTCTGGTTATTCGCTCATGGAAATCATTCGGGATCACGGCTTTGACGAGTTGGAAGCCACCTGCGGCGGCTGCTGCTCGTGCGCAACTTGCCATGTTCACGTCCATCCCGGCTGGATCTCGCGCCTCTCGGCCATTTCGGAGAACGAGATCGACCTTCTCGACGGAGCAGCCGAACGCGAAGAGACATCACGATTATCGTGCCAAGTGCCTTTCACGTCCGAGCTGGACGGAATCACGGTCACAATCGCTCCTGAATGAGCGCGCTGACCGTCGGGTCAAGCGACTATAGCCTTTTCTGCCTCTTCCACGGCGGCGCGGACATATTTGCGCCCCCAGAGAATCGCGATCACCGCAAGCGGCGCGAAAATCGCCAAGGTGATGGCGATGCCATGGCCGATCCGCTTGGTATCATGCAGGATGTGCTCGGAGATGACAGCTGGCAGCAATGCGCCGAAAGTGGTACCCAGCAGCGCCACCACCATCAGGAAGAACAAGCCCGACAGCCGCCCGCGCATTTGCGGAGGTGAGATCATTTGTACCTGTGCCGCCGCGATTCCGAGGAAATTGACCGTCAGACCCTTGGCAAGCGCGATCGCGGCCAGAAACAATGCGATACTGTTCGACATCAGGCCGACGAACACGATCGGCGATGTGATGACCAATACCCATAGGTAATAAGTGAGGTGCGCGTCCTTGCGGCCTTTGGCGTACCAACGGTCAATAATCCAGCCCGCCGCCAGGAGCCCGGCTATGGCGGGGAGGCTTTGAGCAAGCCCCAGCGCTACGCCATATTCGGCCGGATTCATCTTGAAATGGCGCGACATATAAGCGGGCGCCCATTTGATAATGCCGCCCACGACGATGTTCATGCCGCCGAACACGACGATAAGCGTGAGGACCACTTGCCATTTCGACCGAATGAAGCCGAACATCTCTGCCCAACTGACTTGCCCGTGACCGTGCGAGATGTGCCGCGACGGCTCCGCGAAGGGGAAAATCAGCAGTGCGAGAAACAGTCCGGGCACCCCGGTGAAAAGGAAGGCGCATTGCCAGGGAGCCATATCGCCGATCAGCGGAACGCGGATGTAGTCGAGGTGGAGCAGCGAATTGACGATCCAGCCACCGATCATGAGCGCCAAGCCGGTGCCGATGAGGTTCCCCATCGAGTAGATCGACAGGACGGTCGCCAGTCGTCGGCGCGGTACCGTGTCCGCGATGATCGAATGAGCGCTGGGATGCAGCGGCGACTCAAATAGGCCGACGGCCGCGCGCGCCAGGAACAGCCAGACGAAGCCGGTGGCAAAGCCGCAGGCGGCTTCCGCCATACCCCACAAGATAACCGCCAGGAAAAGGATCCATTTGCGTGGATAGCGATCTACCAGATAGCCCATTGGTAGTCCGCCAAGACCATAGGCCACGGCGTAGGCGACTCCCATGAGCAGCCCGATCTGTGTGTCGCTGAGCCCAAGGGAATCCTTGATCGGATCGACAAGCATCGCAATCACCGTGCGATCGACCACGGCGAAAATGCAGAAAATGAGGAGAACGGCGATCAACGCGGCGGTGCGAAACGTCGAGACCTTCCCGACGGGAGCACTCGCGCTTCCAACTTCAATTGCTGCCACCGTCATTTACGCGTCCTTATGTTATGGAAGGCATGCTGCAACCCGATGACGCCAGCAGGCAAGTCGCTTGCAGCACTCTCGGCCATAGGATTTGCCGATGATCATCCGCCTCGTAGTCGGGCGGGCCATCAGCGAATCTTGCTCCATTGGGCAGCGAGTTCCGCAACCTCCGCCAATTGCCGGGGGAGGCGGTAGAGATAGTGCGACGCGCCGACAATGCGATGATTCTCGACCCGATCGCCGCCCGCTGCGGACCAGCGCGCCACATCGCTCGGGAAGATGCCTGCGTCCGCGGTATATTCGAGTTGCAGGACGGGAATGCTCGTCTTCGCCAGATTATCCGGTCCGTCCGCGTTCGAGAGGTGCGACCATTGGCTGAGCCAGGAAGTCAGCGTGGTGAAGCGCGCAAGGTTGTTCGCCGAGAGATTGGCCTGTTGCGGCGTGTCGCCGCGGTTGCCGCCGGGCGCGCGGTCGTTGGGGTCGAGCCCCCGGTCGACGAAGCGCGGATCGGCATAAGTGCGATGAACGACGAAGGCCTCATCGCGGGCGCCACCGGGCCGTTCACGCAATATGTGCAGGCGCTCGACCGCCCAGGAGGTGATGCGTTCGCTGCGCGCGCGTTGGGCGGCGCGAACGCGCGCGACGAAATCGCTGGAAAATGGTGCCGGATTTGCTGGTGCGAAAATGTCCAGCGCCGGATCGCCGACATCGGGATTCCGCTCGTCGATCACCGCCGCGTCGATATAGGTCGTCATCAGTGTCGAGCGACCGGGATGCCCGGCAAGCAGGATCAGGCCGTCCGCGGGCGGCATCTCCTCTGCGACGAGATGTACCGGATCCCCGGCAGGCGTATGCGTGAGGGTGATCCGCTCGGCCTGCGCCTGGTAGAGGGCAGTCAGCGACGCGCCACCGGAATTGCCGAGCAGCACGACACGCTCGAAACCCTGCTCGCGAAGATAGCGTACGCCGGCGCCGAGATCCTGGATCGCATTTTCCATGATCAGCGTTTGGTCGCCGCCCGCGTAGCGCGTGTTGAGCGCGAGCACTGCCAGCCCGCGCGCGTTGAGCGGCTCGATAAGATAGTGGCTCATCATGCTACTGGACGGATGGATCAGGATGGCCGCGACGCGCGCGCGGGCTGGCGCCGCGAGCATGCCGTAGATGCGCGGTGCGTTGAGCTGGAGTCCCGATTGGGTCTCGAACGTCGCCCCGATCCGGATCGGCAATGCGACGTGGCGGCGTTCGATCATGCGAGGTCGGCCGGGGTCGCCGTCACACCGCCTCCTCGTCGACCGCGTAGCCGGGCTGGGATGTCACCCCGCGCTCGACCAGAGCCGCAATCTCCTGCTCGCTTAGCCCGGCCTCCCTCAGAATCTCCACGCTATGCTCGCCCAGACCGGGCGGTTGGCGGCGGATCGAAGGCTGCGATTCGCTCCAAGTGGAGGGTATCCGGACCTGGCGGACCTTGCCTTCGGTCGGGTGATCGACAACGGGCAGGTAGCCGACTGCCATCAGGTGCTCGTCCTCCATCAGCGTGTCGAGATCGTGCAGCGGCGTCACCGGAATGTCCGCCGCGAGGAGCACCTCCAGCCACTCCGCGCTCGTCCGCTCCCGCATCGCTTCCGAGACATAAGCATAGAGATCATGCGCATGATTGGTCCTGGTGCCGATATTGGCGAAGCGCGGATCGCTACGAAACACCTCTCCCTGGCCGATCAGCTCCATGAAAGTGCGCCAGTGCTTGTCGGTATAGATGATCGAGCAGATGCGTCCGTCTTTGGTCGTGTAAGGACGTCGCTCCTTGGTGAGCGTGCGCTTGTAGCCCGCCGGCCCCAGCGGCGGCTCGAACGTCTTGCCGCCCATGTGATCGCCTAGTACCCACTGTGCCATCGTTTCGAACATCGGCACTTCGATCTGCTGCCCGCGGCCCGACTTCTCGCGATGGATCACCGCGGCAAGCAAGGCGACCGCGCTCGATACGCCGACCGCGCGGTCGTTCATCGCCATCGGCACATAATGCGGTTCTTCCGAACCCGCCTGGACCAGCATCGACGGCAGCGCGGTGACGCCCTGGATCAGGTCCTCATAGGTGGGGCGCCCGTCATAGGGCCCGCCGGCGCCATAGCCGACCAGATTGACTAAAATCAGCCGCGGATTGCGTTCGCGGAGAGCATCCCAGCCGAGCCCCAGCCGGTCGAGCGCGCGCGTGCGGACGTTCGTCACGATCGCGTCGACTCCCTCCGCGAGCTTCAGCAGCGCTTCCTTGCCCGCCGGGTCCTTCAAGTCGAGCACGATGCTGCGCTTGTTGCGGTTGGCGTGGAGGAATACCCAGCCCATATTCTCACCGCGCATCGGCGTGACGTGTCGGGTCGTGTCGCCCTGGTGCGGCTCGATCTTGATGACGTCGGCACCGAGGTCACCCAGGATCTGGGTCGCAAACGGCCCCATCACGACCGAGCTCATGTCGATGATGCGAAGCCCGTCGAGCGGCGGTGGCGAAGTCATTCCAGTCTCCTCAAGCTAGGATGGGCACCAGTACGTTACCCTCCATCAGGCGGCGCGCCGTCCGATAGGCGACCGCACTGTGCGTTCGAAAACCCCCGTCGGCGGCAATCACCTCGGCCGCCACCGGCACCACGCCCGAAGCGGTTCCGATCCGGAGATCGCCCTGACCGCGTGCGCTGTTTGCTAGGGCATCATGTACGATCGTGCCGGGGATGCGGGCAGCGACCGCGACACACAATGCCCCGGTGAGGGGGACCGCGCGATGCGACTGGCCCATCGAGATCATGCGCACGCAAAGATCGAGCGAGCCGCTATCCAGCGATGCGCCATCGAGCGTGCGCATGGTGCGGGCCGGCGCGACCAGCGCGATTTTGGGGCTGGATTGCGAGTCGTGGCTGACCGCCTCGGGCGTCGCGCCGAAGCCCATGCGAACCCCTGCCGCCGCGCGGATCGCTTCGAGAAGCGCCCGGCTGGCGACATCGGCATCCAGCTCTTCTGGCAACTCGGCTCCCGTCAACCCGAGGTCGGCGGCGCCAACGAACACGCAAGGATTTACGGCATCGACGAGCGAGGCCCGGATCGAGCCGACGCCGGCGATGTCGAGTAGGTCCACCGGCTGTCCGCTAGGCAGCAATCGCCCGGTGCGGCTGCCGTCGGGATCGACGAATTCGAGCCTGATCGGCGCGCCGCCGAAACTGAGGCCGGGGATCACCAGCGCGCCATCGACCCGTGCCTTGCCATCGCGGACGGGGACGTGCGCGCGGATGACCTTGCCGGTATTCACGGCGTGGATACGCACGATCGCCATGGCGCCCTTGGTGGCGATCAGTCCTTCATCGACCGCGAATTGGCCTGCCGCGGAGGCCAGGTTGCCGCAGGTCCCGCCATAATCGACCAGCGGAGCGCCGACCGAGACCTGGACGAAGGTATAGTCGAGATCGGCGCCCTCGCGGGTCGGCGGCCCGATGATGACCGCTTTGGAAAGCGACGACAGGCCGCCGCCCATGCCGTCGAGCTGGCGTCCGTAGCTGTCCGGACTGCCGAGCGCGCGCAGGAAGATCGCATCCCGGGCAGACCGGTCTTGCGGCAGATCGCGGACGTGGAAGAACAGCCCCTTGCTGGTACCGCCGCGCATGAACACGGCGGGAATCGAGAGCATGCCCGCGGTCATTCCACTCTCAAAGGGATGCCTCGCCCGCAAGCTTCGCCCGGCGTGCCGCGAACTTCGCGTCACGAAGCGCCAGGCTAGCATGCGCATCGGCTGCCAGCTCTGCCAGTTTCTCGGCGCCCGCCGTCTGGTAGGCCAGCTCGAGGCGGATGCCATTCGGGTCGAAGAAATAGATCGAGTCGAAGATCTTGTGATCGACGATGCCGAGCACTTCGATCCCGTGCGCTTCCAGCCGCGCCTTTGCGACGGAGAGATCCTCGCGGGATGCGACGTTCATCGCGAGGTGATTGACCCAGGCCGGTGTCTTCGGGTCGGGCGTGTATTCGGTGTCGTCGAGCAGGTCGAAAAAGGCAAGGCAGCCGCCGTCCTGCATCTGGAAGAAGATGTGGAAATAGGGATGATACTCGCCCGTCGACGGGACATGTTCGTGATAGACGGTGTGCACCAGCGGCATGCCGAGAATGTCTTCGTAGAAATGCCGCGTCTCCTCGGCATTCCGGCATCGATAGGCGAAATGGTGCAGCGACTGGACCGGATTGGGGGTCGTATTCACTACTGACTTGCCCCTTGCGCGCCGTCAGCCAGCCCCCACCGCCCCATCCACGATCGGATCGTGTTTACCGCCATCGGGAACCCCTCGGGCTGGTTGTAGAAATAGTGCGTCATGCCCTTCAGCGGGAAGAAATCGACGAGATGGGCAGGTGCGGCATCGCGGATCGCGCGGCCATGGACCATCATCGTGCCCTGGTCTGCCGTCATTGGCATCATGCCGATCGGCACCGATACATGCGGCAGGTTCTTCAGGCTGTCGCCGTTCGAATGAGTCGGGCTCCAGATGCTCAGCCAGTTGCGCAGCGTCGACATCCGCCCCATCGGGCCGGGCGCTTCGTTCGCGGCGCGCGCATCGCCCCAGATCGTGCCGACGGCGCGATCATCGGGGTCGATGGTCAGATCGAGGAAGCGAGGGTCGGCAACGGTGCGGTGCGTGATGAACGCGCGGTCGCGGATTCCCAATCCGGTGAGGCGCTTGAGTTCGGCGACAACGAAATCCTCGATGCGTTGGACGCGTGCCTTCTGCCTCAGCCGATATTCCGCGAGCCAACCGCGATCAAAAGGTGGTTCGCGCCCCGGAGCGTAGAGGTCGAATTCCGGGTCTCGCCGGTCGGGATCGCGCTCGTCGATCACGGACGGATCGATGAATTCCTGGTAGAGCTGGCTGCGCGAGGGGCTCGCCGCGATGAGCAGCAGTGCGTTGGCGGGTGCCAGCCGCGTCTTGGTAAGATCGGGCGGATCCCCGGCGGGCGTGGCGGTGATCGTGGGGTTCTCGGCCTGGCGCTGGTACAATGAGACTAGCGGGCCGCCGCCTGAAAAGCCGCACAGGATCACTTTCTGCCAGCCGTGACGCTCGCGCACCCAACGGATCGCTGCGTCTATATCGAGCAGGCAGTTTTCCAGGATGACCACGGCATCGTTGCCCGCGTAGCGCGTGTTCAGGCCCAGGATGGGGATGCCCGACGTCGCAATGGGCTGCAGCAAATGGTGCCCGTGAAAGTTCGACATCGGATGGACTATGATGATCCCTGTCGTCGCGCGTGACCCGGCTATCCGGACGAGATTGCCGTAGACGCGCGGATAGAGGCGCGCGATCCCCGAATGGAGTTCGAGACCGGATTGAATTGTGCCGGCCTCGATCGGGATCGCCTGAAGCAATTCTTCGAGCACGCTCTCTCCTAAAATTATGTATTGTTAAATCTATTACGTCTATGGGAGATTGCACAGCGATCGCAGGGGTGTCAAGCTGGCCTCCGGATCCGAACGGGAGTGACTGATGGCGGAGCGTTACGATCACATTCTCTATGAGGTGGAAAATGAAGTCGCGCATATCGTCCTCAACCGCCCGGAGAAGCTGAACGCGCTTGGCATGGGGCCGGGGTCGAGCCGGGACGAGATCGCGCGCGCGCTGACCATTGCCAGCGAAGACGAATCCATTGGTTGCGTGCTGATCCGTGCGGCCGGGCGTGCCTTTTGCGCCGGGGGCGACCTCAGCCGGGTCGGCGGCAAGATCGTGTCCGACACCGCGCGCGACAATCAGATTTTCAACGAAGACGTAATTCGCTTCAACGAGTCCGTGCGCCGGGTGCGTAAGCCCGTGATCGCCGCGGTCCACGGCCTGTGCCTGGGGACCGCGATGGGCTTCGTTGCGCAATGCGATTTCGTGATCGCCGCGGACACCGCGCGGTTCGGATTGATCGAGGGGCGCATCGGCCATCCCGGCGCGTCCGATCTCGTTCCCGTGATCGGAGCGGCCTGGACGAAATATCTGATCTTCACCGGCGAGATGATCGAAGCCTGGCGCGCCGAGCGCATCGGCTTGGTGCTTGCGGTGGAACCCGAGGCGTTGCTGCTAGAGCGCGCGGTTGATCTTGCCGAGCGCTTGGCGCGGATGCCGCGCGAGGCCTTGCACCTCAACAAGGCCTGCATCGAAGGCGTGCTCGAGAGCAGCGGCCGCGCCGCGGGAAGGGTCGCCGGTCGCGCGCACGATGCTATCACCAAGACGATGAGTTCGGTCGCGAAAGCCCCCGATGGTCGTTATTTCGAGGATATCCTCCGCGCCGAAGGCATGGAGGGGCTGAAGACGGCTCGCGCCGGGCAATATTCCACGCCTTGGCTGCCGGCATCCGGGAGTAAGTATGAGTCAGGAAGGAAGCGTTGAGCGCTCGATTGACGCGTCCAGTTCCTCATACTCGCCATAGCCAAGCGTCTCGTAGAGTTCGGCTCGCGTCTGCATGGCGTTCAGCTGCGCGGCGGCGCTGCCGTCCTGCGCCAGCGTGGCGTAAAGGGACTCTTGCGCGCGTGCGGCGACCCGGAGGGCGCTGACCGGCCAAATCACCATCCGGAATCCCATCTCTGCGAACTCGTCGGCGGTGAAGAAGGGGGTCTTGCCGAATTCGGTCATGTTGGCCAGCAAGGGCGCCTGCACCCGGGTTGCAAAGGTGCTGAACATCTCGGCGTCGTGCAGCGCTTCGGGGAAGATCGCATCCGCCCCGGCGGCGCGGTAGAGATTGGCGCGGTCGATCGCAGCCTCCAGGCCTTCCTGCGCAACGGCGTCGGTGCGCGCGACGATCACCATGTTGCGACGGGCACGGGCGGCCGCGGCGATCTTCGCGGCCATCTCGTGCGCATCGGCGAGCTTCTTGTCGCTCAGATGACCGCACTTTTTCGGGAGTATCTGGTCCTCGATCTGCACGGCTCCGGCGCCCGCTTCCTCGAATCGGCGGACCATGTGCATGGCATTGAGCGCACCGCCAAAGCCGGTGTCGCCGTCGACCAGCATCGGTAGATCCGCTGCGTGGAAGCATTGCCGGATGTGGAAGCACAGATCGTCGATCGTCGTGGTGCCGAGATCCGGAAGCCCCATCGCGGCCGATACTGCGGCACCCGAGAGATACAACGCTTCGAAACCCGCACGCCGAGCCTGGATCGCCGAGAGCCCGTTATAGACGCCCGGCATGCGGAGGATGTCGGGCTGTTCCAGTAGCGCGCGGAAGCGCTGGCCCGCCGGGATTGTGGAACGGTCGGCCGCAACCAGCGACACCATATCAGCGCGTCACGTCGATCACGATCCGTCCGCGCGTCTGGCCGGCCAGGATCTGGGGCGCGAGTTCGGGGAGCCTGCTCATCGGTTCGACGGAAGTGATGCTGGCAAGCAGGGCGGGTTCGAGATCCCGCGCGAGCCGCTGCCACGCGCGTGCGCGCTTGGCGAGGGGCGCCATAACCGAATCGACGCCAAGCAGAGCCACGCCGCGCAGGATGTGCGGAAGGACCGTGGCGGGAAGGTCCACGCCGCCGGCCAGGCCACAAGCCGCGACCGCGCCGCCATAGGCTGCCTGCGAGAGGACCGTCGCCAGCGTTGCGCTGCCGACCGAATCGACTGCCCCCGCCCAGCGCTCCTTCGCCAGCGGCGGTCCTTTCTCCTGCAATTCCTGGCGCGCCACAAAAGCGGTCGCGCCGAGGGAGGACAGGTATGCATGCGTCTCGACGCGCCCGGTGGAGGCCGTCACCCGGTAACCGGCCTTGGCCAAGAGTGCGATGGCGATCGATCCGACGCCGCCAGCGGCACCGGTGACCAGCACTTCGCGTTCGCCCTTGCCGACGCCCCAATCCTCCAGCGCATCGACGCAGAGCGCGGCCGTGTAGCCGGCGGTGCCGATCGCCGCTGCCTGCTCCAGCGAAAGCGCCTCCGGCAGGCGGACCAGCCATTCCGGTTTTACGCGCTGGTAACGGGTGTAACCGCCCTGCTCGATTTCCGACATGCCCCAGCCGTTCACGACGACCCTGTCGCCCGGGGACCATTGCTGCGATCGAGATTCGACCACAGTGCCGGCGATGTCGATCCCGGCGATCATGGGTAGGCGCCGGGCGATCTTCTTGCCCAGCACCGCCATCCCGTCCTTGTAGTTCAGGCTCGAAAAACTGACTTCGACCAGAACGTCGTGGTCGGGAAGATTCGCCAGCGTCAGGTCGCGCTCGCTGGCCACCTGCTTGCCATCAACGTCCTCGATCATCACGGCGCGGAATTTGGGCATCAGGTCCTCGATATGCAGCTTCGATCGGGTAAAATTACGGATAGGGCATTCAAATAGCAATATATGTAATTCAATGAACTGGCAGCGTTGTTGTCATCATCGATGCGAAGCCGAGTTCTGCTGAGATATCTGCGGCAAAATTTCGCAGCGAGACTGCTATTGCACTATCGGGAGAGACATTGAGTTCGCCAGCGGGGCCAAGGGTCGAGAGTGCTGCTACCAGCGCACCGCGATGGTCGAATATCGGTGCGGAAAGCGCATTGACGGTAGGATTCAGTCCGCCTTCCGTCGTGCCGAGTCCAGCCTTGACGACATCGTCAAACACCTTGTCGATTTCGAGTTCGGAGGGTGCGTGCCGCGACTCCTCGCCAAATAGCGCACCGACATCGCGGTCGATCAGCTTTTGCGTGAGAGTCCGTGGCAACCAGGCGCCAAAAACGAGCCCGGTGGCGGAACTCAGTATTGGCATGACCTCGCCGACGCGCGTGCCGATCGTGATTGGGCGACGTGCCTCTTCGACGGCAATGATCGTCGGCCCCTCATGGGCCCAAACCGCAAGCGCAACCGAAAATCCCAGGTCGGCGCAAATCAGCGGTAGCCGCGAGCCCCCGAGGCGGACGACATCGATCGATTGAATAGCGCGTAGACCCATCAGGCGTGCCATGGGCCCCAATTTGTACCGGGCGGTCGCTTCATCGCGCTCCACAAGCTGCGATCGGATGAGGCTGACCATATAGCGGTGGGCCTTCGCCGGAGGCATCCCGGCACTGGCGGCAAGCGTCTTCAGCATCGGCGGCGGCCTGTCGAAGGCATGCTCCATCAGCGCAGCCATCAGCCGCATGCCGATCTCGAGAGACTGGATGCCGAGCTTTCCGTCCTCTGTGTTTGCGGACTGCAACTCCAATTCGGAAGCGTCGTGAACGGGTTTTGAACTTCGAGGCAAACGGGCTGACTCCTTGTGGAGACGGGATGCTAGGAAGGGCTCCGGTCAAAGCCAAGCCAGCATGGGAAGGCGACTTGAAATTCGCGATTCCCGCCGTCCGATTAGTCGTGCGCTCCGGGGCGAGACAATCGTCGTTCCTTGATCCACTCCACAACACTGTTACTGCCGCCGTCCTGGGCGCTTCGCTCTTTCAGTTCCTGCCATCTCGCGACGTCCTGGGCAGCCTGCGCGCCATGCAGCTTCCATTCGGGAACGACATCCGCCGTCAGTTCAAGGCGGAGGCCGTTGGGGTCGTGGAAGTAGATGCTGTAGATGATCCCATGCTTCACGGGGCCGACATAATCGATGCCCTCTGCAGCCAGATGCCGGGCCCAGCCGTTGACAGCCTCGACCGATCCAGCATCCAGCGCGAGGTGATTGAATATATCGTAAGCGGGATGCGATGGAGCTGGGGCAGGCGGCAGATCGAGGGATTCGAAAAATGCGATCGTCGACCCATCGGCCATCTCGAAGAACAGATGGATGTAAGGGAAGGGGTCACCGGTCGATGGAATGGCATCATCGATGACGGAACTGACCAGCTTCATGCGCAGAACGCGGGTGTAGAAGTCCACCGTCCCGCTTACGTCGTGCGTGACATAGGCCGTATGGTGCACCATCCGCGGCGGCCCGGAGTTCAGGGTATCCTGCTGGTTCCGCACGTTGCCTCCGTTATCGATTCCGAAATTGGCATTCGCTGGGCTTTACCCCAACCGGCCGTGATTAAACATCATCATTCAGCGTATCGTTATAGAAAATATTCGTGCGACGCCAGTCGATTGGTTCGATGTGCGCGGCCGCATAAAACCGGGCTGGGATCGATCGACGAGATTACGCGACAGGCAGGACGGGTATAGGAGTTGATCACCGACTTCCTCGCGGAATCCTTACGTCGGTTGAACAAAATCAAATAAATCAGGTATCTTTTTATCCAATCCTCTCATTTGTTTCGGGCGAACTGAGTCGCCTGGCCACTCTGGAGGATCGCCATGTTGGAAAAGCTATGCCCCTTCGTGTTCAGCTGTGATGCTCATGTTGCGGAACCCCCGATCTGTTCGTCAAGAACGTGCCCAAGAATCTACAGCAATATGTCATCCGCAGCGAGGCGGATGGTAATATGCGGATCACCAAGATCGGTGACCAGATCATCTTGAAGATCTGGATCAATTTCCATACCCACAAGACCGGCGCCAGCGACGCAACCTTCAACGAGCAGGCGGCGGACAGGTTCTGCACCGACTCGAAGGACAATTTCGTTTCCGATTGCGCGGCCGATACCCGGCATCGTGGCGCACGCGATCTACAACTGCGTCTGGCTGATATGGACCGTGACGGCGATGATGCGGAACTGGTATTTCCTTCGCTCGGCCTGATGCTCCCCCGCATTGCCCACCGCGAAGCCCAGAGCGTAGCCTGCAGGATCTGGAACGACTGGGCCTGGGATTATTGCGCACCGGTTCGTGATCGCCTGATCCCGGCGGCGATGATTCCCCATGCATCGACTTTGAAGATGCGCTCGTAGAGTGCAAGCGAACGGCTGAAAAGGGATTTGCAACGTTCTGCCTCTGGGAAGGCCTCAACAACTACAACGATCCGCGCTGGGATTCGATTTTCGGTTTTGCTGGAGGCATGGGAATTCCGCTGGTTTTCCAAACTGGCGTCGGGGATATCAACATCCGCGCTTTGAAGGGGCCGGTGGGGCACTCTACAATTATACGCGCCAGATCAACGACGCGGTTGATGTAATCACGCAGTTGGTTGCTGCGGCGTTCTCGATCGCAATCCCAAGTCCCACATTCTCTTTGCGGAGCACAGCGCCGGCTGGCTTTGGGGCCTCGCTGAGCGCATGGACGAAGTTTACAACGAGCACGCTCCGTCGATCAAACCAAGGCTATTCCGCCTGCCGACCCAGATCGTTCGCGACCAAGTCCATTGCGCGCTGCAGAATGACGGCAACTCGTCGATGGCGATCCGTAAGGGAATAGGTATCGGAGCTCTCCTGTTCGCAACCGATTACCCCCACGCTGGACATTTCCGTTCTCGAAAAACGTCGTGGACAAAATGGTCGCCGACAATCCTGAAGTATCGATCGAGGAACTCGTCGCCGTTCTTGGCGACAATGCGGCGACGCTGTTCAGTCGTGCGAACCTTCAACCCATGGTCCAAGCGCGCAAAGCGGAAGTGATGGCGGCAGCCTGAAACACATATCAAAGCCTGTTCCCGGACTACCCGTCGATTCATTCTCCGATGGGGTCCTTTTTGAGGCGTAAGGCCGGCGGCGTTGATCGCCGCCGGTGATTTTCCTGCCAATGATCGTTGTGCCTTTGGGGCGATCTGCTTGGCGCATCGGAATCTACCGCCTGAAATTAGCGAATCCGTCGCTGACCAAAAAATTGAAAAATGCGTACGACTAGGTTTGCGCCGCTGCTTTGCGCGCTTCAGCGGCAGCCTCGAGGAGAGGTTTCAGATCTCGCTTCAGTACCTTGCCGTTAGGATTGTGCGGCAATGCGTCGAGGATAAGGATCGTGCGCGGCACCTTGTTGTCGGCAAGGTGCTCGCGGCAGAAGGCAGCGAGTTCCTGTTCGCTCACCGTTGCGCCGTTCGCGAGCGTGATCGCCGCCGCGATATCTTCGCCGAGCACCGGATGATCGATTCCGACGACCGCCGCATCCTTCACGGCGGGGTGCTGGTGAAGCACCGTTTCCACCTCCAATGGCGTGATGTTGTAGCCGCCGCGGATAATCAGCTCTTTCGAGCGGCCGCAGATGATCAGGTCGCCATCTGTATCGACGAATCCAAGGTCCCCGGTCCTGGTCCAGCCGCCACGGAACGACGCTGCCGTGGCTTCCTCGTCCCGCCAATAGCGGCGCGGATGCTTCTGGAAGCCGTAGATTTCCCCTACCACACCGGCCTCATTGATTACGGCGCCATCCTCGTCGCGGACCTGCATGTTGGCTGGGAGACGGCCGACGCAACCGGGTTTCAATACCTGTTCCTGGCTCGATGTGCCGACGCCGACTCCGCCTTCGGACATGCCGTAGCTGTTGCGCATCCTGATATGCGGCCAGAGCTTCAGCGCGCGCACGACGGAGTCGTTCGGCAATGGCGCGGTGCCCGTCATCAGATAGCGCACGCCGGCGAAATCGTAATTGGCCACCTCCGGGTGATCGAGGATCAGCCGCAGCATCGATGGTACGAGATAGACGAGGTTCGGCCGCTTATCGCGTACCAGCTCAAGGAAGCCCCTGGGATCGAATTTGGGCTGGGTATAGGCCGTCGCCCCGCCGCGCGCGGGCAGCATGACGATGCCCAGATTACCGCCCGATCCGGTCAGCGGGAGCGCGTGGAGCGTCGACCGCGATCGATCCATGTTGGTGCCGGTGACGCCGGTCATCAGATCGGGGTGGGAGACCACGACGCCCTTGATCTTGCCCGTCGTGCCCGACGTGGCGAGAATCTCCGCATCGGCCGCAGGGTCGAGCGCGGCCTGGTCCGGCAGGGCGGGGAGATCGCGCGGCATCGCATCCGTGGTCCACACCCGTTCCATCCCCAGTCCCTCGACGAGTCCGGGGATGTCGGTGATCGCGAAGCGGGGTTCGATCAGTGCGGCATAATCACGCACCTCCTTGGCGGAAAAGCGCGTGTTGATTGGCACCGCGATTCCCCCGGCGCGAAACACCGCGAACACCGCGATCGCCATCTCCACCGCATGCGCGTTGCTGATCGGCAGGAACACCCGGTCCCCCGGAACCAGACCCGCAGCGGCAAGGCCGCCGCCGATTTCGTCGGCTTCGCGGTCCCATTCGGCGAAGGTGATCGCGCGCCGCGTGTCGTCATGCGCGATATCGTCGCGCTGGTGCACGGCACGTACCTTGAGGGCGTCACTGATACGCTGGACCTTGCTTGTCATCTCTCGCCCCCGAAACCCTTCAATCTGCCAGATCGCTCTTGCGTGATAGCGCCATCGTACATTACCTAGTTATACAAGACGATCAAGGGAGAGGACCGATGGCCACGAATATTCTTGAATCCGACGAGTGGCGGAAAGCGGTCGACTATTCGATCACCGACGAGGATATCGAGCGCCAGCGCCAACTCCTGGGTTTCGATCAGGCGGCGTCCACCCGTGAATATATCCAGACCGCGACCGAGGATAACATCCGCAATTTCGCGCATGGCTGCGGCGACGACAATCCATTGTTCTGCGATCCGGATTATGCGCGCGGCACGCGCTGGGGCGGGGTGATCGCGCCGGGAATGATGGTCGCGCAGATCAACGCGCCGATGAAGGGCGACCCTGTCCCCGATGAGATCAAGCGGCTGCGCAAGAGCCTGTTTAAGGGCGTCCACGTCTTTGTTTCCGGCTCGACCTGGGATTTCTATCGCCCGGTGCGCCCCGGCGACACGATCTACAGCTTCAACGGCGACGAAAGCTGTGAGGTCAAGCAGAGCGAGTTCGCCGGGCGTTCGGTGATCAAGGTCCGGCGTGACGTTAAGGTCAACCAGCGTGGCGAGGTGGTCGCCGTCTATCGTATCCTGAGCGTGCTGACCGAGCGCAAGACCGCGGCGAAGAAGGGCAAATATGCTGCGATCGAGCCGCAGACCTACATCGACGATGACATCGCCGCGATCGACGCGATCTATGCCGATGAGCAGGTGCTAGGCGCGGGCAAGCGCTGGTTCGAGGATGTCGAGCCGGGCGACGCGATCGGCAAGATGGCCAAGGGGCCGTTGACGGTCACCGACGTGATCTGCTTCCACGCGGGCGGCTACGGTTTCGTGCCCTATGCGCCGACGGTCGGGCGGCTGGCCTACAAGAACCGCAAGCGCATCCCGGCTTTCTATATCAAGAACGAGCACGGCATTCCTGACGTCGCGCAGCGACTACATTGGGACCCGAAGTGGGCGCAAGCGATCGGCAATCCGATGGCCTATGATTACGGCGTGATGCGCGAGAATTATCTGTTCCATTTCCTGTCGGACTGGGCGGGCGACGACGGCATCGTCGTTCACGTCCATGACGAGATCCGCAAATTCAATTATATGGGCGATACCCAGACGCTCACCGGGCAGGTGCTGGCGAAACGCGAGGAGGGCGGGCGCAATCTGGTCGATGTGGCGGTGAAGTTCGTCAACCAGCGCGGCGATGAAACCGTGCGTGGCACGGCGACGATCGCGTTGCCGTCGAAGGGCCAGCCGTTTCCGCTCTATCCCGAAGTGCCGCAGGAACTGGCGGAGAAAGCCGCGCGCATGATGGCGCGCCATTGGGAATTGTCGCGCAAATGAGCGGCGAGCTGCTGATCGCGGACGATGCCGGCGTCCGCACCATCACGCTGAACCGGCCGGACCGGCTCAACGCGCTCAACGGCGCGCTGATGGCACCGCTCGCCGATGCCTGCGCGGATGCGGCGCGTGATGTGTCGGTGGGATGCGTGATCGTCACCGGGGCGGGGCGCGGCTTCTGTTCGGGCGGCGACCTGAAGGACGGCGGGGGCGACCGTGCCGTGGTGCCGCCCAACCGTGACAGCGGCGCGCGCACCGAACAGGGCTTCACCCGGTTGCGTGGGTTCATGGAAACCGCGCGCCTGCTCCATGAGATGTCCAAGCCGACGATCGCGATGGTCAACGGCCCGGTCGCGGGCGCGGGGATCGGCATCGCGGGCGCATGCGACCTGCGCTTCGCCGCCGAAAGTGCGACCTTCCTCACCGCGTTCGACCGGATCGGCGCGGGCGGCGATTTCGGCTCGACATGGTTCTGGACCAAGATCCTCGGCACCGGAGTGGCGCGCGAATTGTTCCTCCTCGGCGAGAAGCTTTCGGCGCAGGAGGCGTTCGCCAAGGGGATCTATACCCGGCTGTTCGCGGACGGCGACCTCGCGGCGGAGACGATGAAGGCCGCACGTCGGCTCGCCGACGGGCCGCGCATGGGGTTCCGCTATATGAAGGCGAACCTGAACATGGCTGAGGATGCCGTGTTCGAGGCGGCGCTCGATCACGAGGCGCTCAACATGACGCTTTCCACGCAGGCGACGGCGGCGATCTGGAAGGCCGCGCAGGGACAGAAATCGTGATCGATGGCCCGGCGCTGCACGCTCATGCGCTGACCTCGCTGGAGGCGGCGGACATGGCGCTGGCGCACGCCGATCTCGCGATTGACGGGCCGTATCTCGCCGAGCATGTGACCCGCGCTTTCGTCGACACGGCGATTGGCGGTCGTGTGCCCGGTGCGGCGCTCACCGACCTCGTGGTCGAGGACGCGCACGACGGCATGACGATGCGCCGAAAGTGGCGGCTGGAATGGAATGAGGCCGGCGCCGCCGCCGGGCTGCCCGGATCGATCTTCGTCAAGGCGACGCCGGACGGCCCGTATCTGCGCGAGACGCTCGCGATGCTCCACATGGCCGAGCATGAGGTGCGCTTCTACGACGAGGTGCAACCCGAGGTGCCGACGATCGCGCCGCGCGGCTGGTTCGGGCGGAGCTATCCCGGCGGCCGCTTCTTGCTGGTGGTCGACGATCTGGAAGCCAGCGGGTGCCATCCGTTCTGGAGCAAGGATCATTGCCCGCCGGAACATGCGCGCGCGGTGGTGACGGCGCTCGCCACGCTCCATGCGCGTTTCTGGCAATCCGATCGGTTCGACGGCGACCTTTCATGGGTAAGGCCGCGCACGCGCAAGCTGGGCGCGGCATGGCATCGCCGCTCGTTCATCGATGCGCGAAGGGCGTTCCTGGCGAGCGATCACGCCGCGACGCTGCCGGCTTCCGTTCGCGAGACCCTGGAACTGTGGTCGGCCCACGATCAGGCGGTGTACGATTATTGGGACAGGCTGCCTGCGACATTGCTGCACGGCGACAGCCACCTCGGCAACACCTACGCTAAACCCGATGGGAGCGCAGGGTTGTTCGACTGGCAGGTGATCTTTCGCGGGCCGGGGCTGCGCGATCTCGGCTATTTCATGCTCTCGGCGCTGTCTGATGACGAGCGCCGCGCGGAGGAGCGCGGATTATTTGATCATTATTGCGACGAACTCGATCGGCGCGGCATCCACCTCGATCGCGCGAAGGGGTGGCGCGATCTGTCATTGCTGACGCTCGACAGCATGGACGCGGTGATGAAGACGATCGTGCGAGGCGGCTATGGCCATGCGGCGAGCGGGCTCGAGCGCGGCCTGCAATCGCGCATCGGTGCGATGATTGACCGGGATGTCGCAGCGCTGCTGGCGACCGTGATCGCCAGCGGCGAACTCTGATCAATTCCGCAGAATGAAACCTCCATCGACGTTGATCACCTGACCCGTGATCCACGATCCCGCGGGCGAGACGAGCAGGAGCAATGCGCCGACGAGTTCGTCCGGGTCGCCGCGCGGTCGCATCACCACGCGCGCCTCGGCCGCCTGAACATAGGGGCTTTCCGCCGGCGTCAGGGCGCGGCCGGCGTCGCTCATCGTCATGCCCGGCGCGATCGCATTGACCGCGATCCCGCTGCCGCCAAGCTCGGTGGCGAGCGTGGTGGTGAGGCCGAGCAGCGCCACCTTGCTGACGCCATAGCTGGTCTGCGCCGGGAAGGCCCCCGCAGATAGTTGGTTGACGATCCGGCCGCCGCCGCGCGCGACCATCGAGGGGACGACAGCTTGCGCACAATTGAGCGCGCCGGTGAGGTTGACCGACAGCAGCCTTTCCCAGGCCTCGGGGCTGGTCTGGATCGTCGGGGTGCCGACCGCCTCGATCATCAAAGCGGCGTTATTGACGAGGATGTCGATCCCGCCGAACTTTTCCACCGCGGCTGCTGTCATCGCGTCCACCGATGCGCGGTCGGCGATGTCGACGCGGAGCGGCAGCGCCGCCGCGCCGATCTCGTCGGCGACGGCCTTCGCGCCATCGGGATTGAGGTCGGCGACTACCACATTGGCGCCCGCCGCAGCCAGCCCCTTGGCATAGGCCGCGCCGATCGAATTGCCACGTCCGCCCGCACCGGTGACGATCGCCACTTTTCCATCGAGGCGGAACTGATCGAGCGAAAAGGTCATGGACGAACTCCTGTTGCGGGATGATGCTGGCCGAGCAGGATCGCGCGCGGATCGCCGCGTGTAGTCCAGACGAGCCAGGCGAGATACGCGAAGGTGAAAGCGCCGCCACACATAATGGCGAGCAGGGCGGTGATGAGCCCGGTCGCGACGTTGCGTGCGCGGTAGAGCATCCAGGCTGCGATCAGCAGCAGGTGCAGGCCGAAATCCACATTGAATTGCGCGCGCCACGGATGCGCCATGTCGCCGAAGAACACCGCCCCCGCCGCCGACGTGCCCATCGCTGCGATGGCGTGCCGGCTCACCCACAGCATGATCACCCATGCGGCGAGCAGCGGCGCGGCCAGCAGCACGCATCGCGCCTGCCGGCTCATGCGATCGCGACCGTCTTGTAGCGGAGGAACTCATCGATCCCGGCGCGTCCGCCCTCCTTGCCGAAGCCGGAGATGCCGATCCCGCCGAACGGCGTGTGCGGATTGATCTGGACCGCGCCGTTCACATAGACGCCGCCCGCATTGAGTCGCTCCGCCAGCCGATGGACTCGCTTCAGATCGTCGGACTGGATATAGGCGGCGAGCCCGTATTCGCTGTTGTTGGCGATCGCGACCGCTTCATCCTCGTCATGGAATTTCATCACCACCAGCGCGGGGCCGAAAATCTCAACCTGCGCGATCTCGCTGTCGGGATCGGCGTCGGCGATGATCGTCGGCTCGATGAAATTCCCCCCGGCCAGCGCGCCGCCGCAGCGATTGCCGCCGAGCACGAAACGCCCGGAGCCAGTTGTGCGGACGCGATCGAACATTCCCATCACGCGATCGGCGGCGGCGGCGTTGATGAGCGGGCCGACCATCACGCCTTCCTGAAGTGGATCGCCTACCGTGAACTGGCGCGCGATGGCCGCCAGCTTCTCCAGTACCACGTCATAGATGTCGGCATGGACCAGCAGCCGCGTGGGCAGGGCGCAGCCCTGTCCCGACAAGACGCCGATCGTCCAGAAGATCGCGCGCTGGCAGGCGGCGTCGATATCGCAGTCGGGAAACAACAGGCTGGCCGACTTGCCGCCCAGTTCCATGACGCTCGGCTTGATGGTCTCCGCGCAAGCGGCCATGATCTTGCGCGCGGTGATCGGGCCGCCGGTGAAGCTGATCAGACCGACCTTCGGATGGCGGACCAGCGCTTCTCCCGCCTCGGCGGTGCCGGGCATGATCGACAGGACGCCATCGGGCACGCCCGCCTCGCGCGCCAGCCGCATGAAGAGATCGGGAGCGAACGGGGTGATTTCGGCCGGTTTGACGATCACGCAATTGCCCGCCGCCAGCGCGGGCGCGACCTTCATCGCGAGGCTGATCACCGGGCCGTTCCAGGTGATGACGATCCCCACGATGCCGACCGGCTCCGGCGCGGTGTAGGCGAACTCGCCGCGCGTATCGAAGGTCGAGATCAGCTCGCCCGACAGTTTGTCGCACCAGCCGGCATAGTAGCGCACCCAGGCGATGGCCGTGTCGGTCATGCGTTCACCGGCCACCAGCGGCGTGCCGCCGTCGAGCGCGGCCATATGCGCGAATTCGGCGCGATGCCGCGTCATCAGGTCGGCGAGCCGGATCAGGATATCCCGCCGCTGCTCGGGCGGCGTGCGGCGCCAGTTCTCCCGCGCCGCTTCGGCAACGGCGACGGCGCGCTCGATTTCGGCCGCGCCCGCAAGCGGGATGGCCGCCTGCACCTTGCCCGATACCGGGTTGACGTGATCGTGCGTACCGCCCGACCCGATGGCAAGCGCCTCCGCGCCGATGTGCAGGGCGACATTGGGAGTCTCGACGGTCATTTGCTGTGGTCCCATATGAGGTGGAGCGCATCGAGCGCGTAAACCGATCCGCCGCGCGTGCGCGGCGGCGGGGCGTTTTCAGCGAGGCGGAAATGGCCGATCCGCGCGAACCACTGGCGGTAGAACACCGTCAGTTCCAGCCGCGCGAGATGCAGGCCGAGGCAGGTGTGGATGCCCGATCCGAACGCGGCGTGCTTGCAGGGTTTGCGATCGACATCCACTTCGGCCGGGCAAGCGTTCATCGCCGCATCCCAACCTACCATGGCGAGCGGAGCGAGGATCATGTCGCCCGCCTTGAGCGACGCGCCGAGCAACTCGGTCTCCTGCGCGACATAGCGCGGGATCGATACGAAGGCGTAGCGCCGCAGCAATTCCTCGACCGCGTCGGGGATACACGCTGGATCGTCGATCATCCGCTGGCGCAGGGTGGCGTCGCCAGCGAGATGGCGCATCCCGAACGACATGGCGTTCACCACCGTATCCAGCCCGGCGACGAACATCAGGAAGCCGATTGACCGCAATTCGTCGTCGGTGAGCGCGCGCCCTTCGAAATCGGTGGCGAGCAGGCGGCTCATCAAATCCTCGCGCGGCGCGGTGCGGCGCGCGTCGATGAGCGCGTTGATCTTGCCGTGGATCTGGAGCGCCAGCCCCATGCGCGCCTCAGCGCTCGCCTGGGCGTCGAAGAAGGCGAGGACCAGATCGCGGAACTCGTCGAATTCCTCCAGCGGAAAGCCGAACAGCTCCATGAACACGCTGATCGGCAGGTGGGAGCCGATCGACGCGACGAACTCGCAACCACCGTTGTCGCGCACACCCTCGATCAGCGTTTGGGTCCATTCGGTGATGCGCGGTTCGAGCGGTGCGATGGCAGCCTTTTCGAAATAGGGGCGGAGCAACTGGCGATAGGCCCGATGCTCGGGCGGATCGAGCGATTCGGGTATCATGTGCGGCTGGAAATCGTTCTTCGGGATCGAGAGGTAACGGCTGGAGAACTTCTCCGGGTGACGACAGACCTCGATGACGCCCTCGGCGGTAGTGACGACCCAATGGCCGCCGTTTTCGGGCGTCCAGAACACCGGTGGCGCGGTTTCCTTGAGCGCCCAATAGCGGGCGTGAACATCGTCGAGCAGGGCCGGCTCGGCATAGAAATCGAATGCCACAACGGGTGCGCGCGCATCTGCCGGTTCTTCGCTAGGCATGGTCGGGATATCCTCTCCGGTTTCCCCGGTCGGGATTAAGTAAACGGCTGTTTACTTGACTGTCAAGCGAGCGGTAGAAGGGCAATTGATGGCGAAGCGGGATGCAGGGGCGACACGGGCGAGAATCCTTCGGGAGGCGATCACGGCGTTCTCGACGGTTGGCTATGCCGCCACTGGAGTGCGCCAGATATGCGAAGCGGCTGGCGTCAGTCAGGCGCTGGTGAACCGTTATTTCGGATCGAAGCTCGGCCTGTTCCGCGCGGCGATCGATGCGACGCTGGATGTCACGATCATCACCGCGCTGGGTCGCGAACATCTTGCCGAAAAGTTGGCGGCGGCGTTTGCCGCATCGCGGGCGGATGCGCCCAATCCGCTGCCGATGATGATGTTCGCCGCTGCCGACCCGGACGCACAAAGCGTCGCGCAAAGCGAACTTGAATCGCGCATCCTCGATCCGCTGGCGGCCTTTCTCGGCGGAGCGGATGCCAGGCAAAAGGCGAGCCGGCTCATCGCGATCGCCGCCGGCTTCTTCACTTATCGTATTCTCTATCCGCTCGCCGCGTTCAGCGCCGCGCCGGAAGACGGGCAGCGCCAGTGGCTTGCCGAGGCTTTCGCTACCGCGCTCGGCGATCAGCAATAATCAGGCTTGCCGATCCTAGATGACCTAGTTATACAAATAACACAACTAGACGGTAACTTTTGGGGAGGGCCTGATGGTCGATTCTTACGGCGCCGCGCAATTTGCGCGTGGTTTCCGCATGATGCTTGCGCTTGGGACTGCTGTTGGGGGGCTGTACACGGCGCAAGCGGTCGCGCAGACCACTCCGGCCTCGCCGCAGGATGAAGGGCAGGGCAGGTCCACGGGACTTTCGGATGTCGTGGTGACGGCGCGAAAGGTGGCCGAGAACCAGCAGAATGTGCCGGTCGCGATCACGGCATTCTCAGGCGATACGCTGCAGAAGCAAAATGCAGTAACATTCAAGGACGTTGCGAATTTCACGCCGGGCTTCGTGATGCGTGAATCTCCCAACAACTCCTCTGCCGTTGCGCTCGCGCTACGCGGACAGTTCCAGAACGACAGCCTCGCAACGCTCGATCCATCGGTGGGGGTCTATGTCGATGGCGTCTATTGGGCGCGTCAATATGGTCTCAACGCCGATCTGCTCGACGTGCAGTCGGTGCAGGTGTTGAAGGGGCCGCAAGGCACGCTCTTCGGCCGGAACACCACCGGCGGCGCGATGCTGATCCAGACCAACGATCCGAAGATGGACGAGATCAGCGGCATGGTGCAGGGCAGCTACGGCCGCTTCAACGAGCGCGTTGGGACGGCGGTGCTCAACCTTGGTCTGAGTGACAAGTTCGCGGTGCGCGGCGCGATCCAGATCAACAAGCGCGATGGCTATATCACCGATCGCGCGTCCGGGCAGGAATACGGCAATCGCGACAACCTGACCGGGCGGGTGAAGGCGAAGTTCGAGCCGACCGATGGCATCAGCCTCGTCGTGTCGGGCGAATGGTTCCGGTTCGATCAGGATACCGCGCGCTTCATCACTTATGCCGCGCCGAGCGCGCTGGCGCGGTTTCCGGGGTTGACCAATGAGATCCAGGCCAATCTGACGAACGTCGACACGACGATCGTCTCCGCGGCGCCCTATCGTAGCGACCCCGTGCCATATCAGTCGGTGCGCACCTATACCTATAATGCTACGCTGGCGGTCGACACGCCGTTCGGCCAGGCGAAGCTCATCGGCGGCTATCGCCGCGTGAGGGGGGCGAATGCGCTCGATCTCGACGGTGGCAGCGCGCCGATCGCACTCACCACGCTCGACCAGAATCTCCGCCAATGGTCGGTCGAGGGGCAATTGACCGGTAAGTTGTTCAACGACGCGGTCGATTTCGCGAGCGGCATCACCTTCCTGCACGAGGACGGCTACGACCGCTCTTATTCGTACAGCGATACCCAGTCGATTCCGGCGCCGCGGATTGCCACCCGTTTCGTCGGACTCGTCGATTCCGATGCGGTCGGTTTCTATACGCAGGCGACGTGGCACGTCACCCCGCGGCTAGGGATTACCGGCGGCATACGTTATTCTATCGACGACAAACGCGTGAATACGCGCAGCGCTGCGGTGCTCGTCGCCAATCTCGCGCCGATCGCCTGCATCACGGCAGGAACGACGCCGGCCATCGATTGCGACAAGCATCGCGCCGACACTTTTAGCAACGTGTCGTACACGGTCGGCGTAGATTATAAATTGACCGACGACGTCATGTTCTACGCCAAGCAAAGCCGCGGTTTCCGGGCAGGAGGCGAGCAGCTACGTGCGGCAGGGGTCGTGTCGCTTCCCTTCAAGCCCGAGATCGTCAATGAACAGGAAATCGGCCTGAAGAGTGAATTCCTCGATCGCCGCGTCAGGCTTAACCTGTCAGCCTATCATAACACGCTCAACAACGCGCAGCGCTCGGTGATCACCAGCATCGGCGGCGTGGTTCAGACGATCGTGGAGAATGCCAACGCCCGCAATTATGGCGCTGAAGCAGAGCTTAACGCCGAGATCGCGCGCGGATTGGTGTTGTCGGGAACCTATTCGTACAACGATCCGAAATATACGAAATATCTCGGCGTTGCGGGCGCGACGACCGGGGTCGACAAAGCGGCGTTGGGCGTTCGCTTCGATGGCCTTGCCAAGAATCAGTTCACGCTGGGTGCGGACTATCACACCAAGCTGGCCAGCAGTTCGCTTGGTCTGAACGTCAATTACAACTGGGTCGGATCCTATGCCACCGCGCCGGATTCGGTCGGCACGCTTGCCTATGCGGGATACAGTGCCGCCGAAGCCGCAAAAGTGGTCGCGGCGACAACCAAGCCTGGAGCCGGTTTCCTTAACGCGCGCGCGACGATCGGGTTCGCGGACGACCGCTTCGAACTCGCGGTGTGGGGGCGTAACATCTTCGACAAGCGCGTTATCGTACATGCCTTGTTCGTTCAGGAATATGTCTCGGCGCTCCGCAATGATCCGGCAACCTACGGCGTGACGGGGACCGTCCGCTTCTGACCTCGAGCCGGCGATTTCGGTGCGCCGTCAATGATGCGGCCACCGGAATCGCCGAGGGCAGGTTGGTGATTGTCGACGGGAGTGATAGTGGCGGAGCCTAGCCTCACGTCACGGAATCGATCCATCAAGATGGCCGACAGCGACAATATCTCTCCTTCCCGCCGCATTCGCGTCCCCAAGACCTCCGAACTCGTCGCCGATCAGATCAGGGGTCAGATTGTGCGCGGCGAATTGCAGGAGGGAGATTATCTCCCTCCCGAAGGGCAGTTGCTGACGACGCTCGGGATATCGCGCCCGACCTTGCGCGAGGCATTTCGCATCCTGGAGGCCGAGGCGCTGATCAGCGTCGTTCGCGGATCGCGCACCGGGGCGAAGGTGCATAAGCCGTCGGTCGATCTGGTATCGCGTTATGCCGGCTATGTCCTGCAATCGAAGGGGACGACCATCGCTGACCTGTACGATGCGCGGCTGGCGATCGAGCCGCACGTCGTCCGCCGTCTCGCGCAGGCGCGAGACCCCGTAGCAATCGCACGGCTGCGCGAGGAAGTGGCGCGGCTGGAGACGATGCTGGGTGAGGAGAAGTTCATCGACTTCATCGCCGGCGTTTCGGAGTTTCACCGCGTCCTGATCGAGCTCAGCGGCAACAACACGATCATCTTCGTCAACCAGCTTCTACACCAACTGATCGCCGCGCATCAGGCGGACTATATCCAGCGTCATCCGCGTCCCGCGGCCGAGCATCGCAAATCGATGACGGTCGGTCCGCGCTCCTATATCAAGCTGATCGATCTCATCGAGGCGGGCGCGGTGGATGAGGCGATCGATCATTGGCGCCTGCATCTGCGGAATGCGAACGCAACCTGGGCGGCGCGCGGAGAGGCCGAACGCGTCGTCGATTCCCTGAGGCATTGACACATTGATCACCGTCCGCACCGCGACCACCAAAATAGCGCTTCACTAGTATAACTAGGTAATCTATCGTCGTTTCGACGAGAGTTCGACGAGAGGATGTCCTATGGAACGCGGCGCCGGCGGTATGATCCGTCGCGATCTCAGAATCGACGTGACCGATGCAGCGGGTATCGGTGAGCCGGCACATGTCGCACTGACCGTCGTCTTGCCCGATCGCCCGCCACAAAACCCGATCATCTGCTTCGCCAAACCGGGCGGAGGCTATTCTCGGGGCTATTACACCTGTGATCTTCCCGGCCCTACGAGTGGCGCGCAGGCCGACTGGCACGTCGCGCGCGGTTGGATATTCGTCGCGCTCGATCATTTGGGTGTCGGCGACAGCAGTCTGCACGCGCCGGAGGCATTGACCTATACGGTTGTCGCGGCCGCCAACGCGGCGGCGGAAGGCGTTGTTCGTGATCGCCTTGCCCGTGGCACGCTCGTCCCCGGCTATCCGGCGATCATCGAACCGGTCACGATTGGCATCGGTCAGTCGATGGGTGGATGCCTGACGATCGTCCAGCAAGGTCGGCACGCGAGCTATCACGGGATCGCCAGCCTCGGGTATAGCGCGATCCATACGCATCCGCCGGTCCGACCCGGCGAGCCGCCGATCGTCGCGCCATGGTTCGCGCGCGATACGCTGACGAATGCCCCGCCGCTCAATCTGACGGCATTGGCGCGCAATATCCCCGGACGTCGCGGCGGCGACGCGATGGCGTGGGGATTTCACTATGACGACGTGCCGCGCGAAGTGGTCGAGCGGGATCTCGCGCATTTCAACCGCAATATCCATGATCCGGCCAGTCAGTCAGGGGCGGCGGGCAATCCCTGGAATTCGCTGACGACCCCCGGCGCGGTCGCGCAGACCTGCCTCACGCCCGGCATCGTCGCGGTCGAGGCGGCCGCCGTCGACGTGCCGGTGCTCGTCGCCATGGGCGAGCGCGACGTATGCGCCGATCCGGCGGGCGAGCCGCGTGCCTATCGCTCGGCGCCTTCGGTCGATCTCTTCATCTGCCCGCGCATGGGCCACATGCATAATTTCGCGGGCACGCGCGCGTTGTTGTGGCAGCGTATCGCGAACTTTGGCGACTGGGTCGCGACATGGAAGGAGCATCATGCACATGGCGAATGACTCCGCACGAACGCGGGCGCACTGAACCCTTGTCCCATCCTTCGCAGGCTTTGACCGGGGCGGCGCCGCAGCGGCCATCCGGGCCTTCGCCGGTTCGGCCAGCAGCGTCGATCCGCCGCACCACGACGATCGACACCGTATGGCCGGAGGGCTTTGGTCAGCCGATGCGGATGGTGGCGCGCGGCCGCGATCTGGCTACGCGCGCGAGCGGCAGCATGGAGATATTGGACGAAGCGGAAATCGCGATCTCCGCCAGCGTCCGGCGGGAGATTCTCGCGATCGGCAGCGCACCTTCGATCCAGCGGCTGGATCGTCTGGTCGGCGTGCGGGCAGGGGGCGCCAGCCGTGCGACGCTCAACGACTTATTGGGCGAATTGCGCGGAACGGTCGCCTTCCAGTTGCTTGATGATTTCGCGGGAGCAAGCCTGGTCGCCGGCTGGGTGTGGTCGCGCTGGGTGCCTGATTGGGGCGCGGAACTCCGTCGCAGCGGAGCGAGAGGCAATGGCGGGCGCGGCGGGCAGATGATCGGTGTCTGCACCGGATTCGCGCCGGGATCGACCGCGCTCGCCGAAGACGGTGGTGCCGATCACACGCTGCAAAGCGCTTGTCCGGTCGGGCCGCTTGAAAACCCCGACGACCCTCACGGCTGGCATTCGATGACGCATCAGGACGGCGCGCCCGGAATGCGCCGCGCACGGCGGCTCGATCTGTGGCGCGAGGAAACGATGCTTCATGTCGATCTCGGTTTTCAGGACAGCGGCACCGCGCCATCGGGCGGCCGCATCGCGGTCCACGAATATCGCATGCGTGCCTTGATCGACCCGGCGGCGATGACACTCGTGTCGATCGACGCCGATCCGCGCATCCTGCCCTATCGCGAATGTCCTGGCGCGATCGCCAATATCGCCCGGATGGCGGGGGGGCGCGTCATGGATTTTCGCGCGGACGTGCTGTCGCGGCTCGCAGGAACGCTCGGTTGTACACATCTCAACGACGTCCTGCGCTCGCTCGCCGACGTCCCCGCGCTCGCGCGTCAATTGGAGTGACCGGATGACCGTAACCCTTGCCCGCCGCTGGGTGACGCTGGCGCTTGTCCTCATCGTCGCCGCGCTGAGCTACGTCGACCGGCAGGTGTTCACGCTGTTCATGGATGCGATCAAGCGCGACCTCGCCCTGTCCGATCGCGCGCTCGGTTTGTTGACCGGGCTGACATTTGCATTGTTCTACGCGCTCGCCGCCTTCCCGATCGCGCGCTACGCCGATCATGGCGATCGCCCGCGTGTCATCGCCTTGTGCGTGGTCATATGGAGCATCGCTACCGCCGCTTGCGGCCTTGCAACCGGCTTCTGGCAGATGGCGCTCGCGCGCGTCGGGCTGGCGGCCGGCGAGGCGGGGGCCGGGCCGGCCGGTCAGTCGCTCGTCACCGACGTGTTTCCGCCGGAGCGGCGTGTTACAGTGTTGTCGGCGATCCTCGCCGCCAGCTCGCTGGGGTTGTCGGGCGGCCTTGCGCTTGGTGGTTGGCTATCGACGATGTTCGGCTGGCGCGAGGTGTTCCTGCTCGTCGGGCTGCCGGGGATCGCGGTCGGCCTTGCGGTCTGGCTATTCGCGATCGAGCCGCGTCGGACGGGCGGTGGCGAGGGCGCGGTGACGCCGCTCGGATCGCTTGCCGTGTTGCGGGCGATGGCCGCCGTGCGGTCGCTGCGCTGGATCGGTCTCAGCGTGGCGGCGGTGCCGATGACGGGAATGGGCTATTTGTTGTGGTCGCCGGTATTCTTCCAGCGCGTTCACGGCTTTTCGGTCGCGGAAACGGGTTTCTGGCTGGGCGGCGCCACGCTCGTCGGGCTGGTCGCGGGGAACCTCGTCGCCGGCTGGCTGGGTGACCGCTTCGGGCGCGACGATCCACGCTTCAACGGGCGACTGGCGGGCATCAGCCTGCTTCTGTCCTTTCCCTTCGCCCTGATCTTCGCGCTGGCCGACGATCGCTATGTCGCGCTTGCGAGCTTTCTCGTCATGAAGTTTCTGATGACGCTCTATCTCGGGCCGACGATCGCGCTGGCTTTTGCGCAATTGCCTGCATCGATGCGGGCGATGACCGCGGCGACGATCAATATGTTCATCGGTATCGCCGGCACGGGTCTTGGCGGCTTTCTGGTCGGCGCGCTCAGCGATGCCTTTGCCGGTTATGGCGCAGCATCGCTGCGTTATTCGCTGGCCGTCATTTCGTTCGGGCTGTTGGCAGGCGGCTTCGCCGGATGGCGGGCGGGCGCGACGGCCCGCCCATTGCCGGCTCAGGCCACGTCGGCGGGCTGACGCGCCCAGACCGGATCGGTGTGAACCTTCGGTTCGATGCGGAACAAGCGCGCCGCGTTGAGGCCGAGGATATTCTCCTGCTGCTCGCGTGTCACGTCCAGCCCGTCGAACAATTCGATCGTGATCGGGCGGCTGATCGGGAAGGTGCCCTCATTGTGCGGGTAATCCGATCCCCACATCACGTTCTTTCCGCCCTTGAGCGTAGAGGTGAGGATGCAGCCACGGTCGTGCTGGAAGCTCGCCCAGACCTGGTCGTCGATGATCTCGCTCGGCAGGCGCGACAGCTTCGGGAAGACGAAATTCGCATGCGCCTCGCGCACCTCGTCGAGCCGCTCGGCGAGCGCGATCAGCCAACTCGCACCGGATTCGATGAAGGCGACGCGCGCCTGCGGATTGCGATCGAGCACCCCGCCGGCGATCAGATACATCGCCGATTCCATCGCATCGTTCATCTGGAGCGTATAGTTGACGATCGCCGCGCCGGGTCCGCGTTCCTGCACGACGCTCTCCAGGCCGGTGCCGGTGTGCATCACGAACACGATCCCGAGTTCGCCGGCGAGTTTGAAGATCGGATCCCACGCCTCGTCGTTATATTTCGGCAGGCCGGGCTGCATCGCCGCCGGCAGCATCGCGGCGGTGACGCCGAGCGAGTGGAGATATTTCAGCTCCGCCAGCGTGTTAGACAGATCGCGCACCGGCAACATGCCACAGCGTACGAACCGATCCTTGTGACCTCCGAGGAAGTTGTTGTTCCAGTCGTTATAGAGGCGCGCAGAGGCAGCTTCGGCATCCGGATCATCGAGGCAATAGAGCCACAGACCGAGGCTGGGAAAGATGATCTCGGCGTCGATGCCCTCGATTTCCATATCCTCGAACCGGCCCGGCAGCTCGCGTACGCCCTTGCGCTCGGCGTCGCCCAGCTCCTTCTCGCGATGCTTGCCGACGCGGAGGCGATAGATGATTTTTTCCTCGGTTCCGGTCAGCAGGAACTCACCCTCGCGGCGCGAATGGATTGCGTGCTTCTTCAGGCTGGCGGGCAGCCCGTCGAGGAAGATGGTGGGCGGCTCCATGATGTGGCTGTCGGCACTGAAGATATAGGGCTTCATCAACATCGCGATTCTCCTCTACCTGGTTAAATAGGTATCTGATTGAGTCGATCGATGCAAGATGGTGCGCTAGCGTCCTTGACAATCACCCTAAATAGGTATCGTTTCGACGTATGACGCTCGTGAAAGACACCGCCGATGCGCTCGCCGAACTGAGTCTGGAATCGGCGCCCGGGGACCATCTCGGCGCGGAGGACGAATTGATCGAACGTCTTGGCGTCAGCCGGCCGACGTTGCGGCAGGCGGCCAAGATCGTCGAATCCGACCGGCTGTTGCAGGTGCGGCGCGGGATACGCGGCGGCTTCTACGCTGCCCGGCCGGACGCCGCGGACGTGATCCGCGCGCCGGCGCGCTATCTTCGCCTCAACGGCGCGACGATCGCCGATGTCCATGCGGTCACGCGGCTGATCGCGGAGGAAGTGGCCGTGCTGGCGGCGCGCTCGACCGACCCGTTGCCACGCGACGAACTGACGGCGTTTCGGGACCGGATCGATCAGGCAGATACGGTGGCGGCGATGATCCGCTCCGAGACTGATCTCGCCCGTCTGCTCGCGCGCATGAGCGGCAACCCCGCCGCCGAATTGTTCATCGAGATCGGCTACACATTCGGACGCGAAGAGCATCATTTGCGCTTCTATCAGAGTGCCGAGGATCGCGCGCGCGCGCGATCGCTTCAACGCGATCTGGTCGATGCGGTACTCGCGGGCGACGCGGAGATCGCGCGGCTGATGATCCGGCGCCGCGCCGATCTGATCACCGGCTGGCTGGTGCGGGATGGGGCGCGGTGACGACGCTCGCGTTCAACGGGTTCGGCGGTGTCCGGCTTGTCGCGGATGCGCAGGGCGATCCGGATGCGCCTGCCGTGCTGCTGGTTCACGGCGCGGGTCAAACGCGTTCCGTCTGGCAAGATGTCGCGACCGCGCTGGCAGCGGCGGGTCGGCGGGTCATCAGCCTTGACCTGCGCGGGCATGGCGACAGCGCACGGCCGGCGGATCGGCGCTATGATCTCGACGCTTATGTCGCGGACCTGCGGGCGGTGCTGGCGCAACTCGAATCGCGCCCGGTAGTGGTCGCCGCGTCGCTCGGCGGATGGGTGGCGACGGTGGCGCTGGCCGGCGATGCGGCGACACTGGCGTCTGGCCTCGTTCTCGCGGACCTGCCGCCGGAGATCGATCCCGCGGCATCGCGCTCGGTGGTGGAGCGGTTGCGCGGGCTGGACGGAGACTGGGATCCGAGCGCGCTGGAACAGATTGATGCGGGCGCCATGCCGGCATTGCTCGCCGATGCCGCTGACGCGATCCGGGTCCCGGTGCTGTTCGTGCGCGGTGCCTTGAGCGATCTCGGGACGCCGGCGCAGGCGAGCGCTTTTGCCGCGCGGATCGCCGATTGCGAATATGCCGAGGTCGATGCGGCACGGCTGCTCATCACGGCCGATCGCACCGATCAGTTCAATGCGCTGCTGCTCGATTTCCTCGAGCGCCGCGTGCCGCGTGCCGCGCCCGAGTTCCGGCAGGGGTCGGACGCGCGGACCTTGCGTGATGCGCTGGGTTGTTTCGCAACCGGGGTGACGGTCGTCACCGCGATCACGCCGGATGGCGCGCCGATCGGGCTGACCGCCAACAGCTTCACTTCGGTCAGCCTCGATCCGCCGTTGCTGCTTGTATGCATCGCCAATGGAGCAGGGAGCGCGCCGGCGCTGCGCGTCGCGGATCGTTTTTGCGTCAACGTATTGCAGATCGGCCAGCAACCCGCTTCGAACCGTTTCGCCGGCAAGGGCGAGGATCGTTTCGCCGCGACCGACTGGATAGCCGGGGAGAATGGCGCGCCGGTTCTCGCCGGTTCGCTCTCGGCGTTCGAATGCGCCCGCCACGCGGTGCATGAGGGCGGCGATCATTTCATCCTCGTTGGCCATGTCACCCGCGCGACGTTCGAGCCGCGCCGCGACCCGTTGCTCTATTTTCGCGGCAAATATCGCCGGCTGCATTTCGCTTGAGGCTGGACAAGCAGCGCTCGGCACAATAACTAACCTAGTTATATACGTAGAATCGATGGGAGAGGCCGTCTTGGTCTGGGTCAATCAGGACAAGTGCGCGATCGTCGGGGTCGGCGCGACGGACTATTATGTCCGGGGCAAGAGCTGGCCGCGCACGATCAACGATATGGCGGGGGAGGCGATCCTCAACGCATGCGCCGATGCAGGGATCAACGTGCGCCAGATCGACGGCATCGCTTATTATTCCGGTGCCGGTGCGGGATATCTCGACAAGTTCGACACCGCCTCGCTGATGGAGACGCTGGGGATTCCGCATGTCGGTTTCTCCGCCTCGCTGACCAGCGGCGGCGGCGGGTGCCCCGGCGCGATCGGCCTCGCCACCGCCGGGCTGATGAACGAGGATTGCACCTATACCGTCACGTTGATGGCGTTGCAGCAATTGCCGCAGCATCGGCTGGGCGTGGTGTTCGGCGCGAGCGCGCCGAACCCTGAGAATAGCTTCCTCCAGCCGTCGGGGCTGGTCGGGCCAGGGCATCTGATGAGCGTCCTCGCGCGCCGCCATATGCACCTTTACGGCACCACGCAGGATGCGTTCGGCGAGATCGTCATGGCGACGCGCGCCAATACCGCGAACCGTCCCAAGGCGGTGCGCAAGGCGCCGCTGACGAAAGAGGAATATGAGGCATCGCCGATGCTCGCCGATCCCTTGCGGCGGCTCGATTTCTGTCTGGAGACCGATGGCGCGGTCGCGGTGATCACGACGACCGCGGAACGCGCGCGCGATTGCCGTCATCCGCCCGCGCTCGTCCATGGCTGCGTGCATGGCGGGACGCGGCGCTGGGGACGGGCCTTCGCCTGGATGGGGATGCCCGATCCCGAATTCGCCTCGTCGGGGCATCAATGGGTCGCCGACCGATTGTGGGAACAGACCGGCCTCAAGGCGGCGGACATGGATGTCGCGCTGCTCTACGATCATTTCTCGCCGATGGTGCTCATGCAGCTCGAAGATTACGGTTTCTGCGCCAAGGGCGAGGGCAATGATTACGTCCTTGCCGGCAAGACACGCTTCGAGGGCGGGCATGGGGTGAACGGCGGCGTGCCGGTCAACACCCACGGCGGCAATCTGAACGAAGCCTATATTATCGGCATGACCCACATTGTCGAGGGCGTCGAGCAGGTGCGCGGCAACGCGATCAATCAGGTCGCGGACGCTGAATTCGCGCTTGTCACGGGCGGCCCCGCTTCGCTGCCGGTCAGCGGCATGGTCCTGAGGAGGGCATGATGAACTACGGCCCCGCGCGCCTGTTACCGGGCAATGATATCCGCATCACCACCAACCCCGATACCGAACCGTTCTGGCAGTCCGTCAAGGAGCATCGTCTGACCGCTTGCCAGTGCGGCGATTGCGGCGCGTTTCGCATGCCGCCCTCGCCTTATTGCCCGGAATGTCAGTCGACCGCGAAGAACTGGCCGACATTGCCGGGGACGGCGACGGTGTTCAGCTTCGCGATCTGCAACAAGAACCCCAGAACCGGGGAGGATTATGTCTATGTCCCGGTGGTGGTCGATCTCGACGGTGCGCCAGGCGCGCGGCTCAACGCCAATGTCACCGGCTGCGATGCCGAAGACGTTGCGATCGGCATGAAGGTGGCGGTCGAATGGACGCCGATCGCGGACGGTTGGGTGCTGCCGAACTTCAGGAAGGCCGCAGCATGAATTATCCCGATTTCCTCGAACCGATCGAGCGCGCGACACGTGCCGAGCTCGATGCGCATCAGGAGGCGGCGCTTGGCGCGATCACGCGCCATGCGTTCGAGAACGCGCCGCTGATCCGCCAGCAATGGGACGCAGCCGGGATCACGCCGTCGGCGATCAAGTCGGTTGCCGATTTCGTCGCCAAAGCGCCGTTGATCGACAAGGACGACGTGCGCCGTTTCCGCGATGCGCATAACGATCCTTCGGGCGGGATGAGCAAGTTGCTGCCGGGCGAAACCATGTCGATCGGCACGACCAGCGGCACCACGGGCGATCCGACCCCGGTGCCCAACTGGGTCGTCGCGCCGAGCGAGGTCGGTTATGCGCGCGACACCTGGCACATGGGGGTGGTCTGCCATGGAAAAACTGGTCCAATTCTGAAGAGAGTCCGTTTGAGCATGAGAATTGGAGAAAGGCATGGGACGTCAGCGATATACGCCGGAACAGATCATCGCGAAGCTGCGTGAGGTGGATGTAATTGTCGGGCGGGGCGGGACTGCTGTTGAAGCTTGCCGCCAGATCGGGATTGCGGAACAGACGCTGTATCGATGGCGCAAGGAATATGGCGGGCTGAAGGTTGATCAGGCGCGCCGGATGAAGGATCTTGAGCGCGAGAACGCGCGACTGAAGAAGCTGGTGGCGGACCTCGCGCTCGACAAGGCGATCCTTCAAGAGGCATCGAAACTGACTTTTTGAGCCCCTCCCGTCGCCGTGAGGCGATCGAGCAGGTCCGTCGCGCGTTGCCGGTATCGGAGCGACGGACCTGCCGTGTTCTGGGCCAGCATCGTTCGACACAGCGCCACCCGCCGAAGGACGATGCCGACGAGCAGCGCCTGACGGCCGACATCGTCGCGCTGGCCAGGGACTATGGCCGATATGGCTATCGCCGCATCCATGCCTTGCTGGGCCATGCCGGCTGGCAGGTCAGTCTGTCGGTAGTCGAGCGCATCTGGCGGCGGGAGGGTCTCAAAGTGCCGAAGCGGCAACCGAAACGGCGTCGGCTCTGGCTGGGCGACGGATCGTGCATTCGGCTGCGCCCGCAGCATCGCGGGCATGTCTGGTCCTACGACTTCGTTGAGGATCAGACGTACAACGGGCGCAAATACCGGATGCTCAACATCATCGACGAGTTCAGTCGCGAGTGCCTGGCGATGGTTCCGCTACGGCGGTTCCGCTCGCACGACGTGATCGACGTGCTGGCCGACCTGTTCATCGAGCATGGGCCGCCCGAGCATATCAGATCCGATAACGGCCCCGAGTTCGTCGCCAACGCGGTACGCGAATGGCTCGGCCGGCTCGGCGTCACCACCCTTTATATCGAACCGGGAAGCCCGTGGGAGAACGGCTATATCGAAAGCTTCAACGCACGCCTGCGCGACGAGCTGCTCAACGGTGAGATCTTCTACAGCCTCGAGGAGGTACGGATCGTCACTGGCTGGTGGCGTGCACATTACAACCGGGCAAGGCCCCACAGCAGCCTCGGTTATCGACCACCGGCGCCGGAGACGATCGAGATGCCAGCCTGGCCGCTCGGCTCCGCTGCGCTCCGCCCCCCGCCCAGGCTGGCATCGGAGGTCCGCATCAACTAACTGTGCAACCGGACCAGTCATCGCGGGCAGTCCAGGGGCACGTCCGGGCGATTATCTCACCCATATGCTGTTCACCTTCCGCGGCGGTCATCGCCGCCGCGGCAATGCCCAGCTTGGCATCACCGAGATCTGCTATTCGATCGCGCCGGAAGAAGTCGCGCGAGCGGTCGCTGGATCGCTGCGCTTCCGGCCGACCGTGTGGTCGATGTGCTCCACCCCCGTGCTGCTGATGCTGGAGGGGTATTTCGAGAAGACCGGGATCGATCCGATCGACGTATTCTCCAGCTACAGGGGCGCGATCTTCGGCGGCGAGCCGCTGTCGGGGCGTCTCAAGGCGCTGACCGAAAGCTGGGGTTTCGAAATGTTCGAGACGACCAGCCTTGGCGACGTCGCGGGCGCGACCGAATGCCGGATGCACGACGGCTTCCACGCTTATGAGGATATCGCCTTCATCGAGGCGATCGATCCCGTCACCCGCGAGCCGGTTCCGGACGGCACGATCGGTGAACTGGTCGTCACGACGCTGATCGACCGGATGACGCCGCTGATCCGCTATGCCACCGGCGACCTCGCGATCATCGATCGCCGCCCGTGTGGCTGCGGGCGCAATCATGCGCGGTTCAAGGTGCTTGGCCGGGCGAGCGACCAGATCCTCGTCGAGGGCCGCTCGATCCTGCCGCGCGAGATCATGGGGCTGGTCGAAGGCCATAGTGAAACGCGCGGCGCCTTGTTCCAGATCATCCGCACCGATCGCGAGATGGATACGCTGCGCCTGCGCGTCGGCTACGACACCACGCGGCTGGCGTGCACCGAGGATGCGCTGCGCCTGCGTCTGCACGATCAGATCACCGCCGCGCTCGGCGTCTCGCTCGCGATCGAACTGATCGACGAGCAGGAGCTGCTCAAGCTCGGCCCCCCGCACAAGATTCCACGGGTGACGAAGGCATGACCATGATCCAGCAACGTCCCGATGTCGTCGGCTGCTACCATGTCGATGGCAAGCCTGAGTTCTTTCCCGCGCGGTACGACGAGCTGGAACGTCAGGCGGTCGGGATGGCGCGCCTGCTCCAGTCGTTCGTCTTCGCGCCGGGCAGCGTGATCCTGACGGTATCGTCGGTCGGCGAGGTGGCGCAATTCGCCGCGTTCGAGAAGGCGATCCAGGTCACCGGCCATTACGGCATCAATGCCGAGGCGAGCATGTTCGACGCTGGTCGCGTCGAATCGATCTGTCGCCAGTTCGCGCCGGTCGGCGTGTTCGGGGTCGGGCAGGCGACGCTCGAAGGGCTGAAGATGTTCGGGCACGATCCGGCGAAGGTGTTCGGCGGGCGTGTCGTCTGGGCGCGGCCCGATGCGGTGGAAAGCCTGTCGCGCATCGAGGGCGTCGATCTGCGGCGGATCGTCGTGCTCGGACCGACGATCGCGTTCGATTGCGCGAAACGCGGGCTGCACTTCCCGTCGCGCGACTGGGCGTTCTCCGGCGAGCCGACGCTGGCGATCTCGTCGCGGATGCCGTTCATCACGCCGCTCGAAAGCGTCGATACCGGCGTTGCGGGCAGGGTTTCGACCGCGCCGTGCGGCTGCGGCTCCCGCGACCTGACGATTACGCTGGAGGAGCGCGTATGAAGCAGCATCCGGCGCTCGCGCCTTATGCGGCGGTCCATCCTTACGGGCTGGGCGATCTGCTCCACGAACATGCGCGCAGTCGCCCGGCGATGCCGGCGGTCGTGGATGGCGCTCACCGTTTCACCTATGCCGAATTCCACGAGCGCGTGAACCGCCTGGCGGGCGTGCTGCGCGCGAAGGGGGTGGGGAAGGGCGATCGCATCCTGTGGCTCGGTCAGAACAGCTTCCGTGTGCTGGAGGCGCTGCTTGCAGCTGCCCGCGTCGGCGCGATCTTCTGCCCCGCCAACTGGCGCTGGTCGGTCGAGGAAATCGCCTTCGCGCTCGACGATTTCGATCCGAAGGTGGTGTTCTGGCAGGAGGCGGAGGTCGGCGCCAACATGCGTGCCGCGCGCGCCGGCTGGACCAGCCCCAACGGCAACTGGATCTGTCACGACGGCTGTGCCGGCGAGGATGAATATGAGGCGCTGATGGCCAGCGCCGATCCGGCGGCCGATTTCGATCCGGTCGAAACATCGACGCCGCTGCTGGCGATCTACACCGCCGGCTTCTCCGGTCGCCCGGGCGCCGCGCTGCTGAGCCATGAGTCGCTCATCATCATGGCGTGGCAGGGCATGATGGGGCAGGCGATCGACGAGGACAGCGCCTATCTGGTGTCCGGGCCGATGTTCCATGTCGGCGTGATGATGGGGACGCTGGGCGCCTTCCTTGCCGGCGGACGGAATGTGTTCGTCGCGCGGGTCGATCCGGTGGAACTGCTCGACAATATCGCGGCCAACCGCGTGACCCACGCTTTCATCGCGCCGCCGACGATCGCGCAGATGCGCGCGGCCAATGCCGACGGGCGATATGACGTTTCCTCGCTGTTCGCCGATCCGCAGATGAGCGATTATCGCATCCCGCTGGTAATGCCCCTCCATGCGCCGTCGATGAAGAAGATGGGAGGATATGGTCAGACCGAGATCGGTGGTCTCTCCTCGGTCTTGTGGATGGGCGGAACCGGCGCGGGGCGTGCGGTGCCGTTCGTCCAGTTCATGATCGCCGACGATGACGGCAATGAAGTGGCGCACGGGGAAACCGGCGAGATTTGCGCGCGCGGCCCGCTGGTGATGTGCGGCTATTGGAACCGGCCGGAGGAGAATGCTCGCCGGGTCGTCAACGGCTGGCATCGCACCAACGATCTCGGTCGCCGCGCACCCGACGGCAGCCTGATCTTCGTTGGCCCGAAGACGACGATGATCAAGACGGGGATCGAGAACGTCTATCCGGCCGAGGTCGAGAATTGCCTGCGCAGCCATGAAGGCGTCGCGGACGTGTGCGTGATCGGCGTGCCCGATCCGACCTGGGATCAGAACATCAAGGCGATCATCGTGCGCAAGCCCGATACCGCGCACGACGCGGAATCCTTCATCGCGCACTGCCGCGAGCGCATGGCGAGCTACAAGAAGCCGAAGATCGTCGAGTTCGCCGACAGTCTGCCGCGCAACGCCGCCGGATTTGTTGATCGCGCGGCGGTCGATGCGGCCTATGGCGGAGGCGGTTACCCGAAAGTCGGCTGATACGGAGGACGGTTGAATTGCTTCGACCGTCCGACCTTCGTTCAGGCCGGAATGGCGTTGAACGGCACCGCTTTGTCCGGCCGGTGATCCTGTGGCAGGCCGAGGATCTTCTCCGCGATCGTGTTGAGCAGCATCTCGTCCGCGCCGCCGGCGATGCGGCCGGTAGGGGCGTTCATCCAGCTTGCCGCCCAATCCTCCTTCACCAGCGCATGTTCGTCGTACGCCAATGCTGCCGGCCCCTGAAGGTCGATCGCCAGTTCGGAAAGGCGTTGGCGCGAGCGCACCGAGACGAGTTTGTTGAGCGAGCCTTCCGGCCCCGGCTCCATGCCGGCCTGCATCATCAGCATCGCGCGCGCGGTGATCGCGTCGAGCGCGGTGCGCATCGCATGGTTGCGCGCGATCGCCGAGCGGATCCGGCCGTCCTTGATCGCGGGTTTGCCATTGATCTCGACCGATTTGGCGAGGTCGATGAACAGATCGAGATGCGGGCCGAACCCGGCGCTGTCGGTGGCGACGTAACGCTCGATCATCAGCGTCGCCATCGCCACCGCGAAGCCGCCGCCGACAGGGCTCATGCGATGGCCGTCGTCGAGACGCACGTCGTCGAAGAACACCTCATTGACGTGGCTGTCCCCGCCGGCGAGCTTGATCGGCCGCACGGCGACGCCCGGTGCCTTCATATCGACCCAGAAATAAGTGAGGCCCTTGTGCTTGGGCACGGTTGGATCGGTACGCGCGACGATCACGCCGTAATCGCAATATTGCGCCCAACTGGTCCACAGCTTTTGACCGTTGAGCTTCCAGCCGTTGCCTTCCTGCTCGGCACGCAGGCGCAGGCCAGCGAGGTCGGATCCTCCCGCCGGTTCGGAGAAGAGCTGACACCAGATTTCCTCGCCCCGCAGCGCGGCGATCGTGCGTTCGCGGGCGAAGTCCTTGTCGCCGCCGAAGCGTTGCAGGATCGGGACCGGCATGCCGAGCGAGATGCCGAAATAGGCGGTCGGCATGCCGAACGGCATTTCCTCGGTATCGAAGGCGACCTTCTCGATATGCGTCAGGCCTTGCCCGCCCATCTCGACCGGCCAGTTGATGCCGGCATAACCCGCCTCATATTTCGCGCGCTGATAGCACCGCCCGAGCGCGAGATCGTCCTCCACCGAAAGACCGCGGCGCGCCTCCTTGCCGAACTCGCCGGCGACCGAGGTAAGCCATTCGCGCGCGCGCGCGCGGTACGTATCGATATCGGTCACGCCGCCTGCCTTTCGAGTTGGCTCACCAGCACGTCTTCCCAGAAGATCATATTGCCCTGTTCGTTCGCCAGGCTCCGCGCCCGGCGCATGTGAAGATGGAGGCCCGCCTCCCATGTCACACCGATCCCGCCATGCACTTGGATGCAATCGCGCGCGGCGGTGTCATAGGCTTCGGTCGCGGACAGGCGCGCGGCCGCGGCGGCGGCGATGAAATCGGGCTGGCCGACGCGCGTCGCGGCGTGGAGCGCGCTCGCACGGGCAAGCTCGACCAATGCGTAAAGTTCGGCGATGCGGTGCTTCACGGATTGGAAGGCGCCGATCGGTTGGCCGAACGCTCGCCGGGTATTGGCATAATCACGCGCGATCTCCATCAGCACCTCGGCTCCGCCGGTCTGCTCGTGCGCCACCACGACCGCCTGTTCGGCGAGCAGGCGCAGCGCTGCATCCACCGCTGCCGGCCCTGCGACCAGCACGTCGGCCGGAGTGTCGGAGAAGGTCAGATCGGCCGTGCCGCGGCCGTTGTCGAACGTCTGGAGCGCTTCGCGCCGCACGCCGTCGAGCGGTGCCGCCGCCAGCACCGGCTGCCCGTCCTGCGTTGCGAGGACGATGGCGATGTCCGCCTGCAGGCCTGCCGTCACGCCCGGTTTGCGGCCGGTCAGCCGTCCATTCGTCAGGACGACCTTAGGCTGCGAAGGCAACGGCGATTGGCCTTCCGCGAAGGCGACCGCACCGATCGCGTCCCCGGCGGCGAGCCGGCCGAGCCACGTCTGCCCGAGGCGGTCATCGCCATAAGCGGCCAGCGCCGATCCTGCGCCGAACGAGGTGGTGACGAATGGCGCGCCGCTCAGCGAGCGTCCGGCCTGAAGCGCGACCAGCCCCAACTCGATCAGGCCGAGGCCGATCCCGCCATGCTCCTCGCCGAGTGTAAGCGCGGTCCAGCCCTGCTCGCGAGCGAGGGTCCAGAAACCTTCGTCATATGCGCCTTGCCGCTCGAGAAGCGGCAATTGCGCCTCAAGCGACATGCGTGCTTCGAGCGCCCGACGTGATTCGGTCGCGATCGCCTGCTGCCCTTCGTCGTAAAGTAACGACATCCTCACCTCCGTTTCGCCCTACCTATATAACTAGGTAAGACGACGCAAGGCAGTCATCGGACGGTGAAGCGTTTCGCCTTGTCGGCCATCAGCGCGGCGCGGTCGACCTGCGGCACGCCGACGGGATTGCCGACCTGACAATATTTCAGGCCCTGCGCGAGCGCGGCGGAGCGCGGTAGGTCGAGCGATTCCCAGATCGCACGCACCGTGCCCTGCGTCGCGGCGGGCGGCTTGGCGGCGATGATGCGTGCCAGTTCGTCGGCGCGCGCCCATAATTGGTCGAGCGGCACGACTTCGGAAACCAGGCCGATGCGTCTGGCGGTGTCCGCGCTGATCCGTTCGTCATTGCCGAGCAGCGCCATGCGCAGTACGTCACCCAGCGGCATGCGATAGGTCGCGCCGATCGGTTCGAGCGCCGCCGTCATCCCGTACGTGACATGGGGATCGAAGAAGGTCGCTTCTTCCGAGCAGATGATGATGTCGCTTTCGTTGATCCAATAGAAAGCGCCGCCGGCCGCCATGCCATGCACGGCGGTCACTACCGGCTTCCAGCAGCGGCTCGCCTTGGGGCCAAGAAAATCGCCCGGATCGCGTGCGGTCCAGATATTGTCGTGCATGATCGCCTGATCCGGCTCGCGCGCGAGCTTGACGTCGACGCCGGTGGAGAAGGCACGACCGGGCGCCGCCCTTAGCACGACCGCGTGGATCAGATCGTCCTCGCCTATGTCCTTCCAGAGGTGGTCGAATTCCTCCAGCATCCGCCTGGTAAATGAGTTCAGGGCTTCCGGGCGATTGATCGTGACGGTGGCGACGTGATCGGCCTTGTCGACAAGGATCGTTTCGAATTGCACTGTCGTCGGTCCTCTAACTAGGTTAGATATCTATATGCGGCGGATCGGGTCGGCGCAACCATGCGTCGCCAGCAAGCCCTTGGGTAGCGTTTCGATTCACCGTCGAGGAGGCGATGTGGACGAAGAGACCAGCGCGAACGCAACCAGCGGAGGCTCGCCAAATTTCCGCGATGAATATCTGGCGCGGCAGGCGATCCGCGTGCCCAAGACCGCCGAGGTCGTGGCCGACCACATCCGCCGACGCATCATCCGCGGCGAATTGAAGGAAGGCGATTTTCTGCCGCCCGAAGGGCAATTGATGGCGACGCTGGGGATTTCCCGGCCGACGCTGCGCGAAGCCTTCCGCATTCTGGAGGCGGAGATGCTCATCAGCGTGGTCCGCGGCTCGCGCACCGGCGCGCGCGTGCATCAGCCGCGCGTCCGGAGCGTGGCACGCTATGCCGGGTTCGT
Organism: Sphingomonas sp. CL5.1; assembly: GCF_013344685.1. Classification (NCBI taxonomy): domain Bacteria; kingdom Pseudomonadati; phylum Pseudomonadota; class Alphaproteobacteria; order Sphingomonadales; family Sphingomonadaceae; genus Sphingomonas; species Sphingomonas sp. CL5.1. The sequence continues at coordinate 2,527,736 of NZ_CP050137.1, forward strand.
TCTCGCCGCGCAGGGCACGACGATCGCCGATATCTACGAAGCGCGGCTGGCGATCGAACCCTTCATCGCGCGCCGCCTCGCCGAGGCGCCGGTGCCGGGCGCGACCGAGCGGCTGCGCGCCGAAGCGATGCGGCTCACCGCCTTCGTCGAGGCGGGGCAATATGTCGATTTCATGATCGGGCTGGCCGAGTTCCACCGGCTGCTGGTGGAATTGGGCGGCAACCAGACGTTGCTGTTCCTCATCTCGGTCTTGCAGAACGTGGTCGAGCATTATCAGGTCTCGTCCCTGTCGCGCCGCAAGATGCCCGAGGATTTGCAGCGTCGTCGCTCTCTGTGGGGAATCCGCTCGTTCCACAAGCTGATCGAACTGATCGAAGCGGGGCGTGGCGATGACGCGGCGGCGCATTGGGGGCTGCATGTGATGAACGCGAACCAGTCCTGGCTCGATACCGGCGACGGGGAACGACTGGTCGATCTGCTCGAATGAGGTGGCCAACAACATATTTGACCAAGTTGCCTATCTAGTGGCATGGCGCAGCAAAGGCAGGGCGCGATATGCGTCAAGGAGGAAGAGATGGACCTGAGCTACGGCGCGGACGCCGAGGCGTTTCGCACGGAGGTGCGCGACTTCCTGGGTGCCGCGTGGCAACCAGGCGCGTTGCGCGGCGCCGAGCTGAAGGCTTACATCAACGACTTTCGCCTGAAGGCGACCGGCGCGGGTTATCTCTACCGCTCGATTCCAAAGGAGTTCGGCGGGTCGGCGCAGCCGCCCGACGTGGTGCGCGCGCAGGTGATCCGCGAGGAGTTCGGCCGCGCCCGCGCGCCGATGGAAATCACCGGTAACGGCATGAACATGCTCGTTCCCACATTGCTCGAGCGCGGCACGCCCGAGCAGAAAGACCTGTTCATCCGCAAGACGATGTCGGGCGAATATACCTGGGGCCAAGGCTATTCCGAACCCGGCACCGGCTCCGATCTCGCCTCGGTGCGCACCAGGGGCGAGCTGGTCGGCGACGAATGGATCATCAACGGCCAGAAGATCTGGACCAGTCAGGGCGATCGCGCGACGCACATGTTCGCATTGGTGCGCACCGAGCCGAAAGCCAGCAAGCACGCCGGCATTTCCTATCTGCTGATTGACCTGAACCAGCCCGGCGTGACCCGCCGCCCGATCCGGCAGATGACGGGGGAATCGGGCTTTTACGAGTTCTTCTTCGACAATGCGAAGACTCCTGCTTCGTGGCTGGTCGGCGAGCGCGGCGACGGCTGGAACGTCTCGCGCACCACGCTGAAGCACGAGCGCGCCGCGATCGGCTCGGCGGCGGGGCTTGGCGCGCAATTCGACAAGCTGGTCGAACTGGCGCGCGAGGTGACGCGCAACGGCAAGCCGGCGATCGAGGACCCCGAGATCCGCCAGTCGCTGGCCCGTATCGAGGGCTATGTGATGGCGCATCGTTATTCGAGCTACCGGCTGTTCAGTCTCGCTGCCGCTGGCGAGGAGCCGGGAATCGTCCAGTTGATGATGAAGCTGCTGCTGACCGAAACGGGCCACGAAATAGCGCTCGCCGCGCAGGAATTGATCGGCGATGAAGCGCTGATCGAGCCGGCCGTGGCGGGCACACGCGGTCGTGGGCCGGAGAAATGGCTCGATCAGATCATGGGATCGCTCGGTAATTCGATCGCGGGCGGCACAACCAACATTCAACGCAACATTATCAGCGAGCGGGGCCTGGGCCTGCCGCGCGATCTGGCGATGGAGGCCGGCAAGTGAGGTTTCACCCGAGCGAGGAACAACGCGCCATCCAGGATGCGGTGCGCGGGACGCTGGCTGATGTGTGGCCGGCGGAACGGCTCCATGCCTTCGTCGACGGCGAGGCCGATTTCGACCCCGACAGCTGGCGCGCGCTGATGGCGCTGGGACTGGGCGGCCTGCTGCTGCCCGAGGATCAAGGCGGAGCCGGGCTGGGCTTGCTCGATGCGGCGATGGTCGCCGAAGTCGCCGGACAAGCGGCGGTAGCGGGGCCGATCGGCGCGCAGATGCTGGCGGCAATGATCGTCGCCGGATCCGCCAACGAGAGCGGCAAGGCGCATCTCGAAGGGCTGACGAGCGGCGACACCGTGGCGACCTTTGCGTTCGGCGGCGGATGGCTTCCCGAAAGCTGGGATGCGACGCCGGAGGCCGGCAGCGTGCGCTTCGTCCAGTCGGCGGGTGCGGCGAACCTGTTCATCCTCGGGACGAAGGGCGGCGGCATCGCGCTGGTCGAAGCTGGCGAGGGGATCACGATCGAGCCGATCAAATCGAGCGATCGCAGTCGGCGGCTGTCGACTGTCACCTTCGCAAACGCCAGAGCGCACATGCTGTTCGCGCCGGGTGATCCGTTCGTCGCGCGCATCTTCGACGCGGCGCTGGTCCTGCTTGCTGCCGATGCGCTTGGCGGCGCACAATATTGCGTCGATCTGTCGGTGGGATACGCCGGGGAACGTGAGCAGTTCGGCCAGCCGATCGGCCGCTTTCAGGCGCTCAAACACCAGCTTGCGCAAATGGCGCTGGAGGTCGAGCCGTCCCGCGCGCTCGTCTGGTATGCCGGTTATGCGCATGATGCCGGCCTGCCCGATGCGTCGCGCGCCGCCGCGATCGCCAAGGCCCATCTCGCCGATCGCTTCGTTTCGGTCGCACGCGCCGCGATCGCCGCGCATGGCGGAATCGGCTATACTTGGGAGTACGGCCTGAACAACTGGTTCCGCCGGTCCATGTTCGATCGCGCCTATCTCGGCAGCCCAGCCGTCCACCGCGCGCGCGCCGCTGATCTGGCGGGCTGGTGAGCGGATCGCGCTATCGCATGGTCAGCACGATCCGGCCCGCCGTCTCGCCCGCGCGCACTTCAACCATTGCCGGGGCGAAATCGTCCAGGGCATAGGTTCTGGCGATCGGCGGGTGGAGACGGCCAGCCTCGTACAGCTCGAACAATGCGGCGACATTGGCGATGGCCGTCTCGGGTTCATATTCGCCGAACTGGCGAAGATCGACGCCGATCAGCGATGCGCCCTTGAGCAAAGCCAGATTGGCCGGCAGCTTCGCGATCGATCCACCGGCAAAGCCGATCACCAGCAGCCGGCCGTTCCACGCGAGCGAGCGGAAGGCGCGCTCGGTCGCGTCGCCGCCGACCGGATCGATCACGACATCGATCGCGCGACCGCCGTTCGCGGCCTTCACGTCGTCGCGCCATGTTTCGGAGCGCGCATCCACGACCGCGTCGGCCCCGGCGGCAATGGCCAGCGCGCGCTTGGCCTCCGACGATGCCGAGCCGATCACGATCGCGCCCAGCGCCTTGGCGACTTCGATCGCAGCATAGCCGACTGCGCCGCCCGCGCCGAGCACCAGCAATGTTTCGCCCGCTTTCAACCCGCCACGCTGGACAAGTGCATAATAAGCCGTGGCATAGCTCACGCGGAACACTGCCGCTTCCGCGAAACTCATGCCGGCGGGGATCGGCAGCGCGAGCCTCGCCGGCACGACGGAGTCCTCCGCGAAGGCGGCCCCGAACGCGCTTGCCAGCACGCGCTGGCCGATGCGCGCCGGATCAACCCCTTCGCCGACGGCGGTGACGATCCCCGCGAATTCACTGCCGGGAATGAAGGGCAGGGGCGGCTTCAACTGATATTCGCCCGCCGCGACGAGTACATCGACGAAGCTGACGCCGGCGGCGTGGGTCTGGATCGTCAGTTTCCCGGGACCGGGCGGGAAGACCTCGCGCTTCTCCAGGTAGAAGGTTGATGGCGCGCCGAAAGCGTGGATGACGACGGCGCGGCTCACTTGCCGGCCCAGTTCGGCCCGCGCTTCTCGGCGAAGGCGAGCGCGCCTTCGGCAAGATCCGCGCTGGACCGCCATGCCACATATGCTGGATAGGCGGATTGGCGGGTCAGGGCCGCTTCGAGGCCCGGCTCGTCCAGTCCGCGATAGACAGCTTCCTTCGACGCGCGCAATGCAAGCGGCGCGCCCCGCAATATCTCGGCCACCCAGCGCGCGATGGCCGCATCGAGTGCGCCAGGCGCCACCACCTCGTTGACGAAGCCGAGACGATATCCCTCTTCCGCGCTTACCCGTCGCCCGGTGAGGATCATGCCCATCGCCCGTTTCGGTCCGATCTCCCGCGCCAGCCGATGCAGCCCGCCGCCCAGCGCGATCGCACCTACCAGCGGTTCGGGCAGGCCGAAGCTCGCCGTCTCCACGGCGATGACGAGGTCGCAGGCCAGAGCCACCTCGAACCCGCCGCCGAGCGCGAGACCGTTGATCGCCGCGATGACCGGCTTGGCGCAATCGAACCGCTCGATCAGGCCGGCATAGCCGTTGCGGGGATAGACGTGCCGCTCGTCCTCCAGTGCCGCCGCCTTCAAATCCGAACCAGCGCAGAATGCCTTGTCGCCCGCGCCGGTGACGACGCAGACCAACTGCTCGTCGTCGGCGGCGAAAGCGTCGAACGCGATCTGCAATTCGTTGTGCATCGCGCCGTTGATCGCGTTCATGGCCGCCGGCCGGTTGAGCGTGACGGTGGTGACGCGATCGGCCCTGGAAACCGTGATGAACTCCATCCTGTTATCCTCGAAAAGCCGGGCCCCCGCACAGGTGGAGCGGCGGGCGAAGGGGGACGGGTGATTGATAGTCGATCCACACCGATCGATGCGCGATATGCCAGCCGCCGGCGATGCGTATCAGTCGGTCGGTATAATGGCCATCGTGGCCGAGGCGGCTCGTCTGGCGACCCTCGCTCTCCGTCGTCACGACAGGCTCCTGAGCAGCGCGGCACGCCAGTCGCCGGGATCACGCGCGCCGTGGAACTCTGCTTCGAGCCGGTCGATGAGTTCGGCCACGCTCGGCACATCATCAATGAGGCCCGTCGAATGGCCGCCGCTCCAGATGTTCTTCCACGCCTTGATTCCGGGCGGCAGGTCGGGGCGATGCAGCCCCTTGGGCGGCGGCAGATTATCCGGATCTAGTCCGTTCTCGATCATCGAGGGGCGCAGGAAGCTTGCCGGCATCCCGGCAATGGCGTCGGTGAACAGCACGTCGTCGCTGCGCGCCTTCACCAGCATCTGCTTGTGCGGATCGAAGGTGCCCGATTCCCGCGTGGCGATGAAGCGCGTGCCCATCACGACGATATCGGCGCCGAGCGCCAGCGCCGCGGCGATACCGTTGCCGTCGGCGATGCCGCCCGCGAGCATGATCGTGCCGCCGAAGATGCGGCGCACCTGCGGAAGGAACGCGAACGGGTTGAGCGTGCCGGCATGGCCGCCCGCGCCGCCCGTCACCAGCATCAGCCCGTCGACGCCTGCTGCGATCGCCTTCTCGGCGAAGCGCATCGTCGTCACATCGTGAAAGACGGTGCCGCCCCATTCGTGCGCCGCTTCGACCTCCGCCTTCGGATCGCCGAGATTGGTGAGGATCAGTGGCACGCGCGCCTGCTTGCAGATGGCGAGTCGCTCGGCGCGAACCCGCTGGTCGATCGCGGTCGAGGCGAGCAGGTTGACGCAGAATGGCGCGAAACGCTCGCCGCGGCCGAGGCTTTCGGCCTCGGCTTCGCGAATCGCCGCGAGCCATGATTCCAAACTGTGCGGCGCGCGCGGATTACCGCTGGGAAATGCGCCGATCACACCAGCGCGGCAGGAAGCGATCACCAGTTCGAGGCTGGAGCAGATCAGCATCGGCGCCTGCATCACCGGCAGTCGAAGTTGCGACCAATCGATGCTCACCTATCCTCCCGGTTGCCGAACGCCGTCAAAGCGGCTAGCGAGACACTCGTCATAGGTAACTAGGTGTGATAAGACCGTCCAGGGTTTTCGAAGGAGCGGGGACGAATGGCAATCAGGACACGGATCACGGAGCTTCTGGGTATAGAGCATCCGATCGTGCAAGGCGGGATGCAGGGCGTCGGCACGGCCGAGATGGCCTCCGCCGTTTCGAACGCGGGCGGCCTCGGTATCCTCACCGGCCTAACCCAGCCGACCCCGGCGGCGTTGCGCGACGAGATCGAGCGCTGTCGTTCGATGACCGCGAAGCCGTTCGGCGTGAACATGACGGTGTTCCCGACGATCAACTCGCCCGATTACAAGGCGTATGCGCAGGCGATCATCGACGGCGGCGTGAAGATCGTCGAGACGGCGGGCACACCTGCGGTGCGCGAGATCTGGGCGCAGCTCAAGCCACACGGCATCGTCATCCTGCACAAATGCACCGCCGTCCGCCACGCGCTTTCGGCTGAGCGGGCGGGGTGCGATGTCATCTCGATCGATGGCTTCGAATGCGCCGGCCATCCCGGTGAGGACGATATCCCTGGCCTCATCCTGATCCCGGCGGCGGCCGACAAGGTAAAGATCCCGATGCTGGCGAGCGGTGGCTTCGGCGACGGTCGCGGGCTGGCGGCGGCGCTCGCGTTGGGCGCGGACGGCATCAACATGGGCACGCGCTTTTGCGCGACGCAGGAGGCGCCGATCCATGCCAACGTGAAGCAGGCGTATATCGACAATGACGAGCGCGGCACCTTCCTGATCTTCCGCAGCTTCAAGAACACCGCGCGCGTCGGCAAGAACGCCGTGTCGGAGGAAGTGGTGCGCCGCCTTGCCGTTCCCGGCGCGAAATTCTCCGACGTGCAGGAACTGGTCGCCGGCACCGCCGGGCGTGAGCTGCTCAAGACCGGCGACCTGTCGAAGGGCGTGTTCTGGGCCAGCATGGTGCAGGGCCTGATCCACGACATCCCTACCTGTCAGGTGCTGATCGACCGGATCGTCGCCGAGGCTGAAACTATCATTCGTGGCCGGCTGACGAGCTTCCTCGTCTGATCGCCCTTTTTCGACATCCAGCAATTCAGGGAGCATCGAGCATGGAAATCAACAACGAAACCGCAGCCGTCGTCACCGGCGGCGCCTCCGGCCTCGGCGAGGCCAGCGCCCGCGCGCTCGCCGCCGCCGGCGTCAAGGTCGCGATCTTCGACCTCAACGAGGAAAAAGGCGCGGCGATCGCCCGGGAAATCGGCGGCCTGTTTTGCAACGTCAACATCACTAGCGAGGAAAGCGTCGTCGCCGGCTTCGAAAAGGCGCGTGCGGCGCATGGTCAGGAGCGGATTCTCGTCCATTGCGCGCAGGTGTCGCGCGGCGGCAAAACGGTCGGCAGGAACAAGGAAACCGGCGGCCTGAAACGGTTTTCGACCGAGGATTATGAATTCTCCGTCCTTGGTATTCTCGTAGCGAGCTATCGGCTCGCTTCGCTTTCGGCGATCGGCATGGCGAGCCTCGAGCCGCTGGAAGATGGTGAACGCGGTGTCATCACGCTGACAGCCTCGGCCGCCGCGCAGGATGCACAGGTCGGGCAGGTCGCTTATGGTTCGGCCAAGGCCGGCGTGAACGGTCTCGTCCTGCCGATGGCGCGTGATCTGATGGATCTGGGCATCCGCGTTAATTCGATCATGCCCGGCATATTCGCGACGCCGCCGATGCTCGGCGTGCCGCCCAAGGTGCTCGAAGTGCTGTCGGCCTCCGTTCCGTTCCCGAAGCGGCTCGGCAAGCCCAGCGAGTTCGGCAGTCTGGTCATGGAACTGGTGCGCAACAGCTATTTCAACGGCCAGAACCTGCGCCTCGACGGCGCGATCCGTATGCCGCCGCGCTGATCGACCGCGTAAACCGTCAGACATCGCCAGTGCCTTCGAGGATCCAGGATGAATTTCGATCTTTCCGACGAACAGAAGATGCTCGCCGAGCAGGCGCGTGGGTTGCTTGGCGAGCGGTCCACCCCAGATCACCTGCGGTCGCTGATCGAATCCGGTGCCGAATGGGATGAGCCGCTCTGGCGCGAGATCGCCGGGATGGGTTTCCTTGGCGCGGCTATTCCGGAGGAGTTCGGCGGTCTGGGCCTGACCGAACTCGATCTCGGCGTGATCAGCGAAGAGATGGGGCGCGCCAATGTCGCGCTGCCATTCTTCTCGTCGATCGTGCTCGCGGCCGATGCGATTCGGTTGACGGGCAGCGCGGCGCAGAAAGCGGCATGGTTACCGAAGCTGGCGAGCGGGGAGGCGGTCGGCACCTTCGCTTATGTCGAAGGCGCCGGCGGCTGGACCGGACCCGCGCTCAAAGCGACATTCGAAGGCGGCGCGCTGAACGGGGTCAAGACGCCGGTTGCGGACGCTGGCGTCGCCACCGTTGCGGTGGTGCTGGCGCGGGCGGAGGGCAAGCCCGCGCTGGTGCTGGTCAATCTCGATCAGCCGGGCGTGACCCGCACCAGGCTCGACAGCTTCGATCAGCTTCGTCCGCACTACGCGCTGACCTTCGCCAACGCTTCGGCCGAATTGCTGGCGGGGCAAGCGATCGAGGAGTTGTTCGACCGCGCCGTCGTGCAGGCGGCGTTCGAGGCGGTTGGGGGGGCGGACGCCTGCCTCACGATGGCGCGCGATTATGCGCTGGAGCGCGCGATGTTCGGTCGCCCGCTGGCAAGCTACCAGGCGATCAAGCACAAGCTTGCGGACATTGCGGTGGCGCTCGAACTGGCGCGATCCAATGCTTATTTCGGCGGTTGGGCGGCAGGCGAATCCCCTGACGATCTGCCTGCGGCAGCGGCGGCGGCCCGGCTGACCGCAATAAGCGCGTTCGAGCGCGCGGCGCGCGAAAACCTCCAGGTTCACGGCGGCATCGGCTACACTTGGGAAGCCAATTGCCACTTCTATTACCGACGCGAGCGCACGCTGGCGATCTCTCTCGGCAGTCGCGAGGCGTGGGCCGATCGTCTGATCGCGCATCTCCCCGGCACGCAGGCAAAGGCGGCTTGAACGATGGATTTCAACGATACGCCCGAAGAAGCAGCTTTCCGCGCCGAGGCGCGCGCATGGCTCGACGCGAGCGCGCCGGCGCATGAGGTTCCCGAAGGGGTCAAGCTGGACGACGCCGACGAAGTGAGGCGTGGCCGCGCGTGGCAGCGCGCGCTCTACGATGGCGGTTTTGCCGGAATCACCTTGCCCAAGGCCCTTGGTGGACGCGGTGGCACGGTAATCGAGGGCGTGGTCTTCGCTGAGGAGGAGGCGCGGCACCGGCTCCCCAAGGGTCCGTATATGGGCATCGGGCTGGGGATGGCGATCCCGGTGATCGGCAAACATGGCAATGATACGCAACGCGCGCGTTTCATCGATCGAACGCTGAAAGGCGAGCTGACCTGGTGTCAGCTATTTTCCGAGCCGTCTGCCGGCTCCGATCTCGCCAATCTGCGCTCCAAGGCCGTGCGCGACGGCGACGACTGGATCGTCAACGGCCAGAAGGTATGGTCGAGCTGGGCGCACGAAAGCGATTGGGGCATTCTGGTCGTGCGCACCGACCCGACCGTGCCGAAGCATAAGGGGCTGACGTTCTTCGTGGTCGACATGAAGACACCGGGTATCGAGGTTCGCCCGATCAAGCAGATTTCCGGCGCCTCCGATTTCAACGAGACGTTCCTGACCGATGTGCGCATCCCGGATGCCAACCGCATCGGCGCGGTCGGCGAGGGGTGGGCCTGCTGCATGACCGTGCTGATGGGCGAGCGGCTGGGCAGCGGCAGTTCGAAGAGCGGGATGATGCCGATTATCGAATATGCTGCCGCGACCCCGCGTGGCGCGGGCACCGCGCTCGACAACTCGGCGGTGCGTCTGGCGCTGGCGGAAGCGCTGGCGGAGGAGCGTGGCGGCAAATATTTCGAGGCGCGGCTGCGTACGATGGTGTCGCGTGGCGAAAATCCCGGCGCACTCGCCGGCATGGTTAAGCTCGCTTATGCCGGACGCCAGCAACGCGCGCTGGGCCTCGCGATGGAGATACGCGGCCCCGAGGCGCTGGCTCCCTCGGCCGGCGACGCCGCGACGCATGACCTTCAATACGATTATATCTGGTCCACGGTGATGCGGATCGCAGGCGGCGCCGATGAGGTGCTGAAGAACCAGATCGCCGAACGCGTGCTGGGCATGCCGGGCGATGTGCGCTTCGACAAGAATGTGCCGTTCGATCAGCTTTGAGACTGACCCCTTCTTCAAACGAAAGAGACGATCATGGCGACCAAGAGCGAAGACATCCTGCAAAGTGACGAGTGGAAGAAGGCCGTCGACTATGCGATCACGGATGAGGATATCGAGCGGCAGAAGAAGCTCGTCGGTTTCTACGAACCGGCCAAGACGCGCGAATATATCCAGACTGCGACGACCGATAACATCCGTAACTTCAGCCACGGCAACGGCGACGACAATCCGCTCTATTGCGAACCGGATTATGCGAGGACGACGCGCTGGGGCGGGGTGATCGCGCCGGGCATGATGGCCGGGATCATCAATGCGCCGATGATGGGCGATCCGATTCCCGACGAGATCAAGGCGCTCAGGAAGTCACTGTTCCGCGGCGTACACGTCTTCGTTTCCGGCTCGACCTGGGACTGGTATCGGCCGATCCATCCGGGCGATACGCTCTACAGCTACCACGGCGAGGAGAGCTGCGAAGTCAAACAGTCAGAATTCTCGGGTCGCTCGGTCATCAACGTCCGGCGCGACGTGAAGATCAACCAGCGCGGCGAGGTGGTCGCAGTCTATCGTATCCTGCGCGTGCTCACCGAACGCAAGACGGCCGCCAAGAAGGGGAAGTATGCCGCGATCGAGCCGGCGACCTACACCGACGAGCAGATTGCCGACATCGATGCTGTCTATGCCGATGAGAAGGTGCAAGGCGCGGCGCGGCGCGATTTCGCGAGCGTGCAAATCGGGGACTCGCTCGGCAAGATGGCCAAGGGGCCGCTCACCGTCACCGACGTGATCTGCTTCCACGCCGGCGGTTACGGTTTCGTGCCTTATGCGCCGACGGTCGGCCGGCTCGCGCACAAGAACCGCAAGCGGATCGCACCTTTCTACGTCAAGAACGAATATGGCATCCCCGATGTTGCGCAGCGGCTGCACTGGGATCCGAAATGGGCGCAGGCGATCGGCAACCCGATGGCCTATGATTACGGCGTGATGCGCGAGAATTATCTGTTCCATTATCTCAGCGACTGGGCCGGTGACGACGGCATCGTGCTCCACGTCCACGACGAGATCCGCAAGTTCAACTATATGGGCGACACGCAATTCGTGACCGGCGAGGTGATCGCCAAGCGCGAGGAGGGCGGCCAGAATCTCGTCGACGTCGCGGTCCGCTTCACCAACCAGCGCGGCGACGAGACGGTGCGCGCCACCGCGACGATCGCGCTGCCGTCCAGCGGCAAGCTGCCGCTCTATCCCGACGTGCCGCGCGATCTGCAGGAGCAGGCCGCGACGATGATGGCGCGGCATTGGGAATTACTGGCGGCATCGAAGCGCAAGTAACACCGGCGATGATCGGGCGCGCCCTTGTCGCGGCGCGCCCTTCATGCGCCCAATTTTATCGGACTCACGGAGCGGAAATCATGAGCGAAGCTGGCACGTACACGGTCGAGGACGGCATCGGGATCATCATGATCGACAGCCCGCCGGTGAACGCGCTTGGCTTCAAGACGCGTGTCGCGCTGGATGAGGGGTTCCGTAAATTCGCCGCCGACGACAGCGTCCAGGCGATCGTGCTGATTTGTGGCGGCCGCACTTTCTTCGCTGGCGCGGACATTTCCGAATTCGGAAAGCCGCCGCAGGGCCCGGGTCTCCACGAGGTGTTCAACATCATCGAAAATGGCGCGAAGCCGGTCGTCGCCGCGATCCACGGCACCGCTCTTGGCGGCGGCTATGAACTCGCGCTCATCTGCCATTATCGCATCGCGGTGCCGTCGGCCAAAGTGGGGCTGCCCGAAGTCAATCTCGGCTTGCTGCCGGGCGCGGGCGGCACGCAGCGGCTGCCGCGCATCGTTGGCGTAGAGAAGGCGCTGGAGATCGTGACTACAGGGGCGCCGGTTCCCGCGCGCAAGGCGCTGGACATGGGCATGATCGATGCGCTCGCCGAGGAAGACCGCCTAAAGGACGATGCCGTCGCCTTCGCCCGGACGATGCTGGACAAGCCATTGGTGCGCGTACGCGACCGGCAGGACAAGGTCGCGCCATCGCGCGGCCACCCGGAAATTTACGCCGATTTCCTGAAGAAGAACGCGCGCGCCTTCCGTGGCTTCAAGGCGCCATTCAACATCGTCAAGGCGATCGAGGCGTCGGCCGAGATCGAAGATTTCGACAAGGGCCTCGCGCGTGAGGCGGAGCTGTTCCAGGAACTCGTCGCCAGCACCGAATCCGCCGCGCAGCGTTATTATTTCTTCGCCGAGCGTGAGACATCGAAGGTGCCGGATGTCCCGGCCGCGACTCCGACGATCCCCGTGAAGACGGTCGGCGTGATCGGCGCTGGCACGATGGGCGGCGGCATCACCATGAACTTCCTCAACATCGGCGTGCCGGTGACGCTGGTGGAGATGAAGCAGGAGGCGCTCGATCGCGGCATCGCCGTCATCCGCAGGAATTACGAGAATACCGTCGCCAAGGGCCGCATGACCGCCGAGCAGGTCGAGCAGCGCATGGCGCTCATCACCCCCGCGCTGGGGCTCGACGCGCTCGCCGAGGCGGACCTGGTGATCGAGGCGGTGTTCGAGGAAATCGGCGTCAAGCAGCAGGTCTTCGGCCAACTCGACACGATCTGCAAACCGGGCGCCATTCTCGCGTCCAACACCTCGTTCCTCGATCTCGACGCTATCGCGGCGGCGACCTCGCGACCGGAATGGGTGATCGGCCTGCATTTCTTCTCGCCCGCCAATGTGATGCGGCTGCTGGAGGTGGTGCGCGGGGAGAAGACCGCGATTGAGGTGATCGCGACCGCAATGAAACTCGCGCGGCAGATCGGCAAGGTGCCGGTGCTCGCCGGGGTGTGCCACGGCTTCATCGCCAATCGCATCATGTCACCGCGCGGCCGGCAGGCCGATGCGCTGATCCTCGAGGGGCCGACCCCGGCTGAGGTCGACAAGGCGCTTTATGATTACGGGTTCGCGATGGGGCCGTTCCAGATGATCGACCTGGTCGGGCTGGACGTGATCGGCCGCGACGAAATCGAACGCAGCGTGCGCGGCGATCTCGTCAAGATCGATCGGCTCGGCCAGAAGAAGAATGGCGGCTATTATGATTATGACGAAAAGCGCAACGCCACGCCCTCGCCGGTCGCGGCTGAACTGATCGCTGATTTCGCCCGGTACAAGGGCATCAATTCGAGCGGATCGCTCCCGGCGGAGGAGATCGTTGCACGGTTGCTCTACCCTGTCGTCAACGAAGGCGCGAAAGTGCTGGAAGAAGGGATCGCGATCCGGGCCTCGGATATCGATGTGGCGGCGATCCTCGGTTACAACTGGCCGGTCTATACTGGGGGCCCGATGTTCTGGGCCGACACGATCGGCTTGCCTAAGATCATCGCCGGGTTGGAAGCGATCGGGATCGAGCCGGCTGCATTGCTCAGGACGATGGCGACCGAGGGCAAGACCTTCACGCGCGGTTGATCCGGGCCGGCTCCTTCGCACCATTCAAGGGGAAGTGCATGTCCGACGAGATGCTCGTACTGCGCGACGATGCCGGCGGCGTCGCCACGCTGACGCTCAACCGGCCCGAAAAGCGCAATGCGCTCAACGTGGATATGTTCGTGGCGCTCGACGCGCATCTGGCCGCGCTCGAACGCGAGATCGATAACGTGGGGGCGGTCGTGCTGCGCGCCAAGGGGCCGGTGTTCTCGGCGGGTGCGGATCTCGGCAAGCAGCAACGGGCACCGGCAAGGAACTTTCAGGCGAAGACGATCGAGCGGCTGGCGCAACTGCCGCAGCCGGTGATCGCGGCGGTGCACGGCCCGTGTTTCACGGGTGGCCTCGAGCTGGTGCTTGGCGCGGACATCATCTTCGCCGCCGAGTCCGCGCGGTTTGCGGATACACACGCAAAATGGGGCCTCGTTCCCGGCTGGGGAATGAGCCAGCGGCTGCCGCGCCGGGTCGGCACCTACAAGGCGCGGGAGATGATGTTCACCGCTCGCGAGATCGGTGGACGCATGGCGGAAAGGGTTGGCCTCGCCAATATCTGCGTCCCCGACGATGCGTTCGACGCCGAGCTGGCGGCGCTGCTAAACGATATCACCGCGCTTTCCTGGCACAGTCATCGCGGCAACAAGCGCCTTTTGACGGAAACGCAGGACCTCCCGCTCGCGCAGGGCCTTGCACATGAAAGCTATCGCAGTCCCGGGATCGCGCCTGATTTCGCCCAGCGTGTCGGCTCGACTTTCGGGCAACGATGAGCGGTTTGAGCCAGCGGCCGGTTGTGATCGTTCGCTATGACAGGCGGACGCGAACCGCCGCCGGAAGGAGAGTGAGTCCGTGTCGATCCTGACCTTTGCGCGCACCACCCCGGACAAACCGGCGATGATCGCCGCGGAAACCGGCGAGGCGCTCGATTTTGCCATGCTCAACGCGGATTCCATGCGGCTGGCGCGGGTGCTGCGGCGCTCGCTTGATGAAGGCGCACGTGTCGCGCTGCTGATGGAAAATGTCGCGGCCATCTATGTCGCGGCTTGGGCCTGCCGCCGGTCGGCGCTGCGCTTCGTGCCGGTCAACTGGCATCTCAGCCGGGATGAGGCGGCCTATATTCTCACCAACAGCGATGCCGAGGCGCTGATCGTCTCGCCCGGCCTCGCCGGACTCGCGCTCGATCTCGCGGCGGCGGTGCCGGGTCTCAAGCTGCCGTTCAGTTCCGGCGAAGCATTCGGCCCGTTCAGCAGCCTCGCCGCCGCGATCGATGCCGAGCCGACCGAACCGTTCGGCATCGAGACCGAGGGCAATTTCATGTTCTATTCCTCGGGTACGACGGGGCAGCCCAAGGGCATCCTGCGCACGCTGTCGGGTGATCCGTTCAATACGCCGCTGCGCATCGAGCAGATGATGGCGGGTCTGTTCGCCTTTGATGACGCCAGCGTGTTCTACTCGCCCGCACCGCTCTATCACGCCGCGCCGATGGGCTGGTCGATGGGTGCGCAGATGCTCGGCGGGACCGCGGTGGTGCCGCGCCGGTTCGATGCCGAAGCGACGCTCGCGCATATCGAGCGCTACCGTATCACGCACGCGCAATTCGTGCCGACGCATTTCGTGCGGATGCTGCAGCTGCCGCCCGCAACGCGCGCGAAATACGATCTGTCGAGCTTGCGAATGGTCGTCCACGCTGCGGCGCCATGTCCGATCGACGTCAAGGAACGGATGCTCGAATGGTTCGGTCCGCTCATCTACGAATATTACGGGCTGAGCGAAGGCGGCGGTTTCACGATCGTTCGCCCGGAGGAATGGATGGCGCGCAAGGGCACCGTCGGGCGCTCGGTGACAGGGCCGATCCATGTCGTCGACGATGCGGGCAACGAACTGCCGCCCGGCGAGGTCGGCCATCTGATGTTCGAGGCGCCGGAGATTTTCGAATATCACAAGGAACCGGCCAAGACCGCCGACTTTTTCGACGCGCGCGGCTGGTCGCGCCCCGGCGATATGGGGTGGATGGACGCGGACGGCTATCTCTTCCTCGCCGATCGTTCGAGCAACATGATCATCTCCGGCGGGGTCAATATCTACCCGCAGGAGGCGGAAGCGGTGCTGACGCTTCACCCCGCAATCCGCGACGTCGCGGTGATCGGAGTGCCCGACAAGGAATTTGGCGAGGCGGTCAAGGCGGTTGTCGAACTCAAGTCCGGATTGCGGCCAACCGATGCGCTGGGCAAGGAGATCATCGACTATTGCCACGCCCGGCTGTCGAGATTCAAATGCCCAAAAAGCGTCGATTTCATCGATGAACTGCCGCGTCTGCCAACCGGGAAGCTGCTGAAGCGGGAATTGCGCAAACATTATTGGGGGGAGGGGGCGAACCAGATCATCGCGTCATCTGGCTCGGTTTCGGAGGTGCGAGGATGAGCAGGGTCGATCGGAATGAATATGCAACCGGGCGCATAGTCATGCCGGTCGGGCGGACAGCGCGCTATTCCGGTGGGATCGCCATCCTGTGATCCGGCTGTCGGGAAGCAAAGGGATTTCGCTCGCGGCGGACGAGGCAGGCGCGCGCGACGCACCCGCCGTGCTGTTGCTGCACGGCGGCGGGCAAACCCGGCTAGCTGGGGGAGAGCCGTCGATGCGCTCGCGAAAGACGGTTTTCATGCGATCACGGTGGATCTGCGTGGACATGGCGACAGCGATTGGGCGGCCGACGGCGACTATTCGCTCGACGCGCTGGCGGCGGACGTCCGCGCGATTGCGGCCGCGCTTCCCAATCCGCCGGCCCTGATCGGCGCGTCGCTGGGCGGACTATCGGCGCTGCTCGCCGCCGGGGAAGCGCCGCCGGCTAGTTTTCGTGCGCTCGTTCTCGTCGATGTCGTGCCTCGAATCGAGATGGCGGGCGCGAACGAGATTCGCGATTTCATGACCGGCAATCCCGATGGCTTCGCGAGCCTTGACGAGGCGGCGGAGGCGGTCGCCCGCTATATCCCGCATCGCCCACGCCCGAAGGACACGAGCGGTCTCGCCAAGAATCTCCGCTTGCGTAAGGATGGCCGCTACCACTGGCATTGGGACCCGGCGATGATGGCAAGCCGTCGCGGCGAAATCCGCAGCGGCGAGCAGCATGAACGGTTGGAGGCCGCAGCGCGCGCGCTGACGATCCCGACGCTGCTGATCCGTGGCGGGCGAAGCCGTGTGGTGAGCATGGAGGGCGTCGCGGAATTCCGCCAGCTCGTCCCGCATGCTGAGTTCGTCAATATCGAGAGCGCCGATCATATGGTCGCGGGCGATGCCAATGATGCTTTCAATACGCCTCTGCTCGACTTTCTGGAACGAAGCCGATGAGACGCCGCGCGATAGCCGGTGCTGGTTTAAGAGATTGAGGAGAGCGTAAAGGTGACGGAATCCCCGCCTTCCCGCCGCAGCGAGCCTGATGCTGCCTGACGGCCGGTTCGAGTTATTGATATTGTATATTTGACACCATTGTTCCGAATCGACATGATAGTTCCATGTTAGACTCGGCACGCTATATGATCCAGCTTCTCGACGAGCTTGCGCGGATGCGTGGCCGCACGGCCGTCGCGTTTCGCGATATTCGTGTGATGCATGGATTCACCGAGATCGAAAATGTCGTGCTCACCGCCGTCACCGGCGCGAAAATTCCACCGACCGTGCCGCAGATCGGCCGCAGCCTCGATCATCCTCGTCAGGTGATTCAGCGCGCGGCCGACGCGCTTGTCGCGCGGGGCCTGATCGTGTGGCGCGACAATCCCGACCACAAGCGGGCACGGTTGCTCGTGGCGACCGAGGAGGGGGATCGGCTGCGCCACCTTGCCGACCTGGCCGGGCTGGAACGTGCCGGGCAGCTGGTCGGAACGCTCGACCCGGCGTTGGTGGCCACCACCGTCGCCGGGCTTCGTACTATTCGCGAGGCGATCGAGGAAAATATTCGCAGTTTCTGCGAGCGGACCCCTTCCGCCGAGCGGGAGGATACATGAGCGACATCGAAGGTCTTTATGACGCCATGCGACTGACCGCCTGGCTTGACGCCAATATCCCGCAGCTCGGTGACGGTCCGTTGGCGGTCGAAAAGGTTCATGGCGGCACCAGCAACGTGATCCTGTCGTTGAACCGCGGCGGTGACGAGACGATGCTGTTGCGACGCCCGCCGCCGGTCGCACCACCGGGATCGGAACGTAGCGCGCTGCGCGAGGCACGTGTCCTGACCGCACTCAACGGCACCCTGGTGCCGCATCCCTTTTGTTACGGCGTATGCGCCGATGACGGGGTAATCGGTCAGCCCTTCTATGTGATGGAATGGGTCAAGGGCTGGGCCGCCGAACTGCGCGACGAGCATATCCATCACCGTGCGCCGTTCGATGGGCCGCCGAGCGAATACGGCATCGCTTATGCGATGGTCGACGGGCTGATCGCGCTCGCCAATGTCGATTACAAGGCGGTCGGTCTTGATGATTTCGGCAAGCCCGACAATTTCCTGGAGCGGCAGGTCGATCGCTGGGAAAGGCAGCTCAACAGCTACGGAAAGCTGTATGGTTACGCGGGGCGACACATTCCGGGTTACGAACTGACCCGGGACTGGCTGCGCGCCAATGTGCCAGACAGCTTCAGGGCAGGAATCATCCATGGCGATGTCGGCACGCCCAACGCGCTGTTCACGTTCGACCGGCCGGCGCGTCTCGTCGCACTGATCGACTGGGAATTGTCGACGATCGGCGATCCGCTGCTCGACCTTGCGTGGTTCAGCAATTCGCTTCGGGACGAAACCGCGCCTGATGTTGTCCCTGCAAAGAGTCTCTATAATGCGCAGAACTGGCCGACGCGGCAGGAAATGATGCGTTATTATGCCGCGGGCACCGGCCGGGATATGAAGGACTTCGATTATTACGCCTTGCTCGCGATGTATAAGGGCGGATGCATCCTCGAATATAAGGTCGCGCAGTCTGCCGCAGGCATGCTTTCGAAGGAGACCGGCGTCTTCTTCTCACGCCTCGTGCTCGAAAACTTCCGCGCTGCCGCAAGCCTCATCAATCGTATCGGCTGATCCGTTTTCAAGGGGGATCTCCATGGACTTTACCATCGAACCACAATTCCAGGCCAAGCTCGACTGGATGCTCGATTTCGTGAAGAACGAATGCGAGCCGATCGATTTGCTCTTTCCGTATCATGGCGATCCCTACGACACCGGGAACGCGACCGCGCGCGCGGTGATTGCGCCGCTGCAGGAGCAGGTGAAGGCGCAAGGTCTGTGGGCGTGTCATCTCGATCCGCGTCTCGGCGGCAAGGGCTATGGCCAGATGAAGCTGGCTTATATGAACGAGATTATCGGCCGCTCTTATTGGGCGCCCACGATTTTTGGCACGGCGGCGCCCGATACCGGCAATGCCGAAATCCTCGCGATGTTCGGCACCGAAGAACAGAAGGCACGCTATCTGCAACCTTTGCTGGATGGGGATATCGTTTCGACTTTCTCGATGACCGAGCCGCAAGCCGGCGCCGATCCCAAGGAGTTCGTCTGTCGCGCCTGGCGCGAGGGCGGCGAATGGGTGATTGACGGCTACAAATGGTTTTCGTCGAACGCGCGTTACGCCGCTTTCCTGATCGTTATGGCGGTGACCGATCCTGAGGCACCGGCGCACCAGCGCATGTCGATGCTCATCGTCCCGGCCGATACGCCCGGGATCAAGATCGTCCGCAACGTCGGCGTGATCGGCGACGATATCGCCGACGATACCCGGGGCATTCACGGCTACATCCATTATGACAAGGTCCGCGTGCCGCTCGATGCGATGCTCGGCAGGCCGGGCGAGGGCTTTAAGGTCGCCCAGGCGCGGCTGGGCGGCGGGCGCGTACACCACGCGATGCGCACCGTCGGCAAATGTCAGCGCGCGTTCGAGATGATGCAGGAGCGTGTCGTCTCGCGTCGAACGCAAGGTAAATTGCTTGCCGATCACCAGTTCGTGCAAGGGATGATCGCGGATACCGCGATCGAGATCGAGCAGTTCCGTCTGTTGGTGCTCAAGACGGCATGGGTGATCGATACCGAACCGCATGGCGTCGCCCGCACGCTGATCGCGATGTGTAAGGTGCAGATGGCGAAAATCTATCACGATGTCGTCCAGCGCGCGATCCAGATTCACGGCAGCTATGGCGTGACCAACGAGACGCCGCTCGCCGATATGTGGATGAGCCTGCCCAGTCTCGCGCTCGCCGATGGCCCGACCGAGGTTCACAAGGTGCAGGTTGCCAAGGCTTTCACGCGCAACGCCAGGCCGTCCACCGGCCTGTTCCCGAGCGAGCATATCCCCGATCGGCTGGCGGCGGCGCGCGCCAGATATGCCGATATTCTGGACAAGCTTTCCGCGCGCGAGGCGGCCGAATGATAGATCCGCTGTTCGATCTCACCGGGAAGGTCGCGCTCGTCACCGGCGGCAGCCGTGGCCTCGGGCTGGAGATGGTGCGCGCCTTTGCGGCGCATGGCGCCGATGTCATTATCGCCAGCCGCAAGATCGACAATTGCGAGGCGGCGGCGGAAGAGGTGCGCGCGATGGGCCGCCGCGCCCTCGCGGTGGCCGCGCATGTCGGCAAGTGGGACGAGATCGATCGCCTGATCGACACGGTTTATGCGGCATTCGGTCGCGTCGACATCCTCGTCAACAACGCCGGCATGGGACCGCGCATGCCCAGCCATGACGTGCCCGAGCAATTGTTCGACAGCGTGCTCAACCTAAATTTCAAGGGGCCGTTCCGCCTTGCCAGCCAGATCGCGAAAAGGATGCGCGACGGCGAAGGCGGCGCGATCATCAACGTCTCCTCGACTGGCGGCGCGATGCCCATGCCGGAGATCATACCCTATGGATCGGCCAAGGCGGCGCTCAACGCGATGACATTGTCCTTTGCGCACGAATATGGACCAAAGGTGCGCGTCAACACGCTGTCGGCGGGGCCGTTCCTCACCGACATTGCCAGAAGCTGGAGCGAGGAAGCGCGCCAGAAATCCCGCAATGCGCTTGGCCGGCCCGGCCAGCCGGAGGAAGTCGTCACCTCGGCACTGTTTCTCGCCAGCCCGGCGTCCAGCTACGTCACCGGCACGCTGCTGCGTTGCGACGGCGGAACTTGGTAACAATCTTCAGACACGACGCCGAACCGACAGGCTAGATTGGAACGACATCGCTATCTAGGTAATCGTAGTGTAATCGGGCGCACGGCATCGGTCCGGATTCTGATTCTTCCGGTTCGTGCCTGGATTCGACATGGGGAGAGGAAGGCGATGACGACCTTGGAGGGTGCCGATCATACATTGATCGAGGCGTTTCTCGATGGCGTATCGCACCATCCTGAGGCCGAACTGGTCGTGCATTCCGCGATACGTCCCGCGACGAGCCGGCTTGCGGACGTGGTTGCGCGCGGCACCCGGTTCGCGGCCGGGCTTCGGGCGCGCGGCATCGGTCCGGGTGATATCGTCGCGGTACAATTGCCGGCATGGAGCGAATGGCTCGTCGCATGCGTCGGCATCGCGCATGTTGGCGCCGTGATGCTGCCGATCGTCTCGATCTACGGCGCGAAGGAGATGGGCTTCATCCTGCGGCAGTCGGGCGCGAAGCTGCTCGTTACACCTGATCGCTGGCGCAACGTCCAATATGGCGAGGTGCTGGCGGCTTGTGGTGAGCTGCCCGCGCTGTCCACTCATGTCGTGATCGGCGACGACGTGCCCGTCAGGGCGATCGGCTGGGATGAGATGCTCGCCCACGAAGATGGCGCGCTGCCCGCCGCCTGTAGTCCCGATGATCTGGCGATGCTGGTCTATACCTCTGGCACCACAGCCGATCCCAAGGGCGTGTGCCATTCCAGCCGCACGTTGCTGTCCGAAATGGCGGCGGTGTCGCACGCGCGACGCCGGATCATCGAGACCAGCTTCTCGCCCTGGCCGCCGGGGCATGTCGCGGGTGCTTGCACCATGATGCGCTATCTGGTGCAGGGCAGGAAGCTGGTTCTGATGGATCAATGGGATGCCGCCGATGCGGCAATGCTGATCGAGCAGCACCGGATCAGCGCATCATCGTTCACGCCTTTCCACCTGAATGGTATATTGGACGCGGCCGATCGTGATGGACGCGATTTATCGAGCCTTGTGAGTTGCCTGGTCGGTGCGGCGCCGGTCCCGCCGACGCTGATCGAACGTTGTGCCGCGCGCGGGCTGGCCACGTTCCGCAGCTACGGTTCGAGCGAACACCCGACCGTCACCACCGGCGATCCGGATGACGCTATGGCCAAGCGCCTCACGACCGAGGGTCGGTTGATGGTCGGTTCCGAAATGCGCTTCGTTGATGATGACGGCAACGAGGTGCCGGCTGGGATGGACGGCGAGATCGTCACACGCGGACCCGAATTGTTCACCGGTTATTTTGATGCGCGTCTCAACGCCGCCGCCCTGCTTCCCGGTGGCTGGTACCGCACCGGGGACATCGGGCATTGTGACGCCGATGGCTTTCTGGTCATCTCGGATCGCAAGAAGGACATCATCATCCGTGGCGGCGAGAATATTTCGTCGCGCGAGGTGGAGGATATTCTGCTTGGCGATCCAATGATCGCGGATGCGGCGGTGGTTGCTTTCCCCGATGAGCGGATGGGCGAGATCGTCTGCGCCTATGTGATCGCGCGCGCTGGCGCGGACGTGACGCTTGAAAGCGTGCGCGCATTTTTCGCCACATCCGGGGTGGCGAAGCAGAAGACGCCCGAACGCGTCGTTTGCATCAGCGAGTTGCCGCGCAACAGCACGGGTAAGATACTGAAGCACGAATTACGCGCTCGTGCGCGTGCCGAGGCTCGAGAAATTGCAGCCTGAACCTATTTGATCGCCAGTACCCGATCATCGACCGGCGAGCCGCTCGCGGCCGGATTCAGATCATTGCGATGAGGCATGGCAATTGCGATCGCACCGAAAGACTCGTCGCGTGTGGCGCGCAGCCGTTCGCGGCGCAAGGCGATGGGCGGCGCCATAACACTAGCGAAATGGCGGTGCTCAAGGAGCGAGCCAATTACGAAGCAGCAGGCTGAAACGGCGCGCGGCCAGCATTGCTATCTCCGGGTCGCGATCCAGCACCGCGTCGATGAGCTGGAGGTGATGCTTGCTGTACTGGGCAATGCGCTCGGGCAGATGGACTAACGGCGAGTCCGGTGCCTGGAAGGCGTAACGTACCTGTATCCGCAACATGAATTCCAGAAACGGGTTGCGCACGAGGCTGAACAAGCAATCCCGCAACTCGAAATCGAATTCTTCCACGGCGTGTTCGTCGGCCAGACCCTCCAGCAGTCGCGCGCGCAGGGTTGCGAGCCAGCCCCGGCCTTCGGCGAGGTCAGAGATTGCTGCGCTGCGGACCAGTTCGACGTGGAGTGCGTTCATCGCCGCAAAGAGATCGGCGCGCGATCCTGCCCTCGTCTGCAGATAGGCGGCAGCGGCATCCGCTGCGGCATTCATGTCCGATCGTACACCGTAATAGCCGCCACCGACACCGCGCTTCACCTTCAGAAGGCGCTGCTCTTCAAGGAGGCGAGCGGCTTGTCGCAGAGTGTGCCGACCGGTCTCCAGCTGCTGGGCCAACTCATCCTCGGATCCGAGATGGGCCCCTTCGGGCTGGTTGAGAATATGAGCGCGCAAGCGATCGGCGACGATGCGTGCACCCGAGCGACGGAGTTCGGGGTAGGTGCTCGACGTTTTCACCGCTGACATTTTCCACCTTGGACGATCACTCGTGCTGGTGCTCGGGCAGCGACGCTGCTGACCAGCCAATTTCGTAATATAGCGTGCAGAATATAGCTTCAATATATGGAAATCAGCAAATTCCTGCGATCAAACATTGAAAGAGCGCTCTCAATTAGGCATTGAACCCGATGAGCGTTGCCGGACTCGCGGACGGGACTCCGCTGCAGGATACGGATCGCAGCTAGATGCAAGGGGAGGAATCCATGTCTTACCGGTCGACAATACTGTTCGCTTCGCTGGGCCTTCTCGTCGGCGTTGGCGGCATCGCCGCCAGCAGCGCGGGCCAGCCGCGGACGACACTTCCCGCCAACCCGAAATGCGACGTCAAGGAGATCAGTGCCCCAGAGGGAACGACAATCACCGGGGTCAAGTGGTTCGACGCGCCGGTCGGCTATTGCCGTATCGATGGTTATGTCACGACGACTAATCCTGGGCCGAACCGGGTGAACTTCATGGTGGCGCTGCCACAGCGGCACAATGGCCGCTATGTATTCACTGTACAGGGCGGCGCCGCTGGCTTCGTGCCGGATCCGAGCGATGTCAATTTGCAGCGCGGCTATGCGATCGCATCGACGGACAAGGGTGTGCGGGTCGCGCATGGCCTCGACTTTTCGTTTCGCAAGGACCCGGTCCAAGCGCTGGATTGGGGCGGTCGCGGCGTCCATGTTGCGGCAATCGCCACCCAGGCGCTGACGCGCGGCTATTACGGCGAGGAGAAGTTCCATCGCTACGCAACCGGCTGCTCCGGTGGCGGCGACGGCACGCTGACCGCAGCCGAGGTCTATCCCTCCGATTTCGACGGATATGTCGGGGGCGCGATGACCACCGCACCGCTGGAGATTACTCACATCTGGGGCGCAATCGCGCAGCGGTTGAGCAGGGACCCGTCGAGCTGGATATCGCCTGAGGAATACAAGCACATCGACCAGGTCTTGCTCGCCGAATATGACGCGGCTGACGGCGCGAAGGACGGTCTGATCTGGCGACCGGAAGCAATCGTCCTGCATCGCGCTTCATTCCCGTTTCTTAGCGATGCGCAATTCGGCACGTTGCAGTTCATCCGAGACGGCCTGAAGCCTGAGCTCGGCACCTGGTATCCCGGCTATTGGTTCGCCAACACCTCAGCCTTCCCCGGCTTCCTCACCGGTATGACGAGGCCACCGTGGACCAGGCCGGAGCAATATCCGGCCGGCTTCATGGTCACCGATACCAGCGCCAAGGCGCTGAACGGGGCCAACTACAGCGTTCTCGCCGATCTGGATTACGGCAACCGCAGCGCGCTCGTCGCCGACCGCGTGGCGCAAGAGGCAGCTGGTCGTCATCGGTTCAACCCCGCCAATCTCGCGGGCCTGCGCAAAAGTGGCGGCAAGCTGATCCTCTGGGCGGGCATGGCGGATCAGGCGGTGCCCCCGGCCAATGTGAAAAGCTATAGCGACGAAGCCACCAGGATTTTCGGTAAGGCTGGCGAGGCGCGGTTCGTCCGCACCTTCTTCGTGCCCGGCCTGCACCATTGCTCGGGCGGCGTCGGCGCGCCGACGGACGCGCCCGATCAACTGCTGGAAGCGATGGCGAACTGGGTCGAAAAGGGCCAGGCACCGGAGACGGTGGTCGTCGGCAATCCCGAACGTAAAGCGGCTGATCCGCGGCAGGCCATGGCACCCAACACCGCCGTTATTGGCGCGCCGACGCGCACTTACCGGCTCTGTGCGTATCCGAAGAAGTCGACCTTTGTAGGCGGCGCGAACAATGCGAGGAAACTTGACGTCAACGATGCTCGCAACTGGCGATGCGAAACGTGATCCGCGGTCAGTCCGCACTGCTGCTGGCGGCTGGCGGTGTCGCCGCCGCAGTCGGCTCGTCAACCCTGGCGCAGGTCGCAGCCGCGACCTGGCTCACCTTGCACGGTACCGTGCCGGCGCAGACAAGCGTCGTTGCCAAGGTCGACTACGCAACGACAATCAATACGGAGGCCTGCCAGTTCGACGATAGTGTCACCGGCATGCGGATCGCGTCGCACCAGATCCAGATCGTTCAGCCGCAGCGCGCCGGGACCACCTATCGCCTCGCCGTGCCGATGTCCCCGCCACGGAGCGACGCCGCCTGTCGATGGGTTCCCGCCACCATCTATCTGTGCGTCGGCGCCGAGGGCAGCGAACCGGACAATTGCACGACGCTCTATGTCGCTAGCCGCGCGCCTGTGTCGCCGCCCGCTGCGGCCACACTGATTTGCGCTGCCGGACATTGTCACGTCGAACCCGAGAGTGGCGAGCCGCTGCGTCAGCTGACCCTTGAGCCACATGATGTCGCTTTGGACATTGTAGTTCGCCCGTGATGCTGCAGCTTACCTTGGATTAAAGTGATCTGCGCGGGCAGCAACGCGACGCGCGTTCGCCGGACGAGCTGAAGCTCGGCCTGAGTATTGCGCTGGAGAGGGACGTTGCGCGGCGCGGACGAACCGGCCGTCGGCACGTTCCGTCCAGGCAGCAAGACACGGCTTCCTATCGGCGATTCGCTCAACGCCGATACGATGGCTGGCCATAGGGGCGCCCCTTATCCTATGATTGCTCATCTTATTGTCGGACCGGTTCGGGCGTCGGCTCGGCCAGCATTGGTGAGTAGGCGACATATTGCGACCGATACGAGCGGAGCCGGTGAAGAAGGCCACGACCATCAGCTATCGGATCAGCGTTATCGGGCGGCTCCAGCGGACGCGCTTCGACGCGCGCGCGCGTAGCCTCGGTATCACAAGGGCTCAGTGGCGTGCGATCTACGCGATCAGTGGCAACGAGGGGTCATCGCAGCGGCGCATTTCCGAGCTGATCAAGGTAGGTGACGTGACAGCGGGCCGGCTGATCGACCGGCTGGTGGACAATGGCTGGGTCGAGCGTCGCGCAGATATCGCCGATCGTCGCACCCATCGCCTCTATCTGACCCCATTGGCGGGGCCCGTGCTCGAGAAGCTGGCCGAACTTGGTGCCGACGAAGACAGAATCGCGCTAGACGGCGTTGATCCGGCGGCGCTGGAGACCGCGCTTGCTGTGCTGGATCGCGTCATCGCCAATATCGAGTCGGCACCGGCACTGGCGGAGGTCGATCCCGTCGACGAAACGAGCGTCTGCGATAGCTGATCGGCGAACTAACGCTGGTCGTCGGCCCGGCGGCGTGCGCCGGGCCAGCGATGCTCAGTGAAGTTTGGAAACTTCCGCCTTGGTTAGCGATGTTGAGGCGCCATCCTGTGATGTCACGATCTTGTCGGCGGGAATCGTCACGAACTTCGAGTCGAAGATGATTTGAACCGAACCGTCGGCGTTGACGCGGTCGATCGTGCCGAGCCGGATCGACTTGGCGTCACGCAATGTCGCGCCGCGCTTCAGTGCGACCGTCGCGGCGGGAGAGGTGCCAGTCGCCTCAGGCGCGGCGGAAAGCGGGCCGGCGGTGAGCACGGCAGCGGCGAGGGCAATGACAATGCGCATTGGGTGGCTCCATTTGCTGCGAACAGAAGGGTTGAAAGCAATTATTACGCAAGCTTAGTATAAGTCTGCGTATCTTTGTCAAGATAGAATGCTGCGCCGCAACATCGGCGATGCGAAGGCTATAGAAATGCTCGTAAATCAGCTAGAAAGCGTTCAAACTGGTCATGGTGCAGCCAGTGTCCTGCCTGATCATAGGCAATGACACGGGCCGCCTTGAAATGCGCCGCGCGACCATCCTTGGCCGGGTTCGAAGCCCAGCTGTCGTTGCCGTAAGCAAGCAATGTCGGGCATTCGATCCGCCCCCATAGGGCATGGAGCTCCGCGTCCGTCAGGTCGAGCGGCGGCGAGGAGCGAAGATAATTGTCGAACTTCCAGCTGAACGTGCCATCCTCATTGCGATTAACGCCGTGGATCGTCAGATGCCGCGCCTGCTCCTCGGAAAGATGACGGTTCTCGGAGCGCATCCGGGCCAGTGCGTCCTCGATCGTGGCGTAACGGCGCGGCATTCGGGCGCTCATGCCGCGCCGCTCCTCGATCCAGCCGCGCCACTCGTCGGCGAGGGCGGTCGCGTTGCGTTCGTCGATGCGGTCAGACGAGAAGCCCAGCCCTTCGATCGCGACAATTTTTCGTACCCGCTCGGGGTATAACCCCGCATATCGCAATGAGATCGCTCCGCCGAGCGAATGTGCGACGATCGTGACCGGTTCCGCGCTCTGCTGATGAATGAGCTGGGCGAGGTCGCAGATATAATAGGGCATCGTATAGGCCCCGTCCGGTGACCAGGCGCTGTCGCCATGACCACGAAGATCGGGGCAGATGATATGCCAATCGTGGCGGAGCGCGCGCGCGACCCAGTCCCAGCTGCGCGCATGATCCCGTCCCCCATGAACGAGGATCAGCGTCGGTGCGCCTAGATTGCCCCAATCGAGGTAATTGAGCTTGAGGCGTTGGGACACGAAGCTGTGCGAAGTCGGGCCGATATCGTCGTCCATATTGTGATCCCTGACAGGTGAATTCCCGAGCCGTCTCAATGATTGGAGTGAGTCAGGCCATTACCGAGCCGTATCGAAATCAAGCCTACTTGTATATCTATGTTGTCTAGGTGATATACATCCCGCGCCTGTTTGAAAATGCGAATCGCCCCGAAACGAGGGTGACGCGATAGGACGAGGGGATCAGACGATGACGCTTTCATCGGTGATGCGGTGTTCGTGTTCGGTTATGTTCGCAACCTTTGCTTGCGCGCCCGCGCTGGCTCAGGCTCAGGCCGCCGGGGTTGGCCAGGAAGATGTCGCCGGTTTGCCTTCGACGAGCGCCGACGCCGCACAGCAGGGCGACATCGTCGTGACCGGTCTGCGCCGCTCCGCCACGGCGCAGGACACGGCCGCCGCGATCTCCGTGCTCAATGCCGACCAACTCGACAAGACCGGCGTACTGGGTACGGCCACGCTCCAGTTCCAGACGCCGGGTCTGCTCGTATCGCAGGATCTCGGCCTGCAGACCCAGGTCTATATCCGCGGCATCGGTTCCAACCTGCAGGGCATCGCGACCGCAAACAGCGTCTCGACCTATCTTGACGGCGTCTATCTGCCCAATACGACGCAGACCAACCAGAGCTTCAACGATATCGAGCGTATCGAGGTGCTGAAGGGGCCGCAGGCGACACTATACGGTCGTAACGCAACCGGCGGTGCGATCAACATCGTGACGCAGGAACCCTCCAGCCAGATGGAGGGCAAGGCCGACGTCAGTTACGGAAATTACAATGACGTGAATCTGCGCGGCTCGCTCTCGGGGCCGGTTGTCGACGACGTGCTGCTCGCGCGGTTCTCCGCTCAATATGAAAACCGCGACGGCTATTACCGTAACCTCTACACAGGCCACAACATTGCGAACCTGCGGATCGCTGGATTTCGCGCTGCGCTCAAGGTCATTCCAGCCAGCAATTTCGATATCATTCTGCGCGGTGATTATACCTATACGGAGAGTGGAGATTTCCTGAAACTTCGTCCTGCGACATCGGTATATTATGCCGGCAATCCCCAATATTATACCAGCGATCCACGCGCAGTATATTATGATATAGAGCCGTCACAGCCGGCGCGCGATTACGGTGTCAGCGGCACGATCCACTGGTCCACCCCGATTGGTAAGGTCACGTCGATCACCAGCGATCGCGTCTATGCCGTCGGGCCGATCTATTATGACAGCGACCAGGTGCCGCAGCCGGGAACTTACTTCCCGAACGGTGTCGGCGCGATCGGCTCCTATGTCCGGTCGAATTCGCTCTATCACGAGACTTATTTGTCGACCGACGAGAAGCGCCCACTTTCGGCGATCATCGGCGGCACATATTTCCACGAGAATGCGTCCGAGTTCAAACGTATCCTCGGGCCAAGTCTGGCACAGCCGAGAACTTTCACCGATCGCTATGCCAGAACGACAGCCTATTCGGGCTATATCGATGCCAAGCTCAAGCTGGGCCAGCTCAGCATCGTCGGCGGCATACGCTATACCACCGAAAACAGGGCATATGACTTCTACCGGACCGATCCCGTCGGCGCGCCGACCTTCAATACCCGCAAGGACAGCAAATGGTCGCCACGCATCGGCGTCGAGTTCCGGCCGAGCCCTGATCTGCTCTTGTATGCAACCGCGACGAGCGGGTTCAAGAGCGGCGGATTCAACACCGACGTGCCGACCAACAGCTTCGGTCCGGAAAGCATCTGGTCATATGAAGGCGGGCTAAAATCGACGTTCCTCGATCATCGCGTGCGCTTCAACGTCTCGGGCTTCTATTACGATTACAAGGACATCCAGGTCCTGCAATATCTCACCGTCAACGGAGTGATATCACCGATTATCACCAATGCCGGCACCGCGACATTGTACGGAAGTGATGCGACGCTCGATATCAAGGCGACGCAGAACTTTACTGTGGGTGGGGGCTTGTCCTGGCTCCATTCGGCATTCGGTTCGGCATTATTCTGCGATCCGCTCAAGGGATCGTGCACCAACACCGATCCCGCGCAGCGGCCATTCTTCGATGTCAAAGGCAATCGCCTGCCGCGCGCGCCGGAAATCTCGGCTAACTTCTACGCCGATTACAAGATCGAGCTAGGCTCGGGCGACCTGACGTTTCACGGCGATGGTTCGTATCGTTCACGCACTTATTACACGGTGTTCCAGAACCCGATCTATTCCGCGCCGGGTTTCTGGCTGTTCGGCGCCAACGTGCGCTATACCGCGTCGACCGGGTGGTTCATTGAGGCATATGGGCAAAACCTCGCCAACAAGCTCGCGGTCACCCAGATCATCAACAGTTCACCGCTGCGCAACCCGGCGACCGGCGCGATCCTTTACGGCACGGCGGCCGAATTCGACCGGTTCGCTCCGCCGCGCACTTATGGCGTTCGTATCGGGACAAAATTTTGAAGCCGGAGGCGGCAGTCTCCGAGATGGACGGGCGCGGCCTTCCCGCGCCGCGGATCGCATGGACGGCGGTGGGCGTGCTGCTGCTGCTTTATGCACTTGCCCTGATCGATCGACAGATCATTGCTCTGATGGTCGGGCCGATCAGGGCTGATCTCGGAATTTCCGACACCCAGATCGGCCTGCTGCAGGGCTTTGCCTTTGCGCTGCTATATGCGCTCTTCGGCCTGCCGCTCGGTCTGGCGGCCGATCGGCTGCCGCGTTGCCGCGTGATCTTCGCCGGCGTATTGGTCTGGGCGCTTGCGGCAACGGCATGCGGGCTGGCGCGCGATTTTTCTGAGTTGCTCACCGCTCGCGTGCTTGTCGGCGCGGGAGAGGCGGCGCTTGCACCGGCCGCCTATTCGATGCTCAGCGATCTGTTTCCGAAGAAGCGGTTGACGCTCGCTTTGGGGGTTTTCGCGGTCGGCGCGCAGCTTGGCGCTTCATCGTCGCTGGCGATCGGCGGCCTGATCGTGGAGGCGGCGAAGAACGGTGTGACATTGCCCGTTCTCGGCCACGTCAATGCATGGCGCTTCGGATTTCTGGCAACGGGCGCGCCGGGCTTGCTGCTTGCCTTCCTGATCTTTCTGGTCCCGGAGCCTGCGCGGCGCGGCGTCTCCGCCGCGCGCGGCACATGGCGTGAGCTGTTCGTCTTCCTTTTTGCGAACGGTCGTTTCTTTGCTTGCCACTTCCTCGGTTTCGGCTGCGTGATGGCGATGGCTTACTCGAGGCTCGCGTGGTTACCCGCTTATTTCACGCGCCATTTCGGATGGGCGATCGGGCAGACCGGGCTGGTGCTTGCACTGTTCGGTTTCGTGACCGGCGCGCTTTCGTTGCCGATCACCGGGGCGATCGTCGATCGTTGGTATGGGCGCGGTATCCTCGACGCGCATATGCGTTTCTATGTTTATGGAGCCATCGCGGTGACCGTAACCGGCGGCGCCTGTTTCTTGATGCCCAACCCGACGCTGTTTTTCGTTCTCTCCGCGATCGCGACGATCCCGCTGGGCATGGCGGCGATCGCGGCTGGTGCGATCCAGATCGTGACTCCGCCGCCCCTACGCGGGCGTATGTCGGCGATCTACTTGCTGTTCACGGGGCTGTTCGCGCTCACGGTGGGACCGGGGATCGTGGGGCTGTTCACCGATTTCGTGTTCAAAGCGGACGGGCTGATCCATTTGTCGCTCGCGGCGAGCACGCTGACGCTCGGCCCGATCGCGACGATGGCGTTCATCCTCGGCCTCGCGCCGATGCGCCGCGCGGTCGAGGCGATGCGCGCGCGCGGCGAGTAGGCTCAGGCCTTCACGTTCCGCCAGCTAAAGCGCGGCTGGTAGCCAATCACCGCGCCAGCCCGCGCCGAAGATAGGAGCGAGGCGTCGCCTTCCAGCCTGCTCTTGAACGGGCTCTGCGGGAAATGAGCGGCGGCCAGCTCGGCGCTGGAATGGCCGGTGATGTTGTCGGCGGCGGCGATGATCATCCGCTCATGGCCGGCGAAGGCCGCCTCCACTGCGAGCCGACACGCTTCGCCCGCATCCCGCGCATCGACATAGCCCCAGGCGTTGAACTTGCGGAAATGCGGGTTGGCGGCGGCGGCGGGCTGCTGCGCGTAATCGGTGACATCGAACACGTTCGAGAAACGCAGCGACGCGATTGAGAGGGTCTGATGCCAGCGCGTCACCTGATCGGCCATCTGCTCCCCCAGAAATTTCGCCATCGCATAGGACCAATTGGGCAGGTCGGGATGCGTCTCGTCGATCGGCAGGAAAGCCGGGGGTGTGTTGAAGGGCAGGCCGAGGATCGTCTCGCTCGATCCCCACACGATCCGCCTGATGCCGAGCCGTGCGCAGGCGGAAAAGACATTGTAGGTCGAGAGGGTGTTGACGTCGAAGACGCGCGCGTCGTCCGAGAGCCCGGGGGCGGGGATGCCCGCGAGGTGGACGACCGCATCGGGCAATTGCGGCACCGGCGCCATGCCGAACATCGTATCGATGCCCGAAAGCGCGCCGAGCACCGCGCCAAAATCGGTGCAATCCACCGCCGCGGTACGCACTCCGTCGATCGTCGCCGCGCGCAGGTCGAGGCCAATCACGCGATGTCCCGCCGCCTTCAACGCGCGCACCGCTTCACGGCCGATCTTCCCCGCGCTGCCGGTGACGGCGACGCGCATCGGCGTGCTCACGACACCACCGATACGCGGCCGCTGAACCGCGACGGGAAGCTCACGCCGGTCACCGCGTGCGGCAGGTAAGGCGCTTCGAGCGTACCGATCTCCTCGGCGCTTAACGTCACGTCGAGCGCGGCGACCGCATCGGCGAGCTGCGCGGGCTTCGATGCCCCGACGATTGGTGCGGTGATTTCAGCTTTGGCGAGCAGCCAGGCGAGCGCGACCTGCGCCGGCGGCACGCCGCGCGCGGCGGCGATCTTCAGCACCGCATCGACGATGGTCGCATCCTGGTGCGCGGTGCGTGCGTAGATCGCCTTGCCGAACTGGTCGGTTTCCGACCGGGCGGTCGTTGCGTCGAGCGGGCGCGTCAGCTTGCCGCGCGCGAGCGGACTCCACGGGATCACGCCGACGCCCATGTCGGCGCACAATGGCAGCATCTCGCGCTCCTCCTCGCGATAGATCAGGTTGACCTGCGGCTGCATCGACACGAACCGCGTCCAGCCGTGCGCGCTCGCGGTATATTGCATCTTGGAAAATTGCCACGCCGCCATCGAGGAGGCGCCGATGTAGCGCGCCTTTCCCGCCTTCACGATATCGTGCAGCGCTTCCATCGTTTCTTCGACCGGGGTGTCGGCGTCGAAGCGGTGGATCTGATAAAGATCGATATAATCGGTGCCCAGCCGCTCCAGGCTGTCGTCAACCGCCTGCAACAGCGCCTTGCGTGAAAGGCCGCCGGTGTTGGGCGCGTTGCGCCACGGAACCCACGCCTTGGTCGCGATCACCACTTCGTCGCGCCGCGCGAAATCCTTGAGCGCTCGGCCGGTGATTTCCTCCGATGTGCCGCTCGAATAGCCGTTCGCGGTATCGAAGAAGTTGATCCCGGCTTCCAGCGCCTGGCGGAAGAACGGTCGGCTCGTTTCCTCGTCGAGCGTCCATTGGTGCTGGCCTGGCTGCGGGATGCCATAGGTCATGCAGCCGAGGCACAGGCGCGACACACGAAGGCCGGTTCGTCCGAGCGTTGTATAATGCATCAGTCCTCAATCCTTATAGCGCGGGAACAGTTGCGGGTTGCGCTCCAGCGTGAACAAGCGATGGTGGGAATTGGGATAGTGCATCGCGGTCTGGCTCGCCTTGTCGAGCTGTGCGACTTCCTCTGTCGACAGCGCCCAGGTCGCCGCGGCGAGATTGTCCGCCAGTTGCTCGTCGCTGCGCGCTCCGATCAACACGGTCGAGACGCCGGGCCGTGCGAGCAGCCAGTTAAGCGCCACCTGGCTCGGTGACGCGCCGGGATGCTCGGCCGCGATCTCGAACAGCGTATCGACCACGGCCGCGCCGCGCGGCGTGTCGTAGAGTTTCAAGCCGTTGTTGAGCATCAGCCGCTGATCGGCGTCGGTGCCCTCGCCGCGGAACTTGCCCGACAGGAAGCCTTGCGCCAGCGGACTCCAGATCAGCGCGCCGATCCCCTGATCGACGCCGCAAGGGAGCAGTTCCTCCTCGGCATCGCGTACCATCAGCGAATATTGAATCTGCTGGCCGATAAAGCGCTCGGTGCCGAGTCGTTCGGCGGCCGCCGTCGCCTTCATCAACTGCCAGCCCGCGTAATTGGAGCAGCCGATATAGCGTACCTTGCCGGCGGTCACGAGATCGTCCAGCGCGCGCAGCGTCTCTGCGATCGGCACCAGCGCGTCGAAGCTGTGGACCTGATAGAGATCGATCCAGTCGGTGCCGAGCCGTTTCAGGCTGGCGTCGCACGCGTCGATCAGGTGGCGGCGCGACAGACCAGTATCGTGCGCGCCGCGCCCCATTCGACCGAACGCTTTGGTGGCGACGACCACGTTCTTACGCTTCGCCCCCAGTGCCTCGCCGAGAATCTCCTCCGAACGACCGGCCGCATAAACGTCGGCGGTGTCGAACAATGTGACGCCCGCATCGATGCACAGATCGATTTGCCGCCGCGCATCTTCGCCGCGCGTCGCGCCGACGCCGCCGAACCTGCCTTCGCCATCACTGAAGGTCATCGTGCCGAAGCCAAACACCGAAACTTCGAGGCCGCTCCTGCCGAGAAAGCGCATTTCCATCGTCTGCCGCTCCTTGATGGTTTTCTATGTTGTATAACTATGTCATCGACGTGGCTGGACGTTTCGTCAACATCAGGGGAGTAACCATGAGCCGTCCCAGGCTGCTTGTCATGAGCGAAGCGATCGAGAAGCTGGTGCGTCCGCCGGAGACGGAATTCGATATCGTCCGGCTGGAAGGGGTGGGAGATCGCGATGCCTTCCTGCGTCAGCATGGTGCGGGGATCGCCGCCGCGCTGACGTCGGGCGTGGAGCGGTTCGACCAGGCGCGCTTCGATCTACTCCCCGACCTTCGGCTGATCGCCACGATCACGGCAGGCGTATCGGGCATTGATCTCGTCGCGGCAGCGGCGCGTGGCATTGCCGTCACCAATGCCGGCGATCTGAACGCAGGTGACGTCGCCGATTTCGCGGTGACGCTGATGCTCGCGCATGCGCGTGAGGTGGTCGCCAACGATCGCTGGGTACGCGAGGATCGCTGGCCGGAAGCCCGCCGCCGTCCGGCGCGTTCGATCGCCACGCACCGGGTCGGCATCGTCGGGCTTGGTCATATCGGGCAGGCGATCGCCGCCCGACTCGCGCCGTTCGGTTGCGAGATCGCCTGGTGGGGACCTCGGCCGAAGCCCGAAGCGCCATGGCCCCGGTTCGATTCGCTCGACGAGCTTGCCGCATGGGCGACAATTCTGATCGTGGCGGCGCGCGGCGACGACAGTACGCGGGGACTCGTCACGCGAGATGTGATCGAGGCGCTTGGGCCGGAGGGGCTGATCGTCAACGTCTCGCGTGGCTTTGTCATCGACGAGCCGGCAATGATCGCTGCGTTGAAGGACCGCCGGCTCGGTGGCGCGGCGCTGGATGTTTTCGATCGTGAGCCGATCAAAGGCTCCGACTGGGCAGAGGTGCCCAATGTACTGATGGCGCCGCACGTTGCAGGGGTCACGCACGAGGCGTTCGCCGCCGTGTTCGCCGGTGCGCTCGACAACATCCGGCGGCATTTTGCCGGTCAGCCGTTGCTGCGCCGGCTGGCGTGAGCGGTCAGGCGGCGGCTTCGTTCAAGCCGAGCGCCACGTAATCCCGGATGGCTTCCGCGAAGCGCTCGGCAACCTGGCGTCGTCGTCCCTTCTCGAAATAGACCACCAGATCGGTGAGCAACACATTGTCGGTAATCGGCAGCACGATGGAACTGCCGCGTTCGTGCCGCACGCGCTGGCTGGGATACCAGTGCAAATGCGGGAGACCCCGGACATGGGCGAATTGCTCGATTGCCCTGCGGTCGGCCTCGGGAGCCGAAATCAGCTCGATACCGCGCCGCGTAAGTTCCGTGGTGATCACGTTCAGGATTTCGGCGTCCTGGCGCCCCGGTGAGATCGCCAGCTGATGCCCGCACAGATCGCCGTAGGTAATCGCCTCGCGCGATGCGAGGGGGTGATTGAGCGGAAAAGCGACATGACATTGGCGTCGCTCGATGCGGATGAAGTCCAGATCGGATCGAGCCTGTCCG
Organism: Sphingomonas sp. CL5.1; assembly: GCF_013344685.1. Classification (NCBI taxonomy): domain Bacteria; kingdom Pseudomonadati; phylum Pseudomonadota; class Alphaproteobacteria; order Sphingomonadales; family Sphingomonadaceae; genus Sphingomonas; species Sphingomonas sp. CL5.1. The sequence goes on from NZ_CP050137.1 coordinate 2,563,684, forward strand.
GGAAGCGCGAGCGCGATGAGCGCATCAAGGCCGCCGCTGCTCAGTCGGTGATAGAGATCCTGCCGCGTGCCGTGATGGACGTCGACCTGCGTGGTCGGATTGAGTTCGAGGAAATGCTCGACCAGCCGCAGCCTTTCCTCAACCAGGAAATTGTAGCCGCCGAGCAGCAGGGTCGAGCCACGCTGACTGCGGATCAATGCAGCAGCACGATGTGCCTCGTCATGCATTTCCAGCAGACGATGGGCATATGGCATGAACAATTCGCCCTCGACCGAGAGACGGACCCGGCGCGATGTGCGGTCGAGCAGATGCAGCGAGAGCTGGTCCTCAAGTCGCTTCACCTTCTGCGACACGGCCGATTGGGCAAGGCCAAGCCGCCGGGCGGCTGCGGAAAAGGAACGCTCCTCGGCGACCGTGATGAAGCTTTTAATCTCGGATGGATCGATCATCGCGGCTCCCCTGTCGGAGTATCTAGCACGTTTCGTGATTGATTCAGTGCCTATTCGAAGATGATCACGCATGCTGACTATGGAATTTTCTTCCTCACCGGAGAGGTCGCCTGACGACCCGAGACAAGCCGGGCGAGGAGAGGGGAAATGAGAATTCCAAAGGTGCCCGCGTGCCGTTTTGCGATCGTCGCAATCCTCCTGGCGGGAAGCTCGACCCAGGCTATTGCGCAGGAGGCTACGGTTGAACCGGACGCCAAACAAGCTAGCCAGCCGGATATGGGCGATATCGTCGTTACAGCGCAGCGCCGCGAGGAACGGCTGCAGAGCGTGCCGATCTCGATCTCCGCATTCAGCGGCAAGACGCTGGAAAGCTCGGGTATCCAGTCGAGCAAGGAACTGGCGCAAGTCGTGCCGGGGTTCAACTTCGCGCAATCATCGTTTTCGCCCCAGCCGACGATTCGCGGCATCGGCACCCGTGGCGTGGGCGCCGGCGACGAATCGGTGGTGCCGGTCTATATCGACGGCGTTTACCAGCCCTTCCTGGCCTCGTCGGTGATGGAGCTGAACAATATCGACCGCATCGAGGTTCTGCGGGGGCCGCAGGGCGCGCTTCTCGGCCGCAACAGCACTGGCGGCGCGATCAACATCATTACCTCCACGCCCAGCGCCACGCCAGGCTTCAAGGCGTCGGCCAGCTACGGCAGTTACGACGAGGTGGTCCTGAAAGGATATGCGACCGGCGGTAATGACGTGATCGCGGCCGATCTTGCCGTGCTGTACAAGGATGACAACGGCTATCTGCGCAATTTGCAGGGCGGCCCCGATCGCGGCGACGTGAACAGCCTGGCGCTGCGCGGCAAGATACGTCTGACGCCGAGCGATAATTTGGAGATGACGCTGTCGCTGGCGCATAATGCGACCCGCGATACGCTGGCGACTTCCGCCCAACCGCTCAATGGCAATACCGTCGCGCGGGTTCGCAACCCTGCCGTGCTGATCCCCTCCGACCCGTTCGAGGCATCGACCAACGGCGGCGCGTCGCGTTTCCGCCAGAACAGCGGTTCGCTCACCATGGTGTATCATGGCGGAGCGGTTGACATCACATCGATCACCGGGATCGATCGATCCCGGCTCGACATCTATTCGGACAATGATGCGACCTTCGAACCGGTCTCTATCCAGGCGGTCGATTATTATTCAAGATCGATTACGCAGGAGCTCTATGCGACAGGGCATGGCGGAAGGCTCGACTGGATCGTCGGTGGCACCTATTTCAACGCCACCGCTGGCAATGACCCGTCCCAGGTCATCACCACCAGCGCGGCCGGCGTCTCGACAATTTCGACAAATATCATCTCAAAGGTGAAGACGGATTCGGTCGCGGCTTATGCACAGGGAACATATCACCTGACCGACCGGCTGCTGGTTACGGTCGGCGGGCGATACACCGATGAGGTCCGATCGTTCGGAATCACGAACCAGAATCTTCCGGCCGGCAATGAGAAATTCGGCCACCGCCGCTATACGCAATTCACCCCGAGCGGCACGATCCAGTACAAATTCGACGAAAACACCAATATCTACGCCAAGGCCGGGCAGGGGTTCAAATCGGGCATCTTCGCCTCTTCGACGTACCCTGCGGGAACCGCGCAACCGATCCCGGTCAACCCTGAAACCGTCACGCAATATGAAATCGGCACCAAATTCCGACCGTTGTCGTGGCTGCGCGGGACTTTGTCTGCCTTCTATACCGATTATACCAACCTCCAGGTCAACGTCCGTAACCCCATCACGATGGCGTCTGATCTGCAGAACGCCGGCTCTGCCGAACTATATGGTGGCGAGGCGGAACTGTTCGCCAATCCGATCGCAGGACTGAACCTGCGTTTCGGCCTTTCGCTGCTCCACGCCAAATACACCAAATATGAAATGCCCAGGTGACGACGCCAACATTGTCGGCGACCGGTATTCCGGTAGGCGGCAATACAACGATCTACATCGACGCCTCGGGCAAGAATCTCATCCGCACGCCGTTCGTGACCGTCAGCGGCGGCTTTGACTATGGTTTCGATCTCGGCGCCAGCCGGATCACCATCGCCGGCAACGCTTATTACAGCGGCAAGCAATATTGGGAGGCGAGCAATCGCGTTGTCCAGCCGGGTTATACGCTGATCAACGGCGAGCTGGGCTGGCAATCGCCCGACCGGCATTTCCGCGCCTCGGTCTGGGTGCAGAATCTGCTCAATGCCGAGCATCAACTCTACATCCTCTCGTCGGCATCCGGCGACACGCAGGTATATGCGCGGCCGCGCTCGGTGGGCGTGAAGCTGGGCGTGGAATTCTGATGCCGGCCGGGCGGGTTCTGGACCGACGCGGCGCGGACTCCGCGTTTCAGGGGGATCGCGTGCCGTCATGCTGACATCAATGAACACGATAGCGTTACACCGGCAGGGAGGCGCGACACGCGGTTATCTGGCGGGCGGCGCGATGGTCGCGCTGTTTCTTTCATTCTACGTCGTCGCCTTCATCGATCGGCAGGTCATCAACATGATGGTCAAGCCGATCCAGGCGCAGATGGGCTTCAGCGAGCTTCAGATGAGCTGGCTGATGGGGCCATCGTTCGGACTGTTCTTCGCGCTGTGCGGGCTGCTGATGGGCGGGCTGATCGATCGTTTCTCGCGCCGCTGGCTGACGACGGGGGCGATCGTCGTCTGGGGACTGGCGACGTGTCTGTGCGGTCTGGCCGGTACTTTTCCGATCCTGCTGCTCGGCCGAATGGGTGTCGGGGTCGGCGAATCCGCGCTCACCCCGGCGGCGCATTCGTTAATCACCGAGCAATTCCCCCGCGAGCGCCTTTCGACTGCGCTCGCCACCTATTCCCTGGGATCGGTGATCGGCACCGGCATTGCCACCATATTGGGCGGCCAGCTCGTTCATCTGATCGCCGAAGGCAATCCCGCTGTCGTGCCGGTGATCGGCACGGTGCAGCCGTGGCAGATGGTGTTCCTGGCGGTGGGTATCCCGACCGTGATCCTCGCGCCGCTCGCGTTGCTGGTGAAGGAGCGGATCGACCGCGGCCGGAAGAGCGTGGAGACGCAGGGGGCGGGCATGTCGATCGCGGCATTCTTCGCCTTCTGCATGAAGAACCCGCGGTTGTTCTTCGGCCTGCCGATCGCCTTCGGGATGCTCAACATCATCACCAATTCGCTGCTGTCGTGGGTCCCGACCTTCATGCAGCGTACTTATGGCTGGAACATTGCCAACATCGGGCTCGCCTGGGGAACCGAGCACATCATCGCCGGCGCGATCGGGCAGATCGGCGGCGCGATGCTGGTCGACCGGCTTTATGCGCGGGGCGTGGCGGATGCGCATGTCCGCTATCAATGGATGGGCGTGCTGATCGGCGTGCCGGCGACCATCATCGGCCTGCTGTCGGGCAATCCGTGGATTTTCCTCGGCACGATGGCGATCTACTCGGTGCTCTGTTATCCGTTTCTCGGCTACGCGGTCGCCGCGTTGCAGCTTCACACTCCGTCGCATCTGCGCGGGCGCATGTCGGCGTGGTTTTATGCTGTCATCACCGTCATCGGTTCGCTCATCGGCGCGCCGATCACCGCCTTCATCACGCAATCGGTGTTCGTCGACAAGGCCAAAATCGGGCTGTCGATGGTGACGGTGATGGCGATCTTCGCTCCCCTCGTTGTGCTGATGCTGATGTGGGTCGGCAGCAATCTGCGCGCGACGCATGCCTCCAGGGGACAATGACGCATGACATTTCCGAAGCCGCTGGCGGGTATCCGCGTGGTCGATCTCGGCCGCACTTTTGCCGCGCCATTCTGCACCCAGATGCTCGCCGATCTGGGAGCCGAGGTCATCAAGCTCGAACGCAAGACGCGCGGCGACGAGATGCGCCACTATGGGCCGCCCTTCATCAGGGATGCCACGGGGGCCGACTTGCCGCTGTCGAGCTATTTTATCGGCGCCAATCGCGGCAAGAAATCGGTCGAGGTCGATCTGTCCAAACCCGGCGCGCAGCAGATCGTACGTGATCTCGCTGCGATCAGCCACGTCATGGTCGAGAACTTCAAGGTCGGCGATCTCGCACGCTATGGGCTCGATTATGCCGCGATCCGAAAGGGTGCCCCCGACATCATCTATTGCTCGATCACCGGCTTCGGCCAAACTGGCCCTTATGCCAGCCGCCCCGGCACCGACAGCGTGTTTCAGGCGATGAGCGGAATGATGAGCATCACCGGCGAGCCGAACCAGCCGCCGACCAAGATCGGGCTGATCATCAGCGATCTCATCACCGGACTCTATGCCGCGAACGCGATACAGGCGGCGATCCGTGTACGCGAGCAGGGCGGGCCGGGCCAGCATATCGACATGGCGCTGCTCGATGTGGCGGTCGCCACCATGTCGCACCGCGCCATCGACTATCTGATGACCGGCGAAATTCCGCAGCGGCTTGGCACCTCCGCTTCGGGATCGGCGCCAGCGCAAACCTTCGCCTGCAAGGACGGCATGATCAATATCCAGGCGAGCGCGGAGGATAAGTATCGCATCTTCTGCGGCGTGCTCGATCGCCCCGATCTCGTGGCGGACCCGCGCTTCCAGACCCGCGCCGACCGGTTCATCCATGTCGCCGAACTGGAGCGCGAGATCACGCGGACGCTGGCCGACTGGAAGCTGACCGACCTTTACGAGACGCTCGTCGCCGCAAATATCATCTGCTCGCCGATCTACACCGTCGACCAATGCTTTGCCGATCCGCAGGTAGTAAGTCGCGGTCTGGCGCAAACGGCGGTCAACAGCGCGGGCGCGGTCATGCCGATGATCGCCAATCCGATCCGCTTCTCGGAAACACCGATACAGGATGTCGCGCCACCGCCCCGGCTGGGTGAGAGCAGCGACGAGGTGCTGCGCGGACTGCTCGGATATTCAGACGGAACGATGGCCGCGCTTCGCGCCGAGGGGGCTATCTGACGGATTCGCAAACGGCCGGGTTGCCGGCAAACCTCTGGAATTGTTCATGACGGAATATGACGACATCATCGTTGGGCGAGCAGGCCGAATTGGAACGCTCACTTTCAATCGTCCGGAAAAGGGCAATACGCTGCGGCCGCAGACGCTCGCGGAGGTTTGCTGCGGACTGGACGAGTTGATCGCCGATCCCGAGGTTCGCGCGATCGTGCTCGCGGCGACGGGCAAGCACTTCTGCGCCGGCGCGGATTTCAGCTTCCTCGACGAGCTGACGCGGATGCCCGCGAGCGATATCAAGGCGCAGATCTACGCGCATTTCCAGGGAGCGGCGAAGCGTCTCTATACTTGCTCCAAGCCCACGCTCGCGCTGGTGCAGGGCGCGGCGGTCACGGTCGGATGCGAGCTTGCGCTGGCCTGCGATTTCCGCATCGTCGCTGAGACTGCTTTCTTTCAGGAGAGCTGGATCAAGCTCGGCATCATGCCGCCGCTTGGTGGGCTGTTCCTCTTGCCTCGCCTTGCCGGGCTCGGACGCGCATCGCAGATGGTGCTGCTCGGACAGGCGGTGAAGGCTGTTGAAGCCGAGCGGATCGGACTCGCCGGAGAAGTCGTCCCCGTCGACATGCTCGCTGGGCGCGGCGCGGCCTTTGCGGAGGAACTGGCTGCGATCGCACCGCTTGCCTACGCATCGGTCAAGGAAGCGCTGCACCGCGGCCTCGAAACATCGATGGAGGCCGAATGGTCGGCCAATCTTCTTAATCAGGCGCTTCTGCTCGGCACGGAGGATTTCAGGGAGGGGTTGGACGCGGTCAAGGCCAAGCGCGCGCCGGTGTTCGGCGCCAGGTAGCGTTGGCAGCGGCTGGGGCAATGGCTTGACGCAAGTCAGCGCGCTTGCACGGTCGCAGTCATTGTCGGCGGCCGATTTTTTGGTGTGAAACCTCGCGCCTTCCGCATGGCCGCCCGCGCACGCAATGCCTTTGAGTAACTGTTGTTGCACTTGGTAATATAAGTGTGCAAAACAACCCGCCTGGAATGTGTTGACCGCCATCGACATCAGCGGATCGCGCAGCATCAGGACGGCTGGAGGGATCGCATCGTAATGGCACTCATCACCGCAAAACTTCGCGCGATCATGGCGCTCGATCCCCAGCGTGCCGAGATCGATTTCAAGCGGCAGGATTATAGCTGGGGTGATCTCGCCCGCACCGTCGGTGCGATCGAAGCAGCGCTCGATACCATGGGGCTTCCGTCCGAAGCGTGCGTCGGCACATTGCTGCGCAACCGGCCGGGGCATATCGCGGCGATCCTCGCGATCCTTTCGACTGATCGATGTCTCGTCACGCTCAATCCGCTGCTGCCGGATGCAAAGCTTTTCGACGACGTGCGCGGATTGGATCTGCCCGTCATCGTGGCAGACGAAGAGGATATCGCGCGTGCCGGATTCCTCAATGCGGTTGCCTTGGCCGGCAGCGCGGTGATTGCGATCGACGGACGGCTAGAAGGCGTGCGGGTGCTTGATGCTCACGCCCAGCCGCGAATGCCGATCCGCACCGCGCCGGGGATAGCGATCGAGATGCTGACGAGCGGCACGACGGGTGCACCGAAGCGCGTGCCACTGAGCCGCGTGGCCTTCGATGCGAGCTTTGCCGGTTTCACGAGCTATGAGCGCGGAAGATCATTCGAGGATCGGCCGCAATTGCGCTCGGGCGTGGTGATGGTCACCAACCCCCTGACGCATATCGGTGGTATCTATGGCTGCATCGGCGCACTGATGGCGGGGCGCCGGATCGCGCTGCTCGAGAAATTCTCGGTCGCCGATTGGGTGGACGCCGTCCGTCGCAACCGGCCGAAGGTGGCCCCCGCCGTACCCTCAGCAGTGCGAATGCTGCTCGAAGCGAATGTCGACCCAGCGGATCTTGCCAGCCTCTCCGCGATGATAAGCGGCACTGCGCCGCTTCCGCCGGAACTGGTGGACGCATTTTACGAGAAATACGGCGTACCGATCCTCGGCAATTATGGCGCGACTGAGTTCGCCGGCGCGGTCGCTGGATGGACGATCGATGATTTTCGCGCGCACTGGCGTGACAAGCGTGGGTCGGTAGGCCGCGTCCATGGCAATGTCGCCGCCCGGGTAGTGGACGCCGGGACCGGGGTCGAACTGCCGCATGGCACTGAGGGGCTGCTCGAACTCAAGGGGGATCAACTCGGGCCGTCCTATGCGATGGATGGCGATCGCTGGCTGCGCACCACCGACCGGGCGATGCTCGATGCCGACGGTTTCCTTTATATCCGCGGCCGCGCCGACAATGCGATCATCCGAGGTGGTTTCAAGGTTCATCCCGACGATGTCGCGGCGGTGCTCAACCAGCATCCCGCGATCCGTGAGGCTGCGGTCGTAGGCGTGCCGGACGAAAGGCTGGGGGCCGTACCCGCTGCGGCGGTGATCCTGAAAGAGGATGCGGAAGAACCCGACGTAGCGGTATTCAGGAACTGGCTCCGGGAGCGGCTCATTCCATATCAGGTTCCGGTCCATATCCGGTTCGTTGCTGATTTTCCGCGTACACCGTCGATGAAACCTTCAACGCCCGGCCTTCAGAAGCTTTTCCGCGCGTGATCCGTCGACCGGCGAGGCAGAACGCGGAATGAGAGTTTTTTATCTTTGGCGGCGGGGGACTGATCGGGGGGATGCGGCGCGCGCAGTGGTCGCGAGCGGGCACACCAGCGTCAGTCTCGCATGCGGCGGAAACCACGAAATCGCTTGGGATGATTATCTCCATCTCTCGGTTTTTTCCGACATCGGATAGGGAAGCTCGCGGTTAATTTCATTGCTTAGAAATGGCAATTTCGGTAAGGTAATTACCTAATGATAGGGACTAAATGACTAGATTGGCCGCAGCCGTCCCGTTCTCGACGAGGCGCATGGTCGGTGACGAAGAGTTAAGTTGATGCCGGACCGAAGCGTGATCGCGGCTGATGAAGGTCGCTTCGCGAAGCTGACCGAGCGGCAGAAAAGGTATCTCCGTCACGTATTCCAGCACCGCACCTCCGACGAGATCGCGCATTTCGAGCGAGTAAGTGCGCGTGCTGTCGACAAGCAACTCTTGCTCGCGAAAGGTGCGCTCGGTGCAACGAGTCGGTTCGAAGCGGCGAGGATGTTTGCCGAGTTCGAGGCGGGGGTAGAAAGATTCTACCCTGCAAGCGTTGCACCTACCCGGCCCGAGTTCTGGCCGCTTCCATTGCCGCTGCCGACCAAGCGGGCGGCGCTGAACATCCTGTCGTGGCGGCAGGTTCTGGCATGGGGTGGGATCATCGCGATCGCCACTCCGATCGCCCTGACCGTCGCCGCCATGGTAATCATCGCCCTCTCGCTCCTGATCGGCGTCAACCCGAAATGACGGCGCCGAGGCGCCGGCGGAGGAGCATATGGATAAGCTGATAAAGACAAGCAGGGTCGTCGCAACCGAGCTGCGCAGGGCGGAGCGGTCGATCAATCTGGCGCAGCGCGACGTCGCGCAGTTCCTGCTGACGACGCTGGATGCGACCGAGGCGCACGGTCTGTCGCCGGCGATGTCCCAGCGCACGGTGCGGGCGACGGTCGGGGCGCTGGCCGCCCTTGCCGAAGGCCAGGGGCAGATGGCGATCCGCGCGCATCTCAGCGCGGAACGCGCGGGACGGGATCTCGGTCTCGATGTCACCGCCTGGGGTGCTGGTGCGCCAAAGCCTTCGTTCGCGACAATCGAGGAAGCCGAGGTCGCGTGAGCCGGGGGCGATCGGGCAGATGAATACGGGATGGCTTCTCGCAGCGATATACAATGTGGTGCTGTTCGGCGTGTGTGGCTGGGCGTTGCTGCGCGGAGGCCGTCCCGAGCGTATCGGGGCCGTGATCAACCTGCTCGCGTCATGCGTAACGACCGCATTGCGGTTGATCGACGCGCACTTCTATGCCCCGGCGGAGGTCGTGGTTCTGGCGATCGATCTGGGCGTCGCTGCCGGCTTCTTCTGGCTGGCGATCGCCACCATACGTTTCTGGCCGATCTGGGCATTTGGATTCGCGCTGGCCAACCTGTTCACCAACGTCGTCGGCCCCTGGATTCCGCGCACGCCGCTTTTTGCCTATCTTACCGGCCTCGGAATCTATGCGTACCTTGCTTTGGGTGCGCTGCTCCTGGGCACGCTTCGCTTGCCGCGTTCTGCGCAAGCCTGGCTGCGGCGCGGCATGCGCCGCGATCTGATATCGAACAACCGCGGCTCGAATTCTGACTGCCCTTCGCCCCCTTCGACAAAGAACGACCTGACGCTCGACGTGACAATTGACGCGGCCGGTCCCGGAAAATGAAAGGCGTGCCTCGGAGCTTGCGGGTTGGATACGCGCCCACGGCCGTAGCAGCGGAATATGCGTATCGAATTGACGGAAAGGCTTGGTGAAGGGATTCTGTCCGCTGGATCGGCAGATGATCTGCATGAGGCATTGTTGCGGTCAGTGCAGGAAATGGGCTTCAACCATTTCGCTCTGTCCATGGAGATCGGCTGTGGTGGCGAGGCCGGTACATCGGTTCTCATCCATGATTACCCGGCGTCCTGGGCTGACGTGTATGTCGGCTTCAATCTTGGCGCGACCGACCCGATCCGGCGAGCAGCGGAGCATAGCCTGATAGGTTTTTGCTGGAATAAGGTTTCGACATTGATCCCGGTCAGCGATCTGGAGCGGGCGATGTTCGAGACCGGACAGCGTCATGGAATCGCCGATGGCTATACCGTTCCTCGGCATTTGCCCGGCGAGGTGACGGCATCGTGCAGTTTCGTGACCAGCCCCGGCGGCGGACTTCCGGAATCGATGCTGCTGGTCGCGGAATTGATCGGCACCATGGCGATCGCGAGCGCTCGACGCATCGCGGGATGGGCGCCACAAGCCGCCCGTCCGAAACTCACCGATCGTCAACGCGATTGCGTGCTGTGGGCCGCGCGCGGCAAGACCGACTGGGAAATTTCGCGTATTCTGGGCATCAGCCACGACACGGTGATCACGCACCTGAAGGAGGCGCGTGATCGCTATGACGCACGAAAGCGCGCATCGCTCATCCTGTGCGCGTTGTTCGATGGTTTGATCAGCTTCGCCGACATTTTCCGGTGGCGTGAAAAGGTGTGATCGCGCTCGGCTGAGCTGACGACGCCTCTCAGGCGGTGAAGGAGCGCCTCCCCATTTCTTGGGATGGGCGACCGCTCCCGACCGATGCTCTCCTGCGCGCGCGGATGATCCGCGCAGGAGAACGAAATGTTGCGATCGGTTGATGAGAAGGCGGCGATCGACGGGGATACCGCGCTGCGAGCGATGTTCCGGGCGCGGAAGGAGGTCTTTATCGATCTGCTCAAATGGGACCTGCCGGTTCTCGCCGGCGAGTTCGAGGTCGATCAGTTCGATGACCCGGCTGCCGAATACCTGATCCTGCTGGATGGCAGGGGAGGGCATCGCGCCTCGGCGCGCCTGCTGCGGACCGATCGCTCGCATCTGCTCGGCGATCTTTATCCGCATCTCTGCGCCGGTCCGGTTCCGGCGGGGCCGACGATCCGTGAGATCACGCGCTTCTGCCTTGATCGCAATCAGCGCGCAATGGAGCGTCGGAGTGCGCGAAACCAGCTCGTGACCGCTCTGGCCGAGCATGCGCTGGCGAACGGGATCACCGCCTATACCGGGGTCGCTGATGTCGAATGGTTCGATCAGGTGCGTCGGTTCGGATGGGCTTGCGAGGCGCTCGGCCAGCCTGTTCGCCATGGGCGGCAATGGCTGACGGCGCTCCACATCACCATCGACGCAGATACGATCGAGAGCCTGCGTCTGGGCGGCACCTATGAGCCATTGGACTATGCGCTCGCGATGCCGGCGGCGGGAGGCGTCCAATGAACGCGGTCACTTCGTTCGAACGCCATGGCGTCGATTGGTCGGCGCGACTGCTGCGAGACGGATATTGCATCATCCCGGATGCGCTGCCGCGCTCGGTGCTGGGGGCTTTGCAAGCAGATCTTGAGCCTGATTTCCGGGCAACGCCGCTGTGCCAGGGGCGGTTTTATGGGGAGCGCACCAAGCGGTTCGGTGGCCTGCTCCGTCGCTCGGCACGCGCGTCGGCGCTGGTGCTCAACCCGACGATTCTGCACATGGTCGAGACGGTGTTGCGACCAGCCTGTGACAGAATCCAGCTTAACGTCGCGCAGGCGATCGAGATCCACTCCGGCGAGGTTCGCCAGTTCCCGCATCGTGACCATGACATGTGGCAGGGCGAGAAAGGCGCGCACGAATATCTGGTCAATGTGATCTGGCCGCTGACCCCGTTCCGGCGTGAGAATGGAGCGACGCTGATCTATCCCGGCAGTCATGGCCGCGAAGGGATGGCGCGTGAGGATCCCGGCGATCCGATCGCGGCGGAATGCGATCCCGGTGCGGCGATCTGCTTCCTTGGCTCTACCGCCCACGGTGCCGGCGCGAACCTGACGGACCTTCCGCGGCGCGGCATTGTCGTGGGCTATTGTCTGGGCTGGCTCAAACCTTACGAGAATCAGTGGCTCGCTTATCCCCCGGCGATCGCGCGGACCTTCCCTCGCGAACTGGCCGAGCTGGTCGGCTATGTCCAGCATCGCCCCAATCTCGGTAACTACGAAGGCCAATGCCCGTCGATCCTGTTGGGAGATGAGATCCCGGACCGTATCGGGGCAATCGACGCCTTGCGACCCGATCAGGAGGCGATGCTGGCGAATTTCGCGGGCGAGCACGAACCATGAGCCCGGCGCATGTTCTGGAGCCGACCTATGACGCGTTGCGGCGTCGGTTGGTCGCGGGGGATTGGTCACCCAGCTATCGGCTCGAGGCTGCACGCTTGGCGGAGGAACTGGGGGTCAGCATCACACCGGTCCGGGACGCGCTCAATCGGCTGACGGGCGAGCGGCTGGTCGAGTCCGAACCGGGAGAGGGATTTCGCGTTCCGCGACTCGACGGTGCCGATCTCAGGACGACGTTCGCGTGGCATCACCGATTGATGACGATCGCGATCCGGTGGCGCGGCGGGCCGTTTCCGTTGATTGAGATACCGCAAGGCCACGATGGGATCGGAGAGCGCACCGCGCTGCTGTTCGGCTCGATCGCCGCGACGGCGCGTAATGGTGAACTGAACCGCGCGGTCACCCAGACTGCGGCACGTCTCAACCCCTATCGGCAATTGGAGGCAAGAGCGCTCGATGATGTTGAGCTGGAGCTTGCCGCGCTCGAAGCGCTGGCCGGCGGCAGGTCCCGCACCGCCTTGTTGGGGGCGATCGGCGACTATCATGCGCGCCGGAAGGCGGCCGCTGACCGATTGGCTGAACTCGCGCGCGGTGATGCCTCGTGATTTCGCTCGATCCGAAGCGCAGAAATGACCGGGTGGTGACAACGCGCGTTGGATGCACGCGCCGACGCCTTTAGCTCCCGCCTGGACATACGCGCCAGCTACCCGGTCATGCCGTCCGAGGGAGGCCCGGAAGGCATTGAAGATATTGGGTTGGCAGCGGTGACAGGCAAGATGAAGCCATGCCAGATTGGGGAGGATTCCGACCCGAAAACCGCGCCTAAGCTGGCCCTACATCGCACCTTGGTGCTGACCTGTTGCCAGGTCACGGAACGATCGCGATTACCTCCCAGCCAAGAGTGCCGTGCACATAGGCGACTGCATAAGAGTTGTTCGCGCCGGTCCCCATATATTGCATTTTCGCTCGGCCTGAATCATTCTCGTACCGTACCGCGACATTCTGGCAGCCGTGGTGCTTCGACCATAGCCAGGCATTATGAACGGCAGACCCGAACGGTCCGCCGGCCGCATTGAAATCATGGCGCCGATTGTCGCCTGGTCGCGGCATGGCCCTGGGAATGCGGCAGACCGACACCGTTCGGCCTGGACGCCGCCGCGTAAGGCCTTCTTGTGTCTTCCTCGCCTTGCCCGCCCCTGTCTCCCAGCCGGCCGCCGCTGTCGGCGTCGTCTGGTTGCCATAATAGCCGATCCGAATTTGCGGCGGTGGAGGTAGACGCTCCGCCAGTGCCGACACTCGAACAGGTATTTCGCACTGAGCGGGGTCGATTGCTGCGCTATCTCACTCGGCGCATAGGCAGGGATCATGCCCCGGACATGGTCCAGGAAGTCTTCGCGCGCGCAGCCGGCAGCCAGCAGGCGACGCAGCTTGCCAATCCGGTCGCCTTCATCAGACGCATTACCCGCAACATGCTTATCGATAGGGCTCGCCGAAAGGAGGCGAACAAAGTCGTGCTATGTCCATTGGACGATGAACGTCATTTGAGCGCTCCCCCGGAGCAGGGTCTGGCGATAGAAGCGCAAGACCTTCTTCGCATTTACCATGAAGCCGTCGCTCAATTGCCAGAAAAGACTCGTGCGGTTTTCCTGCTGAGTAGAGACCAGCATTTGACGAATCGGCAGATTAGCGAGAAGCTTGGGGTCACGGTGAAGGCCGTCGAATATCACATGACGCGAGCGCTCGCGTATCTCGCGACGGTCGTGGAGGCGCATCGATGACGGGGGAATCAGGGCCGGACAACCACGCGTCGAGCAGGTTGACCAACGACGCGGCGGCATTGGTTCAACGCGTCAGGAGCGACCCTACCGAGGAAAACGTCGCGGCATGCAAAGCCTGGTGCGATCAGGGCGATGAATATCGTAAGGCATTTGCGTCCGTGATGCTTATCGCCCCGTTGTCGGACGAGGTGCGTCGTCGCATCGGGACGATGGTGGGTGAGCGTTTTCCCGCACTGGATGGCTTGCCGAGCGGGAATCACTTTGTACCCGCAGCCAAGCGAGCCACGGCGGGTCCGGGACCGTGGGAGACAACTCGGCCAACGGCCGGGCTGTCGCCACCGCCGCATCGTCGCGTGGGACGTGTAGTTTGGATTGGCGTCGGAGCTGCGGCATCGGCTGCGGTCCTTGCGCTGGCGATTGGCCTCGGTCCCAATCTGTCGACGGAATCTCTACTTTCATCCGCAAGAGCCGAGATCCTTGAAACCGGTCATGGTGCAATTCGATCATATTCTTTGGCCGATGGCAGTGGCGTGACGCTCGATGCCGACACCCGCCTGGAGATTACGATGGATCACGCCCATCGGCACGCTCTGCTCCGTCAGGGTCGCGCCCGTTTCACGGTAAAGTCGGATCGGCGCCCGTTTACCGTCGAAGTTGCAGGTGGCGAAATAGTGGCGGATCAGGGCTCGATCGACGTCCAACTCGATCGAGCCCATCGCGCCGATATCCGTCTTCGTGAGGGCGCGGCCACCGTTCGGTCGGATGGTCAGGACGCGCGCTCGCTCACCATCGGTCAGCCGCTCACCTTCTCGCAGGATAACCCTCGGGCAACGACAGTGGCTTCACCGCCAGCCGATACGCGGGACTGGCCGGCGGGGTGGGTCGAGTATCGGACGGTTTCGTTGGGGGCGCTCATTGCCGAGGCTAACCGGTACTCCAGGGTGCCAATAGTCCTCGACAGTCCCGATCTGGAAACATTGCAGGCGACCGGGCGATTTAAGCTCACTGACACCGACACCTTCGTGTCGCGGATTGCGGAACCGTTCGGACTTCGGGTGAGTCGGCGCAGCGACGGGATTCATCTGAGCCGATAGAACTGCAAAGCGTCCCTAGGGTCAGTTCGGCCCTCTGCGTCAACGTGTGGCCCTGAAGGCGAGCCGAGGGCTCGCAGGCAGGGGACGGATAATGACGGGCGGACGGATTAGTGGTTTCGCGATGCTGATGGCGGGCGCGGTTTTGGTCGGGGCCGCGTCCCCAGCATCAGCTCAGGAGCGGGAGACCTATCAGTTTGATCTTCCGGCGCAGGATCTCGGCGAGGCGTTGCGGGCGGTGGCAGCCAAGGCCGGCTGGGAGCTTTACGCATCTGCCGACGACCTGAATGGGGTCGCGGCGCCAAGCCTTCACGGCACGTTCTCCGCGCGCGAAGCGGTCGAGCGGCTCGTGCGCGGCACCAATTTGGCGGTTCGTTTCGACAAGGGGGCAGTGATTGTCCGGGGGCGATCGGAGGTAGCTGCTGGTAACAGCTCGTCCGAGAAGGACGTTATTGTAACGGGGAGCCGTATCCGTGGAGCGGAGCCGGCGGCGCCAACAATGGCGGTGACGTCAAACGATATGCGCCGTGCGGGTCAGATCGACCTCGGTGAGGCAATGAGAAGCCTCCCGTTCAACTTCGGCGGCGGGCAGAATCCCGGGATCGGGGCCACCCAGGGAGCGGCAAACGAAAATGTGAACGGTGCGTCGTCCGTCAATCTGTATGGTCTTGGCCCCAACGCGACCCTGACGCTCCTGAACGGCATGCGGCTGAGCTACACAGGGGTGAACGCGGCCGTGGACATCAGTTCAATCCCGGCAGCGGCGGTCGACCGGGTTGAGGTCTTGGCCGACGGTGCATCCGCGATCTACGGCTCGGATGCAGTGGCTGGCGTGGTGAACGTCATTCTGCGCCGCAATTATAATGGCGCTTCAATCGATGCTCGTGTGGGAGGGGCGACGGACGGCGGCTATTTCCAGCAGCAATACAATCTGATCGGCGGGAGGACCTGGCGCGGCGGCGGGGCGTTGGCCGTGTACGATTATTCGTCAAACTCGGATATCCGGGCGGGCGAGAGATCCTACACAGCCTCCATGGCGGCGGATTCGACGATCTACCCGCGGCTGTGGCGTCACAATGGCTTGGTGAGCCTGTATCAGAACGTCGGCGAGGCGCTGACAGGCAGCGTTGATGTCTTGTTCAACGATCGTCAACAGGCCTATGTCCAGAGCTTCACCAATCAACCGTACATCAATGCCGGTGCGACCGCGGCGGCGCACACCAGATCTTTTCTGGTCAGTCCTTCGGTCGTTGCCAGGTTGGGCGACGACTGGACCATCCGCCTTATCTCTTCTTACGGAACCGACAGGACCGAAATCAATTCGAACATCTATTTCGGTGGTACGTTCTATGGAACAAGTTATCGGCGATACAATAATGAGAGCTTATCGCTCGAAGCCAGTGCAGAAGGAGCGGTGGTGCAGTTGCCGGCCGGCGCCATTCGGGTTGCCATCGGCGGTGGATATCGGCGCAACGGCATCGATCTCGTCAGCACCACGCTTGGCGTGACCAGCAGGGTTTTTGATCAGCATCGCGTGAACCGGTTCGGCTATGCCGAGGTTTATATTCCGCTGATCTCTCCTGCTCAGGAGTCCGTCATCGGCCGCTCGCTATCGTTCACCGGGGCATTTCGCTACGAATCGAACTCAGGCGTCAGCTCCGTCGGCTTGCCGAAGGCCGGGATCATTTTCGAGCCTTTCGACGGCGTGACGCTCAAAGCAAGCTGGGGGAGGTCGTTCCGCCTGCCTACGCTCTTTCAGCAATATTCGAGCTACTCGGCGGTCCTCTTGCCAACAGCTGGTTATGCGACCGGCTATCCTACGGGGTCGACCTTCATTGCATTGCAGGGTGCTGGTCCGGATATGAAGCCGGAACGGTCGGAAAACTGGACGTTGTCAGCCGAAGTCAGGCCGACCGTCATTCCGGGGTTGACGGGCAGCATCAGCTATTTCCGTTTCAATTATCGGGATCGCATCGCGACACCGATCGTGTCGAGCGTCGGCGCTCTCAATAACCCCATTTACGCTAGCTTGATCACCAGCAACCCATCGCTGGCGTTGCAACAGGCTATCGCGGCTGGCGCCGATATCGGACTCCAGAACGGGACCGGGAAACCCTACGATCCAGGCACGGTAGTCGCCCTCCTTGATGGGCGGGATCGGAATGTCGCCCGAGAGACCTATCGCGGCGTCAATCTCTCGGTGCGATACGCCGTCGGCAGTCTGGATCACCAAAGGGTTGATTTCAGTCTCGATGGTACATGGTTGAACAGCAGCCGGCAGCTTCTGCAGGGACTCGCGGCTGCGGACCTTGCTGGCACGCTGTTCAATCCGCCGCAGTTCCGGGCAAGGATTGGCGTCACCTACTCGACGCAGGTCTTTTCGATATCTGGCTATGCCAATCACGCATCGAGGCTGACTGACAACCGAACGCTGTCCATCTACAGTATCCGTGGACCGTCGACTTTTGATATGGCGACGGTCGTCAAAGCCGGTAGTGGCATCGAGTTCAGCGCGAACATCAATAACATCTTCAACGCCAAGCCGCCCATCATCGTAACGGGGGCTCCGTCTGACACGCCCTTTGACACAACCAACTTTTCGCAAATCGGTCGATTCATTTCGGTCAGTGTCCGCAAGTCCTGGTAAATCCCATGCGGCTAGAAATACTTGCGTGCTGCGTGGCGGCATTCGCTGTCGTGGCGGACTGTGCACTGGCATCCGCAAGATCGCCATCGGGGCATTGGACAATCGACGACATTGTCACGATTCCCGAAGTGATCGACGTCGCGCTCTCCTCTGACGGTCGCTCAGCGGCATACCTCCTGCGCGTCGCTGATATTGGAAAGGATCGACCTGACTTCGAGCTGCACGTGCTGAATATCGGAACTCGCCGGGACCGGATCGTGGCCAGATCAGTCTGGATCGACCGTTTGCGATCAGTGCCAGCTCGTTCATCCTGGAGTATGCTCGCCGACTTCGGAAAGGGGGTGCAACTCTACGAGTTTGAAGACGACGGGCCGCCGCATCCCGTGATCGAGAACCCGGACACGGTGCTGGTGGGGACCGCGGACGGCGCAGAGTTTGGCTACACCGGAACGCTACCCATTCGCTTTGGCGTGACCTTTTATGATTGGTCGCCTGATGGACGGCGGCTGTTCTATTCCACGCTGCATGCCAAGGTGCCGAAGAGGCAGTTGATATTCGATGAGGATGTGGTCGCGGCCGGTGTGCGTCGGCGATGGTCGCCGCAGGTCTCGGTCCAGTTCTTTTTGCGAGAGGGCACCGGCACGCCTTATGCGATTGCCGAGGTCGCCGATACCGACGTGGTCGCGCGGGCACTCGGGGGCCTCCCGGTCTGGGGAGCCGGCTATGTCGAATATGGATTGCAGGCGGACGAAAGTAGCGATCCGTCCGTCGCTCGATATCGATGGTCTTTTGACACTCACAGGGCAAGCCGGGTTTCCGGGTCACCCGATCAAGCGGCGCGAGAGATTACTATTGGCCCGTGGGGCGGCCGACTGGCGATCGAATGGCAAGGAAGCCAGCGGCATTTGCTGGAACGCGTCGGTTCCGAGGTGATCGATTACGGCGCCACCGATCTATCGATTTCCGATCCGCGATCCCCGGGTTCATGGCGTGCTCCAGATGGCGAGTTTTCTGTGGTCGCAGCGAGAAGTCCCGTGGATGGGCGATATAGCCTTTTGCGTGTTGATCGCTCGGGTCGGCAAATGCCGATCGAAACGCGTGGGAGCCTTCGACACTGTGCGTTTCGGTCCGATGCGAGCACCGGGATCTGCGTGCATGAGGGCTTGACTCAGCCTCCCGAACTCGTGGCAGTGTCGAGCCGGACAGGGCGTATCAAGCGTATTCGCTCGATCGCCGCGAAGTACGATCAGCTCCAACCATTTCATGTCGAAAAGCGAACCTTCGTCAATGCGCTTGGTTTTAAGTCCCTCGCGTTCGTCATATTTCCGCGCGGGTACAAACGCGGTCAAAAATATCCAGCGATCATTATCAATCATGGTGGAGATGCTGACGAGCGGTTTGGCTCATTCGACTTGCAATGGAGCTATCCTGTGCAATCGCTCGCCGAGCGCGGGTATGTCGTCATTCTCGCCAACGAGCCGTATCCATCGCAGAGCAAAATGCTCGAGGCGGCAAACAGGACCTGGATCAGTTGCAACGGCGAAATCCCGCCTTCAGAAGTGCAGCGTCAGATATGGCTCAATGCCGTTGAAAGCTTCCGGGCGGTGATCACGACTCTAGCCGCCGAGGGTCTGATAGACGCCGACCGCGTCGGGATCGCTGGATACAGCTACGGATCGCAGCTCACGAATGTTGCCATCACTCAAACCGGGCTGTTCAAGGCTGCCTCAAGCGGGGACGGCGGCTATCTGGAAGTAGCATCCTATCGAAACCATATTTGCGGCTATCGGGCCATCTACGGGGGGCCGCCAAACGATCCTTCAGCACATCGAAACTACGTCGCATTCGCGCCTGCCTATCGTGCGAAGAACTCACGAACGCCGCTTCTCCAGCAGATGGCGGAACCTCATGATGGAGCGGTCGAACTTTACCAGGCGATGCGCGCTGCGGGTGTGCCCACGACCATAACGCTATATCCAGGAGAGGCACCGTCTGCGGACGAAACGCACGTCTTTCACATTCCTTCAAATCAGCGAGCGGCTATGGAGGAGAACATCGAATGGTTCGATTTCTGGCTGCGCGGTATCAGGCCAAGTGGATCAGGCTCGGTCGCGCGGGCGAAAGTCAGCACGGCGAACGCTCAATAGCGTCGGTCATTTTTCTCGCGCTCAAGCCCAGCAGCGCGCCCAAGTCTCCGCAGCCACCAGACCAAGCAGTCGCCGTGGCTGGGCTGGCGTGAAATCGTAGCGTTGCCCGCTGTGAGGATCGGCGGGAATACACGTTACAATTTCATTGTCTGCGAGGAATCCTGAGCGAAGCTGATCGAGGATCTTGGCCTCATTTTCCCAAAAAAGATGATCCAGGAACCCTGACGGGCCACCTTTCGATCGGCGACAAACGATGGGTGCGGGCAGGTCTTGCGTGAATGCTGATCGAGCTACCGATCGGTCGATGCCGTTGCACACCCATTCCCAACTTGGAATACCCAGACACATTTCGACGATCGGCTGCGCGAGAAGCGGCGAGATCGTGGGCGGATGTGTCAGTCGAGTGTGGAATCCATCATTTCCAAGGGCGCGCCTGATCATTCGGACATGAGCTGCGGATCCGGGCAGGGTCGCGCTTGGCGGCTTGAACCAGGGATGTGGTGGCGCACTGTCGAGTGCCTGATCCAATCGCGACGGAACGAGAAACGACGGATCGCCGGTGGCCGCCCTTCGCGAGGACCTTCCGAAAATGCGTCCAAGCGTATGTCTGGCTATTGTCGTCAGGTCGCCGCCGGTGAGGGTCGCGACATCGCGGATTGTTCCGACCAGCTCACGAAGCGGAGATCGTGCATATAGTCGGTCAACGACGGGAGTCACCGACTGCATGAGGCCAAAGACGCCGTCACCGCCCTCACCGGAAAAGAAGGCCGCCACCGGCATGCTTTCCGCCACCGCATCCTGAGCCAGCGCGATAGATTGCGCATAGGGCGCCAGGAATGGCCTCGGGACGGTTGCCACCACGGGGGCAGCGATGTTCACCTGATCAAGCTGATATTGGAAAGTGCGCAGCGGCATGCAGAACGCGTCAGCCGCCTGCTGGGCGAACGCGCGCTCATCTCCCTCCCGATCTGACCAGGCCATATTCAGGCCGCACGCTGAAATCGGCAAACGACCAAGCACCGAGCCGATGATCGAGGAATCCAGACCACCCGACATTCCGAGCACGATCCCGTCGAAGCAGCCTGCCCAGGCCCGCATGGTGTCAACGACGGTGAGCCGCAATTCCTCCGGGTCGATGACACGCGATCTTGTACGTGATGCGACATGGTCCCATGGAGACCAGAGCGCGCAGGTATCGGAGCCGCCGGAGCCGACGTGCAATGCGTAGCCTGGGAGGAGTTCTCTCACGCCACTTAAGCAGGTCCGCTCGCCCAGGTGATGCAAATCCCAAAGGTGGACGGTCAGCCCCTCGACGTCGACCCGAAGATTGGCGCGAGCCGTGCTCGGATAATCGAGGATCTCGGCAGCGATAATGATTTGTTGGCTGTGGCGGAGCCAGTATGCGGGAAGAGTTCCGGAAGGGTCACGAAGGACACGGCACCCGCCGTCTTGCGTTTCGACGAACGCAACGTAACCACCCCAGAATTCTTCGAACAAGCTGGAGCCGTTGGTTTTGCGGATTCTTTCCTCCTGCTCGCTCGTCAGCGTGAGAACGCGTCGCGCAGGTCGGGAGCGTGTGAAGAGATGACCGACAATGGCGCCAACGTCGCCAATCCGGATGGCCTCTTTCGACGCCCATAGCCGAAAATACGCTCGATTGACTATCAGGTGCAGATCTGGCGGCAGAATGCCCAAATTTTTGTCGGCCTCGGGAGGGACGTCACCGATCAGGCCGAGGTAGCGCGGCGCGGTCATGCGGCAAAGATCGGCTGGAAGGCGGAAACTCGCTCCAATGAATCGCCAATCAGCCGGTCCTCACACTGTACCCAGCAGTGCGCTGCTATCGGGAGCTGGACGCCGATTATTACGGTCGGGCTATGGCCGAAGCTTCGCAACATTTGTGCGATCGCCAGGCTTCGCGGGACGCACAGGTCGCGGGACGGCGTAAGCATCTGGATCGTGCAGAAGGCGCGAGAGATATCCGCCTCCGTGACCCGGTGACCTCGACGGGAAGACGTGCCATCCTGCTCGGACGCCGTTTTCAGCGATTTCAAGATATCGGCGAGATGAAGATGACAAATGCGCCGGATCGCCGAAAACTGCATGAAGAAAGCTTGGGGCAAAAGCGCGAGCGCCTGGCGAAAATGCCCAGCATGCGTATAGCTGGAACGGGGTTGGAGTATCTGAGGCATCTCCGGACCCGGATTCTCGGTCCAGGTAATTAGATGAGCGTCGAGTAGGGCGTGATAATCTCTGGCGCTCGCCGACCCGCGCAAGAATGACAGGAATCGTCGTCCTGTTTCACCGCGAAGAAGAAAGTATCGACCCCGATATTCGTCAAGTATGACCGGGACTTCTCCGACGGCGCACGCGTGCAGGCCGGTTGCGACCTTGAACATTCATCACTCCTGATCGCGCGATGGCAAAGGGACGCGCGGCCGAATGGCGCGCGTCCCATCCCATCAGTCGTCCTGGGTGAGGCCGAACTCCTTGCGCAGGGCGCCGCCGCTATCGTCGCCACCGACCGGCGAGATGCCGCGGGTGAGTTCGACGACGTCACCGAGATCGACGACGTCTTCCGAGATTTCAAAGCGGTCCATAATAACCTCCTTGTTTGATCGCGACTCTATTTGCCGCCTTTAGGAGGCTTCCACAGACGATCCGGGCGTTCTATTTTATAATCCGATTATAATCTTCTCAGGATGCGCCACGCATTTCTCATGGGTGTGGATCTTTCCGGCGTTTGAAGGATCGATCTCCAGCCATGAAGTGGGCGATCATCGGAACGATGAGACGTTCTGGTGGAAGGGGCGCGTGCAAGCCCGTCTCGGCTGCGTGCGCGCGAGCATAGGCAAGCAGATCGCGGTGCACCGATGCCGTCAGCTCGATCGTCAATTTGACCGGCTTCTCGTCCTCGATAGGGCCGAGCTTCAACTTCGCCATCACCGGCCTCCCGAAATCGGATCGAGGATCAGGTCGCGCGTGACCATCACGCGCAATGGAGCGCCCGGCCTGATCGTCAGCGTCGGTGGCACGTTCACCTCGCGTTGCACGAGCTGCCGGCCGGTCTGGTTGATCGTGTCCTGGGTGCCGTAGCGAAGCGCGCGAAGCAGTTCGTCATCGTTGTTGGTGGCGAACTCGGTCCCGACGCCGAGCAGGGTCGAAACCAACGCGGCCTTCAGCATATTGCCCCAATGATAGCTGGTGCCATCCTGAAGCCCGGCAAATCCGCGCGCATCCGCGCCGGGCTGGCGGTCGAGCAGGATCGATCGCCCGTCGGGCATGATCAGTCGGTCCCAGGCGAGAAGCACGCGGTTCTGGCCAGCGGAGACCTGACTGTCATATTCACCGATCAGCCGCGCGCCCTGCGGAATGAGGAGGGTGCGTCCGGTAGGGCTGTCATAGACATTCTGCGTCACCTGGGCGGTGATCTGGCCGGGAAGGTCGGACCGGATGCCCGTGATCAGCGCGGCAGGGATGATGCTGCCGGCCTGCACGATGTTCGGCGACGCCGGGGGCGCCAGCCGCTCCAGGCTGGCGGTCGTGCGATTTCCGCCGCTCTGGAGGAACGCCCGCTTCGACGTCTGATCCGTCGCCGCCGGTGTGGAACCTTGATCGGCTGACTGTCCCGCCGTCGCCGTCGCAGGAGGCGCAACGGGCGCGGCGGGATTGGTATCGACCGCTGCCGGGGCAGCGGCGCTGCCGAGAAACAGCTTGCTGGTGCGCGCGGTATCCCGCTCCTGCGCGACGCGCTGGCGAGCCTGCTCCGCAGCCGTGACCGCCGGGTCGACGGGAGGTTGTGCTCCGATCGATGGGGTCGGGACGTTCTGGCCATTGGCCTGCGCGCTGAGGATGGGCCGGCCGAGATCGCCGGGAAGCGGGGCGCCGAGCTTCGGCACCTTCGAATAATCGCTCGCCGCTGACGTCACCACGTCCGCCTTGTTCCGGCTGTCGGTATCGTAAAGGTTGGCGGCCGCGACATGGCTGCGCGGCTGCAACGCATAGATCAGCGATCCGCCAATCCCCGTTCCGGCGACGATGCCCATGATCGCGAGCGTCTTGCGGGACAAGCGCATCACACGCGGCGGATCGGCGCGAATCCGAAAGGCTTCCGCGGCATCTACGGCCGGTCCAGTGGGAGGCGCGGCCTCGCTCCCGGCGGCGTCGGCCGGCTGTGGTTCGGTGCTCACGATCCCCTCCGCCGACGCACGTCCTCGCGCCGGATCGTGACGCGCTGCTGGGTTTTCTTCGTTCCGAGCCGCAGCTCGGCTGCATCGAACAATCGGTCGATCACCATATAACGGCCCTGAACCCGGTAATTGACCAGTTCGGCGCCACCGTCGGCGCCCAGCACGAATACGGGTGGCATTTCTGCGGTCGCGATGCCCTCGGGAAATTCGATATAGGCCTGCCTGCCATCGTCGAACGCGCGCACCGGCCGCCAGGGTGCGCGATCGCCATCGATCCGATAGCGGAAATTGAGCGCCGCAACCTCGATGCCGGCGCTGACCGGCGCGGCGCGCTCCGCCGCAGCGGTCGCGCTGCGAAGGGCGATGAGCTGGTCCTGAGGATAGGTCCAGGAGACGCCCGCCATATAGGTGACCGGCGTCGCGCGCAGTTCGAGGTGATAGGTGCGGCGATCGGTGTTGATGACGAGGTTGGTCACCAGATCGGGCCGCGTCGGTTTCACGAGGATGTGGACGCGCCTGGTCACGCCCTGGCCGCTGCTGGTGTCCCCGATGATCCACCGCACTGTATCGCCAGCCGCGACCGGGCCGGGGCCGACCAGCTCCTCGCCTTCCTGCAACGCGATGTCCGTCACCTGTCCCGGTGCCAGATAGATCTGGTAGAGCGCGCCGTCGGCATAGGGAAATTGCTGGATCGCGTTGAGCCATGAGGTGCGATCGGGCTCGACCCGCGCCGCGGCATTGGCCGCGCCGACCCGCGTCCGGGTATCCCGCGGTTGCGCCCGCACCGGCGCGGCATGGACACGGTTATGCCGCTTGCTCTTCGCGCGAGGCTTCGCAATCGCGATGGCCTTGCCCTGCGGAGCAGCGACTTCGGTGCCCTTTGAAATCGCCGGTTGTTGCGGCGCCACGGTCGCATTCTGCGCGAGCGCTGGCGTGGGGCAGGAAGGGATGCCTGCAACGAGCAGGGCGCAGGTTAGCGTGCGCGTGCGCAGGCGCGAAGGGTTTGTCATTGGCTGAGTTCCTTTGACCAGTTGAGGGCGTCCACGAAGATGCCGAGCGGGTTCTTGCGGAGTCCGTCGGCTGTGCGCGGGGTCTGGTTCACGACGGTCACGATCGCCGACCAGCGCGAGGTTTCGGTGAGCGATCCATCCTGATAGCGCCGTTCGGTCCAGGCGACCCGGAAGCTGGTCGGCGAGGCCCGGATCACGCTGGAAACGTCGACGGCGACCTGGACCTTGCCGACCAGCGCGAACGGATCGTTGTTGCGCGCATAGTCATTGAGCACCTGCGCGCCTTTCTCGGTCGCGAAATCATAGGCGCGGAGCCAGTTCTGCCGCAGCACGATCGGATCGGCAGGAATGGTGCGCACATCCTCGATGAAAAGCGCAAGGTGCCAGGCGACCTGGGCATCGGTCGGCTGATAGCCGGCTTCGGCCGGTGCGACGGCGCGTGCCTCGCCGAGCTTGTCCACCTCGACCACCCAGGGCGTGATATGCCCGCGCGCGGCCTGCCAGACGAGGCCGCCGGCAAGGCCGCCCGACAGGGCGAGGCAGCCGAAGAAGGCGAGTCGCCAGTTTTTGGCCTGTACGCGCGCGGACCCGATGCGATCATCCCATAGTTGGGCCGCACGTTGATAGGGCGTCACCGGCGCGGGTGTGGTGCCATAGCGCACGGATGGTCGTCGAAACATCGATCAATCCTTTTCGGAAATATCAGGACCGGCGCCGCCACCGTGGCTGTCGCCGCTCTTGAGGGTCTGGCTGGCGATGCCGGCACCATGGGTGATGGCTTGGCGGCGCTTCATCGCTTTGGCCCAGGCTGGCTGACCGCCGTCTTCGGGGCCGCCTGCGGGGGTCGGAGAACCGGCGCGGCCGGCGGCGAAGTTCTGCTTCGCGGCATCCACCGCGCGCCGGAGCGGCGACATCGCACCCTGCACCGCCGCCTTGCCGACTGAGGAAAGTCCACCGGCGACGGCGGAGGCACCGCTTCGGTCAGCCGCCCCGGCGCTATAGGTGGCAGATGCGCTGCCGGCGGCGCGGGCGCCGCCCGAGGCGACGGCGGAGAGTGCCCCGGCTGCTGCCCCGCCGGCGAGACCGGCGACCGCCGCGCCGCCCGCAATCGTCGCGCCCGCGGCAAGCACCGTGCCGGCCGCCGCGCCTGCGCCGAGTTGGGGACCACCCGACACGATACCATTGGCGATGCTCGGCCCGAAGATCGAAAGCCCGCCAAAGACCAGCGCGGCGAGGATCAGCGCCAGCACCTGTTCGGCGGTCGGCTCGGTGCCGGGCGCAAGCGTCAGGAACTGGCTGAACAAGGTCGTGCCGATGCTGGTGATGACGCCGAGCGTCAGCACCTTGATGCCGCTGGAGACGATGTGCCCCAGCACCCGCTCGGCCATGAATGCGGTGCGATTGTAGAAAGCGAAGGGGAGAAGGACGAACCCGATCAGCGTCACCAGCTTGAACTCGATCAGGATGAGGAAGATCTGCGCGGCCATGCAGAAGAAGGCGAGGATGACGAGCACCCAGCCGATCAGCAGCACCGCGATCAGCGTGGCGTTGGCGAAGAACGCCCACAGGCTGGAAAACTGACCCGCCGCCTCGAGGAGCGGTTTCGCCGCGTCGATGCCGGCCGCCGCGACGCTGCTCGGCCGCATGAAGGCGTCGAGCGTGAGCGTGCCGCCGCCCGCCTTGAGGCCAAGGCCGGCGAAGCTGTTGAACAGGATCGTCGCCAGCGTCGCGAAGTTGCCGATGATGAAGGCGAAGGTGCCGATATAGAGCGTCTTCTTGATAAGGCGCTGCAACACGTCCTCGTCCGCGCCCCAGGCCCAGAACAGCCCAACGATCGTCACGTCGATCACGATCAGCGTCGTGGAGAGGAACGCGACCTCGCCGCCGAGCAGGCCGAAGCCGCTGTCGATGTAGCTGGAGAATATTCCGAGGAAATTGTCGACGATCCCGGTGCCATTCATCGTGCGGCGCTTTCCGAACGCGGCTGGCCGAAGAAGCGGCGCCGGTTCTCTGCCCATGCCGCCTCGCAACCTGCGTCGGGCATGGTGAGGGTGGAGCAACGATCCAGTTCCTGGGCGAGCCGGGTCGGGAGCGGATTCCCGCGCATCGCGACCGGCAGCGTCGGCGAAGGGGCAGGCGCTCGGGTGGCGGCGACGATCGCCACCGCCACCATCGTACCCGCGAGCGCCGCGACGCCGGCGATCTTCGCGTTGCGTGAGGAGGTCTGGGACATGGCGCCGGCCTAATTGCCGATGAAGCGGCGGAAGCGGGCACGGCCTTCCGCCTCCTCGGCCGTCTGGCGCGCCGCCTCCAGTGCCTGCGCGCGGCCCTGTGCGGCGATCATCGCGCTCATGTCGGCGAGCTGCTGCGATTGCAGCGCGAGGAGCTGGTTGCCGGCCTGCGTCGCCTGGAGCGCGCCCGTCGCCGACTGGCTGGCGGTGACGAGGCTGTCCATCGAGGTGCGGGTGCCATCGATATTGCCGACCACACCGGCCTGTACCTTGAGCGCATCCTCGAACGCGCCGACGCTGTCCTCCCAGCGCGCATTGGCGTTCGCGACCATCTCGGCATTGCTGCCGCTGAGCGCCGCGCCCTTGTATCGGCCGGTGAACGCCTGCTGGATGTTCTGGACATCATAAGCGATGCGCTGCGCCTGGCCGAGCAATTGCTGGGTGCGCTGCACCTGCTGCTGGAGTTGCTGGAGCGAGCTGAACGGCAGCGACGCCAGATTGCGCGCCTGGTTGATCAGGCTGGTCGCCTGCTGCTGGATCTGCTGGATCTGGTTGTTGATCTGTTGCAGCGACCGTGCGGCGGTCAGGACGTTCTGGGCATAATTGGTCGGATCATAGACGATCCCGCCGAACTGCGCCCAGGCCGGCGCGGGAGCGAGTGCGGGCGCGATCGTCGCCGCGAGCAAGGCGCTCACGGTCACGGCACGGCGAAATGAAGATCGGGTCATTGAGGCGTCTCCTTGCGCTAGTGAAGGCTGGGTTCCGGACGAAGCAGCTCGACCGCCCATCCGCAGTCGCGATGGCGCAGCCATTCGGCGGCGAAGCCGTCCGGACCGTGGGCGTTGACGATATCGGAGATCGCGGCCTGGTCGGCGCGGGAGGAGGCAGCGGCAAAGGCCAGCGCCACCTCGCCCAACCCCAGCTCGAACAGGCGATTGCCGCGCCGGGACTGGCAATAATAATCGCGTTTCGGCGTTGCCCGGCTGAGGATCTCGATCTGCCGTGCGTTGAGGCCGAACCGCGTGTAGATCGCCTGGATCTGCGGCTCCATCGCTCGCTCGTTGGGCAGGAAGATTCGCGTCAGGCAGCTTTCGATGATCGCCGGGGCGATCGCGCTGTTATCGATGTCGGCGAGGCTCTGGGTCGCGAAGATCACGCTCGCGTTCTTTTTCCGCAATGTTTTGAGCCACTCCCGGATCTGCGCGGCGAAGATCGGGTTGACCAGCGCCAACCAGCCCTCGTCGATGATGATGAGCGTGGGAGAACCGTCGAGCCGCGCTTCGATCCGATGGAAGAGGTAGGACAGGACGGCGGCCGCGGCTGCCGTGCCGACGAGGCCCTCGGTTTCGAACGCCTGCACGTCGGCCTCGCCGAGCCGCTCGGCCTCGGCATCGAGCAGATGACCCCATGGACCGCCGACGCAGTAAGGCGCCAGTGCCTGCTTGAGCATCTGATCCTGAAGGAGCACCGACAGGCCCGTCAGCGTCCGCTCCTGCACGGGGGCCGATGCGAGCGATGTAAGGGCGGACCAGAGATGGTCCTTGACCTGCGGGTCGATCAGGATGCCTTCGCCGACGAGGATGGCGTTCAGCCATTCGGTCGCCCAGGCGCGCTCGCCGTGATCATCGATCCGGGCAAGCGGCTGCAGGGCGACCGCGGCCGAGCCGGACGATGCTGCATCTTCGCCTGTGGCACGCTGCGCGCGATCGCTGCCGTGGAGCGCGCTCCCGAGATCCTGCCAGTCGCCGCCCATCGCGATCGTCGCCGCGCGGATCGATCCGCCGAAATCGAACGCGAAGATCTGCGCGCCGGCGTATCGCCGGAACTGCATCGCCATCATCGCGAGCAGGACCGATTTGCCGGCGCCGGTCGGGCCGACGATCAACGTATGGCCGACGTCGCCGACATGAAGGGAAAAGCGGAACGGGGTCGAGCCTTCGGTCTTGCCGTACAGCAAGGGGGCGTCACCGAAATGCTCGTCCCGTTCCGCCCCCGCCCACACCGCTGACAGAGGGATCAGGTGGGCGAGATTGAGCGTGGAGACCGGCGGTTGCCGGACATTGGCATAGACGTGGCCGGGCAGGCTCCCGAGCCATGCCTCGATCGCGTTCATGCTTTCGACGGTGCAGGTGAAGTCGCGGCCCTGGACGACCTTCTCGACCAATCGCAGCTTCTCGGCCGCCAGCGTCGGGTCGGTGTCCCAGACCGTGATCGTCGCGGTGACATAGGCGATGCCCGCCTGGTCGGAGCCGAGTTCCTGCAAGGCGGCGTCGGCATCGGCCGCCTTGTTGGAGGCGTCGGAATCGAGCAGCACCGACGCTTCGTTGGTCATCACCTCCTTGAGGATCGCGGCGACCGACTTGCGCTTGGCGAACCATTGCCGCCGGATGCGGGTGAGGAGCTTGGTCGCGTCGGTCTTGTCGAGCATGATCGCGCGGGTCGACCAGCGATAGCCGAACGGTTGACGGTTGAGTTCGTCGAGCAGGCCCGGAAAGGTGGCGCTCGGGAATCCGGTGATCGTCAGGGTGCGCAGATGATGGTCGCCAAGCTTCGGTTCGAGACCGCCCGACAGGCCCTCGTCGGCGAGCAGCGCATCGAGATAGATCGGCGTCTCGGGCACGCGCACCTTCTGCCGGCGCGTCGACACGCACGAATGGAGGTAGGTCAGCGTCTCCGTGTCATCGAGCCAGCGCGCCTCGGGCATGAAGCCTTCGACCAGATGGAGCAGGCGGTCGGTGCGATCGGCAAACCCGCGCAGCAATTCGTGCGGATCGACGCCGGTCGACGACTTCCCCTCATAGAGCCAGCCTTCGGCGCGCGCGGCCTCCTCGGCGGGCGGCATCCAGAGCAGAGTGAGATAATAGGCGCTCTCGAAATGCGCGCTCTCCTCGCGGAACTGCGCGCGGCGCTCCATGTCCACCAGCGCCGAGACGGGGTCGGGAAAGGTGCTGGCCGGATAATCGTTTGCGGGCACGCGCTGCGCCTCGACGAACACCGCCCAACCCGAGCCCAGACGGCGCAGGGCATTGTTGAGCCGCGCCGTGACCGCGACCAGCTCGGCCAGTGTCGCGCTGTCGAGGTCCGGACCGCGAAACGCGGCGGTGCGCTGGAAGCTGCCGTCCTTGTTGAGGACGATCCCCGGCGCCACCAGCGCGACCCAAGGCAGGAAATCGGCAAGGCAGGCGGCCCTGGTCCGATATTCGGCGAGCGACATCATGGCCGCATCCACGTCGGATAGCGGAGATGACGCCGGGCGACGTCGACGAATTGCGGATCGCGTCGTGCCGCCCATACCGACAAGGCATGGCCGATCCCCCAGATCACGATGCCCGCGATCCACAAGCGCAAGCCGAGCCCGATCGCGCCGGCGAGCGTGCCGTTGACGATCGCCAGCGCGCGCGGCGCGCCGCCCAGCAGAATCGGCTCGCTGAGCGCGCGATGGACCGGCGCGAAAAAGCCGGGAACAGGCTCATCGCCGATCATCAGATCAGCGCCCCGCCGCCGAACGAGAAAAACGACAAGAAGAAGCTCGACGCGGCGAAGGCGATCGACAGGCCGAACACGATCTGGATCAGCCGGCGGAAGCCGCCCGACGTATCGCCGAACGCGAGGCTCAGGCCGGTGACGATGATGATGATCACCGCGACGATCTTGGCGACGGGACCCTCGATCGATTGCAGGATGCTCTGAAGAGGGGCTTCCCACGGCATCGATGAACCGGAGGCGTGCGCGGGGCTGGCCATGACCGCCGTGGTGAGAAGCAGCAGCGCGCCGCTCGCCCTGGTCCGGGCATGGCGAAGTGAATCGAGCATGGTGCCGGCACGCAGGCGGGCCTTGAGTTCCTTCATTTCAAATCTCCGGTTGAGGGCAGGGGGGTGAGACAGAAGTCGCCGGTGGCGGGATCGAGGCCTTCGACGCGGGCGAGTTCGGCAAGCCGGCGTCCGTGGCCGTCGCGCACCAGCACCGCGATCAGGTCGATCGTTTCGGCGAGCAGCGCGCGCGGTACGGTCACGACGGCTTCCTGGATGAGCTGCTCCATGCGCCGCAGCGCGCCGATCGCGGTCCCGGCATGGATCGTGCCGACGCCTCCCGGATGGCCGGTGCCCCACGCCTTCAGAAGGTCGAGCGCCTCGGCGCCGCGCACCTCGCCGATCGGGATGCGGTCGGGGCGCAGTCGCAGCGACGAGCGCACAAGGTCGGAGAGCGACGCGACGCCATCCTTGGTTCGCATGGCGACGAGGTTCGGCGCGGCGCATTGCAGCTCGCGGGTGTCCTCGATCAGGACGACGCGATCGTTGGTTCGCGCGATCTCGGCGAGCAGCGCGTTGGTCAGCGTCGTCTTGCCGGTCCCGGTTCCGCCGGCAACGAGGATGTTCTGCCGCTCGGCGACCGCGTCGCGCAGGATCGTCGCGTGCGACCGCGACATGATCGCGGCATCGACATAATCGTCGAGCGAGAAGACGGCGACGGCAGGCTTGCGGATCGCGAACGTGGGGGCCGTCACGACCGGCGGGATCAGGCCTTCGAACCGTTCGCCGGTTTCGGGCAGCTCCGCGGACACGCGCGGACTCCGGGCATGGATCTCGGCGCCGACATGGTGCGCGACCAGCCGGACGATGCGTTCGCCATCGGCCGGTGATATGGATTTTCCGGTGTCGCTGATTCCCTCGCCCAGCCGATCGACCCACAGACGGCCGTCCGGATTGAGCATCACCTCTATGACCGCTGGGTCGGCGAGCCATTCGGCGATCGCAGCGCCCATCGCAGTCCGCAGCATCCGCGCACCGCGCGCGCTGGCTTCGGATCGGATCGGTTGTGCGAGCATCGTGGTCCCCGAGTTCGGTGCCGGCGAGCGGCATCCGGCGTTGCGGGGACGATTAAGAGACGCAGAAATCGGCGGGTTTCAACAGCGCATTGGCGCGGTCAAAGGCTGGAGAAGAAAGACAGGGAATGGCGTAAGGTGATCGTCCCCAACCGCACCAAGGCTGAGGGTAGTTTTGTGTCGCGAGCGAGGGTGCGCATCCCGAATCTTTGCGGGCCAGTGATGCCGATGATCGTCAAGTTCGGAGACATCTGACTGTTCGTGCTGCCTCAATCCGGATAATTCGTTAGAATTATTCGTAGGGTGGGTATTCTCTTTGGTATGGAGAACGGCGAAAATTGATCCTCCGCCCCCAACGATTCGGCGGCACATGGGGACCTTGCTGCCGTTCATGCGGGCCATAATCAGCGATCAGTCTTGTGAGGCGCTGTCTGTTGGGTAGTCGTCCGTGTATGCGGAAGGCTGGGCCGCGAACCGACCTTCCATCATTCTTCTCCTGGCGACGGAAGCTGTCGCCTTTTACGACGAAAACATTTCAGGTGATCACGCCATTGCGCCTGATCGGGTTCTGCCGTTCCAGCGCAATGCGCTTGGCGATCTCGCGGTTCAGTTCGGTCGGATGTTCGGCGAAGACATGCGGGGTCATTCCGGTGAAATGCTTGATTTCCCGGTTCAAGTGCGACTGGTCGTAGAATCCGTCGACAAGCAGTTCGTCGAGATCGGGGTCGCGATGCATCATCGCCACCGCTGCGCGCAGCGCCCTGTATTTGCGGGTCAGGACCTTGGGCGGCGAACCGAAATAGCGGTTGCAGCCGCGCTGGACCTGCCGCAACGACAAGCCGGTCAGTTCGAGCAAATCGTTGATGTCCGGCGCGGCGGCGCCGGCGAGCCAATCATTCACCTGACTGACGAACGCATGATACACCGGTTTCTGCCGCGTCATCAGCGTGACCAGCATCTCCTCGAGAATCGCGACGCGTGCATCGAAATCCTGCGTGTCACGCAGTTTCTCGTAAACCTCGACGACGATATTCCCGAAAAGACCCTTCGCGTCGAACAATCGGTTCGCCGCAGCCGAGGCGTCCATCGGGACCAGCGCCGCCCAGCCGTGCGGCATCAGCCCGACGCCGATCGCCTCGGCCGCGCCATCGCAGCTCAGGATTGATGATCCGGTCGTTGGCCCCATGATGTAGATGTCCGGCATTGCCTGCTCGAACCCGTCGACAAAACGATAACGCGCGTTGCGACCGCGCAGAATGAAGCGGAACTGCCCATAATCGGCGCGGTCGACTGCCTCAAAACGATCGTCGTCTTGCCGAAAATGATAGAAAAACGAGAAATGATTGGCCAGCCAGTCAGGCGGCTGGCGGAAATCCATCTTCATGTTCGACATGGGAAGCAGCTCAGTCGACGAAGTTTCTTGTCCTGTTCCGTTAGGGGAATCTGCCTTTCCTCGCAAACATGTCAAGTGAAGCAGACACGCGATCGTCGACAACTCCCGCGGCGCACGAGCCGCCGCGCTGACCGCGGGTCACTTCATCGCGCGCCAGCAGCGGACATTCGCGGTGGAATCAAGGAATGGCAGAAAGTGAGTTGAGAAGCGCTATTCGCCGAACAGCGATTTCATCAAGCCACGGATGGAGGATCTGTTGATCGACCGCATTCGGATCGTCGGATCGTTGTTTGAGGCCCGATAATCTTCACCATGGAGGAAGCTCATCCCGGTGCTGCGCTCGGTCGCATCGGCT
This sequence comes from Sphingomonas sp. CL5.1, assembly GCF_013344685.1. Taxonomy (NCBI): domain Bacteria; kingdom Pseudomonadati; phylum Pseudomonadota; class Alphaproteobacteria; order Sphingomonadales; family Sphingomonadaceae; genus Sphingomonas; species Sphingomonas sp. CL5.1. Next base: position 2,597,545 of record NZ_CP050137.1, read on the forward strand.
CGCGCGGTCGCTTTTTCCACCAGCTCGCGATTGGCGGCCTCGGCGCGGCGCTCGCCCTGCTCGTCAGGCCGGAAGCCGTGGACGCGGGTGACCCAGCTATAGTCGCTGTTCCATTCATGGCGGGACCGGCGGTCCCACTGGTCGAAAGCGAACGCCGCGGCGTCCTCAGCCATCGTTCGCGTCCAGCGATTGATGCGCATGACCCAGGCGATGACTTCTTCCTCGCGGTCGTCGGCCGTCATCTTGCCCCAATGACGGACATGGTGACAGTTGGGGCACAGCGCGATCACGCCCTTGAGAGTCTGAGTCCGTGTTTGGTCGTCATAGTCCCAGGCTTCGTCGGCCTCGACCGGCCATTGCGGTCCACGTCCGCCGCAGACCCGACAGCGATGACCGGCGGTTTCATATGCGTGCTTGCGGACGACATCCCATTCGTCCTTCGACAGGAGCGCGCGCAGGTTCTTGCCCCATGAGGTTTGCGGCACCATCCACGGCCGGATGTAAGGCGGCTCCAGCTCCGGTCGATACATGCGCGGCACGAACGGGCGCAGCCCCGCATAGGCGTCGCTGCGCAGCAGACCGACCTCGCAGGTCCAGACCCGCTGCTCCCGGTCCCACCGGGCGCCGGCATGCCGCGCTTCATCCTTTCGGGCAAAGGGCACGCAAAGAGGGATCGCCGTCATCGACGACACTTTCGCCGATGGGCGCATCGGCGTCCAGACCATTTGCCCCGATGCGTCTGCACGAGGTTTTTGAGCGGCGCATCGGGTAACCAGTGTCCGGCGTCATACGCAATGAAAGGATCAGTTGGAGCTTTGGCCGCCAGCGGAGCGGCCCGGGCATATCGTGACACGCAGCGATGGAATCATTCGCGCTCGCGTTCGCGCTAAGTATATGCCTCTCCCCATGAGCTTCAGTGATTTCATCGTCTATGTCGACGAGAGCGGCGACCATGGGCTTCGGAACATCAATCGCGAGTATCCTGTCTTCGTGCTCGCGTTCTGTATCTGCGCGAAGGATGCCTATCAGCAGACGGTCGTGCCAGCGGTCCAGCAGCTCAAGCTTGATTTCTGGGGCCACGACGCCGTGGTGCTTCATAGTCACGAGATAAGGAAATCCCGGGGCGACTTTGCGATCCTCTTCGATGCCGATGTAAGGGCGCGTTTCATCGAACGGCTCAACGGGGTGATGGAAACGGCCGATTTCACATTGATAGCGGCGGTGATCGACAAGCAGCGGCTTGTAGATCGATATGCCATGCCCAACGACCCCTATGAAATTGCGCTCGGCTTCTGCATGGAGCGGTTGCAGATGTTCCTCGCCGAACGAGGTCAGGTCGACCGAACGACACATCTGCTGATCGAGTGTCGCGGCAGGGCAGAAGATGACAAGCTCGAGCTAGAGTTCCGGCGCATACGCGATGGCGATAACCGGGTCGGCAGAATGGAGAATCTCTCAATCCGATTTGTCGACAAGAAGCACAACTCACCTGGGTTGCAACTGGCCGATCTGGTGGCCCATCCGATCGGTCGCCATGTCATTGCCCCGGAGCAACCAAACCGCGCTTATGAGATCGTCGAGCGAAAGTTTCGCAGGAACGCTGGGGGCGGTATCGATGGCTACGGTCTGAAGGTTTTTCCGCGCCCCTGAAAAGCGAAAGGCCCCGATGGGTTCACCGGAGCCTAGCGCCGATCGAGAATTCCCGATCCATTTGTTCGCAATATAGGGCTTGAAAGTCAGTCTCGCAAGGTGAACGGTGTTCCCCCTTTGTATCGCAGGGAATTTCAGTTAACATGCTGACCTCTTTTCGAGGATTGACCTGCTCCCCGGAATTCATGCCATTGGTAGGTTAGCTCGTCAGATGGAGACGAGCGATGCGGCGAGGCCGTTTTGCCGAGGATCAGATCATTGGCGTGCTGCGTGAGCACGAGGCGGGCGTGAAGACCGCGGAGCTGTGCCGGAAGCATGGCATCAGCGATGCGACGTTCTACAACTGGAAGGCGAAGTACGGCGGCATGACGGTGTCGGAGGCGGCGCGGTTGCGCACGATCGAGGACGAGAACCGGCGGCTGAAGAAGCTGCTGACGGAATCATAGAATGGCCGGCAGTGGGTCGCAAACCATCCGACCGCTGTTAATCGCGGCGTTCCTCGCCTCGATCGACTGGGTTTGGGGACATTTCTGCCGTCCGTTACGGCGCAACTATCCGACAGCTTTTGGCTCAGAAGTTGCCGGTCAAGCAGCGACGAAAGACTGCTTTCGCCGATGCAGTCATCCCACTTTGAAGACGCGCGTTTCGAACGGCCCTTTTGACACCTGCAAGCCTCTGGAAAGACGTATTCGCGCATAGGTTGCCGCCTTCTGGAACGCGGCCTTGGCCACCATGACCTCCTGCGCGCCCACATTGATGCGCGCCGAGTTCATCATCGTGAACATGGCCTTGAGGCCGTCGTTCTCGGCACCGATCAGTTCGCCGATGCACTCATCGTTGTCGCCATCGCTCATCACGCAGGTGGCCGCCATGCTCCGCCGCCCCCGCCACCGCCACCGCCACCGCCACCGCGTTCCAGCCCTGCTCGACATAGGCGCGATAAGCCGCGACATAGCCCGCCGGCAGCGTAACTGCGCCATCGGCCAGCCGCGCGCCTTCGGTATCGCCGATGCGGGCCAACGGCGCAAACTCCCCGGCGGCGAACGCGCCGATCCCCTCGACGATCGCCGTCACCATGTCGGCCTCGGCAGCGGCGAAACGCTCGGTGGTGGCGAGTTCGGCGATCCCGGCGCTCACCTTGAGGGCGAACACCTGCTCGGCAACGGGCGGCCTGTACGACATCGGATGGCTCCTCGTTCAACGGTTGCGGATCGTCTCGCGCAGCGCCCGCTTGTCGATCTTGCCGGTGGCACCGAGCGGGATAACGTCGAGAAAGACGAACGCATCGGGCATCCACCAACGGGCGATGCGGCCACCGAGATAGGCGCGCAGTTCGTCCTCAGTCACCGCGGCGCCGGGGCGGGTCTCGACGATCAGCACCGGCCGTTCGTCCCATTTGGGATGCGGCACGCCGATTGCGGCAGCGTTGGCGACCGCAGGGTGCGAGAGCGCGATATTTTCGATCGCGATCGAGCTGATCCATTCACCGCCTGACTTGATGACGTCCTTGGCGCGGTCGGTGATCTGCATCGCGCCGTGCGCGTCGATCGTGGCCACGTCGCCGGTATCGAAGAAGCCATCCGCATCGAGAATATCGCCGCCCGCCCCATGCCAATAGCCGCCCGCCACGGCGAAGCCGCGGATCAGGAGCCGGCCGGGCGTCGCGCCATCCCACGGCGCTTCGGCATTCTCATCATCGGCGACCCTCAGTTCCACACCGAAGGGTGGCCGCCCCTGCTTGAGCTTGTGCGCCAGCCCCTCTCCTTCGGCAATCGTCGCGGGAACGCCGCTGATCGTGCCGACCGGGGAGGTCTCGGTCATGCCCCAGCCTTGAATAACCTCGACGTCATAGTCCTCCTCGAAGGCACGAAGGATCGCCTCGGGCAATGCGGAGCCGCCGATAATAACCCGCTCGAGATAGGGTAATTTGAGATCATGCTCGCGCAGATAATGCAGCAGGCCGAGCCATACGGTGGGCACCGCGGCGGTGATCGTCACCCGCTCGCGATCGAGCAGTTCATAAAGCGAGGTACCATCGAGCTGCCCACCGGGCATGACCAGTTTCGCGCCCGCCGCCGGGCACGCGAAAGCTAGCCCCCAGGCGTTCGCGTGGAACATCGGCACGACCGGCATGACGACATCGTCGGGGCCGATCCCAAGCGCGCCTTTGGCCATCACCATCATCGTATGGAGCGTGTTCGAGCGGTGCGAGTAGAGCACGCCCTTGGGATTGCCCGTCGTGCCCGAGGTATAACACAGCCCGCAGGCGGTGTTCTCATCGAACCCGCCCCAGATCGTATCGTGCCCGGCGGCGGCGATCCATTCTTCATAGGACAGCGCGCCGAGCGTGCTGCTCGGCATACCGTTGGCATCAGCGATGATGATATAATGCTCGAACGGAAGGCGGTCGCGGATCGGCTCGATCAGCGATATGAGGTCGCTGTCGAGCACGAGCACGCGGCTGCCAGCATCCCGGGCGATCCAGACGAGTTGGTCGGCATGCAGGCGTGGATTCAGCGTGTGCAGCACGGCCCCGATGCCCATCGCGCCGTACCAGCATTCCATGTGGCGCTCGCTATTCCAGGCCAACGTCGCAACCCGATCGCCCATAGCGATCCCGAGACGCCGGAGTGCCGCCGACACCTGCCTCGCGCGGGCGCGCAGCGTGGCATAGTCGCTGCGATGGATCAGCCCGTCGGTACGCCGCGTGACGATTTCCCGCCGGCCATGGACGCGAGCGGCGTGGTCGATGATACGATCGACGGTGAGCGGCCAGTTTTGCATCAGGCCAAGCATGGCCGTCTCTCCCGATCTATCGGATCCGAACCCGAAGCTTGCCGATATCTCCCAAGCGCAGGTTCCGTTGCCGCGTTCTCTGCGCCCAACGGCGCCTAACGCTCCCCCGATGCAGCCCACTTAGAGGAGCGCTGACGATCAGACTTAACTTATCGCGCCATATTTCTTTCTTTATCTGCCAGTTCTGGACTATCGCTACCGCCCGGCGCTGGGGACTGGTCCTGCTTGCGCCCGGAAGGGGAACGCCTGTGGCCAGGGATCTCAGCGGCATCGTTCTGATCGGCGCGGATTCGCTGATCGGTGAGCTGGGCGGCGACCTCACTGCGCTAAAAACGGAGGCCTGCCTCCCACCGGCTAGTTTCGATGATCCCGACGCGATGATTTCGGCGGAGGCGGCACTGTGCTTTTTCGAACTGGCCGCGGAGCGCCTGGACTGCCCTGATTTCGGCCTACGCCTTGCGCAGCGACAGGATCTCGCGGTGCTCGGTCCGCTTTATCTGATGATGCTCACGACCGCGACCGTCGGCGATGCGCTGCACCTGCTTGCCCAATATCTGCGCCTTCATTCGAGTAGCCTGGTCGTCGGGTTCACCCGCAATCGCGAGGGAGCGCTGATCGACTATGCTATCAGCTTCAGCCACGAGCATGATGATCGCCAGGTGATCGAACTCGGGCTGGCGCTGGTGACCGGGTTCGTGCGCTCGCGCGCTGGACCGGACTGGTATCCGCTCTATGCCCAGTTTCGCTACGGCGCGCCCACGTCGGCGACACTGCATCGCCGCGCATTCGGGACAGAGATCCTGTTCGGGCAGGAACGCAATGCGGTTTGTGTCGATAGCGCGACATTGCGGATGCCGATGCAATCACCTGGCGCGGCGGCGCACAAGCTGGCGGTCCAAATGATCCGTCGCCGCGATGCGTTCGACGGTGGTGCGCTGTCGCCGCGCGTCGAAGCCGCGGTCCGCGCGCGGCTCGCTTATGGCCAGACTTGTTCTGCCGAAACGATTGCCGGCGCGCTCGGCTATAGTGTCCGCAGCCTTCAGCGCGGACTGGCGGAGGCGGGCAGCAGTTTCGAGGCGATGCGCGATGCGGTGCGCGCCGATCTCGCCCGTAAATATCTCGTGCAGTCGCATGTATCGCTTGCCGAGATCGCCGATATGCTCGGCTATGCGCAGCCGAGCGCGCTCACCCGGGCGTTCCGCCGTTGGTACGGTGTCTCGCCGTTGCGATACCGCCGCGACGCACGTCCATAGACGCACATCTTTCGCAGCTGCTGTGTACTCGATAACCGCGATCGCGGTTGTGGCGCGTAAAGGTAACTTCTTGGCGCGTGAAGTTAATCATATGCGCCTCACGGCGCGTAGAAAGGCGAGGTGGCGCACAGACCATAACGGGGATGAGGATGGCATCGATCAGGCGCAGGACGGGATTCGCAATCGCGGCGACTGGCGCCTTGCTCGCGACGAGCGCGTTGGCACAGAGCGCTCCCCAGGCCGTTCCGAACGTCAATCGTACGAAGCTGCCGATCGCCGAGCCGGAGCGCCCGCATCTGACCACACTCGACGTGCGTAACGCTGTTCCCCCGGCACCGGTGTCGCCGGTCCATGCGCCGGCCGGCGCTCCCAACATTGTGGTGATTCTGCTCGACGACATGGGGTTCGGTCAGTCGAGCGCGTTTGGCGGCCCGATCCACATGCCCGCGCTTGAAAGCCTCGCCGCGCAAGGCAATCGCTACAATAATTTCCATACCACCGCACTCTGCTCGCCGACACGCGCCGCGCTACTCACCGGGCGCAATCACCACAATGTCGAGACCGGCTCGATCATGGAGACCGCGACGGTGTTTCCGGGCGACACCGGGCGCCAGCCGGCCAGCGCCGCACCGATTGCCACTGTGCTGCGCCTCAATGGTTATGCGACCGGGGCGTTCGGCAAATGGCACCAGACCCCGGCGGCAGACGTGAGCGCAGCCGGCCCCTTCGACCGCTGGCCGACTGGCTCGGGTTTCGACAAATTTTACGGCTTCGTCGCCGGGGAGACCAACCAATGGTCGCCGACCATCTATGACGGAACCGCGCATGTCGAACCACCGCGCAGGCCCGGCTATCATTTCCTGACCGACATGACCGACCAGTCGATCAACTGGCTGCGTTCGGTTTCCGCGCTGGCGCCGGACAAACCTTTCTTCCTCTATTACGCTCCCGGCGCGACCCACGCCCCGCACCATGTGTCGCCCGAATGGAGCGCTCGCTATCGCGGCGCATTCGACGCCGGCTGGGACGCAATACGCGAGCAGACGCTGGCGCGACAGATCAAGCTCGGCGTAGTGCCAAAGGGGACGAAGCTCGCGCCGCGCCCCGACGATATCCGCGCGTGGACCACCCTCTCGCCCGACGAAAAGCGTCTGTTCGCGCGCCAGATGGAGGTGTTCGCGGGTTTCGCTGAAATGACCGACCACGAGGCCGGACGGCTGATCGATACGCTCAAGCAGCTCGGCCGTTTCGACAATACGCTCATCTTCTATGTCGTCGGCGACAATGGCGCGAGCGCCGAGGGCGGCGCGTCCGGCCTCGTCAACGAGAACAGCTATTTCAACGGCTCTCCAGAGACGGTCGAGGATCAGCTGAAGCAGATCGACCAGCTTGGCGGCCCATCCACCTATAATCACTATGCCTCGGGCTGGGCATTCGCCGGTGACGCCCCGTTCAGCTGGACCAAGCAGGTTGCGTCCGATTTCGGAGGAACGCGCAACGGGCTGGTGGTGTCCTGGCCGGGCCATCTCGGCACACCGGGCCTGCGTCCGCAATTCCACCACGTCATCGATATCATGCCGACCGTTCTCGAGGCCGCCGGGCTGTCCGCTCCGGTCAGCGTCGACGGCATCAAGCAGATGCCGCTCGACGGTATCAGCATGGAATACAGCTTTGCGGATCCGAAGGCGGCGGATCGCCGGACCACGCAATATTTCGAGATACTTGGCAATCGTGCTCTGTATCGCAACGGCTGGCTGGCGCGCACCGTGCATTTCGAACCATGGGCGGCGAAACCTCGCCGGCCGCTCGACAAGGACATCTGGGAATTATTCGACACGCGCCGCGATTTCAGCCTCGCGCACGATGTCGCTGCCCAATATCCGGAGCGGCTGAAGGCGATGCAGCAGAGCTTCCTCGACGAAGCGATCAAATATCATGTGCTGCCGCTCGACGACCGGCGGCTGGAGCGGCTCAACGCAGCGCTCGTCGGTCGCCCCGACCTGATGGCCGGGCGCACCAGCCTGACGGTTTACCCGGGCATGACCGCGATGAGCGAAAACACCTTCATCAACATCAAGGACCGCTCGTTCGCAATCACCGCCGATCTGGCGCTGGCACAAGACGGCGTGGCCAATGGCGCGATCATCGCGCAGGGCGGCCGCTTCGGCGGCTGGAGCCTTTATCTCAAGGACGGGAAGCCCGCCTTCACTTATAATTACCTGGGCAGGCGCCGCTTCACCATCGCCGCAACGAACGCGCTGCCGGCGGGCGCCGCGAAGCTGCGATTCGAATTTGCTTATGACGGCGGCAAGATCGGTGCGGGCGGCACCGGGCGGCTGTTCGCAGGTGACAGGTTGCTCGCCGAAGGGCGGATCGACGTGACGCAGCCGATCATGTTCTCGGCCGACGATGGCGCGGATGTTGGCGATGATACTGCAACGCCAGTGATCGAGGATTACGGCACGGCCGGCCCGCACTTTACCGGCACGATCCGCGCAGTGACGATCGATGTCGCCCCCCTGATGCAGGCCGCGCCCCCGCCCACCACACACTGACCATTTTCACGGAGAAATACCATGACTGCCCCACGCATGAATTTCGAGAACGTCAACACCGCGCTGATCGACCACGAGGCGCTGCCCTGGGTGCCCTTCACCCCCTATACGCCCGACGTCCACATCAAGCTGCTGAAGGCCGATCCGGTGCGCGGTGAGACGATCACCCTGCTCAAGGTGCCCGCTTCGATGGAACTGCCGCGCCACCATCATAGCGGCACGGTGATCGTCTACACGATCGCCGGCGCGTGGCGCTACAAGGAGCATGACTGGGTCGCCCGGCCGGGCAGCGTCGTCTTCGAGACGGCTGGTACAGCCCATACCCCGGCCGCGGTCGCGGGGCATGGCGACGAGGTCATCACGCTTAACATCACGATGGGCGAGTTGCTCTACATGGACGATGCCAGCCAAGTCGTCGCGATCGAGAATTGGAAGACTTTGGTCGATCGTTACCTTGCCTATTGCGAGGCCCAGGGCATCACGCCGCACGACGTCACCAGCTTCGCCGGCTGAGGATGACGCGCTTCAGTCTTGCGGGGCGCCGCGTCCTGATCACGGGCGCGGCGTCGGGGATCGGTCTGGCCTGCGCCGAAGCGATCGCGGCGCGGGGCGCGCGGCTGATCCTGTCCGACATTGATGCCAATGCTCTTGCGCCAATCGCGGCGCGGCTCGGCGCTATCATGGCGCGGCCTTGCGACGTGGCGTCGGAAGCCGAGGTGATGGCCTTCGCGACGGAAGTGAAATTAGTCGCGGGTGGTATCGATGTGCTGATCAACAATGCCGGGATCGGTTATCTGGGCGCGTTCGAGGACACGTCGCCTTCTGCATGGCGACGGGTCTTCGACATCAATGTGATGGGCATGGTGCTGATGACGCGCGCGTTCCTTCCCGGAATGCGCCGTGCCGGCACCCGCGCGGCGATCGTCAACGTCGCCTCGACCGCCGGTTTCGCGCCAGCGGCGTGCATGTCGGCCTATGCCGCTTCCAAACATGCCGTGGTCGGCCTGTCCGAAGTGCTGGCGATGGAGCTGGATGGCGAACCGATCACCGTGACGATCGTCGCACCCGGCGTCGTCAATACCAACATCGTCAAGGCGCGACGGAACATTGCACCGCAAATCAGCGTCGAGCAGATCGCCGGCCTTCAAGCTTATTATGACGCCAAGGGCTGCGATGCCGAGATCATCGCGCGCGATATCGTGCGGGGAGTCGAAGGCGGTGAAGCGGTGGTCCGCTCGGGCCCTTATGCCACGCTGCTCTGTGGGATGATGCGGGTATCCCGTCGCCTCACGCGGCGCCTGTCCATCGCCAGTTCGCGCAAGATTGGATTTCTCGGCCCCGCGCCCACCGGGGGCTGGTAAGCGCGCTGCGGCCCGTAATGCGCTAATCGCTTTCCCCTGGAGCGCGCCGGGGAATCAGAATGACGACATGCTCCCGCAAGCGTTCCAGACATTGCGCCGAGGTCATGGCATCATCGCCAAGCCATAGGAAGAACAGTCCGTTGACCGCATTGAACACCAGGCGCGCCAGCGGCTCGGCTTCCACATCATCGCGAAACGCGCGCTGTGCCTGAAGTGCCAGCAGGAGATCGAGGATTCGGCGTTGCACCTCCCGATCGATGTCATCGTAGATCTGGCCAGCGAGCGTCGATCTCCCCATCGAGATGGCATGGGCGGTGACCAACCGGCTCTCGGCACGGGACCCGTCGGTAAAAATATGCGTCAGCATTTCCAGCAATTGCATCAGGCGATGCTGAGGATCGTCATCCCCCGCCGCGGTCAGTTCCGCAAGTCCTGCGGTCAGCTGCACCTCGGCTTCGGCGGAGAGCAATGCCGCCAATATGTCGATCTTGGCCGGGAACACATTGTAGACCGTCCGCAGCGCCGATTTGGACGCCTTGGCGATCTGGGCGACCGTCGTCGCCTCGAAGCCCTGCCGGTCAAAGAGCGTCCGCGCGGCAGCCAGCAGCTTGCGCCGTCTTTTTTCATTATTCTCTTCGCGCCGCGACATCGCTCCGACCGGACCCCTTCATTGCCATCTCCGCTGCTTGGCTAGGGCGCTTTCGTCCGCTCTGCCAAGGGGAAAATAATTATTGCACGTCGTGCATGATTTTGTCAAAGATGCACGGCGTGCAGAAAAATTGAGTCGGGGAAGCCAATCAGCCCGAGCACGTATCAAACGGGGAGAAACAGCCTTGCGGAAGATCGTTCTTCGGCCGGTCATGCTGGCCATTCTTGGGACCGCTGTCACACCGCTTTGCGCGCAGGACGCGCAGGCGCAGGAGGGACAGGCGCAGGCGACATTGCCCGATATCGTCGTGACCGCGCAGAAGCGCGAGCAGTCGTTGCAAAACGTTCCGATTGCCGTTTCCGCGCTCAGCGGGGCGGATCTGCGCAACTCGGGCGTTATCGGGATGCAATCGGCGACGATGCTGGTGCCGTCGCTGGCCGTTGTCCAGAGCGACAGCATGATCGCGCAGAGCTATCGCCTGCGCGGGATCGGCTCGGACGCCAATATTCCGACCTTCGAGCCCGATGTCGGCCTGTTCATCGACGGAGTTTACATGCCGCGATCGGGCCTTGGCGTTGACGATCTGGTCGATGTCGCACGGCTCGAGGTGCTGAAGGGGCCGCAATCCACCCTTTACGGCAAGAACGTGACGGCCGGTGTCGTCAATATCGTCACCGAGGGACCGTCGCATTCGCTCGAAGGGCATGTCGATGCCAGCCTGTCGACCCTCCATGGCGGCCGCGATGCGCTCGCCGGGCGGCTCGCCGGCTCGATCTCCGGGCCGTTATCGGATTCCGTTCGCGTGCGGGTGTCGGGCGTGTGGTATGATCAGGGTGCGACGACGCGCAATTTGATCACCAGCGCCGGCAACACGAACGACATGAAGCGCTATGTCGTGCGCGGACAGGTCGAGGTCGACCTGTCCGCGCAGACGCGCCTGCTGCTGACCGCCGCCCGCGCCAAGGTCTATGATACGCGCGGTATCGATCCCGGCCTGTATCTGGGGCCGACCGCCACCTATCTCGACACGGCGCTGGGCCCAATGTTCGGGGTCAAGCCCTGTCCCAACAATAACCCCAGCAACCGCATCATCTGCAGCGACGCCCCGGCGCGTGCGTCGAGCGAGAACAACATACTCTCGGCGACGCTGACCTCCAGCCTCGGCCGGAATACGCTGACCGCGATCACCGCCTGGTCGAACTACAAGTCGCTCAGCATCGAGGACGATATCGACCAGTTGCAGATCCCCGTGGCCGCTCAGCATGACCTGCAAAAGGGCAAGATCTTCTCGCAGGAGGTGCGTCTGGCTTCGCCGAGCGGCGGCCCCGTGGAATGGATGGTCGGCGGTTATTATCTGCACAGCAGTTTCGAGCGAGGGGATCGCGGCCGTACGCCGTCCTTCATTCTCGGACCCGCGGCCGCTTACATTCCGCTCGACGCCAGCCTGCCCGACACGGTTGTCCTGGGGCAGAATGGCGACCGCGGTTTCTTCGATTCCCGCGCCAGGTCGGACTATGGGGCAGTCTTCGGCCAGACGACCCTCAAGGTCGTGGACGGATTGTCGCTCACCGCCGGTCTCAGATGGCAGACCGAAACCAAGAAAGCGTCGCTGCACAATAGTTTCGACGTGACACCCAATCCGGCGCTGATCGGCACCGGCTATGAATATATCAACCTGCTCACGGCCGTCCTTTCATCGTCCGCCGGTGACGGCGACTACCGCCACCACACCGACGGCTTCACCTGGACGCTCACCGCCGACTACAAGCCGAGCGAGCATACGATGCTCTATGCCACCTGGGCGCGTGGCAGCAAATCGGGCGGCTTCAACATCGGTTATGGGAGCGCGCCACGCGAGGCGCGGCCGTTCGGCGACGAAAGGGTCGATAATTTCGAGGCCGGGGCGAAATTCGATTTCGCCCAGAAACGCGGCCGCGTGGCGCTCGCGGCTTTCCATACCGTCTATCACAATTATCAGAACGCGGGCTTTGTAGGCCTCCAGTTCCTCGTCAACAATGCCGAACAAGTCACGGTGAACGGGGTCGAGGCGGATGCCAGCTTCGCGGTCGCCAAGGGGCTGACCCTCAATGCTGGTGGGACCTGGCTCGATGCGCATTACGACAGCTACCTCGCCGGCGCATGCTATTTCGGTCGCACGCCGGACAGCCTGCCAGTGGGCGGCGTTTTCACCGCCTGCGACCTGTCAGGCAGTCGGCTCCCCTATACCGCGCGGTTCAAGGCCACCGCGGGCCTCAACTTCGAACGGCCGACCAGTTTTGGCGCGATCTACAGCCGCCTCGACGGCAGCTGGTCGTCGCGGGTGCTGACCGACGCCACGCTCGATCCGGGCCATGTCCAGAAGCCCTATGCGCTCGTCAACCTGCGAGTGGGGGCGCGGTTCGACGGCGGGTTCGATCTGTCGGTCTGGTCGAACAATCTGTTCAACCAGACCGTGATCCTGATCGACGGCACGCACAATCTGGTCAGCGACGGATCCTTCCAGCGCTATCTCGGGGCACCGCGCGAAATCGGCGTGACGCTGCGCAAGACATTCTGACGACGCAAGATGTTTGCGAGGAAATCGACATGAAGATGATCATCCGCTTGGGGCTCCGTCTCGCCTGCCTGTTGCTTCCGATAATGCTGGGCTCTGTCCCAGCGGCTGCGAAAGATAGCTATCAGACCGTCAACGGCCTCACCTATTTCGTGCGCGACAGCGGCGGGAGCGGAAGTGTCGTGCTGATGCTGCATGGACAGCCGGACGATTGCACCGTCTGGGACGCCCAGGTCGCCGCGCTGTCAAAGGCGGGCTATCGCGTCATCTGCCCCGATCTGGTCGGTTATGGCAAATCCGATAAACCCGAGGCGCTTGATCGCTATCGGACGGCCTCGGTCGCAGCCGATCTCGACAAGATATTGAACCAGTTGCAGATTCGCCAAAGCGTCCATGTCGTCGCGCACGATTGGGGCGTCGCGGTCGCCAACGATCTTTATTACGGCGTGCCGGGGCGCGTGAAATCGCTGGCGCTGCTCGCGGTCGGCCATCCGGGCCAATATGGCGAGGAATCGTTGACCTTCGAAAACAGCCGCTGGAACTGGTTCATCCTGCTTCAGGGGCATCCGCGCGCGGCAGAACTGTATCGGGCCAACAACGGCGCGTTCATGCGCCGGACCGTGCTGCGCTCGCATCCGCGGATCGATTCGGTGATCGCGCGACTGCTCCAGCCCGGCGCGGTTGAATCCATGCTGCGCTGGGATTTGGCGAACCCGGTCATCGAGTTCTACATCGCTGCCAACAAGGGCGAGCTTCAGGCGCTGCCCAAATATACCGTCCCCGTTCTCGGCATTGCAGCCACGGGCGACGAATATCTGTGGCTGTCGCAGATGAAGAACACCCGCGAGCGGGTCGCCGGTCGGTTCGACTATATGGAGATCAAGGGCGGCACCCACTGGATGATGATCGATCATGCCGCCGAGGTGTCCGCGCGGCTGCTCAGCTGGTTCGCCAGCCAGTCCTCCCCGACGGCGGGAAAGGACAAAAAATGACAATGGACCGTCGCACATTCACCAGCCTTGGGGCGCTCGGCGCCGCGTCGCTCGCGGCGACCCCTTTATTGTCCGGCTGCAAACAACACACCGGCGACGTGATGGACATCCTGATCATCGGTGCCGGTCTCTCGGGTCTCGCCGCGGGATGGGAGCTGAAGAAGGGCGGGTTCAAGAACTTCAAGGTGCTTGAGGCGCGCGATCGGGTCGGTGGCCGCACCTTGAACCAGGTCGTGAATGACGCGCCGGTCGAATCCGGCGCCACCTGGATCGGACCCGGCCAGACCGCGATCTATAACCTGTGCCGCGAACTCGGCATCGACACGTTCCACGCGCATTGGTCGGGCGACGCGCAGCTTGTCGAAGGCGGCGTGGTGCACCGACTGTCGGGCGATCTCGGGCCGCCGATCCAGAACCCGGCATTGCTCGCCAAGCTCGAAACGCTGGCAAAGACGGTGCCGGTCGAAGCGCCGTGGACCGCGCCGAACGCCGCCGCGCTCGACGCGAAAACCTTCGGCCAGTTCCTGCTCGACGAAGGGATGCCGCAGGAGGAGTTTCACGTCTTCAACCTGTTCGCCGCCCAGACCTTCGGCGCGCGGCCGGATCAGCTCTCCTTGCTGTTCGTGCTGCATTATATCCACGCCGCGGGCAGCTACACATTGCTCGAAAGCATGGATGGCGGCGCGCAGCAGGACCGGATCGTCGGCGGATCGCAGGCACCATCATTGGCGCTGCGCGACCGGCTGGGCCAGGCCGTGCGGCTGGGTAGCCCGGTCACCAAGATCAGCAACTGGAACGACCATGGCTCCGTCCGTGTCGAGACGTCCGAGGGGGTGGTCGAGGCGCGCCGCGTGATCCTGGCGCTGAGCCCGTCGCAGGCGGGAGAGATCAAGTTCGATCCGCCGCTGCCTGCGGCACGGCAGGCGATTCTGGATGGCTGGCCGCGCGGCGGCTCCGGCTTCACGATGCATTTCGGCTACCACCGGCCTTTCTGGCGCGACGCTGGCCTGTCCGGGCTCGCGGTGGAATTGCTCGGCGACATCTCGATGCTGATCGCCGACCTGTCGCCGCCCGACGGGTCGACCGGCATCATCAAGACGCTCGGGCTGGCCGGCATCGGCGGTCCGCCCGAAGCGCGCAAGGAAGCGGCCCTCAAAACGTTGGTCAAATGCTTCGGGCCGGAAGCCGCGACGCCCACCGAATGGGTGTTTCAGGACTGGTCGAAGGAACGCTACACGCGTGGCTGCGTCTCGCCGATCGGCCCGGGGTTCCTGAGCAAGGTCCGGGTCGGTCTGGGCGCACCCACCGGCGCATTGCATTGGGCGGGGACCGAAACCTCGACGATCTGGATGGGCTATATGGACGGTGCGGTGCGCGCCGGCCGTCGCGCCGCGGTCGAGGCGCTTGGCACGCTGGTGGGGCGCTCCTGATGACCGGGACAGATATGCAGAATGGCCGGCGGCTGGCTGCATGGGCGGCGCTGATGGCGGCGGTGCTCGCCATTGTCAATATAGTGCTCACGCTGGTGGCGCTTGGCGGCGACACGGCCCTGTTGTTTGATCCCGCGAGGATGCTCGCCCTGCCAACGCGCATGATCGATCTGTATCGGACCGCGATGGTGCTGGACAGTTTCAGCTACTATCTGCCGATGCTGCCGATCGGCGCCTATCTGTGGGCGAGGCTGCGCGGCGACGGCGGGCCGGCCGTGGATGCCGCCATACTGGCGCTCGTGATCTACGTCATCATGGGGATCGCCGGAACGTCGATACAGATCGTCACCCTGCCGCTACTCGCAGCCGCACATGGCAGTGCCGATCCGGTGATCCGGGCCGGGAGCGAGGCGGCTTGGCGCGTCACGGTCGAGATCGCGCAACACGCCCTGTGGTGGATGGAGGGGCCAACATTCGCCTTCTGGGCGATCGTGACCGGTGCAGCGATGCAAACGCAGGGCCTGCGCTTCGGCCGCTTCCTGATGGCGATGGGCGCGGCCTATGCGCTCTACTTCATCACTGCCCTCCTGTGGCCGGGCACCCTGGCCGAACTGGCGGAGCTCGTCGCCGTTCTCCCGGTCCCTGTGTGGTTGCTCCTGCTCGGGATCGACCTGTGGCAGGGGCGGACGCAATGAGGCTAGCTCTCCTGGCATTGTTGGCGCTGGCGGGATGCGCGCAGAAACCCGATCCTTATGCCGCGGTGGCGCCGATCATCGCGAAACATTGCTTCGCCTGCCATGCCAGCCACCCGACGCATGCCGGCTTCGACGCGCCGCCCGTTGGCGTCGCGTTCGACAGCCCCGCGGATGTCCGCAAGCACGCTGCCCGGATCAAGGTGCTGGCAGTGACGACCGACGTGATGCCACTCAGCAACGAGACGCGCATGACCAGAGCCGAACGGGAGGCTCTTGGGCGATGGATAGATGCCGGCGCACCTATCGGCGAGTAGCCATGACGGAGCTTCCCGCACTCAATCGCAATCCGGAGGGACGATCACAATGAAACCTTTGACGGCGTTGATCGCGCTCCTGGTGTTTACGGTGGCAACGACGTCACCCGTCCTCGCCGGCACGATCGAGAAGGCGACGGTTGAACGCGCCTCGGCCGATAAGGTGGTCGTCCGCTGGAGCGACATCGATCCCGTCGACGTCTTCCAGTCCGATCAGCCGGATTCGACCATCACCGAGGCCGCGCTCGTGTCAGCCAGGGATCGCGGCGGGAGCTATGAAGCGGCCTCCGCCTCGCGGTCGGGCAGGCTTTTCTTCCTGCTCAGGGACAGCCGGACCGGAAACGTCCTGCGGGTTGCCGAGCGTGCCTTGCCGCTTGAGCGGGGCTCCAACTTCCGTGATCTCGGAGGCTACGCCACGCGCGATGGCAAGCACGTCCACTGGGGCATGATCTACCGCACTGGCGGCCAGGCTATGCTCACGGATTCGGATGTGAAGCGTCTCCAAGCCTTGGGGATCGCCAATCTCGTCGATCTTCAATCGGACGAGGAACGCATCCTCGCGCCGACACGGCTCGATGGCATAGCCTACAACGCGGTCGGTTATTCGATCAGCAAGCTGATGTCGCCGGCGCCGGGCGGTGGCTACGCGATGCCGCATATGGAAGCGATCTACCGGACCTTCCCGACCCTGCTCACGCCCCAGATCAGGATCGTCTTCCGCAAGCTGCTCTCAAGGGAAGGCCCGCTGGCCTATAATTGTTCGGCGGGCCAGGATCGTACCGGGTTCATGACGGCCCTCGTCCTCAGTGCGCTCGGCGTCCCGCGCGAAACGATCTATACCGACTATGCGCTCTCGACCGCCAATCGGCGGCCACGATGGGAACTGCCGCCCATCTCCGAAGCGATGGCCGCGAGTAGCCCGGTCGCGGCCATGCTGGCCAAGGTCCAGCACGATCCGGCCGGCGACAAGCCGGAGCCGCTGATCTCGGACGATGGCGTGCCGCTGCTCGCTTACGCCCTTGCCGAAATCGAGGCGCGCTGGGGGTCCATTGACGCCTATCTTGAGCGTGAAATCGGGCTCAGCACACAGGACATCGCCACACTGCGCGCGACATATCTCGAATGATGCGTGGCGCGCTTGATACGGAAGCACCCCCACGCCGCTGGTCTGGCAATTCCCTCCTGTGGATCGAATAACGAGGTTGAACCATGTCTATCGCAATCAAACTGCGGCCCTGGTGGTTCACCGCGCTGACAGCCGCATATCTTCTCACGGGCACCACCATCGCGACCGGGCAGGTGTATCAGTCGCCGGTTGATGCGACGCCAGCCACGGCGAAACCCTTCGCCGACGCAGCGGATAGCTTTCGCTTCGCCATTGTCTCGGATCGTACCGGCGGCGCCCGGCCCGGCGTGTTTGAGCGCGCGATCGACGAACTGAACCTCTTGCGGCCAGAATTCGTAATCAGCGTCGGCGATCTGGTCGAGGGCTATATGAAAGACCCGGCGGTTCTCGCCCGGCAGTGGCGCGAGTTTGATGATATGATCGCGCGGCTCGACATGCGTTTCTTTCAGGTCGCAGGCAATCACGATCTCAGCAACGAGACCATGCTGGCCAATTGGAAGAAGCGCGCCGGCAGCCCCTATTATTCATTCGTCTACAAGGATGTGCTGTTCCTCGTCCTCGACACGGACGATCCGCCGATATCATCACACAATATCCTGTCGCGCCTGTTCTCCGAGCCCGGCACGGTCGCGGAGATGGAGCAATTGCTCGAATCCGACCCCCAACGCGCCGACAAGCTGATCACGGCGCAGATCGAGAAGCTCAAGATGCCGGCTGACGAGGTCATTCCGGCGACCATTTCGGAGAAGCAGGCGGATTGGGCGCGCCAGACCCTCGAAGCCCATCGCGACGCCCGCTGGACAATCGTGCTGATGCACAAGCCTGCCTGGCTTTACCGGAACAGCAACAGCCATTTTACCGCGATCCAGTCCGCGCTCGCCGGTCGGCCTTACACCGTGTTTGCGGGGCACGAGCATTATTATCAGCACGAGATGATCGATGGTCATGACTACTTCCGCCTCGGTACGACGGGTGGAGATTGGATGCGCAAGGGGCCGGGTTCGGTCGACCACATCGCTTGGGTAACGGTCGACAAAAATGGTCCACGCGTTGCGAATATCCGCGTGGACGGGGTGTTTGGTGCCGAGGGTCCAACGGATAACTCGGATGCAAGCGGCAGTAATTGATAACGTATTGATGATTCCCGAAGCTCCGAATCGATTCGCAACAGATCTTCAAGGTGATCTGAAATTAATTTAGAAGAATATGGATAAAAATTTGATCACGAGAAGGATATTTTTTCCAAAATATCGATGGCAAGGATGCCATGTTCGCTCATTTTAATAGTAAGATCGGTTACATGATCGGTCTACTCGTGATTGTAATGCTTGACGGACCTCACGGCAGTGTCGGAAACATTTTTCATTCCCTCCTTGTTCTTCGTACTCGTGGTGCTGGGTGCGATCGCAAGATTGACCCGTTTCTCGATTTTCGTATTCGGGGCGATGCGCTGCGCGTCATGCGTCTCTCGCGCAAGGCACTTGCCGCGCTTGGGGGCGCCGCCAGTCTCGGCATCGGCGGCTCGCTCTATTGTAAATAGGCGTCCAACCGGGACGCCCTTATCGGCGTCGAACAGGGACCCCCTTTCGATTGGGGGCGTGACGATGAGGAGCGATCCGCTCGCGCTGGTTGCGGCGTAGGGCGGCATAGCCCGACCGGAGGCGCAACCAGCGCGAGGCGTCCTGATCGACTGCCCGGATCTCAGCTGCGGTGCTTGAGGCGCCAGCTGTCGTTGCCGGTCTCGACGATGTCGCAGTGGTGGGTGAACCGCTGGATCGCGCTGCGGAAATGACTGCGCGCGCAAAGCGATGGGGTAGATAAGCGGAGCGTTGGTCTGACGCCGTTTCAGGCCCATACTCAGGACGCGTGACCCGATCCGAGCGAAGGCAGCTAATAGACGGGGCTGCTGGCGACCTAAATGTCTTACTTGGGGCGCGAGGCAGATCGTCCGCTCGGTGCGATTCGAACGGCTGCTTCTGTCACAAGCGGCCATTCACAGTTTGATGCACGAATGTCCGGGTCTGGTCGTGAACCGCCGGTGAGCTTAATTCTCACGATCTACCGGCGGAATGTCGAATCCCACTTCGCGCCGCAGTCGCGGCCCGACCTCCATCCGCTTGGTGAGGCTATCGACAAACCGAGACCACCTTTCCCTTCCCATCGCCTGGGCTGTCGCCTGGACTGTGTCGGGGAGAGGTGGCGTGCTGGTGAGCCAGAAGCGGACGAACAGGGCGAGAGTCTCGTTCGAAAGGTCCAGATTCCACGCCGCGCGATCGAGCTGACGCGAGAGGTGGTCGAGGCGCCGGGCGAGCGCGGCTTCGAGCCGCTCGGCGCCGTCGGGCGACAGGAAGGATTCCAGCGCCGCCTCGACCACTGCCGTCTGCGAGGCGCGCCGCGCACGGGCATGGTCGGCGAGCCGCCGGGTGAGATCGGCCGGCAGGCGGATGGTATATTTGATGCGCGGATTCGTCATAGCTCGATCCCATCATCCGGATCGAGCGCGGCGCGCCGGGCATTGCCCGACATCGTACGGTCGGCCGCCCGGCGAAGCTGGTTTGCTTCTTCGTCGGGATGCGGCGCATCGAAATCGAATTCTCCCTCCGGCGCTTTCGCGGGTGGTGCGATATCCTCGTGGCGTTCAAGCGCCGGATCCTGCCGGATGCCGCCATTGGCGTTGTCGGTTGCGGTTTCCGTGGCGGCTTCGCTGGTATCGCCGTTATCGGCATCCGGCGGTGCATCCGCCTGCGGCGGCGGAGCAGCTTCCGGCGCTGGTGCAGGCGGGGGCGGTGCCGGAACCGGGTCGAGGCTGGTCCAATCATCGTTGGGCAGATGTGCCGCGTGGGTCGCCGGTGCCTTGGGTGGCGGGAGGATGCGCGCCCGGAACTGCGGATCGACATAATAGCGCGCCTTGGTTCCCCGGATCGGCGCGAGGCCCGACACCATGATGATCTCGTCATTGGCGGGAAGCTGCATGACCTCGCCCGGCGTGAGCAGCGGCCGCGACGTCTCGGTCCGCGACACCATGAGGTGACCAAGCCACGGGCTGAGGCGATGCCCGGCATAATTCTTCATCGCGCGCAGCTCGGTCGCGGTCCCCAACGCATCGGAAAGCCGTTTGGCGGTGCGCTCGTCGTTGGTGGTGAAGCTCACCCGGACGTGACAATTGTCGAGGATCGAGTTGTTCTGCCCATAGGCCTTGTCGACCTGGTTGAGGCTCTGGGCGATCAACATCGCCTTGAGGCCATAGCCCGCCATGAAGGCGAGAGCAGCCTCGAAGAAGTCGAGCCGTCCGAGCGCCGGAAATTCGTCGAGCACCATCAGCACGCGATGCCGATTGCCCTTGGGAGTGAGTTCCTCGGTCAATCGGCGACCGATCTGGTTGAGGATCAGGCGGATGAGCGGCTTGGTCCGGCTGATGTCGGACGGCGGGATGACGAGATAGAGCGACACGGCCTGCGGTCCCTTGACGAGATCGGCGATGCGCCAGTCGCAGCGCCGGGTAACATGGGCGATGACGGGATCGCGATAGAGGCCCAGGAACGACATGGCGGTCGACAGCACGCCCGACCGTTCGTTGTCCGACTTGTTGAGCAACTCGCGGGCGGCCGAGGCGACGACCGGATGGACCTTGCCGTCGCCGAGATGCGGGGTGGTCATCATCGCGCGCAAGGTCGTCTCGATCGGCCGGCGCGGGTCCGAGAGGAACGCGGCGACGCCGGCGAGCGTCTTGTCGGCTTCGGCGTAGAGGACATGGAGGATCGAGCCGACCAGCAAGGCATGGCTGGTCTTTTCCCAGTGATTGCGCTTCTCGAGGCTGCCTTCGGGGTCGACCAGCACGTCGGCGACGTTCTGCGCGTCGCGCACCTCCCACTCGCCCTTGCGGATTTCGAGCAGCGGATTGTACGCCGCCGATGCCGGGTTGGTCGGATCGAACAGCAGCACGCGTCCGTGCAGCGCGCGGAAGCCGGCGGTGAGCTGCCAGTTCTCGCCCTTGATGTCGTGGACGATGCAGCTCTCCGGCCAGGTGAGCAGGGTCGGCACGACGAGGCCGACGCCCTTGCCGCTCCTGGTCGGGGCAAAGCACAGAATATGCTCCGGCCCGTCATGGCGCAGATAATGCGGTTCGAGCCGTCCGAGCACCACGCCGCGATCGCCAAGCATCCCGGCCTTGCGCACCTCGTCTTCCGTGGCCCAGCGCGCCGAGCCGTAGGTTTCGGCCTTCTTCGCCTCGCGGGCGCGCCACACCGACATGGCGATCGCGATGACGATGGCGAGGATGCCGCCGGACGCCGCGATGAACGCGCCGGTGACGAAGATCTCCGGGGCATAGGCATCATAGCCGAACCACCACCAGAAAAAGGCCGGCGGCGGATAGATCGGCCAGTCGCCCAGCATGAACCACGGCGCGCCGAGTTCGGGCTGATAGGCGAGCGCGTGGGCGGTCCATTGGGTTGCGCCCCAGATCGCGCCGAGCACGACCGTGAAGACGGTGATGACCTGACCCCACAGGATCTTGGTGGCGTTCATCGCAATTGCTCCTGGTTGGAAGGGAATGACATCACACGCCGAGTCCGCGACCGCGGCCGAGCGTCCAGTCGACGCTGCCGCCGTGGCCCATGGTGCCGATGATGTGCTGGCCGAGATGCTGGTCGAGCGCGGGCCGCCAGGGCACGAGCTGGAAGCCGAGCCCGTTGTCGATCATCGCGAACCGGCCCGAGGCGAGCGTCACGCGTTCACGGTAGATGCCCCTCACATAATCGCCGTTGGCGGAGGGCTGATGGGCAAGCCCGGTGCGCGCGGCGATCGCATCGGCCGCAGCCGTCAGCTCGCGTCCGCGCAAAGTGCCGATCAGATCCTGCGAGAACAGGAAACCGCGTCCGCGCCGCTGCGCGAGCCCTTCGCCTTCGAGATGCCGCGCGCGGGCGTCCATTGCGTCGCGGATCTCGATGCCGAAGCCATTGCCGGTCGCGACGGACTCGCGCGCGATGAGCTGGCGATCGAGCCAGTTGGCGCCCGGCGCGGCGACCTGCGCTTCGAGCGGCAGATCGGACCGGGTCGCGAGCGACTGTCGATCGCGGCCATTCCTGTCCTGCCACGAGCGAAGCTCGACGATCGCACCGGGCCGGGCGTCGCCGGTCATGTCGAGATCGCTGAAGGTGAGATGATGCAGCCGACCGTCGGCGCCGTCGATCACTGCATAGGCCGTGCCGTGCAGCTCGTCGTGCAGGCCGCGTTCGACCAGCCGGCCGATGACCGGATCGGTCGGCGCGCCGTCGTGGAGCGCGAAGGTCGCGGGGTCGGGCGCCAGGCCCTGACCGGACATCGCGCGGTGCATCGTCTTGATGATGTCGGTGCGGATCGAGAGATCGCGCAGCACGCGTTCGGCGTCCGGGCGGATGCTCCACAATGCAGGCCCCAATTTCTCCGCGAGGCCAAGCCGTTCGAGGGTCGCGGTGCGGCCGAGCAGCAGCCGGCGCATCTCGCGATCGTCCCCGCCCGCCGGCCGCAGATCGATCGTGCCGGTGACGTCATCCAGGTGCCGCTGGATCGTCCGGTCGAGGCTGGTCCAGCGCTCGGCATCGACCTCGCGCTCCAGCGCCGAGCGGATGTCGCGGGCGCTGCGCGGACCGAGCTCGACAGTGACGCGATCCTCGGCGCGGCCGCGCATCCCCTCGCGGATATAGTCGCGATCAATAACGAGATCGCTGCCGTCGTCAGCGACGCCGCGGACCAGGACGTGGATGTGCGGATTGTCAGTGTTCCAGTGATCGACCGCGACCCAGTCGAGATCGGTGTCGAGATCGGCCGCCATGTCGCGCATCAGCTCGCGGGTGAAGGCGCGCAGGTCGGCCATGTCGCCGGCATCCTCGGGGCTGACGATGAAGCGGAAATGGTGCCGGTCGTCGTCGCATCGTTCGGCGAAGGCGGCGCCGTCGGCGTGCTCGGACCGTGCATCGAACAGATCGGCATCGCGCCCGTCGCGGGTGACGCCATCACGCTTCAGATAGGCGATGTGGCGCGCGAGCGGGGCGGCGCGAAACCGCATCCCCTCGTGCCGGACGACGCGCGCCTTGATGACGACGCGCCGGTTCGCGTTCCGCCCGGTCGTGCGGAGCCGCGCGATGCGGCCGCGTCCGCGATGGCCGGTGCCCCGGCCGGTGGTGGGGCCGCGCCGGGTGTAGCCCGCCTTCGCCGCAGCCCGCCGGACCTGTGCCGCGAGGCTCTGGGCCTTCCGCCCGCTACCGGTCCCTGAATCCCTGCTCTTTCCGGGCCGAACCAGGAAATCATCGTCGTTCCGGCTCATAAGCGGCCCCGATCGCGGGGTGCCAGACGCGAAAATGACGGAAATGCTGGCGTTGCGCCGAAAGCTGCCAGACAGCGCAGCAGCGTGCCCGACAAAATCCTCCTGTCTATACAACCACATGGGCGCCGACGACTGGCGCCCCTTTTATCTCGCCGTGCTGCCTCCCTGACCTTCCTGTCCTGTCTGTCGCCAAATTCCCCCCTGACCGCTTCCCAACCGCCGCCACCCGAAGGCTGAGGCGCTGGATCGCCAACCCGCTGACTGCGACGCCAAAGATCGCCAGTTGCCAAGCGATCACGGCATTGGCCGGAACGGGGCGGAAGCGGCACCCGATGCGCGCCGCTTCCGCTGATCATCCGCTCCGTCAGACCGACCGGATCGCTGTGTCGAACCCCGCTCCGATGCGCGTCATCTGCGCCAGCGCGGCTTTGAGTTCGCGGCGGATTTGCCGAATCTCCTTCGCGCTGGTGCTTGCCGAAAGCTCCGCCCGCAGTTCGCTGATGTGCTGATAGAACGTCATCGTCGCCTCCTGATGAATGAAAAGGTGACGATGCCGCCCGGTGTGGAGCGGGTCGGGTCAAGGATCGCGAAGCGACCGCGCCAGCGGCGATGGGGGTCACGATTTTTTTCGGCGCGTCGACGTGGTTGCGGATGACGCGCTGACGCCTGATCGCCGGGAAAAATGGTGGGGCCCCGTCGTCCTTGAGGCGAGCCGCTCCGCGCCGGATGCTGGGGACGACTGAGCAGACATAGTCCTCTCCCCACGCGAAACGCTTCGGCGATGGTTGGTCCGGCTGCACGCTCTCGGCGCAATGGCGGCTTCCTGAAATCACGATCACGAGCCGGAAAGCGGGACGAATAGGCCATCGCGACGGACCGGCGTGGCGACGGCTGATGGCGACGCGGGCGTGGCGATATTGTGTGATGCTGGCGCGTTCGTTGATATGGGATCGGCGTCGCCGTTGCGCTGGGCGAACAGTCCGGCTGCGCGCCATGACGGTGCGGCGGGGATCGGAGGCGGAGCAATGGAAGTGTTGCCCGGTGTGCCGATCAGCGGCGTGATCCGCGCCACATAGGCGACGGTTTCGGTTGGCAACGGCCGCCCGCGTGTGCGCCACGCATCGACCCGCCCCGGCCCCGCATTATAGGCGGCGAGCGCGGTCGGCAGGTCCGCATAGCGGTCGATCAGTTCGCGCAGATAGGCGGTGCCGGCGAGGATGTTGGCGCGCGTGTCGAATGGATCGCGGCCGAGCGCATGGCGCGCCGTCAGCGTCGCCCATGTCGAGGGCATGACCTGCATCAAGCCCATCGCGCCAACAGGCGAGACCGCGCGCGGATCGCCGCCGCTTTCGATGCGAATGACCGCGCGGATCCATGTCGCCGGGATGCCGAAACGGGTCGCTGCCTCACCGATCGCGCCGCCATATGGATCGCGCGGATCGAGGGTAGTCGGCTGGGCTTGCGGCATGGATGCGACCGGAGAAGCGCCGGTCGCACCCGCGCCGATCAGCAACAGGCACGCCATCGCGCGGGCGGTGCGAAACCGCCCGCGCGCGTGTTCCCGGCCCGTCTTTGTCTGGCGAACCGGCATCGATCAGTCCTTTCCGGCGTGATCGCGCGGCCGCGACCAGCGCAGCCGCCAGTCATTCCGGACGTGGTCGTGGAACAGGTTGGCGCGGATCGGCTCCGCCAACGCCGGGTCGTCGATCTCCAGCGCGAGATAGTCGCCCGCGCGCTCGCCTGTGTGTTTCCATGCCGCGCCGATCTCCGCGCCCGGCTCGGTCCGGTCGTCGTCGCTGGCGTGAACGCGATAGTCGGGCGCGTTCCCGGCATCGGACGGCTGCGCCGGCACGATGATGATGCGGCGGAACAAGGTGAGGGTTTCGATGCTACCGGCGAAGGTGTCGCCGTCGCGCGTGAATCGACCGATTTCCGGCATGAGTGGATTCCTCTGCGGTGGTGTTGGAAAAGCCATTGGCGGGCACCGCTCCCGCCGATGGAGAGCGTTCAGCGCGCCGGCGCGCGCCATGCGAAGCGGCCGGTGCCGTTGCGCGTCGGTCCACACGGGGATGGCGCGACCGATGATCCGATCCGACCGCAGGACGCCGAAATAGCGGCCGTCGAAGCTGTCACGGACGCGCGCGTTCATGGGCAGGAATTCGCCCGCGACGATCCGGTGGCAGCCACGCCAGACCGGCAGCGCGCGGCCCGCCCGATCGCGCGCCAGCGCATCGCCGAGCCTGACGCCGTCGAGCGTGATGGCGCGCCGCGAACGGCAGACGGTCTGCCCCGGCATCCCGGCGATATGCTTGAGGAGCGGCACGCCTCTCGGCAGGTAGCGGCGACGCGCGAGGAAGGTCGCCAGCGGCTCGGGCGTGTCGATCGCGACGAGATCACCGGCCTTGAGCGGGCCGTCGACAGCGACTGCGTAGAGTCCGATCGGCGCGCTGGCGCTGGCGTTCCACAACAACCGGGGGCGTGGCGACAACAGCGCCGTGGCGACGAACAGCGACGCGAATGCGGGGCCGGCGGCAGCCAACGCGATGACGGACGCGCGCGCCCTCATTGGTCGAGCGCCTTGCGCTTGAGCCATGCGGCGTGGCGTTCAGCGGTATAGGGCCGCGCCGCTTCGCCGGCTGAGATTCGGTTATGGAGATGGCGCCAATGATCGGGCGCGGCATCGCAGGGATCGACCCCCGCAGACTCGACCGCATCGATCGCGGCCAGCGCGGCGGCGACCTTGGGCGACCCCTGCAATGACAGCAGAAGTTCGCCGCCGGGCCGCACGAACGGCGCGGTGGTATAGGCTTCGCCGGGACTCGTCGCGCGCAGGATATCGATACGCGAATGGACGGTGCCGTAATCGTTCGATGACCAGCGGGTGAAGGCGAAGATCGCGCCGGGAAGGAACGAGGCGATGCGCGTGCGGGGCGTGACGATCCGCTCGCCGGCGATCCGGCCGAAGCGAATCCTGTGTTCGAGACGCTGCGAGATCCAGATCAGCTCAACGTCGGTCATCGCGCCGCGGACGGCATGGGGATCGGCGACGCGCGCGCGCCGGTCGGGTCGTGAAACGGTCACGATGGTTCTCCGATGGATGGGTGGCGGGAAGGCGACGCGGCGCCGAACGGCAGCGTGGCGGCGATCCGCGCGTTGGCGTGCGCAGCCATCGCCGGGTCGATCTCGCAGCCGAGATAGCGCCGTCCGGTTGCGCGCGCGGCTTCGCCGATGCTGCCGGAACCGGCGAACCAGTCGCCGACCAGCCCGCCCGGCGGGCAACTGGTGCGGATCAGGATTTCGATCAGGCCGACCGGCTTTTCGGTCGGATGGATCGCGCGCCCATGGCAGTTTCGCGCATAGATGACCGAGCGCATCAGCCGCGGACCGCCATCCTCGCTGGTGTAGTGTCCGCGCTCGATCTGGCCGGTATGCGGTGGACGCATCTTGCGGCGCACGGTCCGCGCGGTGGCGTCGGGCGTGGTCTGGACGACGTTATGGATGCCGTCCCAGCGCGCATCCGAGCGATAGAATTGCACCACCAGCTCGTGGACGCGCTTGAAGCGATCGGCATGGAAGGCGCTGCCGTTCTGCTTCTCCCAGACGATCTCCTGCGCGTAGCGAAAGCCGGACGCGCGCAGATCGGCCGCGATGGCGAGGAAGCTGCGCAGCGATCCGAACAGCCAGAGCGAACCCGATGGCCGAAGCGCGGCCCGGGCGAGCGCGAGCCAGCCCTCGACGCGCCGGTCCCAGCCGAGCGACGTGTCGCCATAGGGCGGATCGGCGAGGATCATGTCGAAGGGCGCGCGGCCGGGCATGATCGCGCGGCAGTCGCCGACCAGCACCGTCATCGCCTCCTCCATGCGCGGCGATGGGGGCGGACGGCCGGCGCGAGGCGCCGATCGCGATCCGTTAGAAGGAATCCGAAGGATTCTATTCTATTAGCATGGTTATAAGGGCACGGATTCGGCCAGCGATTTCCGCATGTTACAAGGCGCTCCGGTTCCCGATAGGACGAGCCTGCGGTTCCTGATCGGACGACTCCGGCGGTTCCTGATAGGACGACCGTCATGCCCGTCCATCCTCGGCCGGAAGCCGGACGCGCCGCATCGCCGCCGCGAAAGTATCGATCGGCAGCGGCACGAAATTGAGCCGCTCGCGGCCCAAGGCGTGCTCGATCGAGAGCGTGTAGCCGGGCAACGGCTGGCGGCGGACGATCGCGCGCAGCTCGAACGCGAACCGCTTGAACGGGGAGAGCACGCCGGACTTCAGGTGGAGGTGAGCGAAGTCGAAGCTCCACCCGCCGGCCTGTCGCCCGCCGTGCTTGCGCACGATCCGATAGAGCCAGCGTTCAAGCCCGCCGGTCAGGTCGAAATAGGTGCGGTCGATGGTGAGGATCAAAGAGCGGTCGAGGACACCGGCATAGAACCAGTCGGGCAGGATCAGCTCGATGCCCTGCGGTCGCCCATGGGGATCGAGCCGTTCCTGCCATTCGTTGATCCACGAGAAGCGATGCCGGCGGCGCTGATGCTGCTGGCGGATCGAGGTCGCGACCGTCGTCGACTGGAGCCGGTCGAGCCCGGCCTTGAGGCGATCGTAATTGTCGCGCCCGGTGCCGCGTCCGATGAAAGTAAGGATTTCGTGCGGGGTGGTCGCCATGAGCCGCGAGGTCGGACGCTGCGCATCGCGCGCGCCGACGAGCTGGCTCGCCGCCCAGATCAGGACGTCGGCATCCCAGATCGTCGCCATGCCATGTTCGGGGACGGCCTCGACCGAGATCCATGTCGCGCCCATCCGGAAATCGATCGGCGCGGTGCGGCGGGACTTGGCGAGGCTGAAGAACGGCCACGCCATGAGATCCTGCGCGTCGCGCGCCGCGACGGTGCCGGGGATCGAGCGGAACAGGTCGAGCTGGCCGCGTTCGCCGGAATCTACCGCCAATGTCCGGGATCGGCTCATCGCTCAACGCCGGACCGGACCGTTGCGGCGCTTGGCGGGAAGGCAGACGCCCGTCCCCGGATCGGAGGTCGACCGGCGCAGACCGAGCTGCGCCCATGCGTCGAGCGCTTCCACGGTATAGACGACGCTGCCGCCGAGCTTGTGGTAGGCCGGACCGGTGCCATAGACGCGATGCTTTTCCAGCGTCTTGGGGCTGAGGCCGAGATGCAGCGCCGCATCGGGCGTTTTCAGATAATAAGCGGTCGGCCGGGGCGGTGGCGTGTCCATGGGATGCTCCAGAGTGAACGGGATGCCGCGCGCGCAGTGCGGACGGGGCTGGAGCGCTGTGGCGGACGGGGCTGGATCAGGCGGAGCGGCTATTTCGCGGCGTGGCTTTTTGTCGCACCGCGCGCCTCATCCGCGCAGCAGGGTGCGATATCCGCCCCGCATCAGCGCGAAGGCCTCGTCGATCAGGCGCTGGGTGCGACGCCGTTCGGCCGACGATTTCCATTCGGCCCCGCGCCCGATCGTCATCCCCGGATAGACGTAGCGGCGCGCGATATCGTGGGTGGTGGGCGGCCGCCCGGCGGAATCGAGCGACGCGTCGAGGATCGCGAGGAGCATCGACAGGCGGCGGCGCTGGAACGGCGTCGGCTGGAAGCCCGGCGGCAATTTCGCCGGCGGCGCGCCAGCGAGCCGCCGATCGAAGCGCTGGAGGGCGGCGAGACGGAGCGGCAGCGCGTCGTCCCGCACGACGACATAAGCGAGCGGCTGGCCGGCGAGGATATCCCGAATCCAGAGCCGATGCGGGCCGTCGATGTCGCCCAGCACGATATGGCGACCGCTGGAGAGGGTCCGGTCATTGAGGATGATCGGCCAGTCGGTGAGATCGACCGGCACCGCCGCGGCGAAGCCGGGCGGGGCGACGTCGAGGATGATCGTGCCGGGCGCGACCGCCGCGAGCCACAGAGCCGGCTGGTCTGCCGCGAAGACGTCCGGGTCGCATGGGAAACGAGAGGCCCCATCGCCGGGCCATCACCTCCGGCGCCATCGAGGGGGTGGAGTCCGCAGGATGGCGCATCAGCTCGCGATATTGTGCCCGATAGTCGGCGTTGCGGCGGAGGAACTCCTGTGCGAACCCGGCAAGGTCGAGAGCGCTTGGTCGCGCGGCGCTCTGTTCCCCTTGCTGCATCCGCGACCCCTCTCGCGCGTGGGCTTGCAGCCTGATCGGGCGTCGCGGGATGCTCCATTCCCATAATTGGGGAGCCGCCTCCCCAGAAATGGTGACCTCCGCCGGCCGGGGCCGGCGGAGGGGTGACGATCAGTCGCGGCGGGCGGGCCGCGTCCAGGTCAGGTTGAAGTTGCCGTCGTCGCCGTCCCACAACTGGGCGTAGATCGGAGCGACGAAGCTGGGATCGTCAAGCTTGAGCGAGAGGAAGGGGCGTTCGTCGTTGGTGCGCTTCGGCCATCCCGCGCCGATCTCGACGTCGCCGACAAATACCCGATGGGTCGGATTGTTGCCGGTGACTTCCGCCTCGGGGACGATGCGGACCGACTTGGCCTTTATGGCGAGGGTGGCAATCTCGCCGCGGAGTTCGCCCGAAACCTTCTTGAAGGTGCCGATCTTGGCCATGTGCTGTTCCTTTCGTTTCGAGCCGCGCCATTGCGGTCTCGATGCGCTGGTTGGGCCGGCAGGCGACCGGCGCTGCAGCCGAAGGCCCGGAGCGAAGCGGAGGACGGCGTGGGCCGGGCTTTCTTGTCGCGCGAGGAACGGCGGCACGCCGGGGGAAGAAAGTTTGGTCCCACGCTGTTGCAGCAAGCCGGGCGAGCGTCAGCGACCCTGCCGGCATCAAGCGCATCGATACGAGACCGCTTTGGCGTGGCGCGGAATGAAGGGGGCGGCACTGGCCATGGTCGACGCGTGAGGGTGGTTCGGGCGAACTTCGCGGCGAGGTTGTCACCCTGACATGGGTGGGCAATGTCGAAATCGCGTCGTGCGAGGCGGAAGTCATCGGCGACGATCCGGTCGGGTCGAGGAACGTCGGCAAAGTCGAGATCGGTGCGGGATGGACGCTCGCCCACGGCGAGGTCGCTTGCTATCGTCAGCCGGCGTGACCGGGATGGGGTGCTCGATCTACGCGCAACTGGGGGACGGCATGGACGATCAATTCAACCGGGTCAGGATCGCGGCTCGCCTCGCCGCGGCGTGGTTGTCGAATCCGAGGACGGTCGCGACGGCGGAGTCGATCACCGACATTCTGTCATCGGTGCATGCGGGCCTCCTCAGGATCGAGGAAGGTGCGCGTCGCGAGCGCGATGCTGCTGCGGTGCCAACTTATGTCCCGGCGGTGTCCGTGCGGCAGTCGCTTGCCTCACCGATGCGGATCATTTCGATGATCGATGGCAAGCCCTATGCAACCTTGCGCCCACACCTCGCCGCGCACGGCCTGACCCCGGCCGCCTATCGGGCGCGCTATGATCTCAAGCCCGATTATCCGATGGTCGCGCCGGCGCTGACCGAGCAGCGTCGAGCCGTTGCCGCCCGGATCGGCTTGGGCCGATCGCGCGGCAAGGCGGCGATCGCCGAGGCTCCGGTCGAGCCGGTCGCTGCGGCGCCCAAGCGACGGAAGCTCACGCTGGCGCTCAAGGGCTGACCACGCTTTCGGCGCTTCCCGGCGGCGCGGCGGGGTCAAGGATCGCGGGGCTCGTCCCGCGACCGCGTGCGGCGATGGGGGAAACGATTTTCCTGTGCGCGGTCGGCGGCAGCGCCGCTGCGCGCAGGAAAATGGTGGGGCCCCGTCGTCCTTGAGGCCGCCGCGCCGCCCTTCCGACGATCGGTGCCGTCGGGGAATGATCGCCATTCCCCGGCGCGGAGCTTTCCGGGCGACCGAAAGCCGTGGCGGCTGGGCGCCGCCACGACCTTGGTCTGCTGCGCCTAGAAGGGCACGTCGCCCTCGCGGTGCGGCAGCGGCTCCTGATCCTTGCCGATCTCGATGACGTGGGCCGCTGATATGACTGCGTGATGGTCGATGAAGCTGCCCATGTAGCGCGGCGAATCGATGATCGTCAGCGCGTGACCCCGCGCCGCGATCTTCGCGAGCTTCCACATCTTCCTGATCGCCTTGTCCCGCTTGTGCCCCTTGAGCGGACGCGCATGATCGAGCGCCTCGCGGACCGCGTGCAGCATGACATAGGCGCGCGCCATGGTGAGCAGATATTCGGGATCGTTCTCGCCAGCGCGGCGATCGTGGATCGAGAGTTTCATGGTCGTTCTCCTCTGGTGTTGAGGAGATCAGCGTGTCTCGCGCAGTGGCGCGGGTCGGGGACGCGGCCTTGGCCGCGCCGCGAAGCGGGCAATGGTGGAGCCGATTTTGTTGCATCATGACAAAAAGGAACGCGCGCGAAGCGCGCTCCCCTTTGCAAGAAAATTGGGGGACCGTTGATCCTCGACGCGTGACGCAGCGTGAGATACGCTGATCTCCCTGGCAGTTTTCCGACACGCGCCACACGCTCGGAATCCGCGGCGGCGAGATTCGGCCCGACCCCGAAAATGCTAGATCGAGGTGGTGACAGACGGCGCCCTGGTCGATTCAGCCGGTGATGTCGCGACGTCCAGCGTCGTGAGCCGCCGCCACGCGGCGGCTGCTACGACAAAGGCGCCGATCCAGCTCAGGATCGTCACTATCGCCCCCGCGCCGATCGCCATGACGCCGATGCCGTAAACGGCGTGATAGCCGGCAATCCCGGCCGGGACGGCATAAAGGAGCGCGAGTCCGAGGCGTGCGAGCGGCGAGCGCACCGTCGAGAACAGCACCTGGCCGCCGGCGAGCACGAGAATGGCAACCGCGAAGCCGCCGAGGATCGAGGCGACCAGGCCCTGGCTGTGATTGTGCATGAAGAAGGCGGTCGTCACGCCGGCCCAGAACGGAAGCGCATAGATCGCCAGGCTGAACACCAGCCAGAGCATGTAGAGACCGGCGAAGACGCCAAGGATGAGAATGATGGTCATAGAGCGTCCTTCTCTGACGAAAAGTTGGACGCGCCTGCCACCTCCTCCACAGCGCTATGTCCTCGTAGGATAGCGCCGCCGGCGATCGAGCGAAACCGAATTCTGCCCGATCGGGAAAGCGGATCGGCGCGCCGATCAACCGGGAAAGGGGTCATATTCACGCACGACCTGCGCGTCGTTGCCGTCGAACTCGTCCCACGGCATCACGGCATAGCCGTCGTCGGTGCGGACCAGGACGATGACCTTCATCAACGTCCGCGCGAGATTCCAGGCGAGCCTCTGGGCGGTGGTGAGCGGCATGGGAATGGCTCCTGTCGGTGGAGCGGGACCATTCCCGCTCGACAGGCGCCCCCAGGGCGGAAGGCTGGCCGCAATCACCGCGCCCCGTAGGGCGCGGCCGCACGCCGCGCGTAGCGGACCCTTTACGGGTTGATTGGCCGAGGTCAGCCTTCCACCAGGGGAACAGCGCTTGCGATGCGGGTGGTCCGGTTCATCCGACCGGTGCTGTTTGCCGCTCTGCGCTGCCGGATGCCCGGATGGATCGCGATCGGTGTTGGAGGTTCATCGTTGCCGGGAGCTGGCGCCGGACGGGCATGGCCGGGATGGGGCGTGACAAGGGCGGGCAGATTGATATGTCGGCGGTCCGCGCGCTTAGGCCGGCCAGCCTCGGGGTGCGTATCTCATCAACGGGAGCAATGTTGCGTGAACAATAATGACCTCGCCGAGGCGCTTGCCGCGTCCAACGGCATCACCAAGGCCAACGCCCGCAAATATGTCGACGACATGTTCGCCGCGATTGCCGCCGCCGCGGCCAAGGGCGATGAGATCGCCTTGTCGGGCTTCGGCAAGTTCAAGGTGAAGCGCACCGAGGCGCGCGACGGACGCAATCCGTCAACCGGCGAGACGATCAAGATCGCCGCGTCGAACAAGCTGACCTTCGCGCCCGCGAAAGCGGTCAAGGACCGGCTAAACGGCTGATGCATGCTGTCGGGGCGGCCGCGAAACCGCCCCGACGGTTCCGGCGCGTCAGGTGAGTGGCCAGCCGAGGCGCTCCATCAGCGAGCGGCCGCGCGGTTGCGCCGCTTCGCGCGCCATGTCGACAAGGATCTCGTCGTCGAGCGTATCTAGGTCGAAGCCGCGCTCCTTCGCCGCAGCAATGAGTGAGGCGAGGTCGGGATATTGATCGAAGCGCGTGCCGAGCCACAAGCGCGGCTGCTCGGTCGCCGGATCCTCGAACGCCTGGAGGAAATAGGTCCGCATCGGGGGATCGTAGCCGATGATGGCATTCTCGTCGGTGCGATCGGGGGAGCGGACGATGACGGGGTGACGGCTCATGTCATTGCCTTTCAGCAAGAGGTGGCAAGAAGGCGGCCCCATCTTGCGATGGGGCCGAAACCGGCGCGTCAGGCCGGCGGATTCCAGATCGCGACCTTCTTCGTCGGGTCGTCGCCGGGCGCGTTGGCGATGTTGGCGTAGATCGTCCCGAACTCCGGTGCCGACAGCGAGAGCGAGGTGTATTCGGCGCCGGTGCTCTGGGACTCGCGATCCCAACCCGCTCCGAGTTCGAAGCTGTTCTTCCGGCTGAGGACGCGCCAGTCGGGGTCGTTCTCCTTCATCTTACGCGCATTACGGATGATCGTGATCGGCGCCGTGACGTTGAGGGTGGTCAGCATGCCGTCCATCGTGCCGTCCGGCTTCACGGTCAGGGTCGCAACGATAGCCATGTCAAATCTCCTTGGGTTACCCGGAGACCATTCCCCGGTGTCGCCCATCGGAGGGGCCGTGGCCCGCCGTCACCGAAGCGCAGCGGAGGGCGAACCCCGAACGGGGTTGACGGCATAGGGGCTCGCGCCCCGCAGTCAG
This sequence comes from Sphingomonas sp. CL5.1, assembly GCF_013344685.1. Lineage (NCBI taxonomy): Bacteria > Pseudomonadati > Pseudomonadota > Alphaproteobacteria > Sphingomonadales > Sphingomonadaceae > Sphingomonas > Sphingomonas sp. CL5.1. Next base: position 2,632,031 of record NZ_CP050137.1, read on the forward strand.
GCGGCAAGGAGGGGATTGGTCACGGGCAATCTGGGAGCTGATACGGCTATCGTTTCCGGTCGGTGATCTGACGGACAGTGGGATTGTCGGTGATCGACACCACCCGATGGGTGGCATCGTGACGGCCGAACCGCCGCATTGGAGGAGAGATACACGCTCTGGCCGCAGGCGGGGAACGGCGTGATTGGGGCGTGGGAGGAAGGTATCCTGGCCCCGTGGCCGATGATCCGAACAGCGTCCCGTGCGTCGGTTCGGGCGGATCGGACGGCGCGACCCCATCGCGGCGAGCACCATCGAGGAGGGAGCGCATGGGGTATCTCGCCGTCGCGGCGTTGCTGGGAGCACTCGCATCGGGGGCCGCCCATGCAGACCGGCCCGGCCGCAACTGGATCAGCAGCGCCCGACAATGGGTGAGATAGCAAAAATCGCGTATTGCTAGCAATCGGCGTCGCGACGCCCTATATGGAGGGTCAGGAGATTCCCCATGGCCCGTGCCGCCGATAATGTTCAGCTTAACGTGCGCTCGGCGTTCGCGCGCGATCGTGTCCATGCGCTCAGCAAGCTCACCGGCATGACCGCCAGCGAAGTGGTCGAGGATGCGCTGCGCGGTTACGTCCCGCCCGGTCTTCCCGCCAATACCGGAAAGCTGGTGCGGCGCGGCGCGCTGCTGGTCCGTCCGTCGACGGGCAAGCGCATCAGCCTCGAGGAAGCCAACGACGCCCTCGACCGCAGCCGCGAGCGCGACCTTGAAGATTGATGCGCTGGTCGACAGCAATGTGATCATCGCCGCGCTCGCCGGCGAGCATGAGCATCATACCGCATCGGCCGATCTGTTCGACGGCGCGCGCGGCGCGACGCTGGGCATTGCCGCGCACAGCTATGCCGAAGCTTATAGCACGCTCACCCGGCGCGGACCGCACGCCCCGTTCCGGTTCACGGCGGAGGAAGCCTGGGCGGCGCTGGAGAGCGTGCGGAGCATCACCCAGTTGATCGGCCTCACGCCCGCGCAGACCTTCGAGACCGTGCGCAGTTATGCCGGGGACGGCGGGATCGGCCCGCGCCTCTATGACCGGATGATCGGCGAGGTGGCGGTCGCCCACGGCATCCCGACGATCGTCACCTGGAACATCGGCCATATGCGCGGGCTGTTTCCGGCGCTCGAGGTCAGGACGCCGGGCGACTTCTTGCAAGTTCACTAGATCGTTGCCTGATAAAACTATTTGTCGACAAACGCCCGATAGCTAAGTCCGAGGAGGCAAGCAGTATTCCAGTGGACTACGACGTATTCTTGCCGCCAGGGCATTATCCCATTTGCGCAACCTGAAACTCTGGCGGAGGTAGGCGTGGCAGGTAATGAGCCGGACGCCTTTACAGCTTTCGCGTGCCGAGCCACTTCACTTTCTCGGGGTCGCGGTGGTCGAAGAAGCTGCTGGTTTTCTGGTCGAGCGTTGCGATCAAGGCGAGATCGTCTTGATCGAGCTCGAAATCGAAGATCGCGAAGTTCTCGGCCATGCGCTCCTTGCGCACCGACTTGGGGATGGCGACGATACCACGCTGGTTCAGCCAGCGTAGCACGACCTGCGCGATGCTCTTGCCGTGCTTATCCGCGATCGACTGGAGCATCTCGTTGGAAAACAGCCCGTTCCTCCCCTCGGCGAACGGCCCCCATGCTTCGGGCTGGACCTTATACTCTTCGAGAACCTTCAGCGCGTCGCCCTGCTGGTGGAAGGGATGAATCTCGATCTGGTTCACCGCCGGCGCGATCGCGTTATGGAGCACAAAATCCACCAGCCGGTCGGGATAGAAATTGCTGACGCCGATCGCGCGGATGCGGCCGGCGCGATAGAGTTCCTCCATCGCCCGCCAGGCGCCATAGACATCGCCATAGGGCTGGTGGATCAGCCAAAGGTCGAGATAGTCGAGTTGGAGCTTGTTGAGCGAGCGCTCGAACGCGGCCTTCGCGCCCTCATAGCTCGCGTCCTCGATCCAGAGCTTGGTGGTGACGAACAGGTCACTGCGATCGATGCCGTGGCTGCGGATCGCGCTGCCGACCGCTTCCTCGTTTCCGTAGGAGGTCGCGGTATCGAGGAGCCGGTAACCAACATCGATCGCGTCACGCACGCTGCGCTCGCATTCGGTGGGATCGGGGACTTGGAATACGCCGAAGCCGAGCATCGGCATCTCGACGCCGTTCGCGAGGGTCGCCGTGCGGGTGTTGTTGGTCATGGTCCTGTCCTTCCTCGATTCAGATATTCTTCTCGGGCGCCTCGCGGCCGACCATCTCCATCTGCTGCGGTGCATACCGCTCGCCCGCGGCTTGCAGACTGGAAGCACCAGCGCTGATTTCGCTGACCTCGGCGTCGGTCAGTGTCACGGCAGCCGCGGCGATATTCTCCTCCAGGCGGTGCAGCCTGGTCGTGCCGGGGATGGGCACGATGTAGGGTCGCTGTGCGAGCAACCAGGCAAGCGCGATCTGTGCCGGCGTGGCGCCCTTGCCGTCGGCGACCAATTTCAACAGATCGACAAAAGCTTGGTTCTTCTCCATTGCGTCGGGCGAGAAGCGCGGCACGCTGCTGCGGAAGTCATTCGCCGGCAGCTTCGTATCCTTGCTCATCGCTCCGGTGAGGAAACCCTTGCCGAGCGGGCTATAGGGTACGAAGCCGATCCCGAGTTCGTCGCAGGTGTCGAGAATGCCGTTGGTTTCCGGCGCGCGCCACCACAGCGAATATTCGTTCTGGAGCGCGGCGACCGGCTGGACGGCATGCGCCCGGCGGAGTGTCTGCACGCCCGGCTCCGACATGCCGAAATGTTTCGCCTTGCCCTCGGCGATCAGCTCCTTGACCGTGCCGGCCACATCCTCGATCGGCACGTTCGGGTCGACGCGGTGTTGATAGAGTAGGTCGATCGTCTCGACGCCGAGCCGTTTCAGCGACCCTTCGACGGCCTGCCGAATATGCTCCGGCCGGCTGCTCACGCCGCGGTTCTCGCGCGTGTCGGGATCGATGTCGAAGCCAAACTTGGTCGCGATCACCACCTGGTCGCGGATCGGTCGCAACGCCTCGCCGACCACTTCCTCGTTGACGAACGGGCCGTAAACCTCGGCGGTGTCGAAGAAGGTGACGCCGCGCTCGGCAGCGTCACGAACGAGCTTCACGCCGTCCTCTGTCGAGAGGCTCGTTGCGTAACTGAAGCTGATGCCCATGCAGCCGAGGCCGATGGTGGAAACATGAAGGCCACTGCGGCCGAGTTCGCGATTCTGCATATGAAATCTCCGTCAAGTGGCGATCAGGCGACCGACGCCGACCTGGCGTCCGCCTCGGCGAAAGTCCGGCGCACGAGGCCGATCGCGGTGCTTGCCGTCGGCCAGCCGGCATAGAAGGCGAGGTGAGTCACCATCTCGACGATCTCGTCGCGCGTGACGCCGTTTTCGAGCGCCTTGCCGAGATGGAAAGGCAGCTCGTTGATGCGATAGAGCGAGATCAGGCTGGCTACCGTGATCATGCTACGGTCTCGTGCCGAAAGGCCAGGCCGCCGCCAGACGTCGTCGAACAGAATTGTATCGGTGATCTCGGTCAGCTTGGGTGCGATATCGCCCCACGGTGCCCGCATCGGTTTGGTCTCTTCGGTCATGGCTGCTCCTCGTCGCCAGGCATCTAGGCTTCCGCCGCCGGGACGATTAGACTGCACAATCGGGAAATGGCTTTGAGTAGAATTCAACAATGGCGCGCAAGGACTTCCACGACCTGCTAGCCTTCCGCGCTATCGCGATGGAGAGAAGCTTCACCCGCGCCGCCGCGCGGCTCGGCGTCTCCACATCGGCGCTCAGCCACGCGCTGCGGGGGCTGGAGGAGCGGATCGGTATTCGCCTGCTCAACCGCACCACCCGGAGCGTGGTGCCGACCGAGGCCGGCGAACGCCTGCTGACGACGGTATCGGCGCTGTTCGACGGCGTTGAAGCCGAGCTGGCGAGCTTGGCAGAGTTGCGCGACAGGCCGGCCGGAAACATTCGCATCACGACGAGCGCGCATGCGGCCAAAACCATATTGGAGCCGGCTCTGCTCCCGCTCCTCGCGGCTTATCCCGACCTGAAGGTGGAATTGAGCGCCGAGGCTGGCTTCGTCGACATCGTCGCCGAACGCTTCGATGCCGGCGTTCGGCTGGGGGAGACGATCGCGCAGGACATGGTCGCCGTCCCGATCGGGCCGGACATGCGCATGGCGGCCGCGGCATCGCCGGACTATTTCAAGCGGCGCCCGCCGCCGATGACGCCTCATGATCTGAGCGATCACAACTGCATCAACCTGCGATTTCCGACCTATGGCGGACTCTATGCATGGGAGTTCGAGAAGGACGGCCGCGCGCTGAACGTCCGGGTGAACGGGCAGTTGACGGTGAATGACACGGCTCTCGCACTTCAGGGGGCGATGGATGGTCTTGGCATTGCCTATGTCACCGACGATCAGGTGCTTCCGCTGATCCAGGAAGGTCGTCTGGTCCGCGTGCTCGATGACTGGTGCCCGCCGTTTCCAGGCTATCATCTCTATTATCCCAGCCGCAGGCAGCACTTATCGGGCTTCGCCGCCGTCATCGAGGCGCTGCGCTACCGCTCGGAAAGCCTCGGGCAGTCGATCGCCGGGTGTTAAGCGGCCTCATTTTCGTGAACCGCAACGGGCTGCGGTGGCGGGACGCGCCGAAGGATTATTTGCCGGGTCGGATTGGTCAGCCGGGCCAGAGCGGTGTGGATATCGTCGACCACATCCTCGATCTCTACTCGCCCCAGGAGTGCGCAAACTACTTCGCCGCCTGCGGCTATGATGCAAAATGATCGAAAACCGCTCTAACCGGCGCGGGATGCATTGAGGCTTGGTTGTCACCATCGGTCACGCCGTCGCCCAATCTACTTCAAACGGCGTTACCCGTTTTTCCTCGGGTGAGGCCGATCAGCACCGGCATGGCGAGCAGCACTAGCGGATATTGCAGCAGCAGGCCCGCGATGATGGCGATCGCCAGCGGCTGCTGGATGCCCGCCCCGCGCCCGATCGACAGCGCCAGCGGCAACAGGGTGAGGATCGCGGCGAGCGTCGTCATGGTGATCGGGCGCAGGCGGTTGCGGCTCGCCTCGCGCGCTGCGTCGCCGTGAGGCATGTGGCGGGCCAGTTCCTCATATTCGCTGACGTAGAAGATCGCCATCTCGGTGCCGATGCCGATAATCATCGTCATTCCCATCAGCGCGGTGATGTTGAGATCGACGCCCGTCAGCCACAGCGCCGTGAACACCGCCGTGGTGGACAGGAGCGAGCAGCCGATGATGACGAGCGGCGTCGCGAAGCGGCGATAGAGGATCAGCAGAAGGATAAACTCCGCGATCAGCGCGGCGAGGAACACGCGGGCCAGCCCCGCGAAGGCGATCTGCTGCTGCTGATAAAGCCCGCCGAGGTCGTAGCGGATGCCAGGCGCGAGCATTCCCGGCTGCGCCAGCACCGCCTTGATATCCGCGATCGTCGCGCCCAGCCCGCGCCCTTCGATGCGGCCGGTGACGGCGACTATCGGCTCGAGATTCTCGCGTGCGATCTGCGGCTGGCCGGTGACGGGCTGGAGATCGGCGACCCGCGACAGCGCGAAGACATGGCCATCGCCCGCGCGGATCGGGAGGTCGGCGAGGCCTTCACGGGTGATCGTCATCGCTTCGGGAAGTCGGATGCGGACGTGGATCGCCTTGATCGGCTGGGGGAGAGTGGTGGCGACCGCTCCGTTGAGCGCAGCGTCGATCGCATTCTGCACCTCGGCCGGCGTGACGCCCTCGAACCCCGCGCGGATCGGATCGATGCGCACGTCGATCGCGTCACCGGCGAGTTGCACGCCATCCTTCACCTCCACCACGCCGGAAACCTTGCCGATCGCGGCGGCGACCTTGCGCGCCTGATCGGTGAGGATCGTGGGATCGGCGGCGAACAGCTTGATCTCGATCGGCTGCGGCACGGCGGTCAGGTCGCCGATCAGGTCTTCTATCAATTGCGCGACCTCGACCTGCACGCCGGGCACTCGCGCCTCGACCTGATGCGCGATGGCCGAGGCGACTTCCTCCGTGCCGCGCGCGTGATCGGGCTTGAGCCGGACGAAATAGTCGCCGTGGTAGCTCTGCCCGAGATCGCCGCCGAGGCCGGTGCCGAGCCGGCGCGAGAAGGTCAGCACGTCCGCATCGGCGCGCAGCAGCGCATCGACCTCGGCCATCCGCCGCTCCGTCTCGATCAGCGAGGTGCCGGGCGGGGTGTAATAGTCCATCACGAACCCGCCTTCGTCCACCTTGGGCATGAAGCCGGTCGGGACGTTGGCGTAGCCGATATAGCCGAGAACCAGCAGCGGCGCACCGACCGCGGCGAGCAGCCACGGCCGGGCCAGCAGCAAGTCCAGCCCTCGATCGTGCCAGCGCGACAGGCGTCCCTCGCTCGCGGGATCGTGCGTCGTGTCGAAATCGACCAGCCGGGCGGTGAGGGCTGGGACGACGAAGGCGGTCATCGCCCATGAGATCGCCAGTGCCGCGCCCATCGTCAGCGACAGCGCCTTCGAGAACGCCCCCGTCACACCGCTGAGGAAGGAGAGGGGGAGGAACACGATCAGCGTCGCGAGGCTCGATCCGGTGAGCGGGGCCATGAACTCTCGCGCGGCGGGCAGCACCGCGGCCTTGCCGCCCGATCCTTCCGCGCCGGCACGGCGGACGATATGCTCGACCATCACGATCACGTCGTCGATCAGCAGGCCGACGGCGGCGGCGATCCCGCCCAATGTCATGATGTTGAAGCTCATGCCGCAGATCGTCAGCACCAGCACGGTGATCGCAAGCGTCGCCGGCACGATGATTGCGGCGACAAGGGTGATCCGCCAGCTTTTGAGGAACATCAGCAGCACCAGCGCCGCGAGCACCAGCCCGATCAGCACCGCCTCGCGCACGCTGGCGACGGATTCGGTGACGAGCTGGCTCTGGTCATACCAGCAGACCAGCCGCGTGCCCGGCGGCAGCTTCACATGCGCGAGCTTTTGCTCGACCGCCTTTGCGATCTGTACGGCGTTACCGTCCGGCTGCTCGTAGATGTTGAACAATACCGCCGGCCGCCCGTCCTCGCTGACGCGCAGCCATTGCGGCATGATGCCCTGCTGCACGGTCGCCACGTCGCGGACGCGTACCACGCCGGCGGGATCGGCCTTCACCACCACCTCGCCGACCGCCGCCGCGCCGGGCAGCGTGCGGTCCGCGATCACCAGCGACAGCCGCCCGCGATCCTGCACCCGGCCGACCGCGCCCAGCACGTTGCCGTTGGCAATCGCGGCGGAGAGGTCGCCCATCGCAAGGCCGTGCGCGGCGAGGCGGGCGGGATCGGCCAGCACCTGGATCTCCGCCGTCTCGCCGCCCTGCACGTCGACGCGGGCGAGGCCGGTGATGCTGCTCAGGAGGGGCACGACCTGATAGCGCGCGAAATCCTGCAATTGCGTCGGCGTCGCCTGTTTCGATTCGAGCGCATAGGAGATGATCGGGAAGACCGTGGGGTCCATCCGCCTCACGCTATAGGTGGTGCCGGGCGGCAGCGCTCCGAGCGCGCGCGACATCGCGCCTTCGACCAGCAGCGTGCTCGCCACCATGTCGCGGCCCCAGCCGAAGTCGATCGAGATTTGCGCCGCGCCGCGCGTCGTTTCCGATCGCACGCTCTGCACACCCTGCACCGCGCGCAACGCCTGCTCGACCGGCGTGGTGACGATCAGCGCGGTCTGATCGGCGGGGCGCGATCCGGCGTCGACGTCCACCACCACGCGCGGGAAGGAGACCTGCGGGAACAGTCCGATCGGCAGCGAGAAGGCCGCCACGACGCCCGCGATCGCCAGTGCGACCGCGATAGTGAGGAAGGCGCGGGACTGGCGCTGGAGCAGGGCGGCGTAAATCATCGCCGGACGGCATCCCCATCCGCGAGCTGATACGCGCCGTCGACGATCAGCCGCGCGTGGGCATCGAGCTTGCCGGAGACGAGATCATTGTCCGCGCGCGCCACCTCGACCGTGACGGGCACCGCCTTCGCCTTGCCGCCGGCGATCTGAAACACCTGCGCCTTGCCGTTGCTATCCACCACCACCGCGCGATGCGGCACGAGCCAGCCTTCCGCGCGGCCCGTCTCTATCTCGACGCGCATCGCCTCGCCGGAAAGGATCGTGCCGGCGGGGTAGGCGATGTCGACGTCGATCTGGCGCGTGCGCGGGTTGAGCATCGCGTCGATGCGCTGGACCCGCCCGGCGACGCCCGCACCGCCGTCAAGCCGATTGAGCGAAACCGGCGCGCCGATGCGCAAATCCGCGCGGCTGGCGGGATCGACCCCGACCGTCACGATCATCGCCCCCGCCCGCGCGATCGTCGCCAGCGCCTGCCCCGGCTGGGTGCGATCGCCGGTGGCGACGGGCAAGGTGTTGACGACCCCGGCGAAGGGCGCGCGCAACGTGATCGTCGCCGCGCCCGCGCCCTCCTTGGCGAGCGCGGCGCGCGCGACGCGGGCGTCGACGACGGCCTTCTCCGCCTGCACGAGCTGGTCGCGCGTCGCGAGCTGCTGGGTGACGAGCTGCGCGGTCGTGGCGCGCTGCGATTCCGCCGCTCTCACCGCGCCTTCAGCCTGAAGGTAGAGGCTGCCCGCTGAGGGAGCGACAGCGAACACCACCACCGGCTGCCCCGCCGCGACATGCGTGCCAGCAACGGCGGGGATGGCGGTGACCTGCCCCGGCTGCTGAACGCTCAATGTCGCCACGCCGTTCGCCGAGGGCGTTGCCTGACCATAGCCCTCGATCACGCGCGGCAGGCTGCCGCGTCGCGCGAGCATGGTGGAGACGAGCGTCGAGGATTGCGCGCCCTCATCCGCCGGTTCGGACGCGCCGCATCCACCGAGCGCCAGTATCAGCGACAGGATCGCGAGCCGCCTCACCGCGCCGCCCCCTTCGCGCCGGGATCGGGCAAGCCGAGCGTGTCGACGCTCGGCAGGCCGGTGCCGAGGAGCGCCTCGATCGCGATCTGCCGATCGAGCAATGCGGTTTGCAGCACGGACACTTCCTGTTCCTTGGTGAAGCGGTTCGTGATCAGATCGACATAGGCGCGCTCGTCCAGCGCGGCGCTGCCGAACGCGGCGCTCGCCCGCGTCGCGGCGGCGCGGACGGCGGGAAGATCGCGCTCGACGAGCGCGAGTTGCGCGCGAAGCTGCTCCATCTCGGAAAGCAGCGCGCCGATCTCGCCCGACGCCGCATCGAGCCGCGCGGCATATTCGGCGCGAAGCTGCTCCCGGGTAGCGCGGGCGATGGCGATATTGCCCTGGTTGCGATCGAACAAAGGCAGGCCGATCTGCGCGTTCGGACCGGCGTTGACGACCTTGCTGTTATCGCTCGATACGCTGCCGCCGAGGATGAAATCGGGGAATTGCGACAGGATCGCCCCGCGGAACGCCTCATCTTGCGAGGCATAGCCGAAGCGCAGCGCGAGCAGATCCGGCCGGCGCGCGGCGAGCGAGGGCACGGCGGCGCGGGCGGCCGCGATATCCAGCGGAGCGATATCGGGCGCGGATTGCAGCGGGACGATCGCATCCGGAGCGAGGGCGAGCAGCGCGTTGAGCTTGTGCCGATCCTGCAGTTGCTGCTGATCGAGCGCCTGGAGATTGGCGCGCGCCTGCTGATAGCCGAGCGCGCTCGGCGCGGCCGTCACCAATGTCACATTGCCGGCGCCGAGCGCGCGCTGCGTCACCTCGTAACGGTGGCCGAGGATCGCCAGGGCCTCTTCCAGCAACGGGCGCTCGCGCGCGTGCTGGATGATATCCGTCGCCAGTTGCCGCGCCTGGCCGGCTACCTGCCATTCCTGCCACAGCAGGTCCGCGCGGACCTGCGCCACCGCATCGCGCGCGCCGCGCAGCTTCGGCCCGCGAATGATGAACGCCTTGAGATCCTGCGCCAGCCCGAAATTCCACGCCGGAACGCTCCCCGCTCCGGAGACGAGGGGCAGGAAGGCCCCCGTCAGCGCCGGATTGGGCAGGACGCCGGCCTGCACCAGTTGCGCCTCCGCGACGCCCCGTTTCGCGCGCGCCGCGACCAGATCGGGCGACCGCGCGACGGCAAGCGCGGCGATTTCCGCGACCGAAAGCGGGCGATCCGGCACACCGGGCAAGGCGCGAACCTCACCGGCCAGCGCGGCCCGCTCGGCGAGCGGCGCTGGCGCATAATGCGCGCAGCCGCCCGCCAGCATGGCGAGAAGCAACGCAACGGCCGGTCGGAGGGTCGTCATGGCCGTTTGCGTTAGCCGCCGCCGGGGCCGAACCCACATTGTATTATCCCAATGTTGGGGAAAGCACTGGCGCCGCGGGGGCCGCTTCCCGAAAATCGAGGCGAAGGAGACTCGCCCGATGTTCCCCGCCCGCCCGCTCGCGCTGGCCCTTGCCGCGCTGCTCGCCACCGCCGCCGACGCCCCGCCCTATCAACTTGCCGCGCCGATCCCCGCGCCCGGCGACGGCGGCTGGGATTATGCGCGGGTCGATCCCGCCGCGCGCCGGCTCTACGTGGCGCATGGCGACGAAGTGGCGGTGATCGACCTCGCGGCGAGGCGCGCCATGGCGCCGCTCGGCCCGATCGCGCACGGGCACGCCGTCGTCCCGCTCGCGACGAAGGAACTGGCGGTGACGAGCGGCAACGACGCGACGGTGCGCTTCTTCGATCCGGCGACCGGCAGGCAGACCGCCAGCGTCGCGGTGGACGGGAAGCCCGATGCCGCGATCGTCGATCCCGTCACCGGCCACCTGCTGACGATGAACGCCAAGGGCGGGACGGTCGGCGAGATCGACATCCACGCACACCGCCTGATCCGCGCGATCCGCGTGAAGCCCGGCCTCGAATATCCCGCGATCAGCGGGCGCACGCTCTACGTCAACAACGAGGAAGCGAACGAGATCGAGGTGATCGACCTCGCTACCGGCACGGTCCGCGCGCCGATCGCGCTGCCGGGATGCGAGGAGCCGAGCGGGCTGGCGCTCGATGCGGCGCGCGGGCGGCTGATCGGCGCCTGCGCCAACGGCGTCGCGGCGGTGGTGGAGCTGAAGGCGCGGCGGCTGACGCAGACGGTGCCGATCGGGCGCGGGCCGGATGCGGTGCTGATCGACGCGCGGCGCGCGGTCGCGCTGATCCCTGCGGGGGCTGACGGAATGCTCGACGTGCTCGATCTCTCGGGCACCAGAGTGACGCGCAAGGCGAGCATCCGGACCGAGCCGGGCGCGCGCACCGGCGCGCTCGATCCGGCGAGCGGCGCCGTCTATCTCCCCACTGCCCGTCTCGCCCCGCTCGTCGCCGGTAGCAAGCGCCCGACCGCCGCGCCCGGCAGTTTCCATATCGCCGTGGTGAAGCCGCTTTGACCTTATGCTAGGGTTCGGCGATGCGCGTGCTGCTTGTCGAGGATGATGCCGAAACCGCCGCGCTGATCGTGCGCGGGCTGGGCGAGGCGGGGCATGAGGTGCAGGTGGTCACGCGCGGCGACGAGGCGCTGGCCGTGAATGCCGGCGCGCACGACCTTGCGATCATCGACCGGATGCTGCCGGGGCTGGACGGGCTGGAGGTGGTGCGCCGCTGGCGGGCGGAGGCCGTCAGGACGCCCGTGCTGATGCTCACGGCGCTGGGCAGCATCGGCGATCGCGTATTCGGCCTGAGCGCCGGGGCGGACGATTATCTGGTGAAGCCGTTCGCGCTGGCGGAGCTTTCCGCGCGCGTCGGCGCGCTGCTGCGCCGCCCCCCGTTCGCCGATACGCCGACGCGATTTCAGGTGGGCGACGTGACGCTCGATCTGCTGCGGCGCGAGGTGCGGCGGAGCGGAAACGAGGTGCGGTTGCAACCGCGCGAATTCGGCATCCTCGAACAATTGATGCGCAATGCCGGCCGCATCGTCACGCGGACGATGCTGCTGGAAACGGTATGGGGTTTCCATTTCGATCCGCAGACCAACATCGTCGAGAGCCATCTGAGCCGGATGCGCGGCAAGCTCAACGAGGGTTTCGACAGCGACCCGATCGAAACGGTGCGCGGCGTGGGATATCGGATGCGCGGCCATGACTGACTGGCGGCGCAGCGCCGCCTATCGCATCGCCTTCACCTGTTCGGCGGCGTTCGCGCTGGCGGTGACGTTGCTCGGCGGGCTGGTCTATCTCGCGGCCCATCGCGCTTTTCGCGCGCAGCAGGATATGGCGCTGGCGGAGGCAAGCGCCGCGCTGGTGCAGGATTATCGCCAGCAGGGGCTGGCCGTGCTGGCTGGAACGATCCGGCGGCGCAGCGCCACCAACGGTGTCGTCACCTTCGGCTATGCGCTATTCGACGCCGCAGGCAGGCGCATGGCGGGCGATTTCGAACTTGCGCTGCCGCCCGTCGGCTATTCCGATGCGGTGTTCCGTGATCCGGTGGAGGGGCCGGACAGCGCGCGCGTGCTGACCACGCGGCTGGATCGCGATCACCTGATTGTCGTCGGCATCGATTCACAGGCGTTGGAGCGGATCGATCGCGTCATATTGTCGCTGTTCGCGGGCGCGTTCGTTCTGGTGCTGCTGGTTGGTGGAGCAGGGGCGGTGCTGCTTGGTAATTATCTCCGCCGCAGGCTGGAGCGGATCAGCGGCACCGCGCAGGCGATCATGGAGGGCGACATGCGGCGGCGCGTTCCGGTTTCGCCGCGCGGCGACGAGTTCGACCGGCTGGGCCAGGTGCTCAACCTGATGCTGGACCGGATCGCCGGGCTGCTCGACAATCTGCGGCAGGTGTCCGCCGACGTGGCGCATGACCTGCGCACGCCGCTGGCGCGATTGCGCGGCGGGCTGGAAGCCGCGCTGGCGCAGCCCGACGATGCCGCGCGCGAGACGGCGATCCGCGATGCGGTGCGCCAGAGCGACGCGCTGCTCGCGCTGTTCGGCGGCATCCTGCGCATCGTGGAAGTGGATGCGGGCGATATCCGCCAAAGCTTCGCGGCCGTCGATCTCAGCGCGCTGGCGGAGGATCTGATCGACAGCTACGCCCCCGCCATCACCGACAGGGGGCGCCATCTGAGCGGCGATATCGCGCCCGGCGTGATCGTCGCGGGGGATCGCGAGCTGATCGCGCAGGCAACGATCAACCTGCTCGACAATGCGCAGGCGCATACGCCGCCGGGCACGGCGATCCGGCTTTCGCTGCGCGCGGAAAACGGCTTTGCCCTGCTCGATGTGTCCGACGACGGCCCCGGCGTGCCGGAAACCGATCGCGCGCGGATCGTCGAGCGCTTCGTGCGGCTCGATCCCAGCCGCTCGGCGCGCGGGCACGGGCTTGGCCTCAATCTCGTGGACGCGATCGTGCGCGCGCATGGCGGCGCGATCGCGATCGGGGACGCCGCGCCGGGGCTGCGCGCGGTGCTGCGCCTTCCGCTGGCCGCCGCTACCTGATCCCGGCCGCGGCCAGCTCGGCCGCCGCGGCATCATAAGCGGCGCGGAATTCCGCCTTCGCCATCAGCCGCTCGGAGACCATCATCCCCAGCGCTTCCCCGGCGGTCACGTCGCTGCGGAAATGCTGGAGGCAGACGACACGGCTCTGCCCGTAGCGTGCCGCGCGGGCGAGGATCGCCGGCGCCTTCGACGGGATCAGCCGCGCCAGCACGGCGCCCATCGAGAAGGCCATGGTGGTATGGCCGCTGGGATAGCTGGTCAGCGGGTCGCCGCGCTTCTGCGAGCAGATGTCGAGCGCATGATCGATATCCCATGGGCGCGGGCGTTTGAACTCGTCCTTGCCGCGATCGGCTGCGTCCTTGGCCGTCGCGCGCACCAGCTTCATCAGGTGGACGGTGGCGGGAAGCGCCTGGAGATCGAAGGCCGGGCCGATCGCGCCGGGGAAGATCGAGGCGCTCTTCGTCTCGCCGTCCAGCGCCGCATCGGCCTTTTCGTCCGCCGATCGCGCGCGCTGGACCATGCGCAGCTCGTCCATCTCTGCGCGCGCCTGCACGCCGTTCGCGGCCGGCGGGGGCGGGAGCACCAGCGCCGGATCGAGATCGGCCTGCGTGAGCAGCGGCACGGGCTTCGGCGCGTCGGCGCCCGCGAGCAGCAGCGCGAGGAGCGGCAGCATCAGAATTTCACCGTGATGTCGCCCGTCACCGTGCGGCCGACCTGATAGAAATATTGGTCGGACGCGGCGGTCTTGCCGGTGTTGATGTTGGTGACGCGCTGCGAGTCGAACAGGTTGTTCACCTCCACGCCGAAACGGATCTTGCCCAGATCGTAGCGCGCGGAGAGGATCGCGCTGTTGTAGCCGTTGCTGCGATAGAAATTGTAGCTGCTGAGCGACTTCGCATCGCCGGGGACGATCGTGCTGGGATCGGTGAACCACTGCCGGCCGGTCCATTTGTCGATCAGCGAGAAGACCATCGGCCCATGCTTGAACAGCACGCCGCCCGCGGCCGTCCATTCCGGCGCATTGGCGACCTGAAGCGACAGGAAGTTGGCGTTCTGTGTCTTGGCGTAATTGCGCGATCCGTTGGCGAATACCGCGAGGCCACCGGGGAAGGCATAAGTGATCTGGCCCTCTATGCCCTTGTATTGCACCGATCCCTGATTGAACCAGATCGTGCCGACGCCGGGGATGGGCGATGTCATCGAGGCGAACTTGTTCGAGAAATCGATCTTGTACATATCGGCGTCGATGCTCAGCCGTTCGCCGTGATAGACGACACCCGCCTGATAATTGGTCGACTTTTCCGGCTGCACCGTGGAGCGGCCCGGAATATCGACATAAAGCACGCTGAGCGACGGCGCGAGGAAGCCCCGCGCATATTGCCCATAAACCGAAAGCCCCGGCGTGATCGCATAGTTTACCGTCGCGAACGGCAGGTTGGCGCTGTAGTCGCTGCTCAGTTGCTGGGCGTAGCGCGTCGTCTGGTTGTAATCTGCATCGACGCGGCGGTTGAAGTCAACATGCTTGAGGCCCGGCGTGATCTTCAGCCCCGGAATGGGCCGCAGCTCCAGCTCGACGAATTCCTCAGTGTGGTTGGTGTTGCTGTTCTGGTCGAACTTGATGTTCTGCGGGGTGGCCGCGCCGGTGACGGGGTTGGTCACCTTCTTCTCGATATAATTGGGTAGCATCGTCACCAGATCGACATCGCGCTGCTGGCGGTATGTATCGGACCATTCGATCCACGCGCCGGTGGTCAGCGTGCCGAAACCGAAATCGAGATGAACCTTCGCGATATCGCCATACACGCGATATTTGTTGGTCTTGGTATAACCCGGCACCCCCGGAACTGTGACCTTGGAGCCCGGAGTGAGCGTCACCGTGTTCGATTCGGGTGTGGCGTGGCCGTAGGCGGTGACGTCGCTGCCGCTCAGGGTCTCATTATCGTAGCTGTAGGTATAGGCGCGGTTCTCGAAGCTGGATTTTTCGCCGAGATCGGCCTCGAACTTGATGATCTCGAAATCGGTGGTCTTGCGGGTGTGGTTATAGCCCCAATAGCCCTGGCTCGTCGGATCGTTGTTCAGGCTGTAATATTTGCCGTATTTCGCGATCTGGTCCTGCGTCGCGCCGTCCTTGTCCGGCTGGTTGAAGCGGTTGACGTTATAGGTGCCCAGGAACGTCAGCCGCGCGTGATCGCCCAGCGGCACCATCACCTTGCCGAAGATGTTCCACGAGCGGAACGGGCTGTAGGTGCGCGCGCCGTCGGACTTCACCCATTGCGTGCTGAACACGGCTTCGGTTCCGCCGAGCTTGTCGATCGCGCCGGTCTGCGCGACGGCGCGGAGCAGATAGGTGTTGAAGCTGCCATAGGCGGCCTTGCCCTCGAAGCTCGCATCCTCGCGCGTGGCGCGGCTGAACAGGTTCATATTGCCGCCGAACGTCGCCTGCCCGAGCGTGGAGGCATTGCCGGGGCCGCGATCGACGATCAGCGTCTCCACCGTGTTCGAGGGGAAGAAGGTGTTCGAATGGTGCGTCGGGTCGTTGGTGTCGCCGAACGGCACGCCGTCATAGGTGACGTTATATTCGCCGTCCTGGAAGCCGCGGATCTGCGCCTTGGATTCGGACAGGCCGGAGCCGTTGGCGTTGCCGTAATTGGAAACGCTCGGCGCGATCAGCGCGATCTGGTTGAAATCGGCGGTGGCGGGGAGCGAATCCTCGATGAAGGAGCGCGAGATGATCGATTGCGGCTGCGTCGTCTTGAGCGAGGCGGTGACAGGCGCGATCTCGTTCGCCCTCGTGCCGGTGACGACGACGTCAGAGCCTTCGGCAATCCCGTTGTTCTGCCCGTCCGGCGCATTCGCGGCGGCATCCGCGTCGGTGGGAGTGGCGGAGGCCGGCGCGGTGATGGACAATGCATAAGCGATAGCGGTCGCGGCCAGCAGATGCCGGCGCGTGGAAAACGCGAACTTCATGATGATGCCCTTTTGGCCGGAAACGGCTGGCGCGTCGCTAGATCAAGCGTGTGACGGATTCGTTGCGGTCATATGTCAGGATGAAGATTGTGATTTTGCAATCTTCCTGAACCCGGACGGGTTGCCTCGCGCGAGGTGGCCGAGCTTCTCGGCTCTCGGGACGCCGCGCCCGGATGTCGGCGTCTGCGGCCCAGACATTTGGACACACGTGAACGACAGATTTTGGCATGAGCGGACATCTACAATGTCTGCCGGGTACGACCGGCATGGGTCGCTTGCCGCCGTAAGCCGCCGCCAGCTCGTGGGGACTAAGCCGCTATTCGCGACCATGATCGCGATCGGTAGGTTTCGGATGAAGCGGTCGTTCGCGATTCGGCGGCAGTGAGCCAGGGAACGAGCAAGCCTAGGCCGATAACGGTCGTTTACGAGTTCGCAACCTAAAGCCTATCCAACGGTGCCGAGCCTCGAGATGGGGAGGCGAGGTCAACCGCTCGCCCGCGCCGCGTTCGCTTTCGTCTCCAGTTCGGCGATTCGTTCGGAGCAAATCTCGTGCACGGCGCGCCCGAGCTCCTCAACACGGTATCCGAGCCAGCGCAATTCTTCTTCGGATATCTGATAGTGCTTCGAGTAGCGTGCCTTCACGTAAGCTTCCTTGAGCTTCTCCCAAGTGCGCTGCTCGAACCGGTTCTCGCGTGGCCAAGCATCGACGAGCCGGCGGTCGAGCCGTTCCGCCTGCGTGCGCAGGAAGCCGATATTGTGAACATGTGGCGTGTAGAAGGTCTTTACCAGCAACACGCAGTGATAGAGCGCCTCGGTGCCTTGATGGAGTAAGAACGCAGCCTTTTTCCAGCTTCTTCTCCCCATATAGAAATTGTAGCCCTCGATGAATTCGGCGGCGCTAGGCATCCACTCCTCAAAATACTCCCGCGCCATCTCCAGCGCCTTGGGCGGCGTTTTGGGCCTGGGTTCATGCAGCTCAGTCGGCAGCGTCTGGTAGATCGCGATGCCGTCGCGCTTGACGTCCATGAAGAAGTAGCGGCCGTGCGCGAGCCCGTCGTTCACCTCCTGGAGCGTGTGGACGATGAAATTGACCGGCGTGCGCAGCGTCTTGGTAATCGCCAACTCGCGGTTGAGCCGCTCCTCCAGCTTGAGCCAGTAATCGACCCGATCGGTCAGGCGCTTGTCGTTGACGATGATCAGCAGGTCATAGTCCGACTGATAGCCCTTGGCGGTGTGCGGCTCATCGACCCAGCCGCCGCGCGCGTAGCTGCCGTAAAGGATGATCTTCTCGATCCGCCCCTGCTTCTTCCATTTGTGCTTCGCCAGCGCCAGCGCGTCGGCGAATTCCTCGAAGATGATCTGGACGACCCGCTCAAGTTCGCGGCGCTTCTGGGCAGGTAGGTGATCGAGATCGGTCCGCATTGAGAACAGCCTAGCAACAGATGAGGAGGGATGCACGGTGGAAAGCCGATGCGGCGCACGGCCGGGCGATCAGGGCGCCCGGCGCTCGCGGAAGTCCCAGACCTTGATGCCGAGCTTGCGCGCCTTGTCGGCGAGATTGTCCTGGATGCCCGAGCCGGGGAAGACGATGACGCCTTTGGGCATGACCTGGAGCATGACGTCATTGCGCTTGAACGGCGCCGCCTTGCCATGCTTGTCCCAGTCGGGCTTGCGCGGATCCTGCGGCACGTCATGGTTGCGCGCCCAGCACGCGGCAATGTGCTCGCCACCCGTCGGCGTCTTGCCGTGCACCAGCACCATGTCGGGAAACTGCGCGAGCAATTTGTCGAGCGTGCCGCAGATGAGCGCATGGTCCTGGTAGTTCGGACCGGCGCTGAGGACGAAGCGGGGACCATCGGGGTTGAGGACGCGGGCGTCCTGATAGGCGCGCTTGTCGATCTGCTTGCGGCTGTCGAGCACCGCCGAGGTCAGCGCCTTGTGGTTCACCATCGGCCCCGACCACGGCATCCACGGCTTGCGCAGATATTTCTCGAATTGCTCGGCGCCC
Source organism: Sphingomonas sp. CL5.1 (assembly GCF_013344685.1). NCBI lineage: Bacteria > Pseudomonadati > Pseudomonadota > Alphaproteobacteria > Sphingomonadales > Sphingomonadaceae > Sphingomonas > Sphingomonas sp. CL5.1. The sequence goes on from NZ_CP050137.1 coordinate 2,650,457, forward strand.
ATGTCGCGGAAGGATTCCATCGTGTCGCGGCGTTCCATCATGGTGATGCCTTCGGCGATCTTGCGTTCCAGCTCGACCGACTTCACCTCGCTGCCATCCTGTTGACGCTGGAGCCGCTTCTGCGCCTGTTCATTGTCATCAAGCTCGCGCTCGATCCGCTCGCCGGTGCGCTGGAAGACGTTGACGATGTTCCAGGCGAGGTCTTCGAGGTCGGGCTCGATCCGCGTGTCGGTCAGGCAGGCTACCATCGCGTCGAAGGTGTCGGCGATCGCGCCTTCCATCATGCAGGCGTCGGGAAGCGGGCGGGCGTCGGGTTCGTCCTCGAAGGGACGGTAGCCGTAGAGCTGCATCTCCTGAAGGACATAGGCGGTGGAACCGGGCTGGGGTTCGTCCTGTTCGGGCTGGTCGAGATCGATCGCCATGGGAAGTCTCCGGATGAGCCGCGCCTGTCGCGGCCTTCGCGGCGACGACCGGCGGCGGGCGGCACGCGGCTGCACCGCGTCCCCGAAGGGGCGCGGCCGGAGCGCCAGCGGAGGATGGCGGGCCAAGGCTATTTTGCTTCGCGATGCAAAGGGGCTGCGGCCTCAGCCCGCACCCCGGCGGAAAATAGCCGCCGGCCCCGCCATTGCCGCCGCGAGCCGCTTGTCGCAGTCGCCCTCTATCGAAGGCCGACGGCGTGGCCTCTGTCGGGGATGGTCATGGCGATGATCGTTGCCGGCCGATCTGGGGAACCCGGCCGGATCCATCGCCGGTGTCGAGGAACTGCGCGGCGTCTTCGGGCCAGAGCTGGGCGGACAGGCTTTGCGCGATGCACCGGCGTCCGAGATTGACGAGATCGCTGTTGAAATCGTCGAGACAGGGGTCGAGCGGCAGGATGTCGATCCCGACCGGTAGCGCGCGCTGGACCAGGGTCGTGAACGCGGTGGCGCCGGCTGGATCGTCGTCGCGCGCGACATAGAGACGGCGCAGACCGGCCGGGAATAGGATGGCGGCGAGATGCGCGGCGGAGAGGCCCGCGATCGCCGGAAGCATGGGCATGACCTGGCGCAGCGACAGCAACGTCTCGATGCCTTCCGCGGCAAGCATGACGGGACCGCTCGCGCCGAACCGCACGCCGTTGCCGAGCAGATGCCCCATGGCGCGGCGGGGATAGGCGATCGGCGCCTTGGCCGAGCCGTCGCGCTGGAGCCAGGTGCGGTGGACGCCGGTGACGGTGCCGTCGAGATCGGTCACCGCCGCGATCATCGCCGGCCATGCGTTGCGGACATCGGGCTGATCCTCGTCGGACGGCCGATACCAGCAGCGTGGGTGGAAGCGCAGCGCGTCGCAGCCGCTGAGGTCGGTGATGCCGCGTGAAGCAAGGTGGACCGCCGCAATCGTGCCGGCGATCGGTTTCGACGCGGCCAACAGCCGTCGCGCCGCTTCCGGCGTCCCGGTCGGCGCCTTGCTGCGACGTGGCGAGGGCGTGACGCTCGGCGGGGGTTGCGGCAAGCTCAGGAAGCGTCGCGCCTCATCGAGCGTGTCGCGCAAGGTCCGATGCCCACAGGAGACGGCGATGATATCGAGCAGGTCGCCGTGATCGCCATTCTGGGCATCGGTCCATTTGCCGGCCAGCCCGCGCCCGTCGGTCGAGGCGACCAGCCGAACATAGAGGCTGCGCCCGGCGGCATTGTGGACGTCGCCGACCAGCCAGTAGCGGCCTTCCTTGCGGCCATTGGACAGATAGCGGCGACAGACCGCCTCGGCCTGGTCGGCAAGGGCGGCGGCTATCTGGCTGGCGGGGCTTTGCATCACGGGGCTCCTCAGGCGGCCTTGCGCGCCGAGACCCGCTCGATCAGATAGCGTTCGAGCAGACGCCCCAGCACATCGGCGCCGACAGCCCCTGTCGGCACATAGAGGCGGAGTTTCCACGAGACGATCTCGGAGATCAAGCCCATCGCCTTGAGCCGCTCGACGCCGAGATCGTTGAATCCGGTCAGCTCGATCCGCCAGTCACCCATCGCGCGCACGCGCTTCAGCACCTGTCCATCGGCGAGGAGCAGCACGGTGTCACCTGAAAGCAGCATCGTGCGCGCCTCGTCGCCCGAGAGCTGCACCGGCTTATTGTCATTGGCGACGGTCGCGGCCCAGGCGGGCGACACGCGGCGGCCTATGATCCGCTCGCCCTCGTCGGTCTGGAGCCGATAGACCCGCGTCGACTCGTCGGGGAGCCGCTTCCAGATCGGCAGCAGCAGGCCCGACACGATATGCAGCGTCGACGTCTCGAACGCGGGGAGGTCGGCCAGCTCCGCCGCCCATGCCGCGCTGAATGCCGTGCGATCGGCGGGCTGCCACGCGCTTGCCGCGAGCGGCTCGGCGCGCATCACCGCGTCGGTCAACGGCCAGACCAGGCGGACGCGCGGATGGACCGCACCGTCATCGTCGGTCACGCTGCGCGCCCGGCGCCGGAGCGCCGCGCGGCCGGTCTGGGCGTTGACCAGCATGACCGCGCCGCGATCGTCGACCAGCGCCAGCGCGTCGTAGAGCGACAGCGGGACGAGCTTCTCCTTGCGCTCGATCGTGAGCAAGGCCGTCTGCGCCCCGGTCCCGGGATGGCTGTAGATCGGCGCGCGATCGATGACGCGGAAACTCGCGGCCTGAAGCGTTTCCAGCCCGAGTTCGAACGTGCCGCTGGCGATCGCGCCCTCGATGCGGGCGCTGAGCAGGCCCTCGAAGACGCCGAACAACAGATCCTGCATCGCGATGGTGAGCGCCAGCATGCGATTGAGGAAGGTGGTGATGCCGGGCAGTTCCTCACGCATGCCGCCCTCGCCGGTGAGCAGGGACAGGCCGGTCGCCGCCTCGAAGTCGTCCAGCGAGCAGCCCGCGACCGCGCCGCGCGCGATCAGCCGATAGAGCTGGTTGAGGGCATCGCGCGCATAAGCGGATTCGAGATTGTCCTCCGGTCGGAACATGTTCTGGCTGCCGGTCTGGCGCTGCCCGCGCGTGATCGCGCCGAGCGAATCGAGCCGGCGCGCGATGGTCGAGATGAAGCGTTTCTGCCCCTTCACGTTGGTCGTCACCGGCCGGTAGCGCGGCGGCTGCTTCTGGTTGGTGCGGTGATCGCGGCCGAAGCCCTGGATCGCGCTGTCCGCCTTGAACCCGAATTCGAGCCCGTAATGGTTGCGCAGGCGCTGGTTCCGGCACGCGAGGTCGGCGTGATAGCTGCGGCCGGTGCCGCCCGCCTCCGAGAAGATCAGGATCGGCTTCACGTCATCCATGAACGCCTGCGTCTCGGCAAGGCTCGCCGATGCCGGGCGGTTCTCGACCGCGAAGCGGATCGTGCCGTCCTCCCGGCGTTTGGGCACGATGCGCCGCGACCGGCCGGTCACCTCGGCGACCTTGTCGCTCCCGAAATGCTGGATGATCTGGTCGAGCGCGCCGGGCACCGGCGGCAAAGCCGCCAGTTTCTCGATCATCGCCTCGCGGCGCCGAACCGCCTCGCGACTGATCACCGGATTGCCGTCGTCGTCGCGCGCCGGCCGGGACGCGAGATTGCCCTCCTTGTCGGTGAACGGCTCGAACAATTGCACCGGGAAGCTGTGCTCAAGGTAATCCAGCACATATTCGCGCGGGGTGATATCGATCGAGACGTCGTCCCATTCGGCGGTCGAAATCTCGGCAAGGCGGCGTTCCTGCAGCGCTTCGCCGGTCGAGACGATCTGGATGACCGCCGCCTCGCCCGCGGTGAGATCGCGCTCGATATTGGCGATCACGCTCGGCGTCTGCATCGCGGTAATGACGTGATTGAAGAAGCGCTGCTTGGTCTGCTCGAACGCCGATCGCGCGGCGGACCTGGCCTGGGCGTTGAGCGTGCCGTGGCTCGCGCTGGTGATGCCGGAGGCCTGCATCGCGGCATCGAGATTGTTGTGGATGATCTGGAACGCGGCCGCATAGCTGTCGTAGATGCGGACCTGTTCGGGCGTGAGCGTATGTTCGAGCACCTCATATTCGACGCCGTCGAACGACAGCGACCGCGCGGCATAGAGCCCGAGCGCCTTGAGGTCGCGCGCCAGCACCTCCATCGCCGCGACCCCGCCATTCTCGATCGCGGTGACGAATGCCGCGCGCGTCTCGAACGGAAAATCCTCGCCGCCCCACAGACCGAGCCGCTGGGCGTAGGCGAGGTTCTGGACCGTGGTCGCGCCGGTCGCCGAGACATAGACGATCCGCGCATCGGGCAACGCGTGCTGAAGACGAAGCCCCGCGCGCCCCTGCTGCGACGGTGCGACGTCGCCGCGCTCGCCCTTGCCGCCGACCGCATTGGCCATGGCGTGCGCCTCGTCGAACACGAGGACGCCGTCGAAGTCGCGGCCGAGCCAGTCAACGATCTGCTCGACGCGGGATTTCTTGCCGCCGCGATCCTGCGAGCGCAGCGTCGCATAGGTGGTGAAGAGCACGCCTTCCTCGAGCCGGATATCGCCCTGACGGAATCGCGATAACGGCGTCACCAGCAGGCGCTCCTGGCCGAGCGCCGACCAGTCGCGCTGGGCGTCTTCGAGTAGCTTGTCGGACTTGCTGATCCAGACCGCCTTGCGACGGCCTTTGAGCCAATTGTCGAGGATGATCCCGGCGACCTGCCGCCCCTTGCCCGCGCCCGTGCCGTCACCCAGGAACCAGCCGCGACGGAAGCGGACCGCGCCCGCGGCGTCGTCGGGCGCAGCCGAGACGATCTCCCATGTCTCATCGACCGTCCAGGCGCCCGAAAGATGACCGGCATGCGCCTCACCGGCATAGATCACGGATTCGAGCTGGGCGTCGGACAGGATGCCGAGCGTCACCAGCGACGGCAGCAGATGCGGGCGGTAGGAAGGCTTGGGCGGGGCGACCGACGCCATCGCGGCCGACTGGACCAAAGGTGAGGGGTGGGGGAGGGCGCCGGGAATGGCGAGCGACTGGAGCGCATAGGGCTCGTAGATGCTGTCGCCGAGACGCCCCTCCGGCGGCGTCCAGTCCCGCGTCTCGTACGCGAGTTCGACGCCTTCGGGCTCGGAGACGGCCGGCGCTGGCGTAGCGGTCGTTGTCGAAGGCTTCGCGCGGACCGCCGTGGCTGACGCGCTGATCGGCAACGCCGCGACCGGCGCGGGCGTGGTCGGCGTGCGCGGTGGCATTTGATCGAGCACCCATGCGAGGAGCGTCGCGGTGTCGGGCGCCTTGCCCGCGCTTTCGGGGAAGCGATCGGGGTCGTCGGCCGGGATCTTGTCGATGACGGTGAGCCGCGTGGCGATCGACGTCCCGTACCGGGCATAGACGCTGCCGTCGATCGCGGCGGTGAACTGGACCCGGCCTTGCTCCTGAAGCCGGGCGAACGCGCTGCGCCATGCCGGCGCGGCCGGTGCGCAATTGGCGCCGGTAATCGCCACCAGCCGCCCGCCGGGTTCGAGCCGGGCGAGCGCCGACGCGATATGGCGCAACGCGGTGTCCTTCATCGCGCGATCGACGTCGGCCGTGGCTGAGAAAGGCGGATTCATCAGCACGACGGTCGGGCAAATCGCCGGCGACAGCCGATCGTCGATCGACGCGGCATCATGGTGCGACACCGCGATGCCGGGGAAGAGGTGGCCGAGCAGCGCGGCGCGGACCTCGGCCAGCTCGTTGAGCGCGAGATCGGCCCGCGCCAGTTCGGCATGGATCGCGAGCATGCCCGTCCCGGCGGACGGTTCGAGCACGCGATCGTTCGGGCCGATCGCGGCCGCGACCGCGGCGACATAGGCAAGGCCGGGAGGGGTGGAGAATTGCTGGAGCGCCTGGCTCGTCTCCGATCGGCGCGTATGGGTGGGGAGCAATCCGGCGATCCGCTCGATCAGCGCGAGCGAGCTGGCGGGCGTGCGGGCAAGGATCGTGCGGCCATATTTGCGCAGGAACAGGATCGTCGCCGCCTCACAGGCATCATAGCCGGTCTTCCAGTCCCACGCGCCTTCGGCATCGCCGGCGTTGAAGGCATGCGACATGGCGGCGCGCAGTTCGGCGGCGTCGACCTGTCGGCCGGCTTCGAGCGTGGGCAGGAGCCGGGCGGCGGCAAGAAGGATCGCCGCGGCGGGGGTGGCGAAGGCGGACGCGGCGGCGGCTGGCGCGACGTCGGGCGCCGCGTCGGACAGGGTGCGGGTCATGGAAAGTCTCCGGGAGGGTGGGTTGGCCAGCCCGCGGATCTCTCCCTCTGGTCCTACCGGGCTCGCCCCTTTCCGGCCAGCCCTCTCCCTCTCACCCGGGTCCGATATCGGGATCCTGCTCGACGCCGAGAGCCTTCAGCCGCGCATGGTCGAGATAGCTGACGATCTCATAGTCGTCGGACATATGCGCAGAGTCACCCGCCCGGACCTCGCCGAGCGTTGCCCAGGTGCCATCGGGCCAGACGGCGATATCATCGCTGCTATGGGGGTGTGCATTGCGGTTCATGGCTGTCTCCGTTCCGTGCGCGGGACGATTCCCGCCGACGCCGCGGACAAGGGGCCGGACGAAACTGTCACCGAGCGTTGCGAGGGGAACCCGCCTGCGGGTTGACGGTGGCGACGCCATGCCCCTTACCGGGCGTCGTTCGGGCGGGATGGCAGACGCACGGGACGGGGGTGACCAGGATCGCTACGCCGCCGCGCGCCACCAGGCGATCCGCTCCTCCCGACTGGCATTGGCCAGCTTGAGCAGCAGATCGCCGTGACAGGGCAGAGGCGCGCAGAAGCAGACGAGATCGTACCCGCGCAATTCGTCGAGCGCGCGAAGCAGATGATGCTGGGTGCGCAGCCAGGCCGCATATTTCGCGATGACCATGGCCCGGTCGCCGTCGGTGCCGATCCTGAACGGATTGCCCCATTTCGAGCCGCGGCCGATATAGATCGCACCAGTCGCGTTTGCCGCCGACCGCTTGTTGAGAACCCTGCACATGCGCCGTCTCCACGCCGCCAGCACGGCGGCACGAGAGCGGGTTGGGCGCGGCCGCTCACGCCGACCGTCACCGAAGGGGAACGGCTTGCCCGTTGACGGACGGCGAGGCCGCGCCAGACCTCGTGCTGCCGAAGTGCGGGCGTGAGATGCGGATGATCAGGGCCTCTGGTCGGCGGGCATGGAAAAAGCCCGTCCCGACGTGCGGAACGGGCTGAGGTCAGGCGGCGAGCCGCGAATGGCGTTCGAGGTCGATCACGAAGCCGTGTCGGCCGATGACATATTCATGCTCCGCAACGAGAAATTGTCGTCGCTCGGCTTGGTCGCGGCGGCCTCCCAGGGTCGCGACCGTTTCGACGAAGCCGGGATGGCGATCGGATCGTGCGGCCGCGATCACGACCCAGTCGTCGGCATGCTCACGCTCGAAGCGCTGTCGATCGCGGGCGAATGACTCCTCCGCCGTCAGCGGCCGGCCATGGACAGCCTCCCAGGCATCCGGTTCCCAGTCGCGTAAAGTGCGATCGGCCTGCGCCTTCTCCCGGTCGGTAAAAAGGTCGGGATAGCCCATAGCGACACGCGCCCAGTCGCTATCCTCTTCATACCACCCGCCCCTGATCCGAAACGCAGGATGCAGGGCGGCATTGCGTGCCCGGTCGAGCTTGAACCCGCCGTGCGAAGCGGTCGAGTGGAAGACGACGCCCTCCGCATAGATCGTCGCGCCCTGCGACATGCCCCAGGGCGTCGAGATCGGCGTCCGTTTCTCCCGACGTCCGAACGCGGCGCGCTGGGTAAGATGGACCGCGATGGCCTCGACATGCGCGCGGAAGCCGGCCTCGTCGGCGACCGTCCCTTCGTTGCCGAAAACATCGGCCGCAGTCCATTCGCCGATTGGTTTCGAGAGGCGCCAGCCCGACGCGAGACGAAGCCCGTCCCCCGCCGGTATGGCGATATAGCCCAGGTCGCCGACCCGGGCCGCGAGCAGGTTCCCGGCGGTCCTGCCATAATTGACGAGAACCGCGCTCATGCCGCCCGCCTGTCGTTAGAGATACGGGCGGGCATGAAATCGGGGCCATAGTTGCGCGAGCGCGCGAAGTCCGGGTCATCGGCCTCATCGACCAGATATTCGGTGACCTCCTCGGCATAATCGGCGTCGACGACCGCCGTATGGACGGGACTCAACTCTACGGCATGCCTGTCGCCGAACACGACCGCGTCGGCTGCCTGCATCGCCGCGCGATGATTCTCGGCATCGACCGCGACCTTGATCCGGATGGTCGTATAGACATGCACGAAATGGCGCCGGACCGTCATGCCGCCCTCCCCAGACGAGAGGGCAACACGACCGGGTCGGGATCGTTCACGACCTCGAACCGCGCGTCGGTGTAGCGGTTGCGATCGAGCCAGTCTTGCGCCGAGGTCATGTCGGGCGCGAGGAAACGCAGCTCATCGCGCCCGGCGTGGCTGGTCAGCACACGGACCATGCCGGGCTTCGGCGTCTCGGCGATCTCGAAATGAAGCGCGCTCTCGACCGAATAGTGGCGGCGCACGACGATCGCGATGATGCCCTGGCTGCCATAATTGCCCAGATGGAGACAAAAGCCTGCAGGGGATCGGTATGTCGGACGGACCTCCTCGGCGGTGCGTTCGACGAGGCGGCCGATGCCATTGTCGTTGTTCCACGCCTTGAGCTTGCGGGTGAAGCGCTCGGGCGGACGCGGTTCGCCATTGGAATAACGGATCAGGCTGCCGAGCGGCGCGGTATCGTAGATGTCTTGAGCAAGCATGTTTCAAGTCCTTGAAACGCGAAAGCCCGGCACGACGGCCGGGCTTTCGCGGGATGGATGGGGTGAAAGGGTCAGGCGTTGCGGTGTCGAGCGATCGCGATGGCAGCCCGTGCCGCCACGGCGGCGATGGCTCCGTGCTGGACGGCGAGATCAGTCGCCTCGACCGTTTGCAGGCAGGCGGCCCGGATATCCTCGTCGGTGACGCTCGACGCATCGGGCCCGGCGGGGAGATCAGCGTCCGCGATCGCCGTGATCGCGCGGCGGACCTCGGCTTCGTCGAGACGCAGCAGCGCATGGCTGCCGTGACCGGGCGCGCAGCCGAGTTCGCCATATTCGGCGCGATCGAGCAGCTCGCATTCCATCTGACCGGTCGTGGACGTCAGGATATGATCGGCGGTCACCACGGTCACGCCGCCGCCAAAGCCGTCGGGCCGCATCTTGCTGCACATCCAGGCGGAGGTGATGGTGACGTGATCGAGCTGGTCGCAGCGCCGGACGATCGCCTGAAAGATGCGGTCGTCGCCCTGATCCGCCAGATCGAGTTCGACTTCATCCTCATCGGGTCCGAGCGCGGCAAGCTCGTCCCGAACCAGCTCGGCGACGCTGCCGGGGGCGATCGTCTCGCCCGCCAGAACCTCGCGAAGCTCGGCGGCCTTGAACCACAGGCAGTCGTTGGTTCCGCCGCTGGCGAAGAAATAGACCGCATCGCCATCGGGTTCGTTCTCGTAGATCTGGGTCAGGAGCACCAGTTCGAGCGGGGTGATCGCGTCGGCCGGAATGCTCGGCCAGACGACGGTCGGAAAGAAATAGTCAGCCATGTCATGTCCTTCGATAAGAACGCGAAAACCCGGCGCGGCGGCCGGGTTTCGCAAGGGTTGCAACGGGGGTCGGAGGATTGCCGCTAGTCGGGCGGATCGGGTTCAGGCGGACCGTCGCGGATCGAAACCCGCAGCGTCCAGGTCCGGACAAGGGCATCGGCGTCGAGGAAGCCGTCGCCCATCAGCCGCGAGCGAATGGCGCGGTCGGTGTCCTGGGCCGCGAGATCGAGCGTCTCGCGATCGACGACCGGCACGCCGGCCCAGTCCTCCAGGTCGAATTCGAGGATGGCCTGGATCTTCATGCCGCCTTCCTTTCGATCGGAGGAGGCACCGCGAACGGATCGACGTCGCGATGGATCGGCTGCGCGCGGCCCATCCACGGTTCGGGCCGGATGCAGCGGACCCAGTCGGCGAAGCCCGGGATGTAGCCGAGATCCTCGCGGACATGCTGTTCGCCGATCAGCCGGACGGGCACCGTGCGCCCGGAGGCGATGGTGATGGTCGGGCCGAAAAAGCGTTCGAGCATGAAGATGCCCTCGGCATGATGGCGCAGCGCGCGGTGCCGGAAATCCGCCGTGATCAGCTTCGACGGCTCATCGAACCATTGATGGAGCGGCAGATAATCCTCCGGCGCGCCGCCCCATTTCCGGACCGAGGACAGCGCGTGATGGTAGCAATGTCCCATCATCCCCTCCTCACAGGCTGTATTGATGATGTTCCGACGACATGAACCGCTCGTTGTAATCGAGCGTGATCGTGCCGGCGGTCACATCGAAGGTGAACTCGCCATAGGCGCCGTCCGAATTCTCCCAGCCCGCGTGCTCCTGCTGGAGGAGGTCGTAAGCGAGATATTCCAGCGCCTGGCCGGCGCTGAACTTGCGCTGCTTCGGTTGGGCCTCGCCATAGGGCAGATCGAGAAAGGCAAGCTTGCCCTTGGGGAGGTCGACCAGCGTGTCGCCATTATAGGGCTGGATGTCCTCGATCTGGCCGCTGTCGCCCTCGCCGTCGAAGGTGACGATGACGCGCGTGATGGGGCCCAAGCCGAGGAAGGCGAACAGCCGCTGTCGGTTTTCGGGAACAAGCTGTGCCGCGGCGGCTTCCCAGGCCGCGTATCGTCGCATCGCCTCGGCTATATCGATGGGCGCATGGGTCTTCGTCATTGCGGTTCTCCAGAAACGGCAAAGCCCGGCGCGATGGCCGGGCTCGTCGGGTTGATGGGATGAAATGTCGGCGGCGGCGTCGCGTCATTCTCGCAGGCCGCCATCGGCGATCGTCTCGATCCAGTCGGCCGCTTCGTCGAAATCGGCATCGCCATCGTCGACGATCCGGGCCAGCGCGACGGCGCCCTCGCGGCCAAGCTCGCCGAGGCGCTGAAGGGCGGCAAGGAGCAGCGGCGCCAGCTCGTCGGCCGTGGCGAACGGAATCTGGGAAAGTTTCACGATCAATCTCCTGATGGTGGGGAAAAGGACGGGGCGACCGAAGCCGCCCCGCCAGAAGGTCAGGCCGCGGTGGCGATCGGCGCGCCGTCGTCGTTGTCGGCCTCAGGGGTGCCCTCGTCGTCGAGGAAGGCCGGGAGCGGAGCCGCTTCCTCCTCCCCGGTCGCGTCCGCCGCCGAGAAGGCATCGGCGATGTTCGGCGTGCGCATCGGCTCCGGAAGCCAGCTGGCGTCTTCGAGCAGGCGTTCGGCCTCGCGCGCAATGTCGCCCTTCTTGAGATGGTCGATCATCTCGGCGAACCGCGCGCCCTTCGCCTCGGCCACGTCCGCGAGGATGCGCGGCTTGGTGATCGAGGAGAAATAGCCCGCGACCGTCGGCCGCCAGCCCGCGCCCACCAGATCGAGTCCGACCGCCCGCGCCAGGATGTCGCTATGCGCGATGCGCCGCTCGATCATGTGGTGCGAGATGCGCCCGGTGCCGTATTTGCCGACAACCTCCTGCTGGGCGTTGACCGTGAGCGAGGCGCAATGCGCGAACAATGCGGCCTGCTCGGCGGCATCGAGCTGGAGCAGCGCGTCCCACAATTCCTTTTCGGAATCGGGCAGGCGGTCGGCCCAACGCTTGTGACGCTCGGCGATCGCCTTCGCGGGGGCGCTGTCGCGCAGGCCGGTCGGGGAGAAGCCGAACGACGGCTTGTTGAGCGAGATCTGGAGGCACGATTCGCTCGACGCATAGTAAAAGCTGGCGATCACGAAGGCGTGCAGCACGGCGGCGAACGCGGTCGTCGGACTCTGGGCGAAGGCGTCCTGAAGCGCGAGCGTTCGCCACGCCGTCAGTTCCGCCACGAGCCGGTCGTTGAGCGGCTTGACGACTTCCTCGTCGGCGTCGTCCTCCTCGTCGGATGATTTGCCGATCGCGACGACCGTGGTCGCCGAACCCGCCTCCTGCTCGTCCGGTTCGGCGCGCTGGTCGGGCGCAGCATCGACGTCCTGCTCCTCGTCGGTATGAACGACCGGCTCGTCCTCGGCGCGCACATAGCCGCGGTCGATGGACAGCGAGCCATCCGAGTCGATCGAGACGAACACGCCGGCATTGGCCATGTCCTCCGGAGCAAAGGTCATCGGCCGGTCGACCAGCGCACCGATTTCCTCGTCGAGCGCGATCAGGCGCGTATTGACCTCGTCGGGGAAAGCGGGAGCGTCGGCCCATTCGGCCTCGAGCGCGTCGGCTTCGTCCTGAAGCGTGGCGAGACGTTTCTCCTCGTCGGGGGGCATCGGCGTCTCGACGCCGTCGAGCTCGCGCATGCCGTTGGTGACGCCCCAGGGCATGTCGACCGCGGTCGCCACCCATTTCCAGCCTTCCGCGCCGATTTTCTCGCCTTCGGCCTGGAGCTTCTCGGTGACGAGGCGGTCGAGCAGAGCCGGATCGGTCAGCCAGCCGCCATCATCGGGTTGGAACAGATCGCGCATCGCCTCGCTGCCGCCCGCGGCGAGATAGGCCTCGATGCCGATGAAGCGGACGCGCTTGTCGGCGACGCGCACCGCGCCCTCGGTGAGCTTGTCACGGATGAACTGCGGTGACTTGTTGTAGCTGTGGGCGAGCAATTCCCACACCTGCTCCTGGCGTTCATGGTCATCCGACACCGAAAAGGCCATGAGCTGATCGAGCGTCATGCCGTCGTCGGCATAGATCTCGTGGAGCTTCGGCGAGACCTTGGCCAGCCGGAGCCGCTGATTCACGACCGCCGGGGTGACCCTGAAGTGCGCGGCGATCGACTCGACGCCTTCGCCCTTGTCGATCATCCTCTGCATGGCGCGGAACTGATCGAGCGGGTGAAGCTGCTCGCGGAAGGTATTCTCGGCGAAGCTGTCTTCCTCGGCCGAAACATCGTCATTGGCGGCTTTGACGACGCAGGGGATCGGCGTGTTCTTCGCCAGCCGCTTCTGCTTCACCAGCAGTTCGAGCGCGCGGAACCGTCGCCCGCCCGCGGGCACCTCGAACCGGCCGGTTTCCTGACCCTCGCCGTCGAGGATGGGCCGGACGTTGAGGCTCTGAAGGAGCGTGCGGCGGACGATATCCTCCGCCAGATCGCCGATCGAGACGCCGGCGTTCACCCGCCGAACATTGGACTGGGACAGGACCAGCCGGTCGAAGGGAATGTCCCGCGAGCCGCTGAGGACGATCTTCTGGGGCGCTTTGGCCATGGGTGTTCTCCGGACGGGCCGCCGCGAGACTCTCTCCCGGCTCCAAGCCCGTCATGAAGCCCCGGCCTTCCTTTCCCTCTGGCGGGCCGCCCCCCGGGCGGCCCGCGCGACGCGGCGCGGTTTGTCGGCATCCAGGGCTTCGTGGATCGGGCGGGGAGGGGGCCATCCCGGGTTTGCACGCATGGGTCTGCATGTTATAAACGTCTAGACACATAGACGTATAGGTGTGTGATGGCCGAGCTTGCCCGCTGGAGTTTGAAAGTCTCGCGCGAGACCGATGTTGCGCTTCGCACGCTGCTGGCGACGCGCGGCGGGAAGAAGGGTGATCTGTCGCGCTTCGTCGAGGACGCCGTCAACCGCGAGGTGCTGCGGGAGACCGTGCAAGACATCCGGGCGCGAAACGCGGACCTTCAACCTGATGAAATCGCGCGGCTGGTCGACGAAGAAACCCGCCTGGGTCGCCCGTCGTTCTGGAATGAACGCCGCCGTTGATCGATGCGCGTCATCCTCGATACCAACGTGCTCCTGAGTGGGCTCATCTCCCCCTCTGGCGGACCGTCGCGTCTGATCGACGCCTGGCTGGATCACAGATTCACGCTGATCAGTCATGCGATACAACTCGATGAGTTTCGCGAGGTCAGTCGTCGCGACAAGATTCGCGCGCTGCTGCGACCGGCAGAGGCTGGAAGGTTACTGAACCAGATCACGCTCGTGGCGGACATGCCGGATAAGCTCCCGCCCGTTCAGCGTTCTCGCGATCCACGCGATGATTTCTTGCTTGGCCTGTGCGAGGCAGGCGGAGCGGATTGGCTCGTGACCGGTGACAAGGATGATCTCCTTTCCCTTGACCGTCACGGACGGACCCACATCGTCACGGTGGCAAAACTGCTCGCTGAACTGGCGCTGGATCGCTAAGTTTCAGCCAGTCTGTCCCGCAGAACTGAAGAGCCGAGATACTCCCGGCGCTGGTCCGCGAAACCCCGGAAAATGACACTGCTCGTCGCAAGCGAACAACGCGCCCCCACGAACCGCATTGCCACGATGTTCATTATTTGTTCTTATGGTGACATGGAACGAATCGAGCAAAAGGAACTCGCCGCCATCCTGCTCGCCGCCCCGGGATGGGCGCGTGTCGGGTTGACGATGCCTGATCCGCGGCTGCGCGAGCGTGCGGCGGACACGCTGGCGGCGACGATCATCGAGAAACTGCGGCGCGAGGCTTTGCCCGATATCAATCAGTTCAGGTTGCCGCTGTAGCGCGGCTGTCGTGCCGCATCGCCGGGGGTGGCGTGATCTGCTGTCAGGCCGATATGGGCAGCGCTGGTTGACAGCGTGGTCGGTATCGTAACGGTCCTGCATGAACGTAGGCACCAACTGGATCGCTTTCGCGAAGATGGCGAGGTCTGCTTGCACACGGTGAAGATCATTCCAGAAATGGACGATGCAGGACAGCGGGAATGATGACGCCGGAGCGGGAGCGGCTGGCCGAGGCCCTGACGATCGAGCGGCTGCATGGCGATGGCGCCGAACTCTATATCGCCGAGCGGATCGGTGCACTCGCGTTGACCGGCGATACCGTCGGTGTCGCAAGATTTCGGGCGATCGCAGCAGCACTCGACCGGCTTCGCCGTCCGCCCGCACGTTCCAGTTGATCCGCGCGCATCGCGCGATAGTCTCCGCGCGTCCGACGATGGACAAGGAGATCAATATGCGTTCGATCATCGCCGCTCTCGCCGCCGTGACGCTGGTCGCGGGCGCCGCGCCGGCACTCGCCGCGCCATGCAAGGATGCCAAAACTGGCAAGTTCGTAAAGTGCCCGCAGAAAGCCGCCGCCAAGCCGACCAAATGCCGCGACGCGAAGGGCAAGTTCGCCAAATGCGGCATTCCCGGCGCAAAACCGGTGAAGTGATCTTCGCCGTCATTGACGCCGCCGGCCGATGTCGGCGGCACCTTTGTGATACCGAACAGGCCGAGCGCGCATGGGGGAAATGATCCGATTCCGGTGGAAACGCCCGCGCGGAAAGATGCGTCCTCCCGGTATGCTCGGCGCGGTCATTGTGAGCGGGATCATCCTCGGGACGGGCGCATCGGCAATCGCCAAGAGGCCGGCGGCAGCTGATCCTACGCCGGTCAAGGCGGTCTTTGCTTGCGACAATCCGCGCGTCGTTGACGGCGATACGCTGCGTTGCGGCGCGACCCGCGTTCGTCTCTCCGGCATCGACGCGCCGGAGCTTCCCGGTCATTGCCGGCAAGGACGCACCTGCGTTTCGGGCGATCCCTACGCCAGTATCGGGAACCTGCGCCGGCTGATCGGCGGTCGTCCGCTCACCTGCCGGCAAACCGATACCGATCGCTATGGCCGCGTCGTCGCGCTTTGTTCGGTTGGTGGTCGCAATCTGTCATGTGAGCAGGTTCGGGGTGGCTATGCCGTCAGGCGCTACGCACCGCTGAGCTGCTGATCGATCGCATGTGCGTGCTCGCGATCGCCTGGAAGGCTCATCCGCGCTGGAAGCTGGTGGTCGCCGCCAACCGTGACGAATTTCATGACAGGCCCGCCGAACCGCTGCATCGCTGGGATGATGGCGAGACGATTGCGGGGCGCGATGTCAGGGCTGGGGGCACCTGGCTCGCGGTATCGGAGAAGGGCCGGCTCGCGGCCGTGACCAACCTTCGCGGGCATGGAGACCCCGATCCTTCACTGGCATCGCGCGGTGTGCTGGTGATTGATCTGGCGCGGGGCGACCTTCCCCCGAATGACAGGCTGGGCGGGTTCAATCCATTCAACGCCGTGACCATCGGACGCGATGGCGCGTATTTTCTTTCCAATCGGCCGGGATCTGTTCGCCACTCGCTGGCACCGGGATTTCACGCCATGTCCAACGGACCGCTCGACCCGCCGTGGCTCAAGACGGTTCGATTGAGCAAGGCGATCGAAAGCTGGCTCGGCAGCGACGATCATGATCCCGAGATGCTGTTCGCCGGATTGCGCGATGGAAGCCCGTCAACCGGCACGGCGGACGATCCCGCGCCGATCTTCGTGGAAAACCCAATCTACGGCACTCGCTGCGGCACGATCGTCCTGGTCGATACCGATGACGCCGGCCTGATCATTGAGCGCCGTTTCGATCGAACGGGGCAGGCTGTGGGTGATACCGCTATTCCGTTCCGGTGGTGATGAGGGGCGGCGTTTGGAGGCAAGTCTGGAAGCGCGAGGTGCTGGTCTATCGTAGAAGGTCGAGGAGGCCGTGTGCGCCTTACGTTTCAACCTTTCATCTGCCATTGTATTAGATACCCAATGCTCCAATGATCGGGAAAGGAGGGCTATAATGGCAACTGCGTACCGCGCTCCTGTGGAGCAGCACCGGAAACTCAAGGCGCGTCCGCGTCGTGATATCGACGTGAAGGCCCTTCGCAACGATATCAACGAGCGTTACGAAAACACCCTACGCTACCTTGGACGATGAGCCGAACGCCCCGTTGTTAGGTCAATGGGCTGAAAAGCTTACCACAAACGCATATTCGGAAGCAGCGCTCTACGACATCCTTGAGCATTTCATTCAGGAAAGCCGCGACTAGGCTCGCATGATCGAGAGAATTTCATAACCCGAGAGCATGCGCGTTCGGGAGAAGGCTGCTAGTACTGCCCGTCCGCATTGTTTTCGCGTGCTTGCAGGGCCTTCCGACGCCGCACCTCATGAAGATGGGCATGAGCGGTCCTGGTTTCTTGCGCCAGCGCTATCTGTGCTCGCGCCGATCGAGGCCGAAGCCAGGTCGCGACCGGACCATCCTTCTCGCGCAGGTCGCGGATTGGCGCGAAGATGACGTCGGTGATGGCCTGCTGCTGCTGGCGCAGGTGATCTTCGAGGATCTTCTCCCGCGTGATATAGCCTTCGTTCACGCCGGGGATCGCATGGTTCATCAGCAATTTCGCGTCGACGCCATTCACCTTGGCAATGGTTGCGATCGTTCGGTAGGTCTGCCGCAGATCGTTCCCCCATTTCGATAGGTCGGCGCGGTCCTCCTGTGTGGTGTAGATATGACCGGCTTTGCTCTCGGCCGGGAACAGCCAGATGCGCGCCTCGACCGGATGCTGGGCGCGCCCAAACCGGATCACGCGCATCAGCGACCGGATCATCTCCCGCGACAGCGGAATATCGAACGCGCGGTCTTCGCCACCCTTGGGCGCCGGAATATGAAGGATGCGCCTTCTGAGATCGAGGTGGTTGAGGCGCGCACGCTTCAAGGCGGCCGGACGCGATCCCGAGAGGACTTCCATCAGATGGAATTCACGTCGTATCGGATTCTCCAGACGGGCAAGCTCGTTGAACCAGCCGGGCAGGTCGCTGACACCCATGCCGGAATTGCGGCGCCGTTCCTTGTTCCAATCGACTGCATCGACTGGATTGTCGCGCGACAGCACCTTCTTGTTCTTCAGCCACGCATGATTGTAGATCGCCCGCAACGTCCGCATCGCGCCATTGGCCGCATATGGACCGCTAGCCAGGGTGATTGCGTCGTGCTTCCTCGCGACAAGGTCTGGGTCTTCTGCAAGGTCTTTAAGGGGCCTGTCGATCCAGATCTTGAGAACGCGGGTGACATGATCCTCATAGCCGGCAATCGTCCCCGCGCTGCGCCCCTTCTTGATCAAGGCCGCTTTATAGCGCTCCCACGCTTCGCGGAGCGAAGGACCTTCCGCGTCCTCCCGGGCCGTCTTGTCCGAGGATTGCTGCTGTTCGACCCTATCCGACACGGCACATGGCCGTTTCACAGCGTCGGGCCTGGGATGGCGGCCTTGCCGCATCTCGGAAAGGTATCCCTCCGCGATCGTCCGGGCCTTTGCGACGGTGATCTTGCTGCAATCGCCGATCGTCACGCGGGCGCTCGCGATTCGCTTGCCGGCGATGCGAATTTCCGACCTGACCATGAAGGTCTTTCGCTTCCGGCCGACGACAACCTGGAAGCCTCCGAGCTTTTCGTCGAAGGCGAAATACTGGCCCCGTTCGGCAAATGGCAAATGCGCGATCGAGCGATCGGTAAGCGGAAAGCGAAGATTCCCGGCTGCGCTGGCTGGTTTCGACTGCGTCTCGATCGCTTGCTGCTGGGGCATGGTCAATCCCTTCCTCCGGGCTGCAATCATAGCATGGAGGGCCGGCAGGCCAAAATTTTTATGGAGGGGAATTTGGTATTTATGGAGGGTTTTTTCGGCCGATCGATCACGACGAGTTTTGGCTGCTCGCTTTTCTGTACCTTGCTATCGTTTGAAAATCATCATTATATCAGTATATTAAACATGACATGTTGAAGGCAATGGGATAGTCTGGAGTGGATTATAGTGGGAAAAAGATTAGACTACGAATCTGAGGGTCGGACGTTCGAATCGTTCCGGGCGCGCCATTTTTCTCCTAATGAAATCAATGGCTTAGGCGGTACTGCGAAAGCGATATCGTCATAATTTTTCATTTTATGACGTTATTTTTCGCGGCATACGGCGAATTGGCCTGACGGCGACGCGATCCGAAGACCGGAAATCGGCGTCTTGTCCGCGTTGGCGCCCGCATTCGGCCATCCATGTTCGGCATGTTCGAAGCTTGTCGGCAGGCTTGTTGGAAGACAGGCCGCCCGCATCCTCGGCGTGCTCGCTTGGTCGCCGCTTCATCCCGAACTGCTTATCGGCGTGCTCCAAATCAATCACGCCCGAGGTCCCTGGGGCGTGCGGCTCACGAAGCGGGTTGGCTCGCGCAAGGCGCGAGTCGCGGTCGCCCGGAAAATCGCGGTGATCCAGCACTGCATCTGGGTGGACGGCACCGAGTTCGAGTGGGGCAAGCCGGTCGCCGCCTGAAAGCGCTCTTCGGTTTCGCTCGATCGAGCGGATCGTCCGGCCGGGACGATGGGGCCGGTGACCTCGCAGCGATCGTCGTGGCCGACAGGACCACGTGGGTAACGATGAGACGCCGCACCGACGCAGCCCATGATGAGGCGACAAGCTCGACCTCGGAAAGAACGAAGAACCCGGCAGATGATGACATCGATCGATGGAGCGGCAGGAGTGACCCTTGACACCAACCGCTGTTAAAGAACGATGCCTTGATGCCGGAGCGCGGCTCGAACACGCCGCCAGCCATAGGCTTCGAACTCGTCGCAGATCGCGGTCAGCAGTTCGACTTCACCGGCTCGCGCCGCAGGCGCATCATAATAGGTGGATCGCGCGATGTCGATCAGTCGGCACCCCACAGTGATGGAGAGACCGTCGGGCCGGTTATCACGGATGTAGCCGCGCTTCTCGACCGCGCCGTGCTTTGCAGAGTCCCCTTTAGAAACTCCGCTGGCGGTCGGCCCGCTGGCGATCCTGTCGGCCGTCCCGCTGATGATAAGCCTGTTCCTGGGCATCGAATCCGCAGTGGAGATCGGCGAGGAGGTCGAGGATGCGCAACGCAACATCCCGCTCGGCATCGCGCTTGCGATCGGGCTCACCGCGCTGGTCTATGGGTTGGTCTCGTTCACTTCGTTGGGGCTGGTCGGTCCCACGAAGCTGGCGGCGAGCAGCGCGCCCCTGTTGATCGCCGCGAGGGTGACGCTCGGCTCGCTCGCCGTGCCGCTGATCGTCGGGGCGGCCTGTCTGTCGATCGTCAAGTCGATGAACGCGACCGCGCTGGTCTTTTCGCGCAGCCTGTTCGCGATGGGGCGCGACGGCGTGCTGCCGCCGACCTTCGGCGTCATCCATCCGCGCTTCGGGACGCCGCATCGCGCGGTCCTGCTCGCCTATGCCTTCGCGATGAGCGGATTGCTGCTGCCGGAGAGCCTGATCTTCCTGCTGCTCGCGGTGAACGTGCCGACGATGCTGAAATATCTCGCCTGCTGCCTGTCGGCGACCCGTGTGGCGAAATACCATCCCGAGATCGCGAGCCGTTCGCGTATCCGGCTCGGCTCGGGCGCGGCGCAGGCGATCGGCTACCTTGGCGCGGCACTGGCGCTGCTCATCATCGTCATCGGTCTCAACGCCGACGTGCGGCCCTACCTGCTCGTCGGCGGGTGGCTGCTGCTCGGCGTGGTCTATTGGCTGGCGCGTGGAGGGCGACCGCACGCGGATCGGTGATCCGCGCCGGTGTCTTCACAGCAACGGGGTGAGCGCCGCCATGAGCGGCTCGATCATCCAGTGCTGCAACCCCGCCAGATTGGCGCGGCCATCGTCCGTGATATAGATGGCGTGATCGCGGCGCAGCGCCTGCACCGCGTCATGGTCGATCGGCAGCATCGCGAACATGCCGGTCTGTTCGCGCAGGCACGCCAGCCTGGGGTGCGATCCTGATTGCCGTCTGCTGATCGGAGCGCCGCTCCGAGCGCGCGAGAATGCTCCCGGCCGGCACGGCCCGCTGCCAGTCGATATTGGCCGGGTCAATGAGTCGGGATCAGGGGCGAGATTGCACAGGTCTGATCGGGCGGAGAGCTTGGCAACCGCCGCGATGTCGTCACCCACACCTTCCGAAAGGAGCCAGGACTGCAGGCTAGCGAGGTTCAAGGCTTGAGCCCCTCTTGACGATTGGATAAAACATGTAATATCGCGTGAAAATGCAAATAAAATTGAGAGCCGAATGATGAACTCGCCTGAACGGGTTGATGCGGGAGCGGATGCGCGCTTCGTGCGGTTCACCGAGGCGCGATCGAGCCTTGATATACGGTGCCGGTTGCTTGATGCGGCGGCGCCGGTCAATGCGGATTTGCTGTGGGAACTGGCCGGTCTGGATCGGCGGTATCCGGCGATCCATGCGATGTGGACGGGGCCAGAAATCTCCGTCCCCATTGCTGGAAACGACGTTCTGCCGAGCCGGAATCTCGGCGCCGTCTCAACCGAAAACGCGACCAGCTATCCGCGTGCCGGGGATATCGTGCTCGTCTGCGCACCGCAGGGAACATGGAAGGAAGGGCCGCCCTTCGACCTGATCGATATCGGGCTATTCTATGCGGAAGGCGCGCGGCTGCTGATGCCGATGGGATGGATCATGGGCAGCGTATGCGCGCGCATCGTCGATGAGGATGTCGCCAACGCTGCGGTGGCCTGCGCGGCGATCCGCCATAACGGCGCCTGTGAGCTGCATCTCTCACGTTGTGATTGACAGGGCGGGTACCCCGAAATGACGGAGGGAGCGAGTCCGGATCGATCGGCTTGGGCGCTCGATCGTCCCGCGCCTGCGCGCCGTACGCCGCTGAGTGGCGCACACGACGTCGAGACGGTGATTGTCGGGGGTGGTGTCGCTGGGTTGTCGGTGGCTTTGCATCTGGTGGAGAACGGGCGGCCGCCGCTGCTGCTGGAAGGCGCGGCGATCGGCAGCGGGGCGACCGGCATGAGCGCGGGGATTGTCGCGCCGCAACTCGTCCGCGCCACGCCGTCGGCGGTGCTCGCGAAATTCGGCGTGCCGCGCGGCGAGGCGCTGCTGCGGCTGGTGAGCGACAGCGGACGCTACCTGTTCGACCTCGCGACACGCCACGCGATCGATTGCGACCAGAGCGCGGCCGGCTTCCTCGCCCCGGCGACCGGGCACGGCGCCCTCCAGCGGCTTGGCGAGCTGATCGGGCGATGGCGGCCGTACCGCTCCGATCTCGCGCTGTGCGGCGCGGCCGAGGTCGAGGCCCTTTCGGGATGCCGCGGCTACGGCGCGGCGATCCTCCACCAGACCGGCGGATCGATCGACCCATTGCTCTACGCACGCGGCCTCGCGGCGCGCGCCGAGGCGCTGGGGGCGCGCATCCATGAGGACACGCACGTAACGGCGATCACGCGCGAAGGGCGGAGCTGGATCGTTTCGACCGGTGCCGCCCGCGTGCGCGCACAGCAGGTGGTGCTGGCCGCGAACGGCGGCAATGGCGCGCTGCATCCGGCGCTGACGGGGACGGTGCTGCCCTTGCCGGTGTGCGAGATGTCGACCGAGCCGCTGCCGCCGGAAATGCGCGCGGCGATCCTGCCGTTCGGCCACAGCCTGACGGACATGGAGGCGGACGTGTTCAGCATCCGCTACACCGCCGGCGACCGGCTCGTCACCGCGCATCCGATGTCGAGCCGTCATTCGATCGGGCAGATCGCAGAAGCGGTGAATCGCAGGCTCGCCGCCACGCTCGTCGCCTATCGCCCGCTGCGGCTCGAGCATGTCTGGCACGGCACGGCGTGGGTGAACAGCAACCTGCTGCCGCGCCTCGTTCGTCCGGCGGAAGGGGTGATCGCGATCCAGGCGTGCAACGGCCGCGGCCTCGGCATCAACACAATCATCGGACGGGAAGTCGCGCGGACGCTGCTCGATCCGGGATCGTCACCCGATATCGGCTTCGAGACGCCCCGCCGCATTTCCGGCTTCGCCTTCGCCCGCCATGTGCCGCACCTGCTGATGACCGCGGCGCTGGCGAGCAAGGCGGTGCGCAACCTGTTCACGCGATGACCGCCCCGCGCCGCCCCGGCGCGCGGCGACCGCGCCTCCTCCCGATCGAAGGATTTCACGGATGACCCGACCCGCGCAACGCATCCTTTCCGGCTCGAAGAAGAGCTTCGGTATGTACCAGCGGGCGCAGGCGCTGGCGAACGAGGGCGTGGACCTTATCCACCTCGAACTCGGTCGCCCGTTCCACGACACGCCGCAACTCATCAAGGACGCGACGATCCGCGCCCTGCGCGACGGGCTGGTGCATTATTCCGACATGCGCGGCGAACCGCCGCTGCGCGAGGCGCTGGCGGCGAAGCTGCGGCGGTTCAACGCGATAGAGGCGTCGCCCGACACGGTGCTGGTGACCAACGGCCTGACGCACGCGTCCTATGCCGCGTTCATGGCGGTAGTCGATCCTGGCGACGAGGTGATATTGCTGGAGCCCTATTATCCACAGCATCTCGGCAAGATCGAGCTGGCCGGCGGCAAGGTGGTCATGGCCCCACTCGATGCGGCGGACGATTTCCGCATCCGCGCGGATTTGATCGCGCCCCGCATCACGCCGCGCACGCGCGCGATCGTGCTGGTCAATCCGGCGAACCCGACCGGGCGGGTCTATGCGGGGGAAGAGCTGGAGGAGCTGGCGCGGCTCGCGATCGCCCACGATCTGATCGTGATCTCCGACGAGGTATACGAGCAGATCACCTATGACGCGCCGCACATCAGCATCGCCTCGCTGCCCGGCATGGTGGAGCGGACGATCTCGCTTTTCGCCTTCACCAAAGCCTATGCCATGGACGGATGGCGGCTCGGCTATAGCGCGGCATCGCCCGAGCTGACCGATGCGATGCTGAAAATCTCCACCAACATGGTGACTCACGTCAACACGTTCATCCAATATGGCGCGCTGGCGGCGGTGACCGAGGGCGAGGCGGAGATGGACGCGATGCTGGCCGAGGATCGTCGCAAGCGCGACATCGTACTGCGCGCGCTCAACCAGATGCCCGGCGTGACGTGCAGGGCGCCCGAGGGGACGATCTACGCCTTCCCCGATATCACGGGCACCGGGCGCGGGGCGCAGGAACTGGCGGACTCGCTGCTGACGCAGGCGCATGTCGTGGTGGAGGCGGGCAGCTTCTACGGGCCGGCCGGTGAAGGGCATCTGCGCGTCTGCTTCGGGTCCGAAAGCGCCGAGCGTATCGAGGAAGCGATGATGCGCATGGCGCGACACCTCAACACGCTCTAGGACTGATCCGCGAGGCGCGCGCGGCACGCCCCGCGCCCGTGATTTCGTCAATCCGGCACGCGGCTCATATCCGTCACCCGCTCCGCCAGCGGGGGAAGGAAGGAGCGGTCGAACACCTCGTGGATCGCGGGGGTCCTAGGCAGTTTCTTCGCGGCGACCACCAGATCGATCATCCGCCTCAGCCGCGCATCGTCCATGTCGCCGACGCCGAGGCGCCGGCCCTCCGGATGGCCCATGTCGCCGCGCAACGTGCCGATCAGCCGCGCGCGATCCACCGCGCGCGGCGCGCGCGGTGCGCGCCGCATCAGTGCATCGATCGCCGCGTCCGGGTCCGCTGCCGTCTCGCGCAGCGCGCGGTTGAACGCGGCCACCATGCCCGCGAGCGCGGGTTTGTCGCGCTCATAGAATTCCCGCGTGACGAACATCGTGTTGCCGTACATGTCGGGCAGGTATTCTGCATAGGTCAGGAAGCGTAGCGTCGCGACGCCGTCGATGCCGACCACCGCCGCCTTGGCGATGATGGTGTTGACGAAGCCGAACACCCCGTCCACGGCGCCCTGCCGCACCATCGCCGCGATCTGCCCCTCCATCGTGTCGGGCGACTTGACGACCGTGACCCTGCCGGCGTCGATCCCCGTCGCCGTCGCGAACATGTCGAATGTTTGCAGCGCGGCGTCCACCGGATAGCCGGAGATCGTGCGCCCCTCGAAATCGCGCGGCTGGTGGATCGGGCCGTCGGCCGGCACCGCGATCGTGAAGGGACGGTGTTGAAGGTGGAGAAGATCGCCACCGGGCCACGGTCAGGCGGGCAATTGGCGATCCGCTCGATCAGCGCGGTCATGTCGCCATAGCCGGCGTCGAATTCCGGCGACATGACCTGCGGCACAATCCCCGCCGCGCCCGCCCCCTCGACGAAATCGAAGGTAAGGCCATGTTCACGCAGATAGCCGCGCTCGTCCGCCATCAGCAGGAACGCCACCGGACCGGCAAAGGGGGTGTGCAGCAGCATCCTCACCCGGCGGTTCGCGTCCTGATCGTTCCCGTGGGTCGCCATTGGTTCTTTCCTCATTGCGGTGAAGGTGCGAGAAAGCGGTGGGTGAACACCTCGTCCGCGCGCGGCGCCCTCGGCAGGCGTTCGGCGCGGGCCATCAGGTCGATCGAGCGGCCCAGTCGCGCCATGTCCGCCCCCCCGGTGAAATCGAGCCGGGCGAGCGCCGCCATCTCGATCTCCAGCGTGGTCTCGAGCCGAAGGGCTTCCGCCGCGCGCGACGCATCGGGCCGGCGTCGCAGTACCGCGTCGATCGCGGCGGCGGGGTCGGCGAGCATATCGCGCATCCCGCGACGCAATGCCTCGACCAGCGCAGCCAGCGTTTCCGGCCGCTCGCGGACCATGCGGCGCGAGGCCATCAGGCACGAGCCGAACAGCTCCGGCGCGTGATCGGCGAACTTGATGAAGCGCAGCGCCGCGTCGGCGTCCATGTCCGCCACCGCGAGCGCCGCGCGGACCGTGCTCACATATCCGAACATGCCGTCGAGGCCGGGCGTGTCGAGCAAGGCGCGCGCCAGATCGTGCAGCCCGCCGGGAAGCGCGCGGCACGTCACCCGCTCCGGATCGATCCCCGCACGCAGGCAGAAGGCGCCGAACGTCCGCAGCGCGACGTCGGTGTCGTGGCCGATGATCGTCCGGCCGATCAGGTCGGCCGGGCATCGTATCGGGCCTTCCGCCTTCACCGCGATCGCCGACGGCGAGGCGTGGAACATCATCATGATTCCGGTCGGCGCGCTATCCGGGCGCCGCGCCGCCAGTTCGATCAGGGCGTTGATATCGCCATAGCCGAGATCGAAATCCTCATTCGCCATGCGCCCGGCGGCGGTATAGGCGCCTTCGCCGGCAACGAGGTCCAGCGCGATCCCGGCTTCGGCGAGATAGCCGCGGTCCTGCGCCAGCAGCAGCCATGCCTGCGGCGATGAGAACATCGTATTGAGCACCATCCGGAAGCCCGTCCGGCCTTCCGGTGCGCTGGCCGACGATCCGTCGCACGCTGCTTTCATCATCCAGTCCTGATGATCTTTCGCAGGGGCGACTGGCGCCCCGGAGCCTGAAACATGGGCCGGTCGAGCATTGCCGTCTATAGCAAGCTTATCAGTATATCGTTCTATTAATCAGAATGATTGACCGTTGCTGCCTCCGGCCCGCATGGCGGCGAGCAGGCCGGAAAGGTCGCGTTCGAGCGCGTTGCAGGTGATCTGCCCGATCGGGTGGAGCTTGAGGCGGGTATTGGTGGCGATGCTGATGGTCTGCGTTTCGGCGGCGTGATCGCGCAACGGGATGAACCGGACCTCCCCGGCGATGATCTCCGTCGCGGCGTCCAGTTCCGAGGTCAGCGCCACATATTCGCCGCCCGCGACCAGCGCCTTCAGCAGCTGGAGGGAGTTGGTGACGACCGGCATCCGGCCCTTCTGGAACATCCAGTCATTGTGCGCCTCGATATAGCGGCGGATGGTCAGCGCGCGGCTTTGCAGGACCACGGGCAGGCTGGCTACGTCCTGCAATGTGACCGCCGTCGCGCCGGCGAGCGGATGATCGCGTGCCACCAGGCAGCCCAGCGGCAGGCTGCTGGTCCAGGCGACATGTATCTCGCGATGGGGCTGGAGGTTGAACGCGATCGCCACGTCGGCCTGGGCGTTGACCAACGCCGATCCTGCCGCGTCGGGCGTCACGATCTCGATCTCGAGCGTGATACCGGGATGCTCGCGCCGCAGCCGGCGAATCGTGCGCGGCAGGATGCCGTTCGCCATGCTGTCCATGGCGACGATCCGCAGATGGCCGCGATTCTCCCCGTCGAGATATTTGATCTCGCTCCCCATCCAGCCCAGTTCGGTGCGCCAGCGCCGGGCCAGCGTCGCCACGAGCGTGCCGGCAGAGGTCGGTCGCATCCCGCGCGGCAGGCGCTCGAACAGCGCGATGCCCAGTTCGTCCTCCAGTAGCAGGATCTGGCGATTGATCGCCGAGGCGGAGATGTTCAAATCACGCGCCGCCGCCTGGATCGATCCGCATCGGACGACCTGGTCCATATATTTCAACGACGTGGGGAGAAGGCGTTCTGACATGGCTGCATCCTGAAAAACAGAATGATGAGTGATCTATTATGCGATAGACGGCAATTGGATTTCACGGCAGCCTCCGTCCCGATCATCGTGGGAAGGCATCGCGGCAAGGCATGGTGTCCACTTCTGAAATCCGGCGCGTCACCTTGCGCGAGCTGAATCAGGCCGCCCGCGCCGCCTTCGTCGCCGTGCTGGGCGACACGGTAGAGAATGCGCCGTGGGTTGCCGAGGCGCTGGAGCGGCGGCGGCCGTTCCGCTCGGTCGACGCCGTCTGGTGCACGATCATGGACATCCTGATGACGGCGCCACGCGACGCGCGCCTCGCGCTGTTCCGCGGGCATCCCGAACTGGCGGGGATCGAGGCCGCGGAACACCGCATGTCGGCGCATTCGACGCGCGAACAGGATCGGCTCGGCCTCACTGCGATGCCGCCCCGCGACATGCGGCGGCTGCACGAGATGAACCGCCGCTATCGCGAGCGATTCGGCTATCCGTGCATCGTCGCGCTGCGCCGGCAACCCGATCTGCCGGCATTGCTGGATGCGATCGCCGCCCGGCTGGATAACGATCCGGCGACCGAGCATGACCTCGCGCTGGGCGAGATCGGGGAGATCGTGCGTGGCCGGCTGGACATGCGGATCGCGGAAGCGGCGGCCTGCGATGGCTAGCGCGAGCGCCATCCCCCCGGCGCTGGCCCGCGAGGATGCGGCGGCGGCCCGCATCCCGCTTTCGATCCGGCTGGGCTGGGGGCAGGCGTCGCTGGTCCTTTCGATCCTCACCAACATGGTGAACGCGGTGTTCCTGCGGTATCTCACCGACATGGTGGGACTGCCCTCCGGCTTCGCTGGCTCGGCGGTGGCCGGCGCGGCGCTGGCGGCGGCGGCGGCGCATCCGCTGGTCGGCTCGTTCAGCGACCGGTTCAACAGCCGCTTCGGCCGGCGGCGGCCCTTCATCCTGGCGGGGGGCGTGGTCTGCGCGCTTTCGACGATTGGCGCGTTCAGCCTGCACCACATCCATGCGCTGCAATGGGCGATGGTGTTCACCGTGCTGGCGCTGCTCGCGTTCGGCGCCGGCCTCGCGCTGGTGCTGATCCCGACGATCGCGATGTCGGCGGAGATGACCGACGACGTCGACGAGCGGATGCGGCTGGTGTCGGTGCGCGTCTATATGATGGCGATCGGCGGCTTCGCCGGCTCGTCGCTCGCGCCCGTGCTGCTGTCGGTCGGCGGATCGCCGGCCTTTTCCTATACGCTGCTGGCATGGCTTGCCGGAGCCATCGCGCTGGCCGGCTGCACCTTGTGCTTCTTCATGACGCGGAACGCGCACGCGACGCACGAGACGGCCCACGAGGCGATTCCCCTGGGAAAGCGGCTCAGGCTGGTGGGGGAGAACCGGCCATTCGTGGTGCTGATCACGATCAAGTTCCTGTTCTGGACCGGCGTCGCGATGACCAACGGTATGTCGGCCTATTTCACGCTCTACGTCCTCAAGGTTTCGGACGCGTGGCTCGGCATCTACAACGGGCTTAAGATCGCCGGCTGGATCCTCGCGCTGCAATTCTGGGTCTGGCTCGCCGCGCGGAAGGGAAAGAAATTCAGCTTCAACCTGTCGGTGATCATGTACGGTCTCGTCTACGCGACCTGGCTGTTCGCCGGACCGGAAGTGTCGAGCGCCGATATCGTCGTGCGCGCGCTGCTCGGGGGCATCGCGCTGGGCGGGGTGGGCTTCAACGTCCAGGCGATGCTGCCCGATGCGATCCAATATGACCATTATCGCACCGGCTTGCGGCGCGAAGGGATATTCTCCGGCATCTACAGCCTGATCGAATCCGCCGCGCTGTCGAGCGGGATCATGCTGATCGGGATGCTGTTCGCCAGCGCGGGCTATGTTTCCGGCACCAGCGGCCTGCGCCACGTGCAGCCGGAGAGCGCGCTGGAGATGATCCATTATTCCTATGTGCTCACCCCGGTGATCTGCTCGATCATCGCGATCGTCGGCATCCGTTTCTACGGACTCGACCGGGCCGAGATGGTCGCGATGACGCGGGAGGAGCATCGCGCGGAGGATGAGGGCCAGATGCCGATGGCGCGACCGTGAAGCGCATCGCGCCGCAGCCGCTGACCGCGGCGGCGTTCGCGCCGTTCGGCGAGGTGATCGAGGTCGACGCCGGCGCGCAGCCCCTCGTCATCAATCGCGGGCAGACGCTGCGCTTCCACGATCTGGCGGCGATCGACGTCGAGGCGGGCGGCGGCCGGCCCGCGCTGAGCGTTTTCCGAGGCGAGCCGCTCGATCCGTGTGTCCTCGCCATATTCGAGCGACACCCGCTGGGCAGCCAGGCGTTCGTCCCGCTCGACGGGAATCCGTATCTGGTCGCGGTCGCGCCCGCCGGCGCGTTCGATCCCGCCGCCGTGCGGATATTCCGCGCCACGGGGCGGCAGGGCGTCAACTACCGCCGCAACGTATGGCACCATTTCCTGTTGCCGCTGACCAGCGGCGCGCACTTCCTCGTGATCGACCGGGAAGGCCCAGGCGTGAACCTCGACGAGCACGAGTTGCCCCTCGCGGACCGGATCGCGATCGACGGGTGACGCGGCGGCCCGTCCGCGCGTCTACCTCGCCCGGCCGAACAGCCGCAGGCGGCTGACCCCGCCGTCCGGATAGATGTTGAGGCGGACGAAGCGCACCGCGCCGAGCCGCGCGATCTCGTCGCGGAACACGTGAACCCGATCGGCCTCCAGCTTCACCTTGGGCAGCAGCACGTGCCAGTCCCCGGCTTGCCGCGCGATATCCTCGGGCGCGCCATCGGCCGCCATGCTCGCCTGAATGGAGCAATGCTCGGGGTAGTTGCCCTTGAAATGGGCGGTGTCGATCTCGATCCGCTCGATCGTCCCTGGTGCGCCGAGCGAGAAGATCGCCCAGTCGTGACCCGGCTCGCGGCGGCGGCGCGTTTCCCATCCGTCGCCCATGTCCGCGCCGCGACCGGGCGCGGTCAGGTTCTCCAGCCGGCCGTAATGCACGTCGTTGGCGATGATGCCGCGCCCGCCGTGCTCCATCGCGAGCAGGTCGATTGGCCCCGCCCCGGTGATGGCGGGCCAGTCCGGCGCCACGCGGCCCCACACCCTGAGGCGCGCCACGCCGCCATCGGGGAAGATATGGAGCCGCACATGGGTCACGGGTTCGGCATGGTCGATCGGTACGTAGATCCGGTCGTCGCCGCGCAATTCGAGGCGCGGCGTCACCTGCACCCATCCGTCCGCCGGATTGATCTCGTCGGATCGGCATAGCTCGATCTGCGCGCCGGGTGGATAGTTGCCGGTGAAATGGCTGGTGTCGATCTCGAATCCGGCCACCTGTCCGGTGACGCCCAGCCGGATGACGCACCAGTCATGGCCCGGCGTCCGCTTGCGGCGGCTTTCCCACCCGTCCATCCACTTGCCGTTGTCGTCATATTTGCCGGGGATGAACGCGGGCGGCGCCGGATCGATCAGGCGCGCCTTGTCGGCGAAGAAATCGTCCGTCGCATAAACGACGGCCGAGCCGAGGCGCGGCTGTGCGAGATCGACATAGTCGCGGCGCAATGCGTCGATGTCGGATATGTTCATGAATGCCTCTCTTGGATAGGGCGGTGGGGATGTCGCGCGCGCCAGTGGCGCGCGATGTCGATGCGGCGGGCGAACCACACCTTCGGATGATCGAGCGCGTGGCGGATGAAGCGTTCCAGCCCCGCGATCTTGCCGGGCCGGCCGGACAACCGGCAATGCAGGCCCACCGACATCATCCGCGGGTGCGTCGCGCCCTCATCGTAAAGCACGTCGAACGTGTCCTTCAGATAGGAGAAGAATTGCTCGCCCGTGTTCAGCCCTGTGCCGGCGAAGCGCATGTCGTTGGTTTCGAGCGAATAGGGCACGATCAGATGCGGCCCCCCCGCCTCTTCGACCCAGAAGGGCAGGTCGTCGGAATAATCATCGGCATCGTAGAGGAACCCGCCCTCTTCGGCGACGAGGCGGCGGGTGGCGGGGCTGGTGCGCCCGGTGTACCAGCCGAGCGGGCGCTCGCCGGTCAGCCGGCGGTGGATCTCGATCGCGCGCGCCATGTGCTCGCGCTCGAGGTCTTCCGCCACCCCCTGATAGTCGATCCAGCGCAGGCCGTGGCTGGCGATCTCATGTCCCGCGCGCAGGAACGCCTCCACCGCCGCGGGATTGCGCTCGAGCGCGGTGGCGACGCCGAATATCGTGGTCTTGACGCCGTATCGCTCGAACAGGCGCAGCAGCCGCCAGACCCCGGCGCGGCTGCCATATTCGTAGATTTGCTCCATGCTCATGTGCCGTGCGCCGCGAACGGCCGGGGGCGAGATGATGTCGGAGAGGAAGGTTTCCGCGCCTACATCGCCGTCGAGAATGCAATTCTCACCGCCTTCCTCATAGTTCAGGACGATCTGCACGGCGATCCGCGCATCGCCCGGCCAGTCGGGCAAGGGCGGCGTCGCTCCGTAGCCGACGAGATCGCGCGGATAGCCGCCGCTGGCGTCGATCGGCACGGTCAACTGCCGCGATAGGTGCTGTAGGCGAACGGGCTGATCAGCAGCGGCACGTGATAATGCGCGTCGCCGTCGGCCATGCCGAATTCCACCGGCACCATATCGAGGAAGGCCGGCTCGGGCAGGCTGACCCCGATCCCCCGGTAATAATCCCCGACATCGAATTCCAGGCGATAGCGGCCGGGCAGAAGCGCGTCGCCGGCCAGGATGGGCGCGACGGTCCGGCCGTTCGCGCCGGTCCTCGACTCGACCAGCAATTGACCGCCATGAAACAGGCGAATCCGGACGCCGGCGCCGGGGCGACCGCTTAGCGTGTCGAGCACATGTGTCGTCAATTGTCCCATTATGTCAGCCTCCTCGCCGATGATCCGGCGGACCACGCATATGCTGGAATAACCGTCATTTTCCTTGCACTTCCGTCGGGCCGGCGACGGCGTGCCCCGTTTTTCCGAAAGCACGTCCGGCCCGATCCCCGGCTTCTCCGCCCGTTTGTCATATTCCCGTTGAATATGTCAAATTTCACATGTATCATCACATAAATTTTGCCGCATTGAACGCCGGCGCATCAGGAATCTATGGAAGGGGTGGATACATGAAGCAGGTAACTTCATTTCAGGATTCCGGCCGGTTGTACGGGGTTTCGACTATCGCGCTGGCCGCGTTGCTGGCCTGCCCCGCCGCGGCGCAGCAGGCAGCGGGTGACGCCGGTACGGCCGCTGCGGCCGAGATCGTCGTGACCGGATCGCGCATTCCCCATCCCGATGTCGAATCGAACAGCCCCGTCAGCGTGGTCTCGGCAGAGGCGATCAAGCTGACCGCGACCAACGAAACCGATCGTGTGCTGGATATGCTGCCTCAGGTGGCCGGTAGCACGGGTGCCGGCTCCAACCTCGGCAGCGGCGCGGCGACGGTCAACCTGCGTAACCTCGGCGCGGTGCGCACGCTGGTGCTGATCAACGGCCGCCGTGTCGTTGGTTCCTCGCCGGACGGGGTTGTCGACATCAACATGATCCCGCCCGCGCTGCTCGAGCGCGTCGACGTGCTGACCGGCGGCGCTTCCGCCGTTTACGGCTCCGACGCGATGGCCGGCGTGGTCAATTTCGTGCTGAAGGACAATTTCACCGGAATCCAGCTCGGCGCCAATTCCGGCATCAGCGATCGCGGCGACGCCCGGAACTATCAGTTCGACATCACCGCCGGCACCAATTTTGCCGGCGGCCGCGGCAATGTCGCGGTCTATGCCAGCTATTACAATCGCGACCCGGTTTATGCCGCCGCGCGCGATTACGCGACGCGCTATCTTGTCGATGCGACCCAGAACGGGGTCGGCGTGCTCGTGCCGGGAGGCAATGCGACCACGCCGCAAGGCACGATCATAGCGCCCGGTCTGGTCGGCAAGCAGGATCAGTTCGGCAACCCGATCGGCACCGGGGGCGTCTTCTTCGCCCCGGGCGGATGGCGGGCGTATACCGGCGCCGACGCCTATAACGACAAACCCTATTCCTATATCTAGATGCCGCTTGAGCGCTGGGAAGCCTCGATGAACGGCCATTACGAGCTGGCCGACAACGTGACCGCGTTCTGGGAAGGCACCTATGCCCACACCAGGACCGGCTATTCCAACGCGGCGGTGCCGATGGGGACCGCCTCGTTCATCAACAATTTCCAGCTCGACCTGCGCAATCCCTATCTGCCCGCTTCGCTGCGGACGTTGCTCGGCGCGCTGGATACGGACAACGACAGTCTCGTGTCGGTGAGCATGAATCGGCGGCTCAATGAGCTGGGCTTGCGCTCCACCGACCAGCGCCGTGATTTCTGGCGCCTGGTCGGGGGGCTGAAGGGCAATCTGACCGACCGATTGAAGTGGGAGTTCTTCGTCAACTACGGGAAGAGCACGATCGAGGACCATCAATATGGCGGGGTCCGCCTCGATCATTTCCAGGCGGGGCTGCTGACCAATCCGGCCAATCCGATGGCCTGTGCCTCCGCCGATCCGGGCTGCGTCGTGCTCGACCTGTTCGGCGCCAATTCCCTGACCCCGGCGATGACCAATTATCTTTCCGCCGGCGATCTGGTGAACCGCACCCGCGTAGAGCAGACGCAGATCGGCGGCGACATTTCGGGTACGTTGTTCTCGCTGCCGGCGGGTGACGTCGGCATCTCGGTCGGCGCCGAATACCGCCGCGAAAGCTCGGCCTTCATGCCCGACCCGCTCTACACGCAAGGGATCGTCCTGGCGCGCTTCGCCGGTCTCCAGCCGACGCAGGGAAGCTATGACGTGAAGGAGGCGAACGCGGAGCTATATGTCCCGATCCTCGCCAACACGCCGGGATTCCAGCTCCTCGCCTTTGAAACGGGCGTCCGCGTTTCCGATTATTCATCGGTCGGATCGGTCATCGCCTACAAGTTCGGGGGTGAATATACGCCGTTCGAGGGGCTGAAGCTGCGCGGCTCGTTCGAGCGCGCGGTGCGCGCGCCGAACGTCAACGAACTCTATGGCGGTCTCACCAGCACCGCGCCGCTCGCCACTGATTTCTGCAACGCGACGGCATCGCGCACCACGGCGCAGCGGACGTTCTGCCAGCAACTCGGTGTGCCCGCCGCGCTGCTCGACGTGTTCACGCAGCAGAACGCCTTCATCACCGTGGTGAGCGGCGGCAATCCCAACCTCAAGGCGGAAACGTCGAACACCTGGTCATTCGGCGCCGTGCTCCGGCCGACTTTCGTGCCGCGGCTCCAGATCACCGTCGATTATTATAATATCGAGGTGAACAACGCGATCGCCGGCTTCGGCGGCGGGTTGGCCGGCACGATCGGGGCCTGCGCCGCGAACATGTCGCTCAGCAACCCGTTCTGCGCGCCGCTGACGCACCGGGCGGAGGACGGCCAGCTTTTCCAGGTGCCGTTGCTCAACGCCAATATCGCGAACCTGACCTCCGAGGGCGTGGACTTCGCGCTGTCGTACAACTTCCCGGTCGGCGCGGGGAAGCTCGCCTATTCGCTCGCCGGCACTTATCTGATCAAAAACACCTCGCAAGGCGGGCCGGGGCTGCCGGTGATCGATTGCGCGGGCTTCATCGGCGGCGGCGCATGCGGCGACGTCAATCCGCACTGGCGGCTGAACCAGCGGCTCACCTATAGCATCGACAAGGTGCAGGTGACGCTGAATCACCGCATGATCGGCAGCGCGCAGGACGGGCGCATCGCCAGCGCCATCGCCAATGGCGTGACGCCGCCGTCGCTCGCGGTTCCGTCGACGCCAAACATCCACTATTTCGATCTTGGCTTCTTCCTCGATGTGAACGAGCATTTCTCGATACACGCCTCGGTCAACAATATCTTCGATAGGCTGCCCCCTTATCAGCTATTCGAACTGGACACCTACGACCCCATCGGGCGCGCCTTCACCGTCGGCGCTAACGTGAAATTCTGATCGATCCGGGGCGGCGGCGTCCGACGGCGCCGCTCCGGGTTTGCTACCTGCTGGTTTCAGGGCATATGCGGGTACGGGCTTGCGAAACCCGTTTGAATGGGCGTACGAAAACCTGCCAAGGGTGCAGGGGCGAAAAGTCGATGCGGATCAAGAAGATATACGATCCCAGCAACAGTGATTTTCGCTTGGAGAGTTCGCCATTCTATTTGATGGCTCACGCTGATTATAAATATCATGAAGATATGAATGTGGTATTGCATAAGTATGGCGTGTCAAAATCCATCTATAGAATCATGACCGTCTTGCGCGAGACAGATACCGCCAGTATCGGGTTTATCGCTGACGCGGCTCTCATCAAACGCCCCACGGTAAGTAGGATCCTCGATCGGATGCTCGAACAGGGGTTGGTGACGAGTCAGCCGAACGTCGAAGATAATCGCATAACCGATGTGACGCTGACGCCGGCTGGACAAGAAATGCTTACGAAGCTCACGCCCATTGTTAACCGGCAGTTTCTTCGGGCAATGGAAGGTGTAAGTAACAACGATCTTTCCCAACTTGTGCGGATACTGCAAAAAATTGGTAGAAATCTTAGCAAGCTGCCGATTGAATAATATAGCGCAGTCGGGCGTATTGCTCGACGATATCGACGCAGTCTCGGTGAAGCTACCTTCCTCAACTAAGGCTTGAAGCTATTCGAGCCCTCCGATGGCACTCGAAACCTTCGAGGACGTCGCCGAGCAGCTTCCGTGCTTCATCAACGACACGTACAACAATCGCCGCCTACATTCCGCGATCGCCTATCTCAGTCCCGCGCAGTTCGAAGAGCAACTTACCCGGCCAGCGGTCAAATCCGCCGTCTGAACCTGCCGGCACCAGGGAACCACTCCAATACGGGGTCCCGTTTGCGCGCCGTTTGACAGCCCGATGCTCAAGGGTTTTCATCCCTTATGTCGCCCGATACCGGCCGCGCCGGCCAGACGCTCGGCGGCCGATGGAACCGGCGGGAACCAATATCCGGCCGTAGGGGGAGAGTGGTGTGCCGCTTGGCGCGCCAAAGACGAATCGCGGCTCGTTCCATTTTCGGGGGGACTCGATGCCTCGCGCCTTCGGGAGTTCTTCCTCGTGCATCGACGCCGCCTGGTCCAATATCTCCGGATAAGGCTACGATCGGAAAGCGAGGCCGAGGATGCCGCGCAAAGCTCCGGGGAGATGTGTAGATTACGTTGTCGAGCCAGCTCTCTGCCCACCTTTGCGCGGGTGCTGGGTCGCGGTCAGGCCGGTGGAACGGGCAACGGCGCAGGAGGACAGGTGCGCACGGCTGTGGCTACCAGCGAACCTACGCGTTTCGGTCCCGCTGTTCGTGCCAGCGAACATAATATGGGGCGATGGCACAGGGCGCGGACGGTCGGTGCGATCCATCGTTCCTGTGCGTGACGGAGCCACCAGGATTTCGACTTCATACGCCCTGGCGTTCCGCGCCTGGAAGGTTCGCTCGGTGTTGATCGTGAATGTGGGATCGACCGCCTTCAACATCTCCCATAAGGTCTGCTCGCCATCGCGTGATTCGGGTTGCGCCCAGGCGAGGTCGAAATCTTCCGTCTCTTGCGGGATTTCGGGAATGAAGCCTGCCGCCTCGAGCGCATAGGCGGCGATGGCGTTGGTGCCCACCACGATCAGCGATTGGTCGAGCAGGCCGCGGCGGTCGGCTTCGCGAAGAATCGGGCCTGCGTCGCTGGAGATCATCGGTACCCGAAGCGCGCGAGAGACGTGCGGATTCGTCGAGCGATACCTTGCTTGCATCACGCCGCTCCTTGGCGGCCGATTTTTCTGTGCGATAGGTCGTGAATTTCGCGGCAAGCTTGTCCGACCAGGGGCCGAGGCTCCGGCCATTTCCGCTGCGGTCCCTGATTTCATACAGATAGGCGCGGCCGCCCACTTCCTTGCGTCTGAGGTCATAGGGCAGGGATGCGAGCACGCGCTCGGCCTCCATCCACACGTCATATCGCTGCCGAAGATTGACGAGCGTGTGCGCTTGCTCGTCCGAGAAGGTTCGAACCGCATTCATGGGGTGTGTATCCCACATTCTCGAAAAAGTACCAAACGAAGGATAATGCGACAGGGTGTCGATAGAATGTGTCGGCCTATCCTCGAAAATTATCCCACATATTAGAGTTTTTCCTGAAACGCGGGACAAGGCGATTCAGGTGAACCTGTACAACGCTGTGTCCTTCCAAGCCGGCAGACGATCCGCAGGGTTGCCTGTAATGTGAATCAGATCCTTCGGAGGTGAGCCTGAACGCGGTCATCTCCACCCGGCCACTCTCATGGCTTCAGGCCCTTTGCCATGTTGAGATGGGCGGTCACTGTCGGGATGAGTCCGGTCGCGAACGTCTTGAGCGGCGCGACGTCGCCAGTGGCCGAATAGGCATTGAGTGCGTCGAGCGCCGCCTGATGGCCGGCGACCTGGGCGTTGACATATGCCTTGTCGAAGTCTGAACCGGTCACGGCCTTGAGCCCATCGAGCTTCTGCTGCTGGTCAGGCGAGAGCGTGGGATCAGGAGTGATCGGCGGACTCGCGGACGCGGCTGCCGTCTTCAGCTTTGCCGTCGATCCCGTGTGCGCGTCGATCATCTTCTGGGCGAACCTCTTGATCGCCGCCGATCTGGAGGCGGTAAGCGCGAGCTTCGAGGTCGCGATCTCGAACGCGTCGCTGGCGGCCGCCGCGTTCGCGAACCCCTGCCCGGTAGCCGGCGCGGCTGCGATCATGCTCGCGTCTGTCGCGGTGGCATTGTCGACGGTCGTGACCACAGCGGTGTTGGTCGTGTCTGATGTCGTCTCCTTGTGACCGCAAGCAGCCAGGGCGAGCATCGTGGCCGAGGTGAAGGCGATGGTCTTGAAGCGCATGTGTCCGTCTCCCTGTCGTCGGCATCGCAAACGTGCGGTCGGGCCCGACGTTCCGGACGCGTGGACCTTTGCCGAGGTTTTCACGTTGTGCGTCCCGAACGCCGGCATTTCGCCTGCGACCAGGGAGTGGCGAACATGGGCATCTTTGGCTCGATCATGGACAAGATTTTCCACCATCCTGCCACCGCAACGCCCGCGCCGGATTCGGCGCAAACGAGTGAGCCGGCTCAACCGACCGCGCCAGCGCGGCCTGCGGCTGCAGATGCCGCGCCCACAAGCGTCGATGTGGGCGCCGTGCTTTCCGAAATGGCGTCGATGAAGGACGGCGGGGGCGGCAACTACCAGACGTCGATCGTCGACCTGCTGAAGCTGCTCGATCTCGATTCCAGCCTTACTGCCCGCAAGGAGCTGGCGAACGAGTTGAGCGTGCATGTGGGTGAAGACGGAAGCGCTGAGCAGAACATCGCGCTGCACAAGGCGGTGATGCAGAAGCTTGCCGACAACGGAGGCGTCGTGCCCGACAGCATGCGCGGTTGAGCATTGGAAACCAGGGGAAGCGCGCCTTGGCCAGCCGGATGAAGCTGCGCTTGAACGCGCTCATCCACCGGCGCGACCTGAAGATGGCGGAATCGGTGCACGCCTATGTGCGTGGCAACACCGCCAGGTTCTATGAATGGCTCGTGGCGTCGCCGGTCTACAAGAACATCCCGATCGGGCCCGCGGTCTGGATCTGCGGGGACTGTCATCTCGGTAACCTCGGACCGCTGGCGGACGCGCAAGGACGCATTGATGTCCAGATTCGCGACCTCGACCAGACCATTATCGGTAACCCCGCGCACGACCTCATTCGCCTGGGACTCTCGCTTGAGACGGCTGCCAGGAGTTCGGACCTCCCCGGCGTCACCACCGCGCGGATGATGGAGGCCATGATCGACGGCTATGCGCGAGCGCTCACCATTGACGAAGGCGACGATCCACCCGAACCGGAGGTCGTGCGCTCGGTCCGGCGTGTCGCGGTAGGCCGCCGCTGGCGTCACCTTGCGAGGGAACGCATCGACGGCGTCGAGCCGACGATTCCGATCGGGAAGCGATTCTGGAAACTCGCCCGTGACGAACGCGAGGCAATCGAAGCACTCTTCCGCGAACCGCAGGTCCTGGACCGGGCCCGCCAATTGGCCGGGGTTGGAAAGAAGGCTATGATCCGTGTCGTGGATGCGGCCTATTGGCGCAAAGGATGCAGTTCCCTCGGCAAGGCGCGATACGCCGTCCTGCTGGGAGTGGGCGGGCATAAGTCGGGACACGAGCACTACGCGCTGATCGACATCAAGGAGGCGGTGCCTACGCTGGCGCCCGCCGCGGAAGGGGCGGTTGTGCCGAGGGACGCTGCCGAGCGCGTCGTGGCGGGCGCACTGGCCCTCGCGCCCAATCTCGGGGAGCGAATGATTGCGGCGAGGCTCCTCGGAAGACCAGTGGTGATGCGTGAGCTCGCGCCGCAGGACCTGAAGATCGAGGTGGAGCAGTTCTCGCGGAAGGAGGCTGTCGAGGCGGCGGCCTATCTCGCGTTCGTGGTCGGGGTCGCGCACGCGCGCCAGATGACCTCCGTGCAGCGCTCCATCTGGCACGGCACGCTGCTCGAGCGGCAGGCTGGCAATCTCGAAGCGCCATCCTGGTTCTGGCGTTGCGTTGTCGACCTCGCCGCATCGCATGAAGCCGGATACCTTGAGCATTGCAGGAAGTTTGCATTGGCGGCGTGATCGAGCGTGGCGCGGATGGCCAAGTGGCTGGACCGCGTCGCCTCGGGTGGGTTTACCATGAGCCAGCGGGTGTGTTCGTCGCAGGGTGACACCAAGTGCGCGCGTAGGTGTCGCGGTGGTACAACGTGCATGACGGCCGGCCGAGCGATGCTGGCTGCGATCTGTTCGCGACGAGCCGGTACCTATCGAGGCCCTTCGCTGGCAAGTCTGGCGATTCTGACCGCGTCTCGGGTTATCACTTCGAAGCGTGTTCAAGCATTCTGGAGGCTATATGACCAGAGTTCACGAAACGCCGTCAGATGTCGTATCCTTGGATGGACACGTCCTGGTCGACGGGCCCGGTGGCGTTGCCCTCACTCTTACGCCCCATGCGGCCGTGAAGACCGGTGAGCGCCTGATCGAACATGCCGGTCACGCGCAGCGGCAAACCGACGGCAAACCGGGCGGTGAGCGATAGTTGCAGTTCGCCAAGGCGGCCAAGCCAGACCCGGCCATCGCAGCCGATGATTAGTCGAAGTATATTCCGTCATCAGATGGACCGGAATATCGCTATCCTGGCGAGCAGTTCTTCGTTTAGTCGGATGCATCCGATTTTGTTTCAGTCGCTCCGCCCGTTGCATGCGAACGGTCGGTCTCAAAGAGCGTAGGCGCTCCGGCTGATTCACGGTCAATCAATCTCGACTGAAAACAGCGCGGCATCTTCCGGAACAGATCGGCTGCAGCCAAGTTATTAGCCGAGCCAGGCGAAGCCTCGAAAAAAAAGGCTTTGTAGCTTTGCGAAGGAGTCAGGATTTATGAAACTTCCGATTTTCGGAGCCATGGCGGCTGCCCTTGTTACAACTGCGGCATATGCAGATTCCCACAATCCCGCGGTCAAATCCAGCAAGCCGATTGCAACCCATGTCGCGGCCAAGGGGCATAACTCTTTTACCGAGGCGCAGGCGCGGGGCCGCATCGAGAAAGCGGGTTATACCGACGTCGGCAAGCTCAGCAAGAACAGCAACGGCATCTGGCAGGGAGCAGCGATCAAGGACGGCCAAAAAGTGAAAATCGGACTGGATTACAAGGGTAACGTAATCCTGCGCTAATCCCCGTTCACCGAAATATCAGGAGAGAGAGATGTCAAAAACCGTTACTGCGCTTTTCGATCACTATTCGGAAGCAACAAGCGCCGTAGGTGATCTTGAAGCCATCGGCATCGATCAAGACGATATCAGCATTATCGCGAATAATGCGCACGGGCAGCATGACGCCAACGAAAGGTCCGGTGATCACACCGGGCTGGGCGGTGGCACCGCGATTGGTGCCGCCGTTGGCGGCGCTGGCGGACTGCTCGCCGGTCTCGGATTGCTTGCAATTCCTGGGCTCGGACCGATCGTTGCGGCTGGCTGGCTGGCCGCCACCGCGGTGGGCGCCGGTGTCGGCGCGGCTGCCGGAGCTGCAGCCGGGGGCATCGTGGATGCCCTGAAAAACGCCGGACACAGCGATGACGATGCGAACTTCTATGCCGAAGGTCTGCGGCGAGGCGGCACGCTTGTGAGCGCCAAAAGCCCGGAGAGCAAGGTCGCCGAGGCTGAGGAGGTGTTGCGGCGGCACAAGGCCGTCGATCGCGAAACGCGTTCGGCAGCCTATCGCACCGGAGGATGGACGCGGTTCGATCCGGCTGCTCCTGCCTATAGCGCGGAAGAAATCGAACGTGAGCGCGCCACTTACGGCTCGATTGCCGACCGGTACTGATCGGCAATTGGGGCGGACTCTGTCCGCCCCTGCTGCTGCAGAATTCGCTCAACATTCTCCCGTTTATACTCAGTGACCAGATCGCTGAACGCTATAAACAAAAGAGCACGCCAAATACCGCCGGCTGGCTGCTACTTTTAGCGTCGTGCGCGCCTCAATCGGGTTCGTCAACGCTATGGGTCAATACGCTGACAAGCTTACCGAAGGGATCGCGCACATAGAAGCGGCGGACGCCCTAGGGTTCCTGCTGTGGTCCATATTCAATATCGAACCCTGCTTCCTTGGCACGGCCGAGCACGTCGTCGAGGTCATCCACCTCGATCGAAAAATCGGGGACTGGAGTGCTCGAGCCCCCTTCGCTTGCGATGCTGATCTGTGGTGCGATTACGACAGGTGTAGCTGCGAAGGTCATGATCCAGCCGTGATCCATGACAACTTCGAGGCCCAAAACACCGCCATAGAAGGTGCACGCGGCGTCAGGTCGGGTTGTCGCGACGTTCGCGATAATGCGCTTGGCCACCATCCACGTTCTCCTCGTTGAGCCGTGTCTCCGTCTCGATCATAGCCAAAAGGCAACGGGAACTGCATGTCAGCAATCTGCACGTTGGCAACATTCTCGATGTTTTTGGCGTTCTTTCGATCTGCGGGAAATTTCATACGGAGTGCTACGTTGATCAGGCGCCGGGCCGCGCAAGCATGGCGCGCAGCCGGGATTATGTCCCGGCTGCATTTCGTTCGCGTGTCCTGAAAGTCATTGCGTTGATTAGCGGCATCACGACCAACTCGCCTTGCAATCAGGGTATCTCCAAGAGCGCGACCGGGTTTAATGACGGCCCCCGGTCGTACTCTTCCTGGACTCGTGGGTGGCCTTCGTATCGGATTGCCAATCCCGCCTCATCGCCGCAGCGGGAACTAATAATGGGCGCAGGAGGTAAAAAAGCTCCCCTGGTTGCACGAAGTCTAGCCCGAAACCGTAGGATTTTGCACAAACCCGGAGACTCATATCGGAGCGGGTGATGAAACTTGTCGATCGGCGGACGATGATTCTGACGGCTGGCGGGATTGCGGTGGCCGCAATCGCTGTCAGGGCAACCGCTGGTGGTGGCGATGCTCCGCTCGGATTCGCGCCCGATCCGGCTTTTCTCGAACGGGCAGAGCATCTCCTTGCCCGGTATCCGGCGATCGATCTCCACGCGCATCCGGGTGACACCTTCGCCCGCGATGCGATTGATCTCTCCCCGGACGTGCGCGCCATCGCGGCCGCCGGACCGATGGAGGAACAGGCGGTCCGCGACATGCGTGCTGGCCGGATGGCGGGCGGAAGCTTTGCGGCCGTTGCGGATGTGGAGATACTCGGCACCCGCAACGGCGCCATGGGATGGTTGCGCGAGTTCCGACCCGGCGAGGCGCGGGCGAGCTATGAACGCCAGATCCGCAACCTCCGCAAGCGGGTAGGCGAGGCCGGCGCGAGCATCGCGCTGACGCCGGCGGATATCGTGCGGCTGCACCGCCAGGGGAGGATCGCGGCGTTGCTCACGGTCGAGGGCGGCGATTTCCTCGCGGGCGACGCATCCTATCTGGATACGGCATTCGCCGACGGGGTGCGCGCAATCACCCTGGTGCATTACCATCCCAACGAACTGGGCGACAACCAGACGGCCCCGCCGAGGAGCGGGCTGACCGCGTTCGGGCGGGAGGTCGTGCGCGGGATGGACCGGCTCGGCATGGTGATCGATGTGGCCCATGCCTCCGAAGACACCGCGCGGGGGGTGCTCGAAACCTCCTGCAACCCGGTGATGTGCTCGCATACCGTCCTCGCCAGCGATACGGACCGCTATCCGCGCTTCATCAGCGCGGGGCTGGCGAAGGCGATCGCGGCGAAGGGCGGGGTGATCGGCGTCTGGCCGTCCGGCTTCGGGGCGGCCACGATGAACGACTATGTCGAGCGAATATTCGCGCTGCGCCGCGCGGTTGGCCCGGAATTCGTGGCGCTCGGCACGGATATGGATGCGAACTACAAGCCGGTGCTGACCAGCTACCGGCAAATCCCGCTGCTGGTTTCGGAGCTGTTGCGACGTGGGTACGGCGAGCAGGAGACGATCGCATTCGCCGGAGGTAACTTCCTGAGGCTCTTCGGTGCGGTCTGGAAGGGGCGTTCGACCAGGCAATCATGATGGGCATGGCCGATTGTTACGCGACCTGAATATTGTTGCTGTCCTCGCCGATCGAGTGAAGGTGCGTTGGCCTCACCAGCATGGAAGACGCGAGGTTGAGAAGAGTAGAAATGCATAATGCACTGGTGGCTATCGTCATTTGAGAATCGCTCGCCACAGGAACATCGCCGGTCGCTGCTCGTAACGTTCCATGCGCTTCGCAAGGATAACGAAAGGGCGATGTCATGGCTGACGATACGGCTTTCCTCACCGACGTTAAAACATTGAGAGCGCGAGCGAAGCAGTCGCTGGACGAGGGCG
This sequence comes from Sphingomonas sp. CL5.1, assembly GCF_013344685.1. Lineage (NCBI taxonomy): Bacteria > Pseudomonadati > Pseudomonadota > Alphaproteobacteria > Sphingomonadales > Sphingomonadaceae > Sphingomonas > Sphingomonas sp. CL5.1. The sequence continues at coordinate 2,694,217 of NZ_CP050137.1, forward strand.
CCGTCGTCTCCAGCTACAAGGCCGATCCCGAAAAGACGATCGAGTTGCTCCAGATAGTGGTGGCGACGGAACTGGTCTGCGTCCTGCGCTATCGCATGCATGCCATTTCGGCCGAGGGCATCACCAGCAAGAGCGTCGCGGCGGAATTCGTCGAACATGCCGAGAGCGAACACCGCCATATGCTGATGGCGGCGGAACGCATCGATCAGCTGGGTGGCGTCCCTGATCTCGATCCCGAGGGTCTCGCGAGCCGTTCCGCCACCGAATACGGCAAGGGCGGCGATCTCGTTCAGATGCTGAAGGACAATCTGGTCGCTGAACGGCTGGTGATCGAGCATTATCAGGAGCTGATCCGCTATTTCGGCAATGACGATCCGACGACACGGCGGATGCTCGAGCATATCCTTGCCGAAGAAGAGGATCACGCTTCCGACATGCACGATCTGCTGGTTGCACACGAAGGGAAGCCTTTCCTGAAGTAGCCTGGGAGGGGTTGTGGAACTGACGGAAAACCGCGACCTTCGCGGCGGACGCCCCTGCTGGTCGGCGGACGACATTGAGTGCGTGGTGAGCGACAAGCTGCCGGACACTTTCGTCGACGTGGCTATCGTCGGCGCAGGCGTCATGGGCGCGATGCTGGCGGAGCGCCTTTCCGATGATGGAAGGCGCGTGTTGCTGCTCGATCGCCGCCCGCCCGCGCACGGCAGCACGGCCGCTTCTACGGCCTTGGTAATGTGGGCTGCGGACGTGCCCTTGACCCACTTGTCCGCGCGGATCGGTGCTGCGGAAGCGGCGCGACGCTGGCGACGCGTTTATGCTGCTGTGCAGCGTCTGGCACAGAAAGCCTCGTCACTGGAGTGCGGCTGGATAGCACGGCCGGAACTCTATCTGGCCGGTACGCTGCTGGACGAAGCCGGGTTGCGCACCGAAAAACGAGTGCGGCGCACGGCGAAGTTGCCCACGGAGTTTCTCGATAGCGACACGGTCGCCGCGCGCTTCGGTATCGCGCCGCGTGCCGCCCTGCTGTCGCAGGGATGCTATGAGGTGGATCCGGTCAAGCTTACGCTGGCATCGCTCAGTCGTAGCCGCCGTCATGGCACTGCAGCCTGCTTCCCGGTCGATGTGACGCGGCTGGAACCGGCCGGTGATGCAATCAGGGTCTGGATGGGTGATGGCGCGAGCATATGTGCGGGAGACGTCATTCTCGCCACCGGCTACGAGCGGGCGAAGTGGTTCTTGCCGCCGCAATTCACCGTCGGATCGAGCTATGCGATCGCCACGCCGCCCGGCTGTGCCCCGTTGTGGCGCGAGAACGCGATGATCTGGGAGGCCTCGTCTCCCTATCTCTATGCTCGCGCCACCAGCGATGGCCGCGTGATCGTCGGAGGCGAGGATGAGGATTTCGCCGACGCGCATCAACGCGATGCGTTGATAACCGCGAAGAGCGGGGCGATCCGTGCAAGGCTGGAAGCGATGGCGGCCAAGCCGGAGATCGCGATGGATTGCGCCTGGGCCGCCACTTTCGGATCGTCGCCCGACGGTTTGCCCGCGATCGGAAGGGTAGGGGGATATGATCACCTGTGGCTCGCCAGCGGTTTCGGCGGCAACGGCATCACCTTCGCCGCGCTGGCGACCGAATTGCTGGCCGGCGCTCTGAACGGGAAGCCAGACGCGGATGCTGGGTGTTTCGATCCCTATCGCTTCGGCCCGCATCACATCGGCCAGACGGCGGTGATCAACGGGATTTCCAGCACCAGCAGCACGGACGAGGGCACCCCGAGCTACCAATAGTCCCCGACCGATAGGCGCCCGAGGCCGTCACCAGCACCGTTGGCGCGTTATGGAGGAACCGTGAGCAGGCCATCGCCACCACCCAGCGGCGGGCATTGTGCGATTGGCGGCACGCTCGGTGCGCCGATTGGCGCTGTCCATTTACCGCTCGGCGCTTCATATCGGGAGGCCGTTAATTTCGTGAGACTTGCATTGCAGGCTGCTGCGAATGCTTACCGGAAGGTCAGATGCTTGCAGCATTCTTCTGTTCATTTGTGCCGCAGACATGGATTTGCTCGACGATCAGATAGGAACCGAATCGATTCGGCAGGCTGATGAGGATTTGCGAGTCGTTGTCCTTGCCCCGGCGCGGCCCATGCCTTGGCGTGGTTATCGGCGATAGTTCAAGTGTCCGTATCTCTTGCGAGTTCCCATCGCGTCGATATAGCGACTGGTACGCGGGGCGGGCATTGCTCTTGGCAGCGCGGTCGCTCGACTATTCCCGTAATTGGCCGTTCGTGCTCTTCCCGATCGGTGGCGTCGCGGCTTGCCAACCTACCGCCTGATATCATCAATGTCGCCATGCGCCCCTCCTTCGTCCTCGATCGCGCCAGCGACGTCTCGTTGCAGGATCAGATCCGCACCGGAGTGATCGCGCTGATCCTGTCGCAAGCGTGGCTGCCGGGGCATCGCCTGCCGTCGTCGCGCGTGATGGCGCGGGTGCTGGGGGTGGCGCGGAACACGGTGACGATCGCCTATCAGCAGCTTGTCGCAGACGGCCATGTCATCACGCGCGATCGCAGCGGGCTGTTCGTCGCGGGCGATCTCGCTATCGCCCGCCATGGCTCCGGCGGCATCGCGGGGATCGCGGATCGCGCACCGGCCGACCATTTCCAGTGGAGCCGCCGTCTGCCGCCGCCGCCGAACCTGCCGGAGCCGCGACTGGCCAACTGGCAGCAATATCCCTATCCCTTCCTCGACGGCTGTTTTGACGACAGCCTGTTCCCCGCCGACGAATGGCGCGAAGCGGCGAGCCTGTCGCTCAAGCGGCGGCAGATCGTGTCATGGTCCGGCATCGCCGACGACGATCCGGCGCTGGTTGAGGAGATACGGACCAAGATCCTGCCCCGGCGCGGCATTTATGCGCGGCCCGACGAGATATTGCTGACGCTGGGCGCGCAGCATGCGCGGGTGCTGTCGCTGGAGCTGTTCTGCCGCAAGGGAAGCCGGGTAGCGATCGAGGAACCGGGCCTTGCCGAATTGCGCGCGCTGGTCGCGGCGCGGGGCGGAACGGTGGCGCCGCAGCTGGTCGACGGAGACGGGCTGATCCCCGGCCCGTCGCTGGCGGATTGCGATGTGGTGATGGTGACGCCCAGCCACCAGCTTCCCACCGGCGCGACGTTGTCGCTCGAACGCCGCTCGGCGCTGCTGGCGCTGGCCGATACGCACGACCTGATCGTCGTCGAAGACGATTTCGAGTGCGAGACCAATTATCTCGACCGCGATTATCCCGCGATGCGCGGCATGTCCGGCGGGAATCGCGTGGTCTATATCGCCGGCCTCGCCAAGGTGCTCGATCCTGGGCTGCGGCTGGGCTTCATGGTCGCGGACCGTGAGGTGATCGCGCATCTGCGCGAACTGCGCCGCCTGTCGGTGCGCCAGCCGCCGCCCAATAACCAGCGTGCCGCCGCGCAATTTCTCTCGCTCGGTCATTACGACACGATGATGCGGCGGCTGGGGCGCGAGTTCCGCGCGCGACAGATCGCGCTGCGCGACGCGCTCAACCACTATCTGCCGCGTGCGATCGCGATCCAGCCGTTGCGCGGCGGCACCACCATGTGGGTGCGCGGCCCGGACGGGCTGGACGTCGAGGATTTCGCGCGCGCGGCGGAACGATGTGGCGTGCTGATCGAGCGGGTCGAGCATTATTATGCGGAAACGCCGCCGCCTGCCTTGTTCCGGCTGGGCATCACCAGCCTGCCGATGGAGCGCATCCGCCCGGGCATCGCCGCGCTGACCGCCGCGTTCAACGACGTCGCCGGGAATCGCGCCGCGCCGCCGCCGATCCTGACTGGCCGGGCCCTGCGCGAGAAGATGAGCGGCGCGCGGCTCGACTGCCGCACGATCTACGGCGATCCTTGCACCATCCTGTTGCTGCCCGACGGCACGATGACTGGTCGCGCCGGCTATGAGGACGAGGATCGCGATACCGGCCGCTGGTGGACCGAGGGCGATCGCTGGTGCCGCCAGTGGCAAAGCTGGTCCTACGGTGAAATCTCTTCCTTCGCCGTCGCGGTGGAAGGCGGCATGGTCCAGTGGATCGGCGCGGACGATCGCGTGGTGGACTGGGCGCTGATCAGCCGTGCCTGAATCTGGCTCCATGAAAACTGCAAAACTGGCTCTATCGCTGCGCCGCGCCTGCCCGCACCATTGTCCCTGGCGACGGATCAGACGCGTCGGGGAGGAACATGAGCCATTTCGCGATTGCCGGGTTGCAACTCGATCTGCCGCGCGGCGACAATCTCGCGCGCATCGCCGATGAGGTGCGCGGCGTCCGGCGGCGCTTCGGCTGGATCGACATGGTCGTGCTGGGCGAGCTTTCCTGCTTCGGCCCCGCCACCGCCCATGCACAGCAACTGCCCGGCCCGGCGGAGGACGCTTTCGTCGCGATGGCGCGGGAGAACGGACTGTGGCTCGTCAACGGGTCCCTGTTCGAGCGCGACGGCGATGCGATCTACAACACCACCACCGTCATCGCGCCGGATGGCCATGTCGTGGCGCGCCACCGCAAGGTCTATCCCTTCTATCCCTATGAGCAGGGCGTCGCCGGCGGCGCGGAAGCCACGGTGTTCGACGTGCCCGGCGTCGGCCGGTTCGGGCTGGCGATCTGCTACGACATCTGGTTCCCCGAGCTGATCCGTACGCTGGCGTGGCGCGGGGCGGAGGTGATCCTCAACCCGGTAATGACCAACACCATCGACCGCGACGTGGAGCTGGCCATCGTCCGCGCGGCGGCCGCGACCAACCAGGCCTATGTCGTATCTGTCAATGTCGCGGGCGATCTGGGCCATGGCCGCTCGCTGGTCGCCGGGCCGGGAGGCGAAGTGGTCCATCAGGCGGGATCGGGCCGCGAGATCGTCGCGGTGGACCTCGATCTCGCACATGTCCGCCGCTGCCGCGAGCGCGGCTGGCACGGGCTGGGCCAGCCGCTCAAGAGCCTGCGCGACGGTCCGCAGATATTCGAGGCCTATGCGCGCGGCCCGGCGGCATCGCCGGCGTGGCAGGCGCTCGGCCCGCTGGAGCAACCGCCGACGGCGGACGCGCTTTCAACCGACAGAAAATAACAAGGACAAGGGGGTTAAGGATATGACAAGCAGGACACTCTGGACCACCACCGCGCTCACCTGCACCGGCGTGCTGGCGGCGCTGTCGTCGCCGGTCGCCGCGCAGCAGCGGACGGATGCGGCGGCCTCCGATGCCGATATCGTCGTCACCGCAACGCGGCGCGAGGAACGCACGATCGACATCCCCTATAATATCTCGGCGGTCGGCGGGGATCGGATCGACGCCAACAAGACGCGCGATCAGGCGGAATTGCTGCGCTCGATCCCCGGCGTCGCGGTGGTCGATCGCGGGGCGCGCAATGCGGGCGTGCTCAACACGGTGACGATCCGAGGCGTCAACGTCGATAGCGCGGCGCTGGGCGACTATGCGGTGTCGGCGGTGTCGCCCGTCTCCACCTATGTCAACGATACGCCATTGTTCGCCGCCTATCTGCTGAAGGACCTCGAACGCGTCGAGGTGCTGCGCGGGCCGCAGGGCACGCTCTACGGCTCCGGCGCGCTGGGCGGCACGGTGCGGTATATCCTGAAGAAGCCGGTGCTCGGCAAGTTCGAAGGGCGCGTCACCGCCGGGTTGAGCCATGTCGATGGATCGGGTAGCGTCGGCTATGACGGCGACGTTATCCTCAACATTCCGATCGGCGACCGTTTCGCGATCCGCATGGTCGGCAGCCGGCAGCATTATCCGGGCATCACCGATTATGTGAACGTCTATACGCTGGACAAGAACGGCATCCCGGTCGCGCCCAAGGGCGTGCTGGCGCCGGACGCCGAATATCACAGCGTGAAGGATGCCGATTTCGTCCATGTCTGGTACGGCCGCATCGCCGCGCGCTGGCAGCCGAGCGACGCGGTGGATTTCACCCTGACCTACAATCATCAGAGTGACGATGTCGGCGGACGGCGCCAGATCACGCGCGGGCTGAACGGGTGGGGGCAGCCCTATACCGGCTACCAGAACGGTTCGGTCCAGCTCGAACCCTCGACGCGCCATGTCGATTCCGTCGCGCTGGAAGCGAATGTCGATCTGGGCTTCGCGACGCTGACCTCCAGCACCTCATGGTACGATCACGAGGGCGACAGCGTGAGCGAGAATACCGGCTTCTATGCGCAGGCCGGGTTCCTCAGCTTCTATTACAATTATCCGCGCCCGATGGCGTCGGCGGTGCGCAGCTATCGCGACCGCTCGTTCATTCAGGAACTGCGGCTGGTGTCTAAGCCGGGCAAGGTCTTCGACTATGTGGTCGGCGCTTATTATCAGGACCAGACCCTGTTCGGATCGCAGGACAGCTATCTGCGCGGGTTCAAGAACTGGTGGGACGCCGCGACCGGTATGCCCGGCGTGGTGACGAGCGATCAGGATTTCTTTTATCGCCGCAATGAGAAGTTCAGGGATCGCGCGATCTTCGGCGAATTGACCTGGCACGTCACGCCCAGCGTCGACCTGACCGGCGGCGCGCGTTATTTCTGGAACCGCTCGCGCAACAACACGCAGATGGACGTGCCGATCTACACGGCGCTCTCTTCGCCCACCAACGCCTATTTTCCGACCAGCGAGGACAAGCCGCTGTTCAAGGGCAACCTCTCATGGAAGTTCGCCGAGCGCGGGCTGGCCTATGCCACCGTCTCGCAAGGCTATCGCCGTGGTGGATCGAACGCGGTGCCCATCGTGGGCCGCTATGCCGAAGACCCGTCATGGCAGACCTACAAGGCGGATACGCTCGTCAACTACGAGGCCGGTGTGAAGGGATCGGCCGGCGGCCTGACCTATAACCTCGACGTCTTCTATATCGACTGGAAGGATATCCAGCTCAACACCGCGACGCCGAACTGGGGTTTCTATGTCGTGCAGAACGGCGGCAAGGCAAGCTCGGCCGGGCTGGAGGCGCAGATCGAGGGGCGGATCCACGGGCTGCATTACGCGCTGGGCTACACCTATGTGGACGCCAAGCTGACCCGCAATTTCTACTCGCCCGACCCCAGCCATGTGCTGATCGGACGCGACGGGGATCAGTTGCCGGGATCGGCGCACCATATCATCACTGGCAGCGCGGACTACAGCTTCGACCTCGGCGACGACACCAGCCTGACGCTGCGCGGCGACGGCTTCTACCAATCCTCGACGCGCAACGCGGTGAGCACCTCGCCGAAATACAATGTGCGGCTGCCCGGCTTCTCGATCTGGAACGCGGGCGTGACGCTTCGGAAGGGGAATTACGCGCTGACGATCTACGGCAAGAACCTGTTCAACGCGGCGGGCGTCACCGGGCGGTTCACCGAGGCCTATATGGGCACCGATCCGGCGGTGGGCTATTATGGCAACGGATCGAAGGATCTGATCAGCCTGCCGCGCACGATCGGCCTGTCCGCCGATATCCGCTTCTGATGACTGTTCCCGCGCCGATAGCCGAACTGCTGGCCGCGGCGCGGCGCGCCCAGCGCGCGGGGGATGTGGCGGGCATGGCGCGGCTGGTCGAGACGGCGCTTGCGGCGCATCCGACGGATTTCGACGCCGGGCTGATGCGCGCGGAGGCCGCCGTCCACGAGGGCCGCTACGCCGATGCGCGCGCGGCGCTTGCGGGGCTGGAACCGGCGGCGTGGGACGATCCGCGCCGACTTCTCCGTCTCGCGGAATTTCATAGTCACATGGGGCGGCCGATCGAGGCGGAGCGGTGCTGCGCCCGCGCCGTGGCGCTATCGCCCAACGACACGCGGGCGCTTTACGATCTCGCGGCGGCGTCGATCGCCCTGGGGCGGCTCGATGCGGCGGAGGCGCTGTTCGACCGGGTGATCGCCGACCGGTCCGATGACTGGGACGCCTGGGCCAATCGCTCGACCTTGCGCCGTGCGACGGTGGAGCGCAACCACGTCGCCGCGCTGGAAACGGCGCTGGCGGAGAGCGGCGGCGATGCGGAGGCGCGGATCGCGCTTGGCCATGCGTTGGCGAAGGAACTGGAGGATCTGGGGCGATACGATGCCGCCTTCGCCCACCTGAAGGACGCCGCCGCCGCCCGGCGCGCGCGCCTGTCCTACCGCGTTGCGGACGATGCGGCGACGATGGAGGCGATCGCGGCCGCGTTCCCGGCCGATCTTCTGCGCGATGCTCCCCCGCCGTCGAGCGAGCCGGGGCCGATCTTCGTCCTCGGCCTGCCGCGCAGCGGGACCACGTTGGTGGATCGTATCCTTTCCTCCCACAGCCGGGTGACGAGCCTCGGCGAGATTCAGGATTTCGCCCTGGCGCTGATCGCGCAGGCGCGCGGCGCGCGCGACAAGGGCGATCTGATCCGCCGCAGCGCCGCGATGGACCATGCCGCGCTGGGCCGCGCCTATCGCGCGCGGACGGCCGGGCGCACGCCGGACGCGCCGTTCGCGATCGACAAGACGCCGCTCAATTTCCTCTACATCGGCCTGATCGCGCTGGCGCTTCCCGAAGCGCGGATCGTCCATGTCCGGCGCGGGGCGATGGATGGCTGTTTCGCGATGTTCAAGACGTTGTTCCGGATGGGCTATCCGTTCAGCTACGACCTCCACGACCTCGCCGCCTATCGCATCACCTATGAGCGGCTGATGGCGCATTGGCGCGCCGCGTTGCCGGGGCGGATGATCGAGATCGATTATGAGGCTCTGATCGCCGATCAGGCGGGCGAGAGCCGGCGGCTGATCGAGGGATGCGGGGTGGAGTGGGAGGAGGCGTGCCTTGCCTTCCACGCCAATCCCGCGCCGGTCGCCACCGCCAGCGCCGCGCAGGTGCGTATGCCGATCCATGACCGCTCGGTGGGCCTTTGGCGGCGCTACGAGCAGGGGCTTGCCCCGCTGGCCGTGGCGCTGTCCGCCGCCGGGATCGCGCTGGACCATCGCGCATGAGGCGGATGCTCGTCGCCATGCTCGCGCTCGCCATGTCGGGGACGGCCGGGGCGGAGGAGTTGTTCCGTAGCGATTTCCAGCACGGCACGGCCGCCCCGTGGCAGGCCAGCGGACGCGGCGACGTGCGGCTGACCAGCTTTGAGGGCAATGTCTCGATGCGCCTCACCGCCGGCGCAAGCGCACTGGCCGAAATGCCGGTGCGCGGGATGCGACGGCTGTATGTGACGGTGAAGATCGCCGGCGACGGCCTCGATCCGCAGGCGGCGTGCGTTGCGGAAGCCTCACGCGACGGCGGGCGAAGCTGGGCTGCGATCTTTGCGATCGACCGCAAGATGGCCGACGGCGTGACGCTGACCGCCGGAGGGGCCGCGCTGCCCGATGTGGACGGAGGATTGACGCTGCGGCTCGTCGCGCGCGGAGGACGGGCGACCTGCTGGTTCGACGATATCGCGGTGAGCGGCGTCGCGCTGGCCGATATCTCGCCGACGCGCCGGGCGCTTGGTCGCGCCATGCTGACGGCGGGCGGCGCGTTCGAGCGGCCGGTCGACCTTTCCGCCTTCGCGCCGGCCGCCGACGCGGGCAAGTCCATCGCGCGCTGGGAAGGGCGCCTTCGCCTGACCGGCGCGCGCGCCACGGGCTTCCGCATGATCGCCGAGGACCCGGCCTTCGCGCGCGGCGACACGATCCGCTCGCTGCCCGATCTCGATCTCGCGCTGGTGCAGTCCGGCGACGTGCTGCTCCCGGCGCAGCGCGGGCTGATCCCCTCGACCCATCCCGACTGGAACTGGATCGTCGAGCCGGGCCGCGTCTGGTCGGAGCCGGGCGATGGCGGCACCGCCCGCGCCGCGTTGCCCTTCGCGCTGCAGGAGCGCAACGCCAATTGCACGCATAACGGCATGCTGACCTTCCTGTTCGGCGTGGACGGCACGATCAGCCATGCCGCGTTCGAGATCGCCGGGGAGACGTGCCTTTACCGCAAGTTCGACGCCTGGGGGTTGCTCGTCGCGCGCTACCTGCCCGGCACGGTGGCGGGCGCGGCGGAGCTGATCCGCGCGCATGAGGAAACGAACGCCGCGCGCCTGCCGATGAAGCGGCTGGAGGATTTACCTCCGGCCGTCGCCGCCGCGCTCGCCACCGCCGCCGGGCCGGAACCGACCGTCTATGGCGCGGTGATCGGCGGCGTGCATTACCGCAGCGCCTGTGTCACCCGGCACGGCGATTATCCGGCGTGCGACGTGATCGACCTGCCATCCTATTCCACCGCCAAATCGGTGTTCGGCGCGGTCGCGCTGATGCGGATGGGGAATCTGTGGCCGGGGACGGCAGCCGAAACCGTTGCCGCGCACGTCCCAGCCTGCGCAGCCGCGAAAGGCTGGGCCGATGTGACGCTCGAAAATGCGCTCGACATGACGACCGGCCATTACCGCTCGACCGCCTATCAGGCCGATGAGGACGATCCCTCGATGGCGCGTTTCTTCGATCCCGCCGATCATGCGGCGAAGATCCACTTCGCCTGCACCTTCTACCCGCGCAAGGCCGCGCCGGGCACGACCTGGGTGTATCACACGTCCGACACCTATCTGCTCGGCACCGCGATGGCCGATGCGCTGCGTGCGAAACGGGGTGAGAAGGCGGACCTCTACGACGATGTGATGCGCCCGCTGTGGGATCGGCTGAAGCTCAGCCCCACACTGTCCACCACGCGCCGCACGGAGGATGCGGCCGCGCAGCCGTTCGTCGGCTGGGGCCTGACCTATCAGCCCGACGATATCGCCCGCATTGCGCTGTGGCTGATGAAAGGGGCGGATGGGTTGCTCGACCGGCGCCTGCTCGATGCGGCGATGCAGCGCGCGCCAGCCGGCGGCGGCAAAGTCGCGGGCTTCCCCGCCTATCGCTATCGCGCGGGCTTCTGGGCACGCGATATTGCGCCGAAGCTCGGCTGCGCGGTGCCGTCATGGGCGCCGGCCATGTCCGGTTATGGCGGGATTTCGGTGGCGATGCTGCCGGAGGACACGCTGTTCTACAGCTTCGGGGATAGCAACCACTGGGATTGGGGCGCGGCGATCCCCGCGCTGGTCACGAAGGATGGAGGATGCCGATGAGCGCGCGCCTGCCTCGCGTCGCGCCCGACGGGCTGGCGGCGGCCGTGGTGCTCTCGTTCCTCGCGACCGCCGGCCTGTTCTACGTCAACATCATGGCCGCTCTCGTCACCGGCCTTTCGGACGGGCTGGGCATCAAGCCGTCGAGCGCGGGCCTGATCGCCTCGGCCAACGTCTATGGTGCGGCCGCGGGGGCGCTGGCCGCGGTGTTCCTGATCCGGCATCTGCGCTGGCGCATCGCCGCCACCGCCGCCTTGTGCGGGATGATCGCGGTCGATTTGATCTCGACCCGCATCACCTCCGTGCCTTTGCTGACGGTATTGCGGCTGTGCCACGGGATGATCGGCGGCCTGCTGGTCGGCGTCGCCTTCGCCGTGATCGCGCGGACGCGCTTTCCCGATCGGGTGTTCGGGATGCTGCTGGTGGTGCAGTTCGGCATCGGCGGCATCGGGCTGTGGGCGCTGCCGCCGCTGGTGCCGGTTTACGGCACCGCGATCCTGTTCCTCGCGCTCGCCGCCTTCAGCGCCGTTGCACTGGCCATGCTGCCTTTCCTGCCCGATTATCCGATCGAGGCGCCGGCGCAGGGCGGCGCGCCCACAATCCCGATCGCCTGGAAACCGCTCCTCGCCACCGCAGCCGCGATCCTGCTGTTCCAGGCCGGCAACATGGGGCTGGCCGCCTTCATCATCGCCCTCGGGCGCAATGCGGGGCTGAGCCAGGATGTGATCGGGCCGACGCTCGGCACGGCGAACTGGCTGGGCGCGATCGGGTCCGTCCTGGTGATCGTGATCGGGACACGCTTCGGCAGGACGAAGCCCATCGCCATCTCGATCGCGGTGACGGTGTTCGTCACCGCTGCCTTTCATCGCTCGGATATCCCCGCCGTCTATATCGCAGCCAACATCGGCACCGCGATCCTCTGGGCGTTCGCCATCCCCTATCTGCTTGGCCTCGCCGCCGCGTTCGACAAGGTCGGGCGGACGGCGGCGCTGGGCGGCTTCATGTCCAAGATGGGGCTGGCGAGCGGGCCCCTGCTCTCCGGCTTCCTGCTCGATCACGGCGGCTATCCGGTGGTGATCGACGTCGCCGTGCTGCTGCTCGCGGCGAGCGGCGTGGCGGCCCTTTTTCCGGCGCTGCTGCTCGACCGGCGGCAACGCGCCATTCTTTCCACACAATGAGGTAATCAGATGGACAACAGCAACCTGCTCGCGCGCCGCGCGGACGCGGTACCGCAGGGCGTCGCCACGGCTACCCCCGTATTCGCCGATCGCGCCGGAAACGCCGAGATCTGGGATGTTGAGGGCCGCCGTTATATCGATTTCGCGGGCGGCATCGCCGTGCTTAACGTCGGCCACCGCCATCCGCGCGTGATGGCGGCGGTGCGTGACCAGCTCGATCGGTACACGCACACCGCTTTTCAGGTGATGGCCTATGCGCCCTATGTCGAGTTGGCCGAGCGGCTCAACGCGCTCGCGCCGTTCGACGGCCCGGCCCGGACGATCCTGTTCACTACCGGCGCAGAGGCGGTGGAGAATGCGGTGAAGATCGCGCGTGCCGCGACCGGCCGGTCGGGCGTCATCGCGTTCGGCGGTGGGTTCCACGGCCGCACGATGCTGACCATGGCGATGACCGGCAAGGTGCTGCCCTACAAGCGCAGCTTCGGGCCACTGCCGGGCGAGGTCTATCACCTGCCGTTCCCGATCGCGCATTACGGCGTCGGCGTGGAGGACAGCCTGCGCGCGCTCAATCTGCTGTTCGCGGCGGATATCGAGCCGTCGCGTGTCGCCGCGATGATCGTCGAGCCGGTGCAGGGGGAGGGGGGCTTCCACACCGCGCCGCCCGCATTGCTCGCGGTCTTGCGTCGCATCTGCGACGAGCATGGCATCGTCCTGATCGCGGACGAGGTGCAGACCGGCTTCGCGCGCACCGGCAGGATGTTCGGGATCGAGCATGGCGGGATCGAGCCGGACCTGCTGACGGTCGCCAAGTCGCTGGGCGGCGGCTTCCCCTTGTCGGGGGTGATCGGCCGCGCCGGAATCATGGACGCCGTGCAGCCCGGCGGACTGGGTGGAACCTATGCCGGATCGCCGGTCGCCTGCGCCGCCGCGCTCGCCGTGCTCGACGTGATCGAGGAGGAAAAGCTCTGCGCGCGGGCCGATGCGATTGGCGAGCGGCTGCGGGCCACCCTGGGCCGCTTCGCCCGGCGCAACGACCTGCTGCCGATCGGCCATGTGCGCGGTCCCGGCGCGATGGTCGCCTTCGATCTGCTAACCGAGCGCGGCGGCGACGCGCCCGACGGCGCGGCGGCGAAGCGGGTGACGGCACGCGCGCTGGAACTGGGGCTGGTGCTGTTGAGTTGCGGGATACATGGCGAGACGATCCGGCTGCTGATGCCGTTGACCGCATCCGACGCCATCATCGATGAAGGCATGGACATTCTGGAACAGGCGCTCACTTCGCTATGAGCACCGCATCTGCCACGCTGAAGCTCGCACGCCCCGATCTGCTGCGCATGGACGCTTTCGTCGGCGGCCGTTGGACAGGGAGCGGCCAGCGCTTCCCCGTGACCAACCCCGCAAACGGCGCGGTGATCGCCGACGTCGCCGACATGGGCGTCGCCGAGACGCGGCAGGCGATCGATCTCGCCGCCGCCACGATGCCTGCCTGGGCGGCCACTCCCGCCAAGGCGCGGGCGGCCATCCTCCGGCGCTGGTTCGATCTGATGATGGCGCATCAGGACGAACTCGCGGCCCTGATGACCGCCGAGCAGGGCAAGCCGTTGGCCGAGAGCCGGGGCGAGATCGCTTATGCCGCGTCGTTCATCGAATGGTTCGCGGAGGAAGGGAAGCGCGCCTATGGCGACATCATCCCGGCGCATGTCGCAGACCAGCGCATCCTCGTCCTGAAGCAGCCGGTGGGCGTGGTCGCCGCGATCACCCCGTGGAATTTCCCGGCGGCGATGATAACGCGCAAGGTCGCGCCGGCATTGGCCGCCGGATGCGGCATCGTCGTCAAGCCGGCCGAGCAGACGCCACTCTCCGCGCTGGCGCTGGCGGTGCTGGCGGAGGAAGCCGGTCTGCCCGTCGGCCTGCTCAGCATCCTGCCGACCTCCGACGCGGCGGCGATGGGCGGCGAGATGACCGCCAATCCGGTTGTGCGGAAGCTGTCCTTCACCGGCTCGACCGAGATCGGCAAGCTGCTCTATCGTCAGTCCGCCGATACGGTGAAGAAGCTCGGGCTGGAACTAGGCGGAAACGCGCCTTTCATCGTGTTCGACGACGCCGATCTCGATCAGGCGGTGAAGGGTGCGATCGCGTCCAAATACCGCAATGCGGGGCAGACCTGCGTCTGCGCCAACCGGCTCTATGTGCAGGCAGGTGTCCACGACGCTTTCGTCGCACGGCTGACAGAGGCGGTGCGGGCGCTGAAGGTTGGCGACGGCGCGGTGGCGGGCACCGATATCGGCCCGCTGATCGACGCGGCTGCGGTGGAGAAGGTCGAGCGGCATATCGCTGACGCGGTCGGCAAGGGCGCGACATTGGTGTGCGGCGGCGAACGCTCGACGCTTGGCGGCACCTTTTTCGAGCCGACGTTGCTCACCGGTGTCACCGCCGCGATGACTGTCGCGCGCGAGGAAACGTTTGGCCCGCTCGCCCCGGTGTTCCGGTTCGAGGACGAGAGCGGCGTTATCGCGCAGGCCAATGACACGCGCTTTGGCCTCGCCGCCTATTTTTACGCGCGCGACCTGAAACGCGTGTGGCGCGTCGCCGAGGCGCTGGAATATGGCATCGTGGGCATCAATACCGGCATCATCTCGACGGAAGTCGCGCCGTTCGGCGGGGTTAAGGAATCAGGTATCGGTCGCGAAGGTTCACGATATGGGATCGAGGATTATCTGGAGATCAAATATCTCAGTGTCGGAATATCATGAATATAGAGCACTTTCGGGATAAAAGCGACGATTGTCCTGCGATGCGAACTGGCTGGATCCTGAGCGCCCCGCTCTTCAGCGCGAAGCCCTGCCTGGTGCGGGTCAGGATCGAATTAGCTACCTCGTAGAGGAGCTTGCGGACCGTGCCGTCGCCCTGCTTGGTGATTCGCCCGATCCAGTCGAGTTCGCCGAACTGGTGCCGGTGCGGGACAAGACCGAAGTAGGCGCCGGTGGTCCGGGATCGCCTGAACCGGCTCGCGTCGTCGATGGCGGCGGCGAACGCGGCCTAGGTCTGCACACCTAGGGACGGCCGATAACGTCGGCGCTGCGATCTCGTTTTACTACCTCGGGCAACGTCTCAAGGATGGCATCCAATACGCCGCTGCTAGCCCAGCGCCGGTAACGGCGGAAACTTGCCGTACTCGACTGGCAGCGCAGCCACGCCCGGCCGGCAACAACGGCTTGATCAGCGCCTACTCATCAACCGGCAACCCGATCCGCTCGCCCGAGCTGGACTCCAAAGCCAGCCTTGAATCAAAGCCAAGTCATGCCGTCGACCTTTGTCTACGAAGCGTGGATCGTTAATGCGTCCTGATCTTTGCGGAGCAGCATGAGGCTGGCGTTCACGAACGCTCCAAGCGCGCGATAATGTCTTCGTTCGAGAGGGATGAGGGAGCGCGGAGAACCACGACAACGGATGAATCCGAAATAGCATCACCGCCGTTGACAATGCCGCGCACCGCTTTGTCAAACAGCTCGACCGCGCTTTCCGGATCGAGACATTCGGCATCCACCGCGTTGATCGCGGCGATCAAGGCTGCTCCGACGATGCTCGCACGAACCCGGTCCTGCGGCCGACCGCCCAGTTCCGCACCGTAGGCATCGGCGAACATCTGGGCGATTTCGGCGTCCGCGTCACGCTCCACCGAGGCGAGTGCCGGGGTAGAGCGGATCATTCGGGCCCGAAGGTCGCGTCGCGCTCTGTCCCTGGCGGCCCAGAGAATGACCTGACGCGCGCCCGTAACGAAGAGATCGAACGTCGAAGCGTTCGGTGGTCTGTCAGCGAGTCGCTCCCGCCAGTTGGTACGATACAGTTCCTGTTCAAACAGGATGACGGATTCCTTGCGGGGAAAATGGCGAAAGAACGTCCGGCGCGACACACCCGCCGCGGCGGCGATCTGGTCCACGGACGTCGCGGCAAAGCCCTGGCGGTCAAAAAGCTCCAGCGCGCATCCCGCAATCCGACGCCGTAATTGATTCTGTTGGCCCATGCGGATTCTCTCTTCCTGACGGTTGACACTGGGTGTCAATTATGGGTAACTCAGTGCCACATTAGGCGCGCGCTTTCCCTAATTCCCACCTCTTGCACTGGCGGTGCTCGACATGAATCATCACATTTCCACCAACTATGGTCCGCTTGCGCCTGAAGGCGATTGGGCCCGCGCCTTCTCATATCATCCGTTCAGCCCGGAAATCGATCGAGCGGAGGGCTTGTACATCTTTGACACCCAGGGAAATCGCTACATCGACGCCACGGGCGGCCCGTTCTGCGTCAACCTTGGACACGGCCATCCCCGGGTCAAGGCCGCCATCGCATCTCAACTCGACAAGTTCGCTTATGCTCATCCGACCCTGGCCAATCGGCCGCGCGCCGAACTTTGCAAGGCAATCGCTTCGATCACGCCCGGCGATCTCAACACCAGCTATCTGGTGTCGGGTGGATCCGAGGCCGTCGAGACGGCGGTCAAGATCGCGCGTCAGTATCAACTCGCCGCTGGTCGACCGGGAAAATACAAGATCATCAGCAACTATGACGCCTATCACGGGATGACCCTAGCCACGATGTCGCTATCCGGCAATCCTGGCACGGTGGGCCGTTATGAGCCGATGATCAGCCAGTGGCCGAAGTTCAATCAATATAGTGACTATACCCGCCCCGCCAACATGAGCCGCGAGGATTGGGCCATCGCGACGGCGCGGAAGCTTGATGAAATCATCAGCTATGAGGGCGCAGATTCCGTGGCAGCTTTCATTGCCACACCGCACGGCAGCGGACCGGATTACGGTACGGTGCCCCCCGCGATCTATTGGCGCGAGATTCGGCGCATCTGCGACGAAAACGACGTGCTGCTCATTTCCGACGAGGTCGTTACGGGCTTTGGTCGCACGGGCAAGTGGTGCGGCATGGAGCACTTCGATGTCATTCCCGACATCATGACCTTCGCCAAGGGTATCAACAGCGGCTACCTGCCACTCGGTGCCGTCACGGTCAGCGACAAGGTCAACGAGCCGTTCAAGGCCGGAACGCCGTTCATTCACGGCTTCACCAGCGGCGGCAATCCTGTCGCCGCGGCATCCGGTGTCGCCACGATCGACGCAATCAGAGATGAGGGATTACTCGAGCGAGTGAACGAGCGCGGCGCGCAGCTCTTTTCACACGCAGAACGCCTGCGGCGACATCCAACGGTCGCCGACGTGCGAGGCTGGGGCCTCTTCATGGTGCTCGAACTTGTCCAGAACGCTGAAGATCGCTCCTATTTCCCGCCGGAGGCGGGTGCTGAGCAGCGCTTTCAGGAGATCGCGCTCTCGAATGGTCTGGTCTTCTATTCGACGCTCTATGGTGCAAACCGTCGACCCGTGATCAAGCGCGGGCTACCGATGTGGGTCTCCCCGGCCTACACGGTGACCTCCGAGCAGATTGAAGAAATCGTCGACCGCCTCGACCGCACGCTCCATCAGTGGGAGCAGGCGATGAGCGCTGGATAGATCGCAGCTCGTATCGTCGCTCAACCGATCACATTGCCTATCCGTGACACTCGAAATGCGTCGGACCTCAGTCAGCGCATCTCCCGATGCCACCATCACTTGCAGGTCATTTCTTCTCCAAACTCACAACGAACAGGGGGCTACAGTGGCGACTACTTTTGGTATTCGGACCCGTCTGTATCGCGGAACGGCGATCTCCTTGCTTGGATTGTTGCCACTTCCTGCAGCCGCGGCTGAGGGAGCTCCGGCGCGATCGGACAACAACCCGACTGTCACGACTGACCAGGATATCGTAGTGACTGCGACGAAGCGCGCCTCGACCGTCCAGAAGATCCCCGCCGCAATATCGGCATTCAGCGGCAAGGATCTCCTCGCGCGCGGCGTGACCAGTGTTTCCGACATGGTGGCCGAAATCCCGGGGGTTTCGATGAAATCCAGCGGCCCGGGCCAGACGGAATTCGAGATGCGCGGCCTCAGTTCCAGCGGCGGCTCATCGCCCACGGTAGGCTTTTATCTGGACGACACGCCGTTGACAGCTCCGGCCGGGGCTCAGAATGGCAAGGTCACGATTGATCCGAACCTCTACGACCTCAATCGGATCGAAGTCTTGCGCGGGCCTCAGGGCACTCTGTACGGATCCGGTTCCATGGGCGGCACCATTCGCCTCGTAACCAACAAGCCGGACCCCAATGCCTATCAGGCTTCGGCGCAAGTTGTTCTGTCCGGTACCGACGGCGGTGGCTTCAACCACACCGAAAACGCTATGGTTAACCTTCCCGTGGTTCAGGACGTTCTGGCTCTGCGGGTGGTGGGCTCCGAAGCCCGCACGAGCGGATGGATCGATCGCATTGTCGTCGGGGACTTCCCAGTAGCGACCGATGGGGGCGCCAAGCGGGGTGACATGCTGTCGGCGCCGGTCCAGGGCAGCTATCGCGATGTAAACGACGTTCAGCTCTACGGCGTTCGCGCGTCCATGCTCTTCAAGCCGACGGACCGGCTCAGCATAACCCCGTCCGCCTTCTGGCAGAAGATGAATCAGGGCGGCCCCAGCACATTCGACAGCGACCCCGGCACACCTGCGCACTATGAGGCGTTCAATATTCCGGAGCCATTCTCGGATAAATTCCTCAGCTTTGAAGTTCCAATCACCTACCGTTTCAACGGTTTTGACGTCACGTCAGTGACGGCGAACTGGAACCGGACACAAAATGCGGTTCAGGACTCCAGCGAAAACGTTCAACTTGGTTTTGGCCTTCCCAGCGTCTACTCCTCCGACGGTGGCCTGGGCCCGAGCAGCTTTCAGGAAATAGATAAAACTAGGCAATTTTCGGAAGAGCTTCGCCTGACATCTCAGGGATCTGGAAAATTCCAGTGGCTCCTCGGAGCATTTTATAGCAAGTATCGATTCACGACGATCATGAGCGACGTTACCCCGGAGACCGTACCGATATTCGGGACCAAGAACAATTTTTCATTCCATCAGAATATCGATATAAGGCAAATTGCTGGTTTCGGCGAAATATCGTATAATTTCACAGACAAGCTGAAGTTTACAACCGGTCTCAGATATTATTCCTACGATACGTCGGTCCATACATCAACATCTGGCTATGGGTCGCAGACCGGCTCGGATGCATCGGCGTCCGACACTGGCGCGGCGAGCAATTCAGGGTTCAATCCCAAATTCAATCTGTCTTACCAGGCGCGAAGCGACCTGATGGTTTACGCCAACGTCGCAAAAGGCTTTCGACCCGGCTCGGCCAACGAACCGGTGCCGAGCAATCCGGAGACAATTCAGGGAGCCAATTGCCTGAATTCCCTTCATGCGCTCGGCAGAACGGCAGCTCCCACTGAATACGGCCCTGACGAGGTGTGGAGCTATGAGCTGGGCGGGAAATTCAATCCATCAAATCGCCTGCTGGTGAACGTGGCTGTCTATCATGAAAACTGGAAGAATATTCAGCAATATATCCCGCTGACATGCGGCTTCCCGTTCACCGACAATGCAGGCACGGCCGCGGTGTGGGGTGCGGAACTCGAAACGCGGCTGGTCCTGACGCCCGGACTGTCGCTTTCGGGGAATATTGCCTACACCGATGCACATCTGACGCAGAATGTAACGGAGGCCGGTCTCCATGCCGGTGATCCGGTACAGAATGTCGCGCGGTGGAGCGGCAGCGCGGCACTCAGCTACGTAAAGGGGATAGCAGGCGGCTGGAGCCTCAATTCAAGAGCTTCATACGATTACGTTGGCAGCCGCATTGATGCGACTTACGGGATCAATCATCTGCCCGCCTACGGCCTGGTGAATCTGAGGATCGGGGTCACCAAGGGGCTCTGGAACTTCTATCTGTTCGACAATAACGCCATGAACAAGAAGGCATGGATCAGCAACAATCCATCGCTCTCGATCAATCTGCCGACATTTAACCGCGTCTCGAGCAATCAGCCGATGACGATCGGCATGGGTATCGAGCGGCAGTTCAACTGATGGATGTGGGGAGGTCGGATGTCGTTCCTGCGCAGGCTCGCGCTGCGGCGCCTGCATTGGGAGACAGCCCGGCCGACTCTCAGCACGCCCTAAAGCGTTCCCTCAGTTTCTGGGACCTGCTTGTCTACGGCCTGCTCATCATCACGCCGACCGGGCCATGGAGCACCTTCGGCTTTGTTTTCAACGCCAGCCACGGAATGGTTCCGCTGGTTTATGCGGTCGGCTTTGTCGCCATGTCGTTCACCGCGCTCAGCTATGCAACGATGTCGGCAGCCTTTCCAACCTCCGGCTCGGTCTACGCCTATGTTGCCGGCGGCGTCGGAGAGACTGCCGGCTTCCTTGCCGGCTGGACCTTGTTGCTCGATTACCTGCTCTCTCCGACATTGCTCTTCGTGATCTGTGCGGTCGCTGTACATTCCGTCATCCCCGCGATTCCAAAGCCGCTGCTGGTCATGCTCTTTGTCGTGCTCAATACGGCAATAAGCCTGCTTGGCATCGAAGACACCGCGCGGCTGGGCGCGGTATTGCTGACCGTACAACTGATTCTACTGGCGGTGTTCGTCATCCTGGGCCTGATAGCGCTCGCTCACGGCATGAACGGCGCTCACCTTAGCTGGGCCCCTCTCTACGACCCGCAAAAGGTTTCTTCCCGAGCGGTTCTCGGCGCCTTGTCTCTGGCAGTCCTCAGCTTTCTCGGCTTCGACGCCATTTCCACACTGGCCGAGGAGGCCAAGGGCGGCGCCCGGTCTGTCGGCAACGCGACGCTGCTGTCGCTACTTCTCACTACGGTCCTGTTCATGGGGCAGACCTATCTTGCGTCGCTCTTCGTCCTGAATCGCGAAGCCTTCGCGCCCGGCGCGCAAGCTGACACGGCATTCTATGCGATTGCGCAGACGGTTGGCGGGATGCGATTCCGGTTTGTCGTATCGATTCTCGGCGTGTTTCTGACCGCCATGCCATGCGCCTTGAATACTCAAATCGCCACGTCGCGGCTCATCTACAGCATGGCACGTGACGGCAAATTGCCGCGAATCCTGGCTCGCGTGAGCGTCACGCGGCGTGTTCCCCACTACGCAATTATACTGATCGCGGTGGTCACGCTTGTCCTCGGGACATGCCTGGTTGATCACCTCGAACTGCTGACTTCGATGGTTAACTTCGGCGCCTTGACCGGCTTCCTGGCCTTACACCTATCGGTCATCACCCACTTCACGATCCGCCGTCGCAGCAGAGACTGGCCGCGCCATCTTGTCGCGCCGCTCTGCGGCTTCGTCATCATCGCTTATGTGCTGATCAATGCCCAGACGACCGCCAAGATTGCAGGCCTTTGCTGGATGACGGTGGGCGTCGCCTTTATTCTGACGACACGAATCAGGAGCGCCTCAACCTAAGCTCAGGACTCATTGATTGATCCAGAAGATGATGGTCGCGGCGATGCAGATGGCGGACATGAAGGTGTGCGCGCATCGGTCATAGCGAGTGTGGATGCGCCGCCAGTCCTTGAGCTTTCCGAACATGTTCTCGATCTTGTGGCGCTGGCGATAGCGCACAGGATCGTGCGGGATCGGGACCTTTCGGTTCTTCTTTGACGGGATGCAGGCGGTGATGTCGCGCTGCGCGAGCGCCTTGCGGAACCAGTCGGCGTCATAGCCTCGATCGCCGAGCAGGGTTTTAGCGCGTGGCAAGGCGTCGAGCATCAGGGCAGCGCCTTTGTAGTCGCTCATCTGTCCCTCGCTGAGCAGCATGACCAACGGTCTGCCCTTGCCGTCGCAGACGGCGTGAAGCTTCGAGTTCAGGCCGCCTTTGGTACGTCCGATACGTCTGGGAACAGCCCTTTTTTGAGCAGGCTGGCGGCCGTCCGGTGCGCCTTCAGATGCGTCGCATCGATCATCAACTGGTCAGGCTTGCCGCCCTGCGCCGAGAGGGCGGAGAAGATCTTGTTGAACACCCCGAGCCGGCTCCACCGCATGAAGCGATTGTAGATCGTCTTCGGCGAACCATAGTCCGCTGGCGCATCGCGCCATCGCAAGCCATTCCGGATCACGAAGATGATACCGCTGATGATCCGACGGTCATCCACCCGTGGCACGCCTGCGACAGCGGAAAATACGGCTCGATCCGGCGCATCTGCGCCTCCGAAAGCCAGATCAGATCACTCATCGCGACGCCTCCTCGCGCCGCCATTGAATCAACCGATCCTCATCACCGCAAGCGATTTAATAGGTCCTGAGCCTAACTATTCAGCGCCCATACCTCCCTCGCTCTCATAGAAATGGGCATTATGTCCGGCTGACATTCATTCTCACGCAAGTACCAATCTGATTGTTGTGAGTCAGGCTTTGATTTTCACATTCCCAGAGAAAGGGGTTAATTTTGTTGCCTAGTCTAAGTGGCGGCGTAGGATAGAGATGGCATTCGAGAGCATAGTATTCGATGGATGTAGTCGTGACTATCGTAAACCATCGTGGCGTTGCTTTTTTCATCGGTTTGAGACCGGTACGTTTTAAATCTGAAGATAAATCCACCCTGCGAAGAGTGAACGATCCAATTTTGGCTTGTCGCTTTGCTCAATGCCGGTGTCAGCGTCTGGTTCACCATTTAAGTGTCGTGAGCCCGGTGATTCCCTGCAAAATGCGGTTAGAATTCGGTCTGATGATTCGCGAAAGCGGCAGGTTTATCGATCCTCAAACCAGAAGCTGCCAAGCAAGAAGCCACCCAGCCCAAGCCATTCGGCGCGAGCGCGCGGAGCGCACCTGTGAGAAGAACCTGCCTGACGGGTTTCGGGAACGGCGCGAACCCAATCGAACGTCGTAAAATGGGTCGGCTGCTGCTGCCTCCGCGCTGGCAGAGCCGCCGATGAAGCTGATTTATATAATCCGCGAACCGTTCGACGTCCGCCTAAGCCGATCCGTTGCAGTCCTCTTATGATGCGCTAGATTTGGTCAATGTGCCAGGCAACGGAAGTCGTCGTTAACGATCGAATGCAGCAGGGCTATGCCTACACCCGCTCCGTGGCCTTCGGACAAGGCTTCGATCCTGACTTTCTCCCGGAACTGACACCTGCCGAAATTCTGAGCTTGGGCGTTTTCTGCGGCAAGTACCTGACGGACTGCCGCGCCGAATTTCCGGAAGATTGGTTCAAGAGCGCCAAGCTGGCCGCCGGTCGCCCGGATTGTTCGTTGAACTATTTCGGCGTGCGGGCGAGCGTTCCCCTTCGCGTCTGGATCGAGAAGGGCTGGATATACCCGGATGACCCGCGTGGATGGTTTCAATGGTATTGTCGATATTATTCGGGGCGCAGGTTGCCACAAGAAGATTCCCGCCAGATCGCACGCTGGAAAGCCTTCAAACGCCATGCCGCTCAAATTGTGAAGCACTGCAATCCGGGAGATCCGTTTTGCCGCCCGCGGCAGAGGCAGGCTCTTCTTCAGTGGGCTTATGATAGCCGGCTTCTCTAGCTGGAGGTTATTCGACGGTCGCTCTCGCCTTAAATCTCGCTCGTAGCGGCACCAGAATGAGGGAACTCCCTGAACGACAGGCGAAACAACTCTATGCCAACAATCTCCAGGCCAATGACCGGTTCCGGCCCAACATACACCGTTCCGTTGCGGCAGCGGGAACGTCGACTTTCGTCAGAACCGGTTAACCGTAGGTTCGAAAGTTGACGAGCGGTTGCGCTTCAATTGTCGTCGTTCCGACCTGCAATAGTGCTCCCCTCGCACGACGACGCCAGCCTTGCACAATCGTGACGGATAATCGACACGCCGGCCTGTCGCTCAGGGGATCGCGATGCATATGAGAAGCTGCGACGATGCTGGGGAAGTTACGGTGGAAGGGGACTGTTTTTCGCCGCTTCGGTTTGACAGCGCCGATCTGCCCGTCGCGGACCAATATCGAACCTTCGCGTCCGCCATGGTCAATTTCGACATGGCGCGGGATTCAACGGGTCCCTTCGCGGCGCGCGCGCTGATCTGGCGTATCGGCGCTCTGGTCGTCACCCAGGTAACGGCCGGACCGGTCCAGTACGACCGGCCACTGTCGCGGGTCCGCGGGGACAAGGTCGACCACATCTATCTCAACTATCACTTCCGAGGCGCGGTGCAGGTCGATTGCGGACGCGGGGCGGCGCGCGCCGGCCCCGGCTCGCTGCTCGTCATCGACATGCGCCAGCCTTGTCGGATGGATGTCGGCAGCATCGAGGAAATTTCGGTCGCGGTGCCGAGGCACCTGATCATGCCGCGCCTGGAGTCGTTCGATCCGCATGGCCTGATCGCGACCGGCGGAATGACCGAATTGCTGGGCGCCACGCTGCGGACGATCTGCACCAGCCTTCCGAAAGTGGAGCCTGTCCACGCCTCCACGCTCGAAAGAGCGATCATGGACCTTGCCGCGGATGCAGTGCTTGAGGCCCTCAGCAAAGCGGAAGCGACGACGAAGCGGCAGGAAGCGCTCGCGAGCCGCGTGCGATCATATATCGATGCGCATCTCGCCGAGCCACTTGACGTCGCCGCGATCTGCGCTGGTGTGGGCGTTTCCCGCTCCTCCCTGTACCGCGCATTCGGCGGAAGTGGGGGCGTGCTGCGCCAGCTTCAAAGCCGGCGGCTCCGGAAAATGCACCAGCTGCTGGATGACCCGGCCGAAACCCGCTCGATCGCAGCGCTGGCCCAAGTCACGGGCTTTGCCGACAAGTCCCATTTCGCGCGTCTGTTCAAACGCGCTTACGGGACGACGCCCGGCCAGTTCCGTGCCATGCCCGGCGCGCGCGACCGGAAGGTGCGCGACCACCATGTCGCACAAGTCTTCGGCGATTGGGTCAGCGAGCTCGGCTGACGTCCCAGCCCGGAACAGGCGGAACGGAGGTTCAACATTTTAGGGACTTGGGGCTGATCGACCTTGCCCCCTGCAGGAAACTATCTCCAGCACAGGATCAGGCGGCGAGTAACCCACTCGCAAGCTTCGAGAAAAAGCGGAGAGCGTCATGAAAAAGGGTTTATTCGTCTTGGCTCCGGTCCTTCTGACCGGGATGCCGGCCAGTGCCGCGGTCGTCATGCGGGATTATCAGACCGCGGGCGACCAGAACCTCGCCTATGACAGCGACCTCGGGCTGGAATTCCTGAAGCTGCCTTTGACCTATCAGGTCGGGCAGGCCGATCTTTCGGCCCGTTTTCCGGGCTTCAGGATCGCCAGACAAAGCGAGATCGAGAATTTCTTCGGCGATCTGGGGCTGACCGGATTTCGGTCGGGTGGCTTCTTCCCGGTCGCGCAGGGCCAGGCAGTGATGGACGCCATCGGGGCGCTGGTCTATCGGGATTTCGGGCGCGGATCGACCATGCAGGCTTCCTACGCCTATTTCCTGACCGCGAGCGGGAATTATGCGTCCTTCAATATCAACTTCAACACGGGTTTCGTGCAGCCGACCGGAATGAGTATCATCTTCCAGGACTGGAGCTTGAGCAACAATCCGTACATGGCACAGCGCGCGACCTATCTCGTCCGCGAGGCCGCAGCGGTGACGGGAGTGCCGGAGCCGTCGACTTGGGCAATGCTGATCGCGGGCTTTGGCCTGATCGGCGCGGCGATGCGCTTCGGTCGCTTTGGCAATCTTGTCTCTCGCCGTCCGATAGAGGGCTAAACTCGGGGCGGCGCTGGAAAACGTTACTCATCCAGTTGAGGATGGAGAAGCCGCAATCGAGCCCCGCTACCTTGAAGGAAAAATCGGTGCCGCCCTCGCACCTCCAAGGCATATGCGGCGCTGGAAAACGTTACTCATCCAGTTGAGGATGGAGAAGCCGCAATCGAGCCCCGCTACCTTGAAGGAAAAATCGGTGCCGCCCTCGCACCTCCAAGGCATATTAGGCTACGCAAAAGCTGTGATTGCCGGTCTCCCATGCATCGCAGGTATCTTTATGATATCATAGACACACGAGCTTTGTACATCTTGATATTGGTAACGACGCACCATTGTCGTTTTAGCTTGGTGTCGGATTGATCACGCCTGCCGCGTTATTTAGAATTTGGTGATTTAGTCCCGCGAACGACGGAAAACGGGTGAGATGCTGATGCTATTGAAACGCGGACAGCAGTTCGCCTCGATAGATGAAATTTGTGGCAGCTATCGGGGGGTGTTTCAAACTTCCATATCGTTGAATGGAGATATGAGCAGGCTGTCCGTCGTCAGAACATTTGGCGCAACTCGCGGCGTAGATTAGCGGAGTTCGGGCCTCGTCTGGGGGTAATGTTAAGCGGCGAGCTTGCGGTGCTGCAAGGGCCGATGTTCGATGGTTTGTCGCTTGATCCTTTCGCGCTGTTGGATGATGGTCGGAGCCCTGCCGAAGTAGGCGTCGGCGGGTGCGAAGCCCTCGCGCGGGCGACGATCGCGCGAGGAGATCGATGTGGGCGTCGGCTCGTTCTACAACAACTTCACCTCGAAGACTGAGGGGCGGAGATCATCTTCCTCAAGCATGCCGACGAGCTGCGGGAAATCAACGAGAAGATCTTCGCAACCGCGGGCGATCCGGCACTCTCCGTCGCCTATATTCAGAAGGTTCCTCACCAAGGCGCTGGCC
This sequence comes from Sphingomonas sp. CL5.1, assembly GCF_013344685.1. Classification (NCBI taxonomy): domain Bacteria; kingdom Pseudomonadati; phylum Pseudomonadota; class Alphaproteobacteria; order Sphingomonadales; family Sphingomonadaceae; genus Sphingomonas; species Sphingomonas sp. CL5.1. The sequence goes on from NZ_CP050137.1 coordinate 2,721,045, forward strand.
GATCCTGTCTGGGGATGGTTCGTGGTGAACGCATCGACCGACCTGCCGCAGATGTGGTGCGTCTTCGCGACTGCTAGCCGGACGCATATCGAGAAAGGCCGCGAGCTTAAGCGGTCCACGCCTCCGATCCTGACGTCGTGGTGCGCATCACCTTGATCTCGCTCGTGGCCGGGACGCGCGACCTGCTCGAAGGCGATGTGCCTAAATCCTGGGGCAGTAACATCATCCAGTCGATCCTCCAGATGCTCGGCGTGCCGTTCGACGAGGCGAAAGCGCTCAGCCGCAAGAAGCTGCCGGCTTATGTGACGCGGATATTCGATGAAGCCTGATAATCCGCTACTTGGCTCGACACGCTGTTGCGTGATGCCGGGGTCGGGTATGAGGCACAGGGCGCAGGCGTGGTGGCAGCGGCTGGTGGAGGCCGGGAACCGATCTAGTCGAGTGTCGCCTGCACGGCCTCGATCGGCAGCAACGGGAACAACTCGCCGAGTGGTGAGCGCGTAAAGCCGTGGCGCTCGTAAAAGGCTGCCGCGTCGGCATTGATCGCATGGACGATCACGGCGCGCGCGCCCGCGATCTCCGAAGCCGCCACGCATCGCCGGAGCGCATCGGCCAGCAAATCCGCGCCGAGACCGATGCCTTGAAATGCCGCGTCGACCGCGAGCCGTCCGATCAGCAGCAGCGGCGTCGCGTCCGGCATACCCCGGCAGCTTTGCGGTCGGGAGAACGGAGCGCTGCTCTTGATCAAGGCCGCCTTGTAGCGCTCCCACGCTTGCCGTAGCGTTGGCCCCACCGGTCGCCTCGGTCTTCTCATCCGCGGATTGTTGCTTCTCTACCATGTCCGCGACAGCAGACAGTCGCTTTACCGCGTCGGGCTTATCCCGGATGATCTAAAAATCGGGGAGGCGGAATATCAATATTGATGTAGCTGCGTGGAATAGTCTTGCATATTCCTCATTCTTCTCCATATTGACGCTGCTACAGTCGCAAATCGACGGTCTTCGGTGCTTTGCGGCCCTTCTTCCTTCTTTATGCCCTTGCAGCCACAGGCGCATCCGCATGGGGCGCGCCGTCAAAGAAGGAATATTTTCATGAGTCAGATCGGCACCGTCAAATTCTTCGATGCGACCAAGGGCTTCGGCTTTATCTCTCCCGACAGCGGCGGGCAGGATGCGTTCGTCCATATCAGCGCGGTCGAGCGCGCCGGCATGAACACCCTCAACCAGAGCCAGCGCGTCAGCTATGAACTCGAGGCGGACAAGCGCGGCCGTCAATCGGCCTGCAATCTCGAATCCGTCGACTGAGGAGCGATTCTCAACGCCAGGCGGCGCTCCGCGTCAATTCGGAGCGTCGTCAACTTATCGAAGGGAGATGCCCTTGGCCCAGCCTTCCGATTTCCGGGCGCAGGCTGTCCGCTGCCGCGCCGAGGCGGAAGCCGCAACGTTGCACAACGTCCGTGAGCGGTGCCTTCGCGCCGAAGCCGCGTGGCTGGAAATGGCGCAACGTCATGAACGTGTCGCCAGTGCCCGCGCCGCGCGGGAATTGCGCCCCGGCATCGCTGGCGGCGATCCACTACAGGAACCTGCATGAACTTTATCAACAAGACTGCCAACACCACGAACATCCGCCGCAAAGCGCGAATATTCCCTCCGCTTTCGCGTCGCGACCCCTCATCTTCCAAGCCATGTCAGCGCGCCATCGCCCGCGCGACGGTGCTGGAGGTCCTCGGCTGAAATAAAGCCGTCCGCATTCGCCCGCTCTCGCCGACTGTCCTGATTCGGCTCGTTGCCGATTGTCCGACCAAGCCGAAGCGCGCGAATGCCCGCCCGTCGGAACGGCTCTTGCGGAACTTCCCTTCGATGCGGAAGCGAGCGCGAGCGGCCGTCCGGCGCCTTATACGGCGAGCCGCTTAGCGTCAGTGCAGCTTCGCGAGCTTGAGTCCATCGAGCTTGGCGCGCTCCTTCACCGATTCCTCGCTTCGTGTCAGCGCCTTGGCGATTGCCTTCAGGGCCATTCCTTTCTTCGCAAGGGTATGGAGCTTCTGGATCTCGTCCGCGCGCCACGGTTGGCGATGTCGTTCGAAGCGATCGGCCATGCGCTTCATTAATCCATCGCCCCGCCGATCGCCACCGCTCACTTTCGCGCGAGGCGCACGAGCGCTTCGTCCAGCGCCTGGAGGAAACGCGAGCGATCCGCCTTCGCGAAGGGGGGCGCGCGATTGACCTGATCGCCCCCCGCGCGAAGATCGGCCATGATCGCGCGGGTGGCGATGGCGGCGCCGATCGAATTTGCCGTGAAGGGCCTGCCGGCGGGCGAGATCACCGCGGCGCCGGCCTTCAGGCAGCGATCCGCGAGCAGGATATCGGAGGTGATCACCACCATCCGATCGTTCGCGCGCCCGGCGATCCAGTCATCCGCCGCGTCGAACCCGTCGCCGACGATGACGCGATCGATCAGGGGATGGGCGGGGATGCGGATCGGGCTGTTGCTGACGATGGTCACGGCCACCATCCGCCTCAACGCCACCTTGTAGATCTCGTCCTTGACCGGGCAGGCATCGGCATCGACGAGGATATTGGTCATGAGGTCTTCCCCGAAGGATGCCGGTTTGCGCCCACGCGATCCCGGCAAGGTTCCGCGTTCGCCTGATATAGCGGATGCGCTGGCGATCCCCAGGCCTCGGCGGGGCGATTTCGAGGGCGGCGATCGTCCGGCTCCTCGCGCCGCGCGGGCGCTCAGCAATGTGGGCCGGCGCAGCGGGACAGCATATAGAGCCGCATGTTCTCGCGCCGGTTGACGCGATAGGCGCCGGTGACGACGCCGCACACGGCCGCGAAGATCAGCAGCGCGAAGCTGGCGAGGCCGATCGCCATCCGCTTGTTCTTCGGCTCGGCCATCGCGCGCAGCGCCCGCCCGGTCTGCGGATAGAGCAGGATCGCGGAATTGGACGGCGACCATTGCGTGCGCTTGAGGTCCATCCGCGTCTCGTGGCGGCCCCACATATCGATCACGACGATCATCGCGAGCAGCGAGAGGAGCGCGCTCGGCACCCAGATCATGAAGCCGCCGCGCTGCTCGTCGACGATCGGCGCGATCATCGCCAGCCGCTCGGTCGCGGCATAAGCGTGATACAGCACGCTGCTCTTGACCGTGAGATAGGCGCCGAGAAGGATCTGCGCGAGGATCGCCAGCCAGATCATCATCAGCCGCTCGCCGTGGCTCACGCCCAGCGGCGCCGGCCTGCGTCCGGCGATCCGGCTCCAGAACAAGAGGCCGGTGAACAACAGGCTGAGGTGCATCGCCAGCCCGATCGCGGCATTGTCCAGCGCGGCGGACTGGAGGGCGGGAAGCTCCCAGAGATAGAAGGTACCGATATAGAGGAGCAGGGCGACCGCCGGATGGGCGATGCTCCGCCATGCTCCCCGCGTCGCTGGCGCGAGCAGCGCGGGCCGCAGGACGCGCCGCCGCACCGGCCGCGGCAGGCCGGCGACAAGCGTGGCGGCGGGCCGCGCGACCGCGATCAGGATCGGGGTGACGATCCGGGCGACGATGATGCCGATCTGGTGGACGTAGAACAGTTCGTGCGCCCATTCCGCGAACGGCCATTGCAGCGACAGGAACAGCATCGCCAGCCCCGCCGCGAAGGCGCAATGGCGCGGGATATCGGTCGGCCGCCGGCTCGCCCCCCGCCGCCGCGCGCCCCGCAGATAGACCAGGGCGACCAGCAGGATCGGCGCGCCGCCCGCCACGAAGAAGAGGGGGCCGGGAAGAGTCATGGGCCTTGCCCCTAGGCTGCGCGAATATGACGGTCCAATGAAAATCCCGTCATCTTTCGCTGCTTGGTCGCGGGCTTCCGAAGGTCTAGCAAAAGCGCGGACAGGCAGGCCGAGTCGCCCATTATGACTGATATCCGTGGCCGATCCGGTCCGCTTTCCCCGGAGCTGTTCGCATCGCCGGACGCGCGCGCGGCGCTCGCGCTGGGGGCGGCGAGCCTGGTCCTGTGGTGGCTGTGCCGCTTCCATGCCGCCGCGCTTCCGGCGATCGCGCCGTGGGATTTCTCCTTCTCGTGGTTCTTCGCCACCACATTCCCGCTGTGGTGGTACTGGCGCGGCTTGCGGGCGACCGCGCCGGCGGAACGTCCGTCGCGATGGCGCTCGGCGGCGTTCCTGATCGGCATGGCGGTGATCTACGGCGTGCTCCAGACGCGGTTCGAATATCTCGCCGAGCATATGTTCTTCCTGAACCGCTTCCAGCATGTGGTGATGCACCATCTGGGGCCGTTCTTCATCGCGCTCGCCTGGCCGTGGCCGACGATCCTGCGCGGGATGCCGGCGCGGATGCGGCGGCTGGCGGTGGCGCCTCCCGTGCTGCGCTTCCTCCACGTCGTCCGCAAGCCGTTGCTCGCCGCGTTCCTGTTCGTCGGGCTGATCGCATTGTGGCTGGTGCCCGCGATCCACTTCCGCGCGATGATCGACCCCCGGCTCTATCTGGTGATGAACTGGTCGATGGTGGGCGACGGCGTGCTGTTCTGGAGCGTGGTGCTCGACCGGCGCGACCGCGCGCGGGCCGGCATATCCTTCGGGATGCGCGCGGCGCTGGCGATCGGGGTGATGTTCCCGCAGATCCTGATCGGCGCGATCATCGCGCTGTCGCGCCACGATCTCTATGGCTTCTACGCGTGGTGCGGCCGCATCTATCCCGGCATCGGCGCGCTCGACGATCAGGCCTATGGCGGGCTTATCATCTGGATTCCGCCGGCGATGATGAGCGTCGTCTCGCTGCTGCTCGTGCTCGATGCGCTGCGCCGCGCCGAGGAAGCGGCGGAGAAGCCGCGAGCGCCGGGCGACGGCGCGCGGATATCGGCCTCGAGCTGGACGGGGCGCTGAACCGCGTCAGCCGTTGCTTTCGACCAGCCGCCGCAAATCGGCGGCGGCGCCTTTCACGTCCGCGTCCTGCGTCGAAAGCGAGCTGACCAGCAGCCGTGCCGCGCCGCCGCGATCGAAGACGTAGATGCCGGAGCTGTGCGTCACCTCATAGTCCGGCCCCGGCCGCACCGAATAGGCGACGCGGTATCGCCGGGCGAGCGCGGCCAGCGCATCGGGATCGCCGCGCAGGCCATCGACCTGGGGGCCGAACGCGGCGACATATTGCCTGAGCACCGGCAGCGTGTCGCGATCCGGATCGACCGTGGCGAACAGCACGCGGACCGCGCTGGCGTCGCCCCCGATCCGGCGCAGCACCTGCCCGACATTGGCCAGCGTCATCGGGCATATGTCGGGGCAACTGGCGTAGCCGAAATAGAGCAATGTCACCTTGCCGCGATAGTCGGCCGCCGTCACCGGCTTGCCGTCATTGGCCCTGGTCATGTCGAACGCCAGCGTCGGCAGGCCGGTGACGACGGTGTTATGCCACCCCGTCTGCCGGGCGCAGGCGCTCGCCAGCATCAGCATCAGCGAGGCGGCGAGCAGGCGGGCCACGCTCCGCCGGACGGGGTGATGATCGGTGGGCACGGGCGGCTCCTTTCAACGGCCGCTCATCGGCGCAATGGAGTCGCGATGCAACGCCTGCCTCAGCATCAGATATTTTCGATGCTGGAACACATCGGCCCGCGGCGATCCATAGGCGGCCGCCACCGCATCCAGCTTCGCGGCGGCCTCCGCGCGGCGGCCGGCGTGGAGTGCGATCTCCGCCTGCGCGAGATCGACGTTCGCGCCCCAGTTGCGGTCACCGGACAGATCGGCGACCGCCTTGCGATCGACCCCGACGAGAAGCGGCGCGGCTTCGGCGTTCTTACCGCCCTCGATCAGGCATTGCGCCAGCGCCGTGGCGACGCCCTGCGTCAGCGCGGCATCGTCCCCGAACGCGCTGCGCGAGGCGAGCCATGCGCGCCGCGCGTCGGCGATGCCATGCGCGGTGTCGGGGATGCGGCATTCGCTGGTCGCGAGATCGGAGAGCGCGGCGATGGTGCGGAACGCGCCCATCCCCTGCTGCGCCAGCGCGATCGCATAGAGCTTCCGCCCGTCGGCCACGGAATCGCGATAATCGCCCATACCGCCGTAAGCCTCCAGCCGTGCGGCGAGCGTCTGCTGCGCGAGCCGGTGGTTCGGGCCGAGCTGCCGCTCGATCAGCGGCAGCACCGCCGACAATTCCGCCACCGCTTCGGGAAAGCGCCGCTGGAAAAGATAGGCTTGCCCGAGGTTCATCCGCAGCAGCAACACATCGGGATTGAGCGGCCCGAGCAGGGTGGTCTGCGCCGCGAGCAAGGGCTTGATGAGCGCCTCCCCGCGCGCGCCGTCGCCCGAGCGGATATAGGAGAAAGCGAGGCGCTGGCGGAAATCGTTGCGCGTCCGCTCGTCGAAGCGATCGGGCAAGGTGTCGGCGAGCCGCGTGGCGAGCGCGAAACGGTCGCGCGCCACTTTCATGTCCCCGCCGGCCAGTTCGACCATCCCCTCGGCGGTGGCGAGCCATACGCGGGTTTCGGGGTCGGCGGCATCGGCATCGCCGAGCCGCTTGCGCTCCGCCGCGATCAGCGCGCGGGCGCGCTCGACCGAGCCTTGCTCATAGGACAATGCCTCCATGAAGGCGTGCTGGAGCCGCGACACGATCGCCGGCTCGCTATCGCCGAGATGCGCGCGGGCGAAGGCGTCGTCGGCCTTGCCATAGGCTATGCGCGCCGCCTTCCAGTCCGATTGCTGGGCATAGACGCGCGCCAGCGTGTGATAGAGCTGGGCCGCGATCCGGGGCGCGTTGGCGAAGCGGCGGTCGATCTCCGGCTCGGCGCGATGAGTGGCGTCGATCAGCGTCTCGCGCGCGTCGCCGCTGCGCGCGGGATCGCCGCGCCCGAGCAGGTCGTCGGCGAGGAAGCCGTTGATCGCCAGCGTGATCGCGGTCTGCCGCTCGGCCTCGTCGCGCTGGCGCGCCGCCTGCCATGCCGCCGCCGAAGCCGCCACCACGCCCAGCGAGAGCGCGACACCCGCGCCGATCACCCACGGCCGCCGCATCCGCGCGCGCTCCGCCTCGCGGCTCGCCTGTTCGGTCGCGCGCGCTTCCTCCGCCTCGCGCCGCGCCGCCTCGCGCCGTTGCTCCAGCGTGGCGAGATGCCCGGCCAGCGTGTCCGCCGATGCGAACCGGTCGCCCGGATCGAGCGCGCAGGCGCGGGCGATATCGACGCGGAGCAGCGGGTCGTCGATCAACGCCTCCCAGCCCGGCGCGAGCGGGCGGTGGAGATCGCCGACGACCAACTGGAACAGCAGCAGCCCGAGCGCATAGATGTCCGACGCGACCGATGGCGTGCCCTCGCCGATCAACTCAGGCGCGCGATAGAGCGGCGTGCCGGCGGGGGAGGGGGCGTCCGGCTCGGCGGTTTCGGTCAGCGCGAGGCCCGGCGCGCGCGGAAGATCGAGCAGGGCGCTGCTGCCGAAATCGATCAGCCGGACATGCGGCGGCCCTCCCGCCATATCGGTCACGAGCAGATTGGCCGGCTTCAGGTCGAGGTGCAGCACGCCCACCGCATGGGCCGCCGCAGCCGCGCGCGCGGCTTGCCCTGCCAGCGCGATCCGCCCCTCGCGATCGAGCGCGGCGCCATGCCGCACGAACCATTGGCCTAGGTCGATTCCCGCATCCGGAAAGGCGAGCCACGCCGGCACGCGATCGAACGCCTGCGCGATCGGCAGGACGAAGCGGCTCGCCGCGTAGGCGGTGCCGGCGAGGACGTGGCCGACCCGCGCCTCGCGCTTCAACTGGCGCAGCCGGCCCGGCGTCTCGGCGAACTTGAACACCCGCGCCGCGCCCGCGTCCGATCGCGCCAGCCATACGTCGTCGGCCTCGCCGCGCGCCAGCATCCGCTCCAGCCGCCAGCCGGGTGCGCCGGGCACCGCATCGCCCGCGACCAATCCGATCAGCGGCCGGTCGCCAAGCTCGGTGCAGCGTATCTCGCATCCCGCCGCGATCCGGTAGCCGAGGCGCTGCACCGTCTCGACGATCGACGCGTCGTCGCCCAGCGCGCGGCGCAGCTTCGCGATCGCCGTCGGCAGCGACGAGGCGACGACCGTCACGCCCGGCCACACCAGATCGAGCAACTCCTCCTTGGTGACGACCTCGCCGTTGCGGTGGAGCAGCGCGAGCAGCAGCTCCATCGGTTTCTGCTCGATCTCCACGCCGCGACCGCCGACCCTGAGCCGCCAGCTCGACTCGTCCAACTCGACCGATCCGACCGTCCAGATCAGTCTCGCCCGGCGGGAGTTTCCCGATTTCAAAGACATGGGGATCGACCAGCCAATCTTGAGAACTTCTTCATCAGCGTCCGGCCGCCATGTGTGCATATCCTGCGGCGCGGGATCAATGATCCGTGGATGATGGGAGATGACGATGAAGGGCAAGGTTCTGGGATTCTCGGCCGACGCCGGCACGGGGGCGATCGCGGGCGACGACGGCAAGCGCTACGTCTTTTCCGTCGCGGACTGGCAGGGCGGCCAGCCAGTCAATCCCGGCGCGCGGGTCGATTTCGAGGCGGATGGGCAGGTGGCGCGCGGCATCTACGCCGAAGCGGGCGGGGCCGGCATCGACATGGGGGCGATCGCCGCCTCGCCCGCGGTGGGCAGGGCGAAGTCGCTGCTCACCGGCACGATCGCGGTGCCGATCGCGATCGTCGCCCTGCTGGCCTGTGTGATGCCCGCGCTCTCCATGCCGCAGAAAAGCGTGTCGCTGCTCGATCTTCCGTCGATCCTGACGATCCTCAACCCGTTCGGCGCGCTCGGCGGCGGGGACGAGGGCGCGGGCGGCCCAAGCGCGGGATTCAAGCTGCTGCTGATGCTGCGCTTCGCCGCGCCTCTGCTGTCGGCGCTGCTGCTGTGGCAGGCGTGGCGCGGCGGCGCGCTCCGTATGGTGACGCTGGCGGCGGGCGCGGCGTCTATCCTCGCCTTCCTGCTGGTGATGCTGGTCAGGACGGGGATCACCTCGCAAGGCGGGATGTTCGGGGAGGCGATCGGCTCGGCGCTGAGCACCGGCTTCGGCGCGTGGCTGTTGCTGTTGTGCGGGATCGGCCTCATCCTCGCCGGGCTGGGCAAGATCACCAGCCCGTTCAAGGCGTGACGCGGCGAAGGGAGGATCAGGCGATGACCACGCATTCACGCACGCTCGCATCGGCCGTGCTCGTCTTGCTCGGCGCGGCGATCCCGGCGGTCGTCGCCGCGCAGGCGCAGCCGTCCCGCCCGGCGGCGGTGGCGCAACTGTTCGCGCGCTTCCTGCTGCCGGCCAACGTCGATTATTCGCTCGGCGACTGGGACACGGCGCGCAAGGTCTCCGGCGTCCAATGGGGGAAGGGGCCGCTGCCGCTCGACAAGGCGACGCCGGACGGCGATTTCTTCGCCATGCCGGGCCGCGCGATGATCGGTGGCCAGCCGGTGACGCTGGCCGCCAATGGCGCGCGGACGATGGTGGGAAGCGTCTATCTGCTCGATCCGCAGCCGCTCCCCTCGCCGGAGGGGGTGGTGGCGGGGTTCCGGGCCGCCGGCTTCACGCTTGCCCCGGCGCGCTGCACGATCGGCAACCGGCCCTATCCCGACGGGCGGCGCTGGTATCGCATCGGCTATCCCGCGAAGCGGGCGGCGTTCCTCTACGCCGCGCCGCTCAGGTCCGGCGGGACGGGCTATATCCTCTATCTCGGCGGCCTGCCCGCGATGTCGGAACGCGACGCCGGCCTCTACACCGAAGATTGTTCCGGCAAGGCCGCGCCCACGCCGGGCGCTCGCACCGGCACCGAGGCGGTCGTGACGCTGATCGACCGGCTGATGCGCCCGGCGGGCGCGCCGCCCGCGCTGAACTGGGCGGAGGTGCAGAAGCTGCCGGCGCTTTCGTGGCACCCGCCCGTGAAGAAGCTGACGGTGCCCTATCCGCCCGGCGGGGACGATCCCAATCCCTATACGCTGGACGGCGCGCTCGATACGCCGACCACGAAATCCGAGGCGCGGGCGACGGGCAATGCGCAGATGGCGACGCGCTTCTATTTCCTGGGCCTCGATCACATGCGGCCGACCGAGGTGTTCGACCGGCTCCGCGCGCAGGGCTATCGCATTGCCGCCGTCCGCTGCGGCAAGCCCTATACGAAGATGAGCGAGAACTGGTTCGCGATCACCGCGCCCGGCAAGCGGCCGGCGATCCTCTATCGCTCCGCCTATCTCGATACCGGCACGCCGGTGATGAACTATGTGCTGCGGATCGACAACGTGATGCCCCCGATCGCGCAGGGCCAGCGCCCCGCGCCGTCGGCGGGCTGCCCCGATCTGTTCCGCTAGGGCGATGCTACAATAGCCAGGAGAAAGCGCGGCGCAGGTAATCCTCGCCCCCGGTCCGGGCTATCTCGCCGTGCGCCACGATGACGCGCTCGGGATGCGCGTCGAGCAAGGCGCGCATCCTGGGCCGGGCTGCCGCGCGATGCCGAAAGCTGAGGCGGTATTCGGGCGGGGGATAGCCCCAGCCTTCGACCATCTTCGCCATTCTGGCGATCGTCCGCAGCCACCACGGCCAATGGTCCGCCAGGAACGCCTTGCCGAACGGCTGTGACAGGTCCGCGATGATCGCGGTGCGCGAGGCGCGATGATAGAAGATCAGCTCGTCGAGCAGCGGCGAGTTGGTGAAATGGAACTGGTCGATCTGACCCGCCCATTCCGGCGGCGGATCATCCCCCAGCGTTCCGGAGAAGCTCAGGGCCTCAAGCTTCGCGATGGTCGATGGAGTGCCCCACATGCGCGCATCGGGGAAGGCCCGCTGCCACGCGCCGAGGAACAGATAATGGAGCCTGTTCGGGCTGACGAGGTGCCGCACCGGCCCGAGCGCCCGCACCTGCCGTTCGATGTCCGCCGTCAGCTCGACCGGCGACCAGATCCACAGGTCACCGTTGTCGAGGCGCACCACCGCCATGCGGGTGGGATAATCGTATCCGAAGAACGGAACGATTCCGCCATCTCCCGTCCAGATGTCCGGCCCCAGGGGTTCCAGCATGACGACTCACCAAGGAATGAAAAACCGGGATTGCCGCGATATTGTCCCCGAACGCCGTCCGATGAAAGGCCCGTCGTCCGTGCGGGGCGGGAAGTCGGCAGAGACAAGTCCGCCTTCGCGCGGGCGCGTCGAAGGCGGATTGTCGAGGCAATGCGGGGAGGCTGGTCGCCCGGTTCGGGAAACCGGAATCATCCGGGGTGTAAACGGCGCGTCAAAGCCCTAAGCGGGCCGGATATGATCGACTCGCCTCCCGTGAAGCGCGACACGATGCGCCGGACCAGGGTCCTGCTCCGGCGCCACGGCCCGACCGCCCCGGTGTGGCGCGGCCGCGCGGCGATCATCGGCGGGGCGGTGTTCGTCGGCCTCGCCGCGATTTCCTTCGCGTGGCTCGCCGACCGGGCGAACGGGTTGTTCCACCTCCTCGTGATGCATTGCTGGTGGTTGCCGCTGCTGGTGACGCCGGCCGGCTATGTCCTCATCATCTGGATCACCAACCGGCTGGCGCCCGCCGCGCGCGGATCGGGCATCCCCCAGATCATCGCGGCCAAGCGTGACCCGGCCGGCGCCATGGGCGATCTCACCTCCGGGCGCACCGCCGTGCTGAAGGCGATCCTCACCGCCGGCGCGCTGACGATCGGCGCGTCGGTCGGGCGCGAGGGGCCGACCGTCCAGCTCGGCGCGACGATCATGGCCTATGCGCACCGGCTGCTGCGGGTGCCGCTCAACGCCTCGGTGCTGGTGGCGGGCGCTGCGGCCGGCGTCGCGGCGGCGTTCAACACGCCGCTGGCGGGCGTCGCCTTCGCGATCGAGGAGCTGGCCGCCGCCTATGAGCAGCGCATGACCCTGCTGGTGATGACCGCCGTGCTGATCGCCGGCATGGTCGCGCAGGGCGTGGCGGGCGATTACGTCTATTTCGGCATCGTCGGCCAGACCCTGCCGTTCACCGCCGTGGTGATCCTGGCCCCGGTCGCGGGGGTGCTGGGCGGCGCTTTCGGCGGCCTGTTCTCCAGGCTAACCCTGTGGTTCGCGCGCGGCGGCGCCAGCCGCATCTCGGGCGGGCGGCCGTTGCTGCTCGCGGGCGTGTGCGGGCTGATCGTCGCGGGGATCGGCGTTGCGAGCGGGATGACATGGGGGACGGGCTACGGCCCCGCGCGCGCCATCATCGAAGGGCATGATGCGCCGCTCTCGTTCGGCGCGGCCAAGTTCGTCAGCACGCTGGCGACCGCCGCCGCCGGATTGCCGGGCGGAATCTTCGCGCCGAGCCTCGCCACCGGGGCGGGATTGGGGAACCTGCTCCACGCGCTCTTCCCGAACGAGCCGACCGGCGCGCTCGTGCTGCTGGCGATGGCCGGTTACTTCACCGGCGTCGTGCGCGCGCCGCTGACGGCGGTCATCATCATGTCCGAGACGACCGGCAGCCGCGGGCTGATGCTCCCGCTGCTCGCCACCGCGCTGATCGCCGAACCCGTCGCCTCGCTCGTTTGCCGGGAGCGGCTGTATCACGGTCTGTCGATGGGATTCTTGCGGCCTCGTTGAGGCGCTGTGCCGGCCGCCCGTCACGATCGGCAGCCCGCCGCGCGAGGCGCGCCAGCGACGTTTTGATGCAGGAATTCCCTTATCGACAGCGCGTTGCCGGTGGCGGCGAACGCGGCGGTGTTGTCGAATATGCACCACGGCGTCAGTCCGCGACCGGTCTCCGCGCGAAGCCGCTCCGCGTAGCGCGCGATCGCCTGCGTGTCGTATGGCGAGTGATACATTGCCGGCGATCCGTGCAGGCGCCAGTAGGCCAGCCCGCGCCATCCTCCCGGAGCGGCCGCCGCCGCTACGGGCGCGGGATCGGCTGCCACCCGCGCGACCCGGAGCCGATCGAGCGCCGCATCGGCCGCGCCGGTGAACCACGTCGCATTGCGCGGCTCACAGGCGATTTCCGCGTCGATCGCATCCCGCAAACCGGTGAAGAACCGCTCGGCCACGCTGGCGTCGTAGCGAAGCCCCGGCGGCAATTGCACGAGCAGGACCCCCAGCTTGCTCCCCAGTTGCGTCACTTCGCCGGCGAACCGGGCGATCAGCGGATCAACATCGATCAGCCTCGCGTGATGGGTGATCGCTCGCGGGACCTTCACCGAGAAGCGGAACCATCCGGGCGTGCTCGCCGCCCATCTTTCCCAGGTCTGGGGCCGGTGCGCCCGATAGAAGGAGGAATTCACTTCCACCGCGTCGAAGGTCCGGGAATAGCGTTCCAGCACCGTGCCTTCCGCCGGAAACGCCGCCGCGTCGTGGCGCGCGATGCTCCAGCCCGCTGTCCCGATCATCGCGCGAATTTCGCTCTTTCCGGGCGGACGCATAGCCGGTCCGCCCTACCCGAGCGGCGCATCGATGCGGTAATGGATCGGCTTGAAGGAGCCGCCATTGGAATCGGGCGCCGAACAGGCGGTCAGCCCGACGATCAGGTCCATCTCCGCGCGGAAGGAGATATGATCGCCGGCCTTGCTGATCGGCGGCAACACCCTGAGCCTGCCGGAATCCGCGTCGACGGGCACGTTCATGAAGCAATTGAACGCGACCGGAATGCGATCCGGGCCGATGCCATGGGGGTGCAGCGCTTCCGCCAGGTTGCCGAAGCATCCGCGATGCGGCGGCAGGTCGGGATAGAAATGCAGGAAGGTGTCGATCGAGCAGGGCGTCAGCAGGAAATCGTGGCACCCCACGCTGTCGTCGACGATCGTCAGCATGACACGCGAGCGGTTCGAATAGAGCTTGTACCCCACGGTGAGCCTTATCGTCTCGGCATAGTCGAGCGTGCGCCCTGACGAGATCACCTCATCCGTATCCTCGGCATTATAGGCCAGCAGATCGGCGACCTGCTCGCCGCGCGGATCGATCACGGTCAGCGTCGCGCCCAGCGGGAGGCGGAAGGCGGTGCCGCTCCGTTCGGGGATGACCTGCACGTCCGGGGTCATTCGCTCGCCCCACGATATTCGAACGGCGCTTTCCAGTCATGGTCGACCATCCGGCCCGAATATTGCCGCGCCTCGCTCGTTTCTCCGTGGCGGGCGAGCATCGGGTTGCTGGAACCGGCGAGCTGCTCGTCGCGAACGAGTATCTTCTCGCGCAACCCTTCATATTTGTCGGCGTCGCGCAGGCGCTCGAACTGGTCGTGCAGGTTGAACACCAGCGCGGGATGTTCGAAACGCCGCGCCGGGCGACTGGCGTTCGGGTGCAGCCCGACGATGAAGAAGGCCTCCCCGCCAAAACTCAGCGAGAAATGCGGGTTGGCCGGGTCCGCGCTCACACGATCATCATATTCCTGACCGCGCCAGACGTCCTTGTCGCTGAGCGATTGCACGCGTGCCCATAGCGCCGCCTCGAACTCTCGCTCGGTCAGCTTCTCGGGGCCGTTGAACACCACGGCATAGCTCTGGAAAAGGACGGGATCGGCGCGATAGCCCTGAACAAACCGCAGCAGTCCCTCATGGATCCTCAGGTCATCCCACGCACTGTCGATCCGGTCGCAGGCCAGGACGGTAAGCCTGCCGCGCGCGAGGGCGGATTTCGCCCCGACACATGGGAACGGTGCAGCCGCGACATGCGCGGAAAGTTTCCGCTCGAGCTTCGCCTGAGCGTCGTGAGTCCAATGGAACATGAATATGTCTCGCCGGAAATTGGCAGGGATTGCACACGATCGGACGAACGATCGGGATCGTCGGTGGTTTCAGGCAAGCTGGCGGGCGCCGATCCGTTTGCGGCCGTGTTCGGGAAAATATTGGTCGGGCGATCCGACGCGCGGTGGCGAATCCTTGCTCGCCTTCCTTCGCCAAAACCTGAACAGCGGCGTCGAGCACCGCCTCGACCAGCAGGTTGGATCGCACCTCTCCCGGCCCCTTCCGCGAGGAAAGGCGGGGGTTCCGGGCGGCCGTCATGCGGTTTTCCGCCAATGCGAATAGTCAAACCTGACGAATTGATCGTATTTTTCGTGGAGGCAAGCAAATCGAACCGCCTGCCGATCGGAGAATCCACATGACCACGCTTTCGAGCGCCCCCGTGGCGCCTCTTCTCACGCGCCTGTTCGCCGAAGCCGACGCCAACCCGCCGGCGCAAAGCCCGGTCTTCGCCGGAGTCGCCGGCGAGGATCAGGATCGGATGATGCGCAGCAAGACCGACTATCGCGATTTCTACGCCAGGCTGAAGGACTTCGCCCTGCCGGTATCGCCCCAGGTAGGCGGCTTGCTCTACATGCTCGCGCGCGCCATCAACGCGCGCTCGATCGTCGAGTTCGGCACGTCGTTCGGCCTGTCGACGCTGCATCTGGCGGCCGCGCTGCGCGACAACGGCGGCGGCCGGCTTGTCACCAGTGAGTTCGAGCCGGCCAAGCTCGCCAGGGCAAGGGCCAATCTCGCCGAAGGCGGTCTCGCCGACCTCGTCGAGTTCCGCGAGGGCGATGCGCTCGAAACGCTGGCGGTGGACCTGCCGGAGACGATCGACCTGCTGCTCCTCGATGGCGCGAAGGCGCTCTACCCGGATATCCTTGACCGGGTGGAGGATCGCTTGCGGCCGGGCGCGATCCTGATCGCCGACAATGCCGATTATTGCCCGGAATATCTGGCGCGTGTCCGTAATGTTGCAGATGGCTATATGTCGATGCCCTTCACCGACGACGTGGAGCTGTCCATCCGCCTCGGCTGATCTTCCGGCTCGCACGAGGACGACCGGCCGCCCGGTTCCCCCATCGGGGGCCGGGCTTGCGGGCGGGGGATGCCGACGCGGACGGTGGCCGGACGGGTGTCCCAGACGCGGAAAAGGGCGAAAACCCGGTTGCCGATTCAACCGATTGGCGTATTATTGCGAATGACTTGCAAATAGTTGGGAGGTTGTATGAGTGCCGCCGATATTGCCGTTGGCGATCAAGCCGTTCTCATCGCGCTGAGATGCTGGTCGATGGCGCGATGCGGCGGCGAACCCGTACAGTCGGTCCTGTCCCGCGCGCTTGATCGCTTCGAGCTCGCGATCCTGTCGCCGGTGCTCGACAGCCTGCTCCGATTCTACGAGATCGCGCTCGGGCGACGGATCGTGGTGGGTCATGGGGCGGGGCCGAGCGACGACGAGCGCCTGCTTCAGGACCTGATCGCGGGACGCGCTCTCTCGAACGACTGTTTGAACTGCGAGAAGCGCGCGAGGAGCGATTTCCAATGCGCGCTCTGCTCGGCGCGCATCATGCTGCGGCTCGCCTGCGCGGATCGAACGGGGCTTGCGCGATGAGCGACGCCGCCATCACCACGCTTGAGGGTCTCGAGGCCGTGATCGGCAAGACGCCCGGCCCGGTCAACCTCAAGGTGATCGATCATCTCGACGATCACGCGTGCCGCTGGATCGCCAACTCGCCACTGTTGTTTGCCGGATTCGACAATGGATCGGGGCCTCGCCTGACGGTGGCGGGCGGCATCGCCGGTTTCGCGTCGGGCGATCGCGATCGCCTTGTCGTTCCGCTGTCCGGCCTGGATGATCCCGAACTCGCGGAGCCGGGAGCAGTTTTCGGCGGGCTTTTCCTCATCCCGACAATCGGCGAGACGTTGCGCGTGAACGGGCGCGTGGCGGCGATCGAGCGTGACGACGCGATCGTCCGTGTCGACGAATGCTATGGGCATTGTGCGAAGGCGCTCATCCGATCGAATTTCTGGTCGGCGGCGCGGCTTGAGCCATTTACCGTCGATCTCGCGGCCTGCGTCGCCGCCGCGCGGTTCGTGGCGCTGGCAACCTCGGATGGAAAGGGTCATGCCGATATCAGCCCCAAGGGCGATCCGGCGGGCGCCATGGCTATCCTTGAAGGCGACACGCTGCTGTTCGCCGACCGGCCGGGCAATCGCCGCACCGACAGTTTCCGCAACATCATCGACGCGCCCGATGTCGAACTCGCGCTCATCATGCCGGGCAGTCTTGATGTCGTGAACGTAAGGGGCCGCGCCGCGCTGTCGACCGCGCCGGTGTTGCGGGACCGGTTCGTCGTTCAGGACAAGATACCCGCGCTCGTCACGAGCGTCGCCATTTCATCGGCCGGCGTGAGATCGAGCCGGGCGCTGGCCGCCGCCGCCATTTGGCCGGCGCGCGAGCCAGCCACGAAGATCGACCCGGCACAGATGTTCGTCGATCACGTCAAATCCAATCGAGGCCGGAGCATCGAGGCCAGGCTGGTGAGCGCCGCGGTCTCGATCCCCGGTGCGCTTCGGCGTGGCCTCGAGAAGGATTACAAGACCAACCTCTACTAAATCGGTCGCGCGGGGGCTTCGGGGCGGAAGCGCCGGCGTCAAAACACCAATTGCACCTTCTTTCCATCTATCTCGGTGCGATATTCGCGGCGGCTGGGGAAAGCCGGGTCGATATTGGACCGGTTCCAGCGCTCGAAGAGATCCTGCAAGCGCGCAACGATTTCGGGATGTTGCGCGGCAACGTCATGATGCTCGCCGGGATCGCGATCGAGATTGAACAACATGTTCCATTGTCCCAGCGGCGAGACGCCACCCGGAAGGCCGGAAAGGATCGGCTTGCCGAGGACATCGGATAGACTCTCGGTCTTGTCGGTCTTGTTGACCGTCACCAGCTTCCACGGCCCTTCGCGCAGCCAGTGATTGGGGCCTTGGCGCCAGTAGAGCGGTCGCGCCGTCGCCGGCCGTGGCGCGAACAGGCTGTGCCCCTCGCTGCCGGCGGGGACGGGCTGGTGTGTCGCCGCCGCGATGGTCGGCATGAAGTCGAGCGTCGAAACCATCTCGTGACTGACCTGGCCGGCCTTGATGTGCCCCGGCCAGCTCATCATGAAGGGCACGCGGTCGCCACCTTCCAGCGGGAACGCCTTCCATCCGCTCAACGGCTTGTTCGAGCATGCGCCGCGATCGTAATTGGGGCATCCGTTGTCGCTGACGAACAGGATGAGCGTGTTCTTTTCCAGCCCCTGCCGGCGAACCTCGCTCACCACGCGCCCGACGCCCTTGTCGAGCGTCGTCACCATCGCCTTGTAGACCCGCGAATAGATCGACGGATCGGCGGCAAACGGCTTGACCTCCTCCGGCGTCGCTTCCAGCGGCATGTGCGGCGCATTATATGCTAGATAGAGGAAGAAGGGCCGGTCGCTTTTCTGGTCGATCACCTGGATCGCCTTGTCGGTGAAGACATCGGTGATATTGCCGGGCGGATCGACGATCGTGCGGCCGTCGAGAATCGGGAATTTCGTGCGTGTGACGAGCCGGTCAGGCCCGGTATCGGCGTAGATCAGGCCCTTGGTACTGTCGGGGAAATAATTGGTCGCCCCGCCCAGGAAACCGTAGAAACTGTCGAAACCCTGATCGAGCGGGGCCATGCCGGGCGCTTCGCCGACGTGCCATTTGCCGACCATCGCCGTGCGGTAATTGGCCTGTCTGGCGACCTTGGCGATCGTCGTCTCGTTCGCCGGCATCCCCGCCTGCCGGCCGACGAGCAGGTAATAGAAGCCGAACCGTCCCTGGAAACGTCCCGACAGCAGGCCGGCGCGCGAGGGCGAGCAGACCGGCGCGGTCGCATAGGCGGTATCGTAGCGGATGCCGGAGCGCGCCAGCGCGTCGATATTGGGGGTCGGAATCCTGCCGCCATAGGCGCTCAGGTCGCCGTAGCCGAGATCGTCGGCGACGATCACGATTATGTTGGGGCGATCAGCGGGCCGGCGCGGCGCATTCGCGGCCGATTGCGCCCCCGCCGCCGAACAGGAAGACAGCGCCGCAGCCGCGCCCATTACCGATACGCCCGTCAAGCATCGTCTGACAATTTTGCGAAATGTTCGGAAGCTTGGCGTCGGTGCGCCGTCGTTGCGCTCCGCAAAATCTCCCTGACCGTTCGGATTATGGATCGCAAGACTCACGTGCTTAACCTCCGCAGTCGATCGATCGAAAGCTAAGAGGGAAACAAAATATTGTCAAACGATTCTACAGTGGCCAGCGCGGTTCGATCGGATTCCGGTCCGGTTCGGGATGCAGCGCGTGGCGCGTGATGAGCATGATCGACCTCGCCGCATGGGCGGCAACGTCGCGCTGGCGGGATTTGATCGCCGCGGCCATCAGGCGATGCGCGAACAGCGATTCGGTTTCGGACTCGACCGTACCCGGCCGGTGAAGCCGCTGCTGCCACAGCGCGAGCCGGCCGACATGGTGCAGCATCCGCTGCACGATCGGGCTGCCCGAATGCTGACCGATGAACGCGCCGACGGTGAACGAGATGCGATACATCTGCCCCTTGTCGGCCGTGTCGGGAAGCAATGCCGCGTCCCTGGGGATCATGCTGTCGAGTTCGGCGAATGCTGTTTCGGGCATCCGCTCGGCCGCGAGCGCGGCGCAGCGCGCATAGATGTCCTCGAGCATCCCGAGAATGTCCAGGAACTGATCCATGTCGATATTGGCGACGCGCGCGCCGCGCCACGGCAGGATCTCGACGAAGCCGGCCTGCGCGGCAAGGCGCAGCGCCTCGCGCGCCGACGGACGGCTGACCTTGTAGCGGTCGGCGATCTCCTGCTCGCGCAGCGGCATCCCCGGTTGATGGCGCTGGACGATGATCTCGCGGATGATCGCCTCCGAAAGCCATGCATCGGTGGTCCGGTTGCCGGCGCTGCTTTTCGTCTTGCTGCTTTCCTTCGCCATTCTCGTCACCGTCGCGCCCGCCAGCGGGATGCGCGGACTCCGCCTGTTCGCGTTATCCGCCCTTCAATTCAACCCGATCGATTTCAGGAACGTATCGATCGTCACGGTATAGGCCCCGTCGGCGCCCGCCAGTTGGTTGATCTCGGCGTGCGTCATATCGACGGGCGCGACCGTCGCGCGGCCGTGGAGCGCCCGCACCCTGGCGGCGAACGCTTCGGCCGGCGGACACGAATCCGCGCGCCTGGTCGAGCACACCAGCAGCATCGGCGCGGGCGCGCTTTCGAGCCGCAGCATCGGCGATGCATCGTGCCACAATCGTGGGTCGCTGCCGAACGCGTCATCATAGAGCGAGAGATGCTGCCGTTGCATGATCGGGGGGATATCGTATGCCGCGCTGTCCAGCGCGATCGTGCCGATCCATGGCGCCGCGCCCTGGGCCTTGGCGATCCCCGGCGCCGCGGCGAGCAAGGCAACCAGATGCGCGCCTGCGGAATGCCCCATCAGGACAACGCGCCCGGCGTCTCCGCCCCATTCCCTGGCACGCGCCTGCACGAAGGCGAGGGCCTTCGCGACGTCGTTCGCCTGTTCGAGCGGGTTGGCCCCGGGAACCATCCGGTAGTTTATCGACACGAGGATGAAGCCCCTGGGAAGCCAGTGGTTCACCTTGTTGGCGACCACGCCGGGATTGGCCTTGTCGCCGCGCGACCAGCCGCCGCCGTGAACCATGACGAGGATCGGCGCGCCCTCGGCTTTCGCCGGCCGATAGAGATCGAGGCGTTGCGCCGGATCGGCGCCATAGGCGATGTCGCGTTCGATCCGCGCGCCGGGCGGCGGCACCGGCTTCATCGATGCCCGCCCCGCCCATTGCCCCCGGATGGCGCCAAACCCGCGCTGCTGCGCCGTCACGGTCGAGCCGGTCATGGCCAGAACGATGGCCGGGCCGGTGAGAAATGCCTTGATCGTTCCGGTCATTTGCCGATTCCCCCGACAGCCTCTAGCGAGTTGTTTCCTGATCCGCGGCGATGATCATGTCGCGCGCCGCGCGCAGATCCCCGACCACCTCGGGCAGGCGATATTTCAGGAAGAAGACGCCGTAGAGGCCGCTGCGCCGGTCGATCCACGGGAACGTTCCGAACGCGCCGGGGCTGGAGACCAGCCAGCAGCGGTCACTGCCGCTCTCCACCGCGTCGCACCAATTGCCCAGCGCGTATTTGTCGATATCGCCCGCGCCGGGTGGGAGATAGGCCATCCGCCGGCCCCGGGTCTGCCAGGTCTCCATCCGGTCTACCGCCTCGGCAGACAGGATGCGCTTGCCGCGATAGACGCCGCCCGCCGCCAGCATGGTGAGGAACTTCGCATAGTCTTCGGCGGTGGTATAGACGCCGGCCTGCAGATTGGGGTTGTGCACCGCCGCCGGCTTCAATTCCGGGTTCAGCGGATTGGCCCAATAAGTATGGGTCATGCCCAGCGGGCCAGCGATCCGTTCCTGGAACAATGTCGCCCAACTCTTGCCTGTCGCTTGCTCCACGAGGGCGCCGGCCACCTGCATCGAAGGCCCGCCATAGCGGAACGTCGTGCCCGGCTCATCGACCAGCGGCCGCGCCGCCACTTGCGCGGCGGCTTCGGCCAGGGAGATGCGCGGATCCTGGCGCAGGTCGAACATATCCGGCTTCAGCCCACCCTGACCGGCGGTGAACGACAACAATTCGCGCAGGGTGATCTGTCCCGCGCGGCCGGTGAATTGCGGCAGCAGCTTGCCGATCGGTTCGTCCAGCTTGAGCTTGCCCTCGTCGACCACGGTCATCACCAGGCTCGCGGTCATCCATTTGGAGGCGGATGCGACGGCCAACCGGGCGTCGGGTGCGATGGCGCCTTCGTCGAGACGGTAGAGCAGTCGCCCGTTCTTCAACACCAGGGCGGTGACGCCCGGCGCGCCGTCGCGGGACACGACCTGTCGCAGCTTGGCCGCCAGCCCCGGCGGCGGGCTTTCGGCCAGCGCGGCGGAGACCGTCAGGCCGGCCGCGATCGTCGCGGCGACAATCGATCTTGTCACGGATAACGCTCTGCGCATGATTTTCTCCGGCGCGGGCCGGCGCTGACGCCTCACCATTTGAAGGTCAATTGCAGGCCGTAGGTACGCGGCTGGCTCCAGCGTCGCACGCTGGTGGCCTCCATCGTGATGTAGGTGGTGTTGAACAGGTTGTTCGCCCAGGCGGACAGCTCCAGCGGCCCCTGCCGCGCGCCGAGCCGCGCATTGAAAATCTGGTAATCGTGGAGGTCTGGCGTCTGGGCGATCTCCTGCACCCCGCCGAAGCGGCCGCTATACACCAGATTGACGAACGCGGTCGTGTCCGGCGTCACGGGATGGCTGTAATTGAGGTTGGCCGAGGTCAGGTAGTGCGGCAATTGCGGAGGGGCGTCGCCGTCATATATCCCGGCGGTGATCTTGCCTTCCTGGAAAGAGCCTCCAAAAGTCCCGGCCAGCATCCCGCCGGCCAGCGCCAGCCTGACCGTCGCTTCCGCCTCCACGCCATAGAGTCGTGCCTTGCCGCCGTCGGTGGCAAAAGGGGTGGGCGCGCGCGGACAGACGGCGTTGGTGGGCCGGCAGCCGTTGTCCACCTGAATAATGAGGTTGGTCACGTCCGTGTAATAGGCCGCGAGCGTGACATAGAGCCCACGGCTCAGGTTGCCCTTGGCGCCCACTTCATAGGACAGCGTGTTCTCGTTGCCATAGCTTACCGGGATCGGGATCGGCTGCTGCGGCACGCCCAGATTGGAATTGAAGCCACCTGCGCGAAAGCCGGTGCCCGCCTTCAGATACCCCATCCATTCCGGGCTGAATTTATAGGATGCGGTTGCATCCCACGAGATGTTGGTCGGGTTGAAATGCGCGTCGATCAGCTTGCCCGGCACGGCGGTCGCGGTGGTCAGGTCGAACTGGTTCGTCTGGAAGGATTTGCTGTCGTTGGTGTAACGGACCTGTCCGGTGACGTCGAAGCCGTTCTGAAAGTCGTATTCAAGGCTGCCATAGGCCGCCCATGACCGCAGTTGCTGGGCGCTGATCGTGACGGTCCCGGCGCTTGGGCTGGCTTTGGTCGGCGTTCGCGTGGCGGTGATGTTGCTGTCGTCGTCGAGGTGCAGATATTCGGCACCCGCGAGCCACTTCCAATGTCCGCCGAAATCACCGGAGATGTAGAGTTCCTGATTGAAGCTCCTGGTGTGCCCGCGATTTTGCTGCGTGCCGTTGATCTCGCCCAGGCTCGCGCCCGGCGCCAGCAGGCCGGCGGCGGCGATCTCGGCCACGAAGGACGGAGTCAGCAGATCGCTATCGAATTGCTGCAGATCCCTCCGGTCACGCCACAGGCTGATCCACGTCAGCGTCCCGAAGCCGAATTTGTAGTGCGAGGTGAACTCGATGTCGTTCACCCTGTCGGTGTCGAGATTCTCGAAATTGGCGTGCCGTATGAACATCGGCTCGATATAGATGCCCTTCGGCGCCGAAGCGCTCGGGTCCACCCAATATTGCAGGTTCAGCGCCGGATATTTGTTGCTGGCGTGTTCCCCCATGAGGTTGGCGTCGAACGCGCCATTCTCGTATCGAAGCTGGGCGCGATAGGCATAGGTCGACTGGGAATCGACGTAATTGCCCAGTTCCGGATTGTAGAAGAAACCCTTCTGCTGATACATGATATTGGTGCTGAACCGCGCGGCCAGATGCTCGGTCAGCGGCTCGTTCACCACCCCTCCGAACTCGACGAACCCGTTGTTGCCGCCGGAGAAGGACATGTAGCCGGTCCGCTCCTGGGTGGGGCGCGCGGTGATGATGTTGATCGCGCCGCCCACCGCATCGCGGCCGTAAAGCGCGCCCTGCGTGCCGCGCAGCACCTCGATCTGGCTCACGTCGAACAGGTCGAAGCGGCTATAGGTGCGGCCGCCCTGCGCGCCGCCGCCGACGAACGCGCCGTCGCGATAGAGGCCGACGCCGCTGTCGGCGCTGGTCCCGCGACTGGTGCCCGAACCCCGGATCGAGATTTCGGAGGTGAGCGGCGTCGAGGTGTCGCCGAAGGCCACGCTGGGAACGGTGGTGACGAGATCCTTCACCCCCTGCAAGCCGCCGCGTCGCGCGATATCGCTCGCATCGACGACGCTGGCGGCGATCGGCACGTCGCGCAGGCGCTCGGCGCGCTTGCGCGCGGTGACGACGATGTCGCCGATCGCTCCTGCGCTGTCCGCTTGAGCCTGATCCGTCGCGCCGGCCGGCGCGGTATCCGCCTGCTGCTCGCCGGCGGAGGTCGTCTGGCCCCATGCCGGCATTGCGGCGATCAGCGCCAGGGTGGCGGTGGCGGCAAGATGCTCTCGCATACGGACATCCCTCCCAGGGCGCTCGTTTTGGTGTGGCCCGTCGCTGCATTCATCCGGCCACTACCACCCAATGTCAATAGGATTGTAAGACGATATAGGATGGTTCTGGCGATTTTCCTTGATAAATATCATCATCTGACCTAGATAATCGACATAATCGTTCGACAATTATCCGCTCCCGCCTTCCGCCATACGGGCGAGGAACGGACGTGGCACAACCGGCAATTCGAGGTGAGGATGGCTGCCCGATCGCCCGCCAGGATCCTGCTGTCGGCAATGCTCGCCATGCCGGGCATCACCGCCGTCGGCGCGGTGTCGCTCACGCCGGGTGCGATGGCCGCGACGCGGGTCAGTTCCGCCGCGATGACGCTGTTGATCGATTATGCGCGGAGCCAGAACACCACGGGATTTTTGGTCATCAAGGACGGAAAGGTCCTGATCGAGAAGAACTGGCCGGCGCCCGCTGGCGATCCGGCATTCGCCAGCTTCACTTATGGGCGCGCGGCTGACGGTGCGCTGCTGGAGGATGTGGCTTCCCAGCAGAAGAGCTTCGTCTCGATGCTCGTCGCCATCGCGATCGACAAGGGCCTGATCGACGTCGAAAAGCCGGTTTCGGATTATATCGGCGCGGGCTGGTCTCGCGCGACATCGGGGCAGGAAGCGAAGATCCGCGTCATCGACGTGCTGACGATGAGCTCGGGCCTCGACCGGAAATTCGGCTATGCGGCACCGCCCGGAACGCGCTTTCTCTACAACACGCCGGTATATGCGATCACCGGGCGGATCGTGACGGCGGCGGCGCGCGAGCCGCTCGACGCGATCACGCGTGATTGGCTGACCGGGCCGGTCGGCATGGCGGAGACGGCGTGGCGCAACCGGCCGATGGCGCTCGCAGACGTCGGCAACGACATCGGGCTGATCACCTCCCCGCGCGACATCGCGAAGTTCGGCCTCATGATCCTGCACGGCGGCGTGGCCGAAAACGGCAGGCGCGTCGTCTCGCGAAGAAGTCTCGCGGCGATGTTTGCGCGTTCGCCGACCAATCCGGCTTACGGCCGGCTGTGGTGGCTGAACGGGGGCGCCTATACGATCGGTGCGCACGCGGATCGCCGGGACGGTCCGTTGGTCGCAGCGGCGCCCGCCGACATGGTGGCCGCGCTCGGCGCCTTCGATCGCCAACTCTACATCGTTCCCAGCCGCCGGCTGGTGGTCGTCAGGACCGGCGCGGCGGCGCCGGACAGGGATTTCAGTCAGCAATTGTGGATACGGCTGATGAAGGTCGTCGACTGACCGATTGCCGGTGATGATCCTGAAGAAATCGATACGCTTGAAAGGCATAAGGCAATGGAGATGCTGGCATGATCGACCGGAGAGGGCTGATGACGGGCGGGGCGGCGATGATCGGCGGGTTGACGCTCGGCGGGCGCGCTTTCGCCGCGACGCCGTCGCTGCAAGGCGCCGCGCGCGAGGCGTGGCTTTATTCGGTCCCGCTCGTTGAAGTCGCCAACGTGCGGCGGCGCATCCTCGCCAGGGGGCAGGCCAACGTCTTCGTCCATAATCGCGATTTGACCAACGTCAGGACGCAGAAGGTGACCTCGCCGAACAACGATACGATGTATTCGCGCGCGATGCTCGACCTGCGCGCGGGGCCGGTCGAGGTGACGCTTCCCGCGACGGGGGAGCGCTACATCTCGCTGCAACTCGTCGACATGTACACCAACAACATTGCGGTGCTGGGCACGCGCACCACGGGCGGCAATGGCGGCCGCTTCCTTGTCGTCGGGCCGCGCGGCGACGCGCCGGCGGGTGCGATCCGGGCGCCGTCCGACTGGGTCTTCGCGCTCGTGCGGACGCTGGTCGATGGCCCGGTGGATGTCGCCGCGGTGCGCGCGGTGCAGGATGGACTCGCCATCCGGGGCGGTCTCGGCCCCGCGCTCGACATGCCGGTGCCAGCGCGCGATGCCACCTGGCAGGAATATTTCGGCGACGCGGGCGCGCTGATCGTCGAATCGCCCCCGCCGGTCACCGACGACGCGCTGTTCGAGCGGATCGCGCCGCTTGGCCTGTCGCGTGCGGGATTCCGGCCGCCCCGGTTTTCCGCCGCGGCTATCCGCGAGATCGAGGCCGGGATGGCCGAAGCGCGCGTCGTGGCGACCCAATCGCGGCTCGGCAAGCAAGTCGTCGGCGGCTGGGCCTATCCGTCGTGGGATCTGGGCCGGTTCGAGCAGGATTACGAGTTTCGCGCGCAGACGTCGGTCGCCGGCCTGTTCGCCCTGCCGCTCGACGAGGCGCTCTATACCCGCTCGGTCGGCGACGCGCCCGACGGGCTGTTCCACAAGGACAGATATCATCTGCGTTTCGCGGGCGATGCGCTGCCGCCGGTCGACGGATTCTGGTCGATCACGCTCTACGAGGCGACGCCCGACGGGCAATTCTTCTTCACCCCCAACGCGATCGATCGTTATTCGATCGGAAACCGGACGAAAGGGCTGACGCGCGGCGCGGACGGATCGCTCGACATCTGGATCGCGCGCGACGATCCGGGCGCGGCGCGGCGTGCCAACTGGCTGCCCGCGCCGAGGGACAAGCCGTTCGTCCTGAGCATGCGCGCGTTCATGCCGCGCGCGCCGTTGCTCAACGGCACTTATCGTTTCCCGCCGTTGCGCGCCTTCGCCTGAACCTCGATGGCGCGGGATGGCGGCGCTTGACGATGACGACGATGCGGCGCGAAATGCTCGCCGGTATCGGCCTGACCCTGGGGGTGGCGACGGCGGGGAGGGTAGGAGTCGCGATGCGCGATCATGACGACCAGGTCTCGGCCGATCTCGATCATTATCGCGGTCTGGGCAGCAAGGCATCGGGCGGCACGGGCGACATCGCCGTGGGCGATTGGCTCGCCACCGAGCTGGCGGCGCTCGGCTTCACGATCGAGCGACAGCCGATCTCCGTCCCGTTCTTCACGGTCGATAGGGCGGAGGTGGAGGCGAACGGCGCGCGCGCCGAGGTCGTTCCTCAGGCGATCGTGGTGCCGACCGCTCCGAACGGCGTCACCGGAACGCTCGTCCGGGTCGATCCCGCCACCGCGTCGGCAAACGCCGGCCGGCTCGACGGCGCGATAGCGCTGGTCGATCTGCCGTTCGCGCGCTGGTCTTCGGCCAGGCCGATCCGGGGCTTCGTCGACGGGCTGTTCGCCGCCGGCGCGAAGGCTGCGCTGCTCGTCACCAACGGCCCTGCCGGTGGCGCGATCGCGCTCAACGCCGATGGCGCGGGGCCGATGTTCGCCGGCCCGGTCGCGGTGCTCGCCCCCAGCGATGCCGCCCGTTTCCACGTCGCCGCCGCGCATGGCGGCACCGCGACTCTGCGGATCACCGGCGAGGGCGGACGCCGGCCCGCGTTCAACATCGCCGCGAGGCTCGATCGCGGGAGCGGCGCATGGCTCGCCGTCTCGACGCCCCGTTCCGGCTGGTTCACCTGTGCGGGGGAGCGCGGCCCCGGCGTCGCCGTCTGGCTCGGCCTTGCCCGCTGGGCGGTCGCCGCATTGCCGGCGCACGATCTCGCCTTCATCTGCACCAGCGGCCATGAATATGAAAACCTGGGCGCTGAGCAGGCGTTGGCGCAGGCGGCGCCCGCGCTGCGCGACACGGCGCTATGGCTTCATCTCGGCTCGAATGTCGCCGCGCGCGACTGGCATGATCTCACGCCGCGCCCGACGCCGCTGACGACCGCCGATCCGCAGCGTTATCTGGTCGTCAGCCCGGCGTTGATCGCATTGGCGCGCCGCGCCTTCGCTGGCCAGCCCGGACTGGCGGACCCGTATCCCTGCGACATCGCCGCCGAGGGCGAGCTGAGGAATGTGATCGCCGCCGGTTATCCCGTCGTCGCGGGCGTGTACGGCGCGCATCGCTTCCATCATGCGCGTGACGACACGGAGCAATGCCTGCTTCCCGAAGCGACCGTCGCGGCGCTCAAGGGCTTTCGCACCTTCGTGGCCGGGGCGCTCGGGCGATGATGATGGTTCACGATCGGGGCGGCTCGGCGGTCCAGGCCAGCACGCCGGCGCGATCGATCACCCCGATTCCAGCGCGAAATCCAGCGCGAACACCGCCCCGCCTTCCGCGCGGTCGCTCGCGCTGATCCGCACGTTCATCACCTCCGCGAAGCTGCGCGCGATGGCGAGGCCGAGGCCGCTGCCGCCACGGCTGTCGGAGCCGGTGCCGCGCGCGAACGCCTCGAACAGCGCCTCGGCGCCGCCCGGCGGCAGGCCCGGCCCCTGATCGGCGATCGACAGCCGCACGCCATGGGGCAGCCGCTCGCCGGCGATCGTCACGTTGCCCGCGCCGTGCGTCGCGGCATTGGTGAGCAGGTTGAGCAGGATGTGATGCAGCAATCGCGGATCGGCCGGCACCAGCGGCAGGTCCGGCGGCACGCGGAAATCGAGCCGCGCGTCGGGCAGCAGGTCGCGCACGTCATGCACCGCGCCGGCCACCGCGTCGGTCAGGTCGACCGGCTCGATCGCCGCCGCCAGCGTGCCGCTGTCGATCCGCACCATCTCGATCAGATTGGCGAGGAAGCGCCGCAGCCGCGCCAGCTCGCCGCGCGCGATCGGCAGCGCCGGCTCGCCCGGATGGTTGGCCGCGATCGCATCGAGCGCGCCGCCCACCGCCGTCAGCGGCGTGCGCAGGTCATGCCCGATCGAGGAGAGCAGCGCCGAGCGCAGCCGGTCGCGCTCCTCGATCACCCGCACCTCGCGAAGCTGGTCCTCCAGCCGCAGCCGCTCGTGCGCCAGCGCGGCTTGCCCCAGCAGGGTCGAGAGCAATGTCGCGCGCGTGGCGGGCACGGGTGTCCCGCCGTCGCCGCGCGCCAGCGCCACCACCGCGAGCGTGCCGAGCGTCGTGCGCAGCGGATGGAACTGCCAGTCCGCCGCGTTGAGCGTGCCGGTGTCGCGGCCGGTCACCTCGCCCCGGCTCCACGCCCATTCCGCCGCCGCGCGATCGACCGGGCTGAGGTCCGGCAGGTCGGGCGGGCAGGCGGCGACGATCGCCAGTTTGCCCTCCCGCTGGACGAGCAGCAGCACCGAGACGTCGAGCGTCCGCGCCAGCTCGTTGCACACCGTGTCGCTGGTCGATTGCCAGTCGGAGCAGCGCGCCAGCGCTTGGCCGAACGCCGCCACCGCCGCATTCTCCACCGCGCTGCGCGCGCCGATCGAGGCGCGGTTGCGCAGCCGGTCGGCGAGGCTGGCGACGAACACCGCGATGCCGAGCAGCACGATCACCGTCAGCACGCTCTGCGGATCGGCGATGGTGAAAGTGTAGAGCGGCGGCAGGAAGAAGAAATTGTACGCCAGCCCCGCCAGCGCCCCGGTCACGATCCCCGGCCAGCGGCCGAACATCAGCGAGATCAGGATGACGGGCAGCAGATAGACGAGGTCGATCGCTCCGGTGCCGATCACCGGCTCGATCAGGGTCGCGAGCGCGGTGGTGCCCGCGATCGCCAGCGTGCCGGCGCCGATGCCGCCCCAGTCGATCCGCCGCCGCACCCGCTCCGCGCGCGGGGCAGGGGGCGCGGTCTCGGAGGGGATGACGTGGACGGCCAGCCCCTCGCTCTCGCGCAGCAATTGCTCGACCACCGATCCGTGGCGCAGCTCGAACCACCAGCTTCGCCGCGAGCGGCCGAGCACGAGCTGGGTGGCGCGCATGCCGGCGATATGCGTGGTCAGCCCCTCGATCACCGTTTCCGCCGGCACGCTGGCGATCGTCGCGCCGAGGCTGGCGGCGAGTTGCAGCGTCTCGGCCACCCGCCGCCGCTCGTCCGGTCCGAAGCCGGCGGTGCGCGGCGTCTCGATATGCACCGCCTGCCACGGCGCGCGCAGGGCGTCCGACAGCCGCTTGCCGGCGCGGACCAGCGCGTCGCTGCCGGGCAATTCGCTCACCGCCACCAGCACGCGCTCGCCGCCCGCGAAGGTGCCGGAGACGGCATGGGCGTCGAGGAAATCGACCAGGCTGCGATCGACGCTCTGTGCGGCGCGGCGCAACGCCATCTCGCGCAGGGCGGAGAGGTTCTCCTTGGAGAAGAAATGGCCGAGCGCCCGCGTCGCCTCGGCGGGGACATAGACCTTGCCCGCCTTCAGCCGCTCGATCAGCTCGTCGGGCGGCAGGTCCACCACCTCGATCTCGGCGCCCTCCAGCACATGATCCGGCACCGTCTCGCGCACGCGGACGCGGGTGAAGCTCGCCACCACGTCGTTGAGGCTTTCGACATGCTGGATGTTGAGCGTGGTCAGCACGTCGATCCCGGCGTCGAGCAATTCCTCCACGTCCTGCCAGCGCTTCGCGTGGCGGCAGCCTTCGGCATTGCTGTGGGCAAGCTCGTCGACCAGCGCGAGTCGCGGGGCGCGGGCGAGCACCGCGTCGAGGTCCATCTCCTCCAGCGCATGGCCGCGATGCTCGATCCGGCGGCGCGGGATCGTCGGCAGCGGCGCGGCGAGGCGTTCGGTGTCCTGCCGTCCGTGCGTCTCGACCACCGCGATCACGACGTCCACCCCGGCGGCGAGCCGTTCCGCGCCCTCGCGCAGCATCTCGAAGGTCTTGCCGACGCCGGGCGCCGCGCCGAGGAAGATCTTCAGCCGCCCGCGCTTCTCCCGCGCGGCGGCGCGGAGCAGGGCTTCCGGCGATGGGCGGCGATCGGTCAAACGCTTCCTCCTTGCCGGGCCGTTCGACATAATGCCGACCGGCGCAAGCGTCAGCCCGCGATCTTTACGCGATCCTTATGCGAAACGCTTATGTTCGCCCGCGAAACCTTATGCCCATCCGGCCTAGCTGACCGTCGACAGCCGCATCCCGCGGCCCGCGAGGCATATCCATGTCCGATCTATTGTGGCTCGCCCTGCTCGGCGGCCTATTCGCGCTGACCCTGGCGTTCGTGCGCCTGTGTGACGGGGCCTGACGCCATGACGCTGCACCTCTGGCTCGCCGGGCTGACGGCGCTTGCCCTGCTCGCC
Source organism: Sphingomonas sp. CL5.1 (assembly GCF_013344685.1). Lineage (NCBI taxonomy): Bacteria > Pseudomonadati > Pseudomonadota > Alphaproteobacteria > Sphingomonadales > Sphingomonadaceae > Sphingomonas > Sphingomonas sp. CL5.1. The sequence continues at coordinate 2,752,053 of NZ_CP050137.1, forward strand.
TATCTCGTCGCCGTGCTCGTGCGGCCGGAGCGGTTCTGACATGACCGTGCAGGGCTGGGCGCTGATCGCCCTCTTCGTCGCCATCCTCGGCTTGGCCGCAAAGCCGGTCGGGCTGTGGCTGTTCGCGCTCTACGAGGGGCGCCGCACGCCGCTTCATGCCGTGCTCGGCCCGGTGGAGCGCGGTTTCTACCGCCTCTCCGGTGTCGATCCGGCGAAGGAGCAGGGCTGGCGCGCCTATGCGCTGCACATGCTGCTGTTCCAGCTCGCAACCGCGCTGCTCACCTATCTGCTGCTCCGCGCGCAGGGCTTGCTGCCGCTCAACCAGCGCGGCCTGCCCGGCATCGGGCCGGACGGGGCGATGAACGTCGCCATCTCGTTCGTCACCAACACCAACTGGCAATGGTACACCGGCGAGGCGAAGCTCTCGAACCTCAGCCAGATGCTCGCGCTGGCGATCCACAATTTCCTTTCCGCCGCGACCGGCATCGCCATCGCCTTCGCGCTGTTCCGCGGCTTCGCGCGGCGGGAGTGCGCGACGGTCGGCAATTTCTGGGCCGATATGACGCGGGTGACGCTCTACCTGCTGCTGCCGGTCTGCGTCGTCTATGCGCTTTATCTGGTGTGGGCGGGCGTGCCGCAGACCTTCGCCGCCTCCATCGACGCGCATACGCTGGAGGGCGCGAGGCAGACGATCGCGCTCGGCCCGGTCGCCAGCCAGGAGGCGATCAAGCTGCTCGGCACCAACGGCGGCGGCTTCTTCAACGCCAATTCGGCGCACCCGTTCGAGAATCCGACGGCGATGACCAACCTCGTCCAGATGCTGTCGATCTTCCTGATCGGCGTCGGCCTCACCTATACCTTCGGCAAGGCGGTGGGCGACACGCGGCAGGGCTGGGCGATCCTCGCCGCGATGACCATCCTGTTCCTCGCCGGCGTCGCGGTCGCTTATGGCATGGAGGCGCATTCCACGCCGCTGATGCACCGGCTCGGCCTCGCGGGAGGCAACATGGAGGGCAAGGAGGTGCGATTCGGCATCGTCGGCTCCGCCCTGTTCGCGGTGGTGACGACGGCGGCGTCGTGCGGCGCGGTCAATGCCATGCACGACAGCTTCACCGCGCTCGGCGGGCTGATCCCGCTGTTCAACATGGAACTGGGCGAGGTGGTGATCGGCGGCGTTGGCGCGGGCATCTACGGCTTCCTGCTGTTCGCGATCCTCGCCGTGTTCGTCGCCGGGCTGATGGTCGGCCGCACGCCGGAATATGTCGGCAAGAAGATCGAGGCGCGCGAGGTGAAGCTGGCGGTGCTGGCGATCGCCGTGCTGCCGCTGATGATCCTCGGCGGCAGCGCGATCGCCGCCGTCGCGCAAGCCGGGCTGGCCGGGCCGCTCAACAAGGGGCCGCACGGCTTCTCGGAGATCCTCTACGCCTTCTCCTCCGCCACCGCCAATAACGGCTCGGCCTTCGCCGGGCTGAGCGCGGGGACGCCGTTCTACAACGCGCTGCTCGGCATCGCGATGTGGATCGGGCGCTTCTTCATCATCGTGCCGGTGCTGGCGATCGCCGGCAGCCTCGCCGCGAAGAAGCACACGCCGGCCGGCGCCGGCTCCTTCCCCACCACCGGCGCGCTGTGGGTGGGGCTGCTCGTCGGGATCATCCTGATCGTCGGCGGCCTCACCTTCCTGCCGGGCCTCGCGCTCGGGCCGGTCGCCGATCACCTCACGGCCGCCGCCGGCCAGCTTTTCTGAAGGCTATTCGATCATGGACAAGGCAATTTCCATGTTTTCCCCGGCGCTCGTCGTGCCCGCCATCGGCGACGCCTTCCGCAAGCTCGATCCGCGCGCGCTGGTGAAGAACCCGGTGCTGTTCGTCACCGCCTGCGTCGCGCTGTTGCTCACATTGTTCCTCGCGATCGGCGGCGAGCAGGTGTCGGCCGGCTTCCTCGCGCAGCTCATCGCGTGGCTGTGGCTGACGGTGCTGTTCGGCACCTTCGCCGAGGCGCTGGCGGAGGGGCGCGGCCGCGCGCAGGCCGCCTCGCTGCGCGCCACCAAGTCTGAGCTGCGCGCGAAGCTGCTCACCGGCATCGGCGAGACATGGGAGATGGTCGCCGCCGCCCAGCTCGAAAAGGGCGAGCTGGTGCTGGTCGAGACCGGCGACCTGATCCCCGCCGACGGCGAGGTGGTGGAGGGTGTCGCCAGCGTCAACGAGGCGGCGATCACCGGCGAGAGCGCGCCGGTGATCCGCGAGGCGGGCGGCGACCGCTCCGCCGTCACCGCCGGCACGCGCGTCATCTCGGACCGGATCAAGGTGCGCGTCACCGCGGAGCCGGGGCACGGCTTCCTCGACCGCATGATCGCGCTGGTCGAGGGTGCGGAACGGCAGAAGACGCCGAACGAGGTGGCGCTCACCATCCTGCTCGTCGGTCTGACGATCATCTTCCTGATCGCGGTCGGCACGATCCCCAGCTTCGCGCATTATGCCGGCGGCGGCGTGCCGGTGGCGATCCTCGCGGCTCTGCTCATCACCCTGATCCCTACCACGATCGCCGCCCTGCTCTCCGCGATCGGCATCGCCGGGATGGACCGGCTGGTGCGCTTCAACGTGCTCGCCAAATCGGGCCGCGCGGTGGAGGCGGCGGGCGATTGCGACGTGTTGCTGCTCGACAAGACCGGCACGATCACGATCGGCGACCGTCAGGCGAGCGCCTTCCTGCCGCTCACCGGCATCGAGGAGCGCGCGCTGGCCGAGGCGGCGCTGCTCGCCAGCCTTGCCGACGAGACGCCGGAGGGGCGCTCGATCGTCGCCCTCGCGCGTGAGAAGCATGGCCTGTCGCAGACGCTGCCCGCCGATGCGGCGGCGATCCCCTTCACCGCGCAGACGCGGCTTTCCGGCCTCAGCTTCGGCGACAGCCTGATCCACAAGGGCGCGGTCGATTCGGTGCTGCGCGCGCATCCCGATCTCGACGCCACCGTGGCGGCGATCGAGCTGCGCCGCGCCACCGACGAGATCGCCCGCGCCGGGCAGACCCCGCTTGCGGTGGTGCGCGACGGGCGGCTGATGGGCGCGGTGGCGCTCAAGGACGTGGTGAAGGCCGGCGTGCGCGAGCGGTTCGCGGAGCTGCGCCGCATGGGCATCCGCACGGTGATGATTACCGGCGACAACCCGCTCACCGCCGCCGCCATCGCCGCCGAGGCCGGCGTGGACGATTTCCTCGCGGAGGCGACGCCGGAGGACAAGCTCGCGCTGATCCGCCGCGAGCAGCAGGGCGGCAAGCTCGTCGCGATGTGCGGCGACGGCACCAACGACGCCCCCGCGCTCGCCCAGGCCGATGTCGGCGTGGCGATGAACACCGGCACGCAGGCGGCGCGCGAGGCGGGCAACATGGTCGACCTCGACAGCGACCCGACGAAGCTGATCGAGATCGTCGGCCTCGGCAAGCAATTGCTGATGACGCGCGGCGCGCTCACCACCTTCTCGGTCGCCAACGATGTGGCCAAATATTTCGCGATCATCCCGGCGATGTTCGTCGTGCTTTATCCTGGCCTAGCCGCGCTCAACGTGATGCGCCTCGCCAGCCCGCAGAGCGCGATCCTGTCGGCGATCATCTTCAACGCGCTCATCATCCCGGCGCTGGTGCCGCTGGCGCTGCGCGGCGTGAGGTATCGGCCGATGGGCGCGGGGCCGCTGCTCGCGCGCAACCTCGCCGTCTACGGCGTCGGCGGGCTGGCCGCGCCGTTCGCCGGCATCAAGCTGATCGACCTCGCGGTCAGCGCGCTCCATCTCGCCTGAAAGGTTCGTCTCATGCTCAACGAGATCAGGTCCGGCCTCCGTCCGGCGCTCGTCCTCACCCTGCTGTTCGCGGCCTTGCTCGGCCTCGCCTATCCGGCGCTCATCACCGGGATCGGCCGGATCGCCTTTCCGTGGCAGGCCAGCGGCAGCCTCGTCCGGGATGCGCGTGGGGTCGCGATCGGCTCCGCGATCATCGGGCAGCAATTCGCGAGTCCTGGCTATTTCCACGGCCGCCCCTCCGCCGCCGGCAAGGGCTATGACGCGCTCGCCTCCTCCGGCTCGAACTACGGCCCGGCCGCGAAGCCGCTCGCCGACCGGATTTCCGCCACCCTCGCATCGCCAGACGCATTGGCTCCTCCTGCCGATCTGGTGACTGCCTCCGCCTCGGGGCTGGATCCCGATCTCAGCCCCGAGGCGGCCTTGTATCAGGCGCCGCGCGTCGCGGCCGCCCGGCATGTCGATCCGGCGAAGGTCCGCGCCCTGGTCGACCGGCACACCGCGCGCCCGCTGCTCGGCTTCATCGGCGAGCCGCGCGTCAACGTGCTGGCGCTGAACCGCGCGCTCGACGCCGCCGCGCCGCGCCCGTAACACGGTGCGGATGACGAATGCCGCCCGCGTCCTGCTGGTCGAGGATGACGCCGCGATCCGCCGCCTGCTCCACGCGGCGCTGACGCGGGCGGGCTATCGCGCCAGTCAGGCCGGGACGGCGCGCGAGGCGATGAGCCTCGTCGATATCGAGCGGCCCGACGCGGTGCTGCTCGATCTCGGCCTGCCGGACCGCGACGGGCTGGAACTGGTCCAGCTCATCAAGGCGCGGGGCGACGCGGTGCTGCTGGTCGTCTCCGCCCGCGACGAGACGGCGGACAAGGTCGCCGCGCTCGATCTCGGCGCCGACGATTATCTCACCAAGCCGTTCGACACCGAGGAGCTGCTGGCCCGCATCCGCACCGCGCTGCGCCACCGCCGCGCCGGCGCGGCGATCGACGAGGTGCTGGAGGCGGGGCCGGTCGCGATCGACCTCTCCCACCGCCGGGTCGTTCGCGACGGCGCGGACATCCACCTGACGCCGAAGGAATATGGCGTGCTGGCGGAGCTGGCGCGGCATCCCGACCGGGTGATCAGCCACGCGCAACTGCTGCGCGCGGCATGGGGGCCGGCGCAGGAGGATCACGTCGAATATCTCCGCATCGTGATCCGCGCGCTGCGGCACAAGCTGGAGGCCGATCCCGCGCAACCGCGCCTGATCGTCAACGAACTGGGGATCGGATATCGGTTGATCACGGCCGGCCCGGCGGCGAGGCGCGACCACCCCGGTCGATAGGAGAGCGATCGCGGGCGGCCGTGGCGGTTCTTACGTAGGGGTTATCTCGGCGCGATTGTGCGACGACGCAAAACAGGCCGCCGCGCGATCCGATATTCCTGTTGCCACCGCGATCGCGCGGACAACAGGAAAGGAATCTGGAAATGGGCAAATCGAAGCTCGTCGTTGGCGCGGCCGCGGCTGTCGCGCTCGGAGCGGCCATTCCCGCGCTCGCGCAAACCAGCTCGGGCGGTTCGACCTCCAGCGCCGGCGGTTCGAACGTGACCGGGGCAGCGGGCAATCACAGCGACACGTCGGTCAGCACCAGCAATTCGACCGACACCAACAGCACGACGCTCACCTTCTCCCCGAGCAAGACCAGCAACAACACCAAGAACCTGACGTGGAGCAGCAGCAGCAGCGACAGCTCGCAGCACACGAAGAATGTGACTGCGGACAGCAACAACAGCGACAGCTCCCAGAACACCAAGAACATCGGCAGCTACAACACCAAGAACGTGACGGCCGACAGCAACAACACCGATAATTCGCAGCGCACCAAGAATGTCGCGCTGGGCAGCTACAACACGAAGAACGTGACGGCTGACAGCAACAATACCGACAATTCCCAGCGCACCAAGACGGTGGCGGTCGGCAGCTACAACACCGATAACTCGCAACGCACCAAGACGCTGACGCTGGACAGCAACAATTCGGACAGCTCTCAGCACAACAAGGCGATCGCGATCGGCAGCTACAACACCGATAATTCCCAGCGGAACGGCAACATCCATCTCGTCGCCGATCAATCGCTGGACGCGTCGGTGAGCAGCCACGGCAAGCTGAACTTCAGCGGGCGCGGCGCGACCTACAACAGCGGCGCGAACACCATCGGCGGCAGCGCGTTCGCGGCCTATTCCGGCATCCTGAACCAAGGCTGGAACACCGGCAACAACAGCGCATCGCAGGCCGCGACCAATATCGCGGCGCAAGGCACCACCAGCTTCGCGACGCATTGATGCCCCGCCTGCCGGGCGGGATTTCCCGCCCGGCGGTTTTTTCGTCGCAAGCGCGGATGCAAGGAGACTCGTGATGTCGATCTCTTCCCTCCGGCGCGGTATCGCGACCGGCTCCGCCGTCGTTCTCGCGTCGCTAGTCGCCCATGCGGCAATCGCCCAGACGGCCGCGCCGCCGCCGGCCGCAAGACCGACGGTCGTCGCGCTCGACGATGCGCAACTCGGGCAGGAACGCGGCGGGCAGGCGATCGTCGTCGGCAACCAGACGCTCAACAGCAGCCTCACCGGCAACACGATCGCCGGCAACTACACCGCCGGGGCGATCACCCTGTCGGACAATGCCTTCGCCAATTTCAACGGCATGGGCAATGTCGTGATCAATTCCGGCGCGCAGGCCAATCTGCAGAGCGCGATGAACCTCACCGTCAACCTGGGGAATTGATCATGGGCAGCCGGGGTGCCGCCCCGCGTCACTGGCTCGCGGCGGCGATCGTGTTTTCGAGCATGGCCGCGATCGCCGCCGCGGCACAGACGCCGCCGCTCGCGCGGATGCCGGTCGACGCGCCGGGGCGCGCGCCGGGCTTCACCGTACGCGTGCGGAGCTGGGCCGAGATTCCGTTCCGCACGATCGTGCGCCAGCGTTACGATTACAGCTGCGGCTCGGCGGCGGTCGCCACGTTGCTCACCTATCAATATGGCACGCCGACCGACGAGACCCAGCCGTTCAGGGCGATGTACGACAAGGGCGATCAGCCGAAGATCCGCGAGAAGGGCTTCTCGCTGCTCGACATGAAGAATTACCTCGTCGCGCGCGGGTTCGGCGCGCAGGGCTACCGGCTCGGGATCGAGGACATGCGCGCGCTGGCCAGGCCGATGATCGCGCTGATAAACGTCCGCGGCTACACCCATTTCGTCGTCGTCAAGGGCGCGCGCGGCGGGCGCGTGCTGATCGGCGATCCGGCGCGCGGGCTGCTCAAGGTGCCCGATGCCGAATTCGCGAAGATGTGGAGCGGGATCGCGCTGATCGTCACCGATCCGCCGGCGGGGGTGAGCGGCGCGTTCAACCTCGCGCGGGACTGGGACCCGTGGTCGACCTCGCCGACGCGGATCTTCCAGGGCGAGCGCAGCATCACCGCCACCACCGACAACCTGCCGCCGATCTACCAGATCCAGCAGCAGGTCATGCCCAATATCCGCGTCGGAGGCGTGGGGGTGCCATGAGCCGTCCAGCCATATATCGCGCGCTGCGCATCGCGGCGCTCGCGCCGGCGGCGTGGATCGCCCCCGCCGCCGCCGACGAGCTTCCCGTCGCCGCGCAGGTCGCGCCGCACATGGTCGCCATGACCGACGCGGAAATGGCCGAAGCGCATGGCGGGTTCGACTGGGGCGGGATGAACATAACCTTCGGCGCCGACGTGCAGACCTATCTCAACGGCCAGCTCGCCTTGCAGACGGTGGTCAACTGGACCGCCAACGGCGCGACGACGCAGACGATCGTCGGCAGCCAGCTGATGCTCGCGGACGTCACGGCGGCGGGCGGGGCGGGGGGCGGCATCGCCGTTCCGGCGAACCTCTCGAACAGCGTCGTCTATCTCGCCAATGCCGGGCAGACCGCGCTGGTCCAGAATACCAGCGGCGCGTTGCAGAACGTGCTGGTCAACGCGATGGCCAATCTCAACGCGGTGCAGCAGACCAACGCCACCGTCACGCTCGGCAATTACGCCGCCTTCGCGGCGACGCTCTGCGCCGGGGCGCTCAACATGGGGCTGGGGCGCGAGATCGCGAGCTTCTCGCATTGACGGGATGCGCCGGTCAGAAGGTGAAGGGCAGGCGCAGCGTCATCGCCACGCCCGGCGCGTCCTGCGTCACCCCGAACTGGAACGCGAGCGTCACCGATTGCCGCTGGTTGACGCGATAGGACATGCCGAGATCGAGCGTGCCGGCCTGAAGCGTCGAGGAATCCTGGAAGCTGCCGTTCAGCTCGGTCCGCGTCGGCATGATATAGGTATGGCTGTAGCCGAGCGAGAAGGAGAAGCGCGGGTTGATCGCGAAGCCGAAGCCGATGTTCGCGGTGATCGCGCCGCCCGGCCGGACATGGCCGATCAGCGTGCCGTTGACGGTGCGGTCGATGTCGCGCGCGAACTGATAAAGATAGGATATTCCTCCATAGATCACCGCCGGATCCGACGGCAGCAGCACCGTCAGCCCCGGCTGCACGCCCCAGAATCCCGATCCGGTCGCCAGCCCGTGCGCGATACCGAATTCGTCATAGGCGATCGAGAACGGGCTGACCCCGGTATCGCTCTTCACGCGCAGCCCAGCGATGAAGATCGGCGCCTCGGGGTTGAGCGGGGCGTTGATCTGCCAGCGCAGCGCGCCTTCGATATCGCCGATCGCGCTTTCATGCAGGTCGAAGCCCTCGGTCACGGTGCCGTCGCGGACCTGCGACAGGTGGATGCTGTCGGTGCGGATCATCGCCGGGATCATCAATTCGCCTTCGAGCCGGCTGGTGAAGCCGTGCCAGATCGTCAGCGCGTCGATCGTCGTGTTGCGATCGGCGGTCGACGCCTGGATCGAGCCGATCTGCAATCCCGGCACCAGCTCTATCCCGGCGAACACCAGCCGGTCGTTGGCGGAGCGGATATAGGTCAGCGATGCCTGTACGGTGGTCTTGCCGGCGGGAGTCAGCACGCCTTGGCCCTGCGGCACCGCCTGCGTCTTGTCCGCGATATCGGGCTTGGCCGCCTGCGCGTCACCCACTGTTTCCTGCGGCGGGGCGGAACTGGTTTGCGTCGCCGGTACCGCGGCCTGCGTGCCGATGCCGGTGGCGCGCGCCGCGGCGAGATCCGTGGCGGTTTCGCGGCGCAGCACCGCGATCTCCTCGCGATCCGCCGTGATCTGCTTCTGCTGGGCGTCGATCTGCGCCTGTTGCGCCGCGACCCTGGCGGTGAGATCGGCGAGTTGCCGCTCGATCGAGGGGGCGGCTTGCGTCGCGGCGGCGGGGGGCGCCGAAGCGGGCGCCGCCTGCGTGGGCGCCGGATCGTCCGCCGCCCATGCCGCGCGGGGGAAAAGGATCAGGCAACCGGCGCAGAGCCAGCGGGTCGTTGCGTGGGACATCAGTGGGTTATCCCTGGAGAAAAAGACGGCAGGTGGTTTTCGGAAGCGAACAGCGGGCCTTCGTTGGCGATTTCGCGCAGCCGATCGGTCTGCGTGATCGTGAAGACCCGACCGCGCCCTTGCCGCAGCACGCCGCGCCGCCGGAATTCGGTGAGCGTGCGGCTGATGGTGTGGAGCGTCAGCCCGAGATGGTCCGCAAGGTCGGTGAGCGGCAGCGGCAGGCGAAACTCGGTGCCCAGCCGGCGCCCGGCGAGATCGAGCAGGAACGCCGCGACCCGTGCCCGCGCATGTCGCCGGGAGCGGATCGCGAGCACGAAATAGGTCTGGCGCAGCGCCAGCGAGAGCAGGCGGATCTTTCGCGGCGCGTCGTTCTCCTGCCCGTCCGACGACGATTCATGCACCATCACCGAAGTCGCGGCCTCCGCCGTCAGCATCTGGTGATCGTCGATCAGCCCGATGATGTCGCCGGGAAAGGCGAAGCCGACGATCACGCGCTGCCCGTCCGCGAGGTAGAGGCAGAGCCGCACGATGCCCTCCTCGATCCGGAGCAGGCCGTGAGCGAGATCGCCGGGGGCATAGACCACCGCATCCTTTGGAAGGATCCGGCGTCGGCCGGACGGATGCATCATCACCATATGCCGGTTCCACCAACAGGGTTCGCGCACGGTGGAACCCGGCCGTGGGAAAGGCCATTCGCGGAAACTCTTAGTAAAATTGCGCAGCGCGCGGGTCGAGTAATCTTGCTGTAAGCAAGTGGTGCTACTGTCCCTCGGTGAGTCGGGATACGGGATGAAGATTCGGGCGCGCGTATCTTGACCCGTTGCGGTTTGAATACCGAAACAGGAGGTGCCCGATGTCCCTGCTCAGCGATCAAGCGCTTGGCGTTTGCCTCACACCGCGCGAGCTTGAGGTGCTCGCGCTCGTCGCCGGGGGGCTTTCGGCGAAGGAGATCGCGTTGCGCATCGCGATCGCGCCACGCACGGTGGAGCGTCACATCGACAATGCCCGGCTGAAGATGCGCGCGCGCAACCGCACTCACCTTGTCACGCGCGCGATCGCCAGCGGCCTGCTCGATGCGCCGGCCCGCGACGATAAGGATGCCCCGCTGTCCGCGCCGTTCATCGGCCAGGCGCACGGCGGGGTGGAGTCGATCCTGCTGCTCTGATCGAACGGCGCGCCTAGCGGGCGACGAGCATGTAGCCGATCCCGCGCAACGTGCGGATCGACACGTCGCTCTGGGACTCTATCTTGCGCCGCAGGCGGTGCACATAGACTTCGAGCGCGTTCGAGGTGACGCCGTCCCCGGGGCCGAATAGCTGATCCTCCAGCAACCGGCGCGGGGTCGCCCGGTTGTTGCGGCGGATGAGGATTTCCGCGAGATCCGCCTCGCGCGAGGAAAGCTCGATCGCCGCGCCGTCGATCGACAATTGCCGCGACATGGTATCGAACGTGAGCGCGCCGGCGTGGATCGACGGGTCGGAAAAGCCGTCGCGCCGACGCACGATCGCATCGATGCGCGCGTGGAGCTCGTCGACGAAGAACGGCTTGAGCAGATAGTCGTCGGCGCCCGCGCGCAGCGCCGCGACACGCGCGACCACGCCGTCGCGCCCGCTCACCACCAGGATCGGCTCGCTATGCCCGCCCGCCCGCCAGCGCCGCACCAGCGCCGTGCCCTCGTCATCGGGCAGCCCCAGATCGAGGATGACGGCGGCGAACAGCGTGGTGGAGAGCAGCAGCTCCGCGTCAGCGGCGGTATGCGCAACATCGGCTGTTATGTCACGATGCGCCAAAGCCGCCCGCAACATGCCGGCGAAATCCGCGTCATCATCGACGAGTAGCAGCCGCATGATTCCCGCACGTTCATCAGGTTCGGCGTTCGCCCGGTTGCGGCCTTGTAATCCGGAAGATCGTCGGTCAATCGCGCGTGCCTCGTGCTGAGCTTTCCTGTGCAGAACGAAGTCGCCAGTTGTGTATAAGCTCAACTACAACCAAAGGAAAGCACGAAGCCAACCCCTCGTGCCTCGCTGCTGGAACCGGTCGCGCGGCGATTGATCGAGACCTAATCTCTCGGCTGGCGCGGAAGCATCGGCTCCAATTCGTCCTTGCCTTTTCGCGCGATCGCGCAATTCAAGGGCAATGAATCAGGAATCGGGACAGAAAAGTGAGGGGGAGAGCGGCACCGGGCAACTCGACCTGCGGATGTGGGTGCGCCTGCTCGGTTGCGCCAAGATCATCGAGAAGCAGCTTCGCCGCAATTTCCAGGATCAGTTCGACACCACCCTGCCGCGCTTCGACGTGATGGCGGCGCTGGATCGCGTGGCGGAGGGGTTGACGATGGGGGCGCTGTCACGCGCGCTGCTGGTGTCGAACGGCAACGTCACCGCGATCGTGCGGCAGTTGCAGGAACTGGGCATGGTCATATCCCGGCCCGATCCGGCGGACGGCCGCTCGGCGATCGTCGCGCTCACCCCGCGCGGCAAGGTGCATTTCGCCACGCTGGCGTCGGCGCATCACCAGTGGGTGCGAACGGCGCTGAAGGACTTTCCGCCCGACCGGCAGGAACAACTGCTGACGCTATTGACCGATCTGCGCCGTTCGCTGTCGAGAGGGGAGTGATCTGAGCTTTGAGGCGCGGGGTGAGCCGCGCGCATGACGATCCGGCAGGGCACGGTCGCCGGCCTCGGCCCGTGGCGATGGTTTTTAATTTTGTTTCTCAGTGGTTTATATTCTGCGACGCTGGTCCACGCGTAGAGATATTTTATGCTTGAAATAATTTTATGACTCCCTAAGCTGGATATGTTCCTGAAATGAGGATGCGCAGATGAAGGTGGCATGCGTCGGTGGCGGCCCGGCCGGGTTGTATTTCGCGATCTCGATGATGCTGCGCGATCCCTCGCACGACATCACCGTGTTCGAGCGCAACCGGCCCGGCGACACGTTCGGCTGGGGCGTGGTGTTCTCCGACCAGACAATGGAGCATCTTCAGGAGAACGATCCCGTCAGCGCGCAGGCGATGATCGATGAGTTGGCGCATTGGGACGACATCGAGGTCCATATCGAGGACGGCGAGCGCAACGTATCCAATCGATCGAGCGGCCACGGCTTCATCGGCATCGGGCGCAAGCGCCTGCTCAACATCCTTCAGGATCGCGCCCGCGAACTGGGCGTCAGGCTGGAGTTCGAGGCCGAGATCGAGCCGGACGACGCTTTCCTCGACCAATATGATCTGGTGATCGCCGCTGACGGCCTGAACAGCAAGCTGCGCAAAAGGTTCGAGACGGAATTCCAGCTCGATCTCGACGTGAAGCGCAACAAGTTCGTCTGGCTCGGCACGCACCAGAGGTTCGACGCGTTCAACTTCATCTTCAAGAACACGCGCTTCGGCTGGATCTGGGCGCACGCCTATCAGTTCGACAAGGACACCGCGACCTTCATCGTCGAATGCGAGCCGGAAACCTATGACCGAGCCGGCTTCGCGGAGATGACGCAGGAGGAATCCTGCCGTCTGTGCGAGGAGATATTCGCCGACCATCTCGGCGGGCACGAGCTGATGACCAACGCGAAGCATATTCGCGGCTCGGCGTGGATCAACTTCCCGCGCATCATCTGCCGCCAGTGGAGCCACCGCAACATCGTCCTGCTGGGCGACGCGGCGCATACCGCGCATTTCTCGATCGGCTCGGGCACCAAGCTCGCGCTGGAGGATGCGATCAAGCTGGCCGAGGTGATGAACCGGCCGGGGATCGGCAGCGGCGATGCCTTGCAGCAAGGCCTCGTCGAATATCAGGAGGAGCGGCAGCTCGAGGTCGTCAAGCTCCAGAACGCGGCACGCAACTCGACCGAATGGTTCGAGCATCTCGAGCGCTACCTGAAGATGGACCCGATGCAGTTCACCTATACGCTGCTGACGCGCAGCCAGCGGGTGAGCCACGAGAATCTTCGGCTGCGCGACCCGGCATGGCTGGCGGCGTTGGAGCGCAGCCTGACCGAAAGCGCGCTCGGCGAGACGGTGGAGCAGCCGCTGCCGCCGATGTTCCTGCCGTTCCGGCTGCGCGGGATGACGATGCGCAACCGCGTGGTCATGTCCCCGATGGCGATGTATTCGGCTGAGGATGGCATGCCCAACGATTTCCACCTCGTCCATTACGGCGCGCGCGCGCTGGGTGGGGCGGGGCTGATCGTCACCGAGATGACCTGCGTGTCGCCCGAAGGCCGCATCACCCCCGGCTGCACCGGCATGTGGAACGAGCAGCAGGCCGATGCTTGGCGGCGCATCACCGATTTCGTCCACACCCAGCCCGGCGCGCGCATCTGCATGCAGCTCGGCCACAGCGGCTCCAAGGGTTCGACCCGCGTGGCGTGGGAGGGGATGGACAGGCCGCTGGTGAGCGGCAACTGGCAGGTGGTGGCGCCGTCGGACGTGCCGTGGACGGCGGAAAACCAGGTGCCGGTGGCGCTCGACCGCGCGGGCATGGACCGCATCCGCGACGAGTTCGTCACCGCGACGCGGCTCGCGGACGCGGCCGGGTTCGACATGGTCGAGCTGCATTGCGGCCACGGCTATCTCCTGTCCGGCTTCATCAGCCCGACGCAGAACCGGCGCACCGACGAATATGGCGGCCCGCTCGCCAACCGGCTGCGTTATCCGCTGGAGGTTTTCCGGGCGATGCGCGCGGCGTGGCCCGAGGATAAGCCGATGTCGGTGCGCATTTCCGCGCACGATTGGGTGGGCGAGGATGGCGTGACCCCCGATGAGGCGGTCGAGATCGCGCGTGCCTTCAGCGCGGCGAGCGTCGACCTGATCGACGTGTCCTCGGGGCAGGTCACCAAGGCCGAGAAGCCGGTCTATGGCCGCATGTTCCAGACACCCTTCTCGGACCAGATCCGCAACGAGCTGGGCGTGGCGACGATGGCGGTCGGCAACATCTACGAGATCGATCACGTCAATTCGATCATCGCCGCCGGCCGCGCGGACCTCTGCGCGATGGGCCGCCCGCACCAGATGGACCCGAATTTCACCATCCACGCCTCGGCGACCTACCAGCTCGACGACACGCACATCCCGGTCCAGTATCGCAGCGGCTATTTCCAGCTCAAGCTCAACACCGCGCGCGCCAGCCAGTTGGTCACGATCAAGTGAGCGCGGCGACCCATGCCGTCGTGACCGGCGGGGGCAGCGGGATCGGGCTGGCGATCGCGCGCGCGCTGGCCGGGGCGGGGCATCGCGTCACCATCATGGGGCGCAACCCCGCGCGGCTCGATGGCGCGCTGGCGTCGCTGCCGGGCGCGGCGTCGATCCCGTGCGACGTGGCGGATGCGGCGTCGGTGGAGGCGGCATTCGGCGCGGCGGCGGAGCGGCAGGGCGCGGTCGGCATCCTCGTCAACGCCGCCGGCGTCGCGCGCACCGCGCCGTTCGAATCGTCGTCCGATGACCTGTGGAACGAATTGTGGCGCATCAACGTGATGGGCGCGGTCCACACCAGCCGCGCGGTGCTGCCGGCGATGCGCGGGCTGGAGAGCGGGCGCATCGTCAACGTCGCCAGCACAGCCTCGCTCAAGGGCTATGCCTATGTCAGCGCCTATAGCGCGACCAAGCACGCGCTGCTGGGCATGACGCGCGCGCTGGCGCTGGAGCTGGCCAGGACCGCGATCACCGTCAACGCGCTGTGCCCCGGCTATACCGATACCGATCTGATCCGCGATGCGGTCGCCAATATCGTCGCCAAAACCGGCCGCACGGAGGCGCAGGCGCTCGCCAGCTTCACCGCCACCAATCCGCAGGGCCGGCTGATCGAGCCGGAGGAAGTGGTCGGCGCGATCGCGTGGCTGATCTCGCCCGCCGCGCGATCGGTCACGGGGCAGGCAATCACCATCGCCGGCGGCGAGATCATGTAAGGAGAATGAGGATGGAGTTCGACGCCGCGGCCTATCGGCCAAGCCATTTCGCCTATGCGTTCGCCGATCGCGTCGCGACGATCACGCTCAACCGGCCGGAGCGCAAGAACCCGCTGACCTTCGAATCCTATGCCGAGCTGCGCGACCTGTTCCGCGCGCTCGTCTATGCGCCCGCCGTGAAGGCGGTGGTCGTCACCGGCGCGGGCGGCAATTTCTGCTCCGGCGGCGACGTGCACGAGATCATCGGGCCGCTGACCAGGATGGACATGCCCGAACTTCTCGCCTTCACGCGGATGACGGGCGATCTGGTCAAGGCGATGCGCAAATGCCCGCAGCCGATCGTCGCGGCGATCGACGGCGTGTGCGCGGGCGCGGGCGCGATCATGGCGATGGCGTCCGACATCCGCTTCGCCACCCCCGCCGCCAGGACGGCTTTCCTGTTCACCCGCGTCGGGCTGGCGGGCGCGGACATGGGGGCCTGCGCGATCCTGCCGCGCATCATCGGGCAGGGGAGGGCGGCGGACCTCCTGTTCAGCGGCCGCTCCTTCTCCGCCGAGGAGGGCGAGCGCTGGGGCTTCTTCAACCGCGTCGTCGCGGCGGATGCGCTCCAGGGCGAGGCCGCCGCTTATGCCGCGATGCTCGCGCAGGGGCCGACCTTCGCGCACGGCATGACCAAGAACCAGCTCGAGATGGAATGGGCGCTGCCGGTCGAAACCGCGATCGAGGCGGAGGCGCAGGCGCAGGCGATCTGCATGCAGACCAGGGATTTCGAGCGCGCCTATCACGCCTTCGTCGCGAAGCAGAAGCCGGTGTTCGAGGGGAACTGACATGGCCGACGACAGCTTCATCCACTGGCCGTTCTTCGACGACAGCCACCGCGCGCATCTCGCCGAACTGAACGCATGGTGCGCCGCCAACGCGCACGCGCTGCATGTCGAGACGGACGACGTGAACGCCGATTGCCGCAAGCTGGTGGCGCTGCTTGGCGCGGCGGGGGTGTTCCGCAACGCCGTGCCGGCCGCGCATGGCGGCACGCGCGATCGGGTCGACGTGCGTATGCTCTGCCTGACGCGGCAGACGCTCGCCTGGCATTCGGGGCTGGCCGATTTCGCCTTCGCGATGCAGGCGCTCGGCACCGGCGCGCTGGCGCTGGCCGGCGCGGAGACCGCCAAGGCACGCTATTTGCCGGGCGTCGCGGCGGGCGAACTGATCGCCGGTTTCGCGCTGTCCGAGAAGGAAGCCGGATCCGATGTCGCCGCGATGACGACGCGCGCCGAGAAGGTGCCGGGCGGTTGGCGGATCGATGGCGAGAAGACGTGGATATCGAACGGCCCGATCGCCGATGTGCTCACCGTCTTCGCCCGCACCGGGGGGGCAGGCGCGAAGGGCATCTCCGCCTTCTTCGTGCCGACCGCGACGCCGGGCTTCTCGGTGGTCGAGGAGATCGACGTGATCGCGCCGCATCCGCTGGCGACGATCCGCTTCGACGGCTGCATCGTCCCCGACGATCACCTGATCGGCGCGGAGGGCGAGGGCTTCAAGGTGGCGATGGCGACGCTCGACATGCTGCGCTCCACCGTCGGCGCGGCCGCGCTCGGCTTCGCGCGGCGGGCGACCGACGAGGCGCTGGCTCGCGTCACCACGCGCAAATTGTTCGGCGGCGTGCTCGCCGATCTGCAACTGACGCAGGCGTCGCTGGCGGACATGGCGCTGGGCAATGATGCGAGCGCGCTGCTGATTTATCGCGCGGCATGGGCCAAGGATCAGGGCCAGCCGCGCATCACGCGCGAGGCGGCGATGGCCAAGCTCTACGCCACCGACACCGCGCAGGCGACGATCGACAAGGCGGTGCAATTGTTCGGCGGCGCCGGCGTCGCGCGTGGCAACATGGTCGAGCGGCTCTATCGCGAGGTGCGCGCGCTGCGCATCTACGAGGGCGCGAGCGAGGTGCAGAAGGTAGTGATCGCCCGCGCGGCGATCGCCGATTTCCAGAAGGGAGCGAAGGCATGAGGGTGCTGCAACCGGCCGGCTGGCCGCGTCCCAAAGGTTATTCCAACGGGATCGAGGTGCGCGGACGGCAGATCTTCGTCGCCGGCCTGATCGGCTGGAACGCCGAGGAGAAGTTCGAGGCGAAGGACCTGCCTGGCCAGTTCGAGCAACTGCTGCACAACCTGATCGCCGTGCTCGCCGAGGCGGATGCCGGGCCGGAGCATGTCGTGCGGATGACGTGGTACATCACCGACAAGCAGGCCTATCTGCGCGACGCGAAGCGGATCGGCGAAATCTACCGCGCGATCATGGGCCGCGTCTTTCCGGTGATGGCGGTGGTGCAGGTCGTCGCGCTGATGGAAGACGAGGCGAAGATCGAGATCGAGGTGACGGCGGTCGTTCCCGACTGACCGGATTTTTTTGAGGATTTCAGGCATGACTCCTTTCGACTGGGCGGACCCTTTCTTTCTCGACGATCAGCTCTCCGATGACGAGCGGATGGTGCGGGACACGGCGCGCGCCTATGCGCGGGAGAGGCTGGCGCCGCGCGTGATCGACGCCTTCGCCAACGAGGTGACCGACCCGGCGATCTTCCGCGAGATGGGGGCGCTCGGCCTGCTCGGCCCGACGGTGCCGGAGGAATATGGCGGGGTCGGCGCGTCTTACGTCGCCTATGGCCTCGTCGCGCGCGAGGTGGAGCGGATCGACTCGGGCTATCGCTCGATGATGAGCGTGCAGTCGAGCCTCGTCATGTATCCGATCTACGCCTATGGCTCGGAGGAGCAGAAGCGCAAGTATCTGCCGAAGCTGGCGTCGGGCGAGTGGATCGGCTGCTTCGGCCTGACCGAGCCGGATGCGGGCTCCGACCCCGGCGGCATGAAGACCCGCGCGGTCAAGACCGACGGCGGCTATCGCATCTCGGGCAGCAAGACGTGGATATCGAACGCGCCGATCGCGGATGTGTTCGTGATCTGGGCGAAGTCCGACGCGCATGGCGGCGGCATCCGCGGCTTCGTGCTGGAGAAGGGCATGAAGGGCCTCTCCGCGCCGAAGATCGAGGGCAAGCTCAGCTTGCGTGCCTCGATCACCGGGATGGTGATGATGGACGAGGTGGAGGTCGGCGAGGACGCGCTGCTTCCCGAGGTGCAGGGGCTGAAGGGGCCGTTCGGCTGCCTCAACCGCGCGCGCTACGGCATCTCGTGGGGGGCGCTGGGCGCGGCGGAATTCTGCTTCCATGCCGCGCGGCAATATGGGCTGGACCGGCACCAGTTCGGCAGGCCGCTCGCCGCCAACCAGCTCTACCAGAAGAAGCTCGCCGACATGGAGACCGAGATCGCGCTCGGCTTGCAGGCGAGCCTGCGCGTCGGGCGGCTGATGGACGAGGGGAAGTTCGCGCCGGAGATGATCTCGATCGTCAAGCGCAACAATGTCGGCAAGGCGCTCGATATCGCGCGGATGAGCCGCGACATGCACGGCGGCAACGGTATCTCCGGCGAATATCAGGTGATGCGCCACCTCATCAACCTCGAGACCGTCAACACCTATGAGGGCGCCCATGACGTCCACGCCCTCATCCTCGGACGCGCCATCACCGGTATCGCCGCTTTCTGACGAACAGCGGCGATCAGCCCGCCGAACCGCGCGCGAATTGTCGTGTTGGCGCGAGCGGCTTGTGCGCGGAACAGCCTTGAGCGCGCTTCCGGATTGAACGATCAGGCGGCGCGGTCGGACGCGACAGCGCAGGCCAGCGCCTTGCCGTTCTCATCGGCGAGCGCCGCCTCGCGCAGCGTCCGGATACGTTCCGCCGCATCGGGGTGGCCCGCGAATGGCCGCGCCGCGTCCATGACCGTCCCGAAATTGGCGAGGCCGCGCTCGAACGTGTCGGAATAGCCTTTGATGAGCTGCTGGCAGGCGAGCAATTCGGTCGCCGCCGCGCGATCGCTCCGGGCGGTGTCACGGACGAAGGCCAGCCACTCCTCGATCCGCGCCTGCTCCTCGCGATAGCGCAAGGTCGAGCGGCGGATCGCGCGGAGCGATGCCAGCAGGCGCAATGTCAGGAACCAGCGCAGCCCCGTCGTCTCGACATGCCGGCCGCGTCGGAACAGCGGCTCCAGCCAGCGCGACAGGCGCGGGCTGCGCAGGATGAACGCGCCGATCCCGGCGGGCATCGTCTCGCACACCTCGCGCAGGCGCGGGTGCATATATTCGGTGACGGTCATCACCTGATCCGGCGCGAGCCGCACCTCCGCCGCGACGCGCGCGCTGCGGGTGGCGCGGACCTTGAGGTCGGCGACGCGGATCGTGTCCTCATAGGCCATCCAAAGCGCGAGGTAACGCGCCGCCTCGCCGGTCATGCGTCCATCGTCGTCCAGCGCCGCGATCGGCGCGAGGCGCGACAGATAAAGATCGGCATAGGCGCGGTCCTGATAATCCATCAGTCGCCGCACGCCCTCGATCGCGATCGGGCGCGCCGCCTCGGGCAGTTCCGCCTCGATCCGGGCGAGCAGGGCGCGGCCCGCCTCGGTGGTCGGCGCGGGCGGACTGGCCGGGACCGCCGCCGCCGGATCGCCGTCACGCGCGCGATCGAACCCCAGCCCGAAGCCCTTGAGGTTGCTTTCGATCGCCTTGCCGCCGTGGCGGATCGCTTCCTCGAACGCGTCGCGCGGGAAGGGGAGGCTTTCGCTCGCCGCCAGCGCGCCGAACATCACCGAACTGATGACGCTCCCTGAGGCCGAGGCGGCGGCCGCCATGTCGAAGCCGATGAAGCGATGTGACCGCCGCTCGGCCGCGTCGAGAATGCGGGCGCCCGCGCCGATGCCGTCGCCCAGCGCCGCTTTCTCGGAAATGGCATAGACGCGGTGGGTCGATCCGATCAGCGTCGTGCGGTCCTCGCTGACGAAGCCGCGCAGGATCGCGCGGCCCGCCTCCATCAATTCGGAGGCGATCACGATATCCACGTCGCCCGGCACCGGCATCATCGCCAGCACCGGATCGGGGCGGTTAGCGCCGCCCGCGCCGCGCCGGATCATCTCGATATAATAGACGGTCGATCCGGTGCGCTGCGCCACGCCGGGGACGGAGGTGCCCTGCGTGATATAGCCGTTGCGGCTGGCGACCTCCTGAATCCATTCGGCCAGCACGCCGCCGCCCTCGCCGCCGAGCGCGAGGATGGCGATGGTGATGCGATCGCGGTCGAGCGAAAAGGGAAGGTCCATCAGAAAGCCCTCGCGGCGATGCTGCGCGCCTGCCGCCGTTGCAGCCAGCCGATCACCGCCCCGCGCAGCCGCGCCTTGAAACGGTCCCGGCCGGTCGGGTTGGTGACGATGCTCGCCTTGTAGAAGGAGGGGCAGAGGATTGCGGCATGCGCGACCTCGCCGCAATTGCCGCAGCCCACGCAGCTATTGTCGATATGCGTCACCGGGTGCTGCCGCAGCGGATCGGGATTGGGCTGGATGCTCAGCGACGGGCAGCCGGAAAGGCGGATGCAGGCATGGTCCCCGGTGCAGGTGTCGGGATCGACGCCGAACCGCTCGCGCACCACGCGCTTGCCCTCCTTCGCCGCTTTGGCGAGCAGCGGCTTGATCCGGCGCTGCTTGTTCAGCATGCACTCGGATTGCGCGACGATCAGCTTCGGGCCTTTGTCCTTCGTGGTCAGCGCCTCGCGCAACGTGTCGCGCATCCGCGCCACGTCATAGGTGCGCGGCAGCGTGCGCGCCCATTTCACGCCGATACCGCGCGCCGCCTGCTCGATCGGATGGTTGGTCGCGCGCGTATCGTTCCGCGCGCGGGAGGAGAGGATGTCCTGCCCCCCGGTCGCGGCCGAATAGCCGTTGTCGACGACGATCGTCACCGTCTCGTCCTGGTTGAACACCGCGTTGCCGAGGCCGGAGGTGAGGCCGTTGTGCCAGAAGCCGCCGTCGCCCATCATCGCCACCGCGCGCTTGCCCTCCGGCTTGAA
The DNA here is from genome assembly GCF_013344685.1 of Sphingomonas sp. CL5.1. Taxonomy (NCBI): domain Bacteria; kingdom Pseudomonadati; phylum Pseudomonadota; class Alphaproteobacteria; order Sphingomonadales; family Sphingomonadaceae; genus Sphingomonas; species Sphingomonas sp. CL5.1. The sequence continues at coordinate 2,773,113 of NZ_CP050137.1, forward strand.
CGCGGAGGCCGCCGCCGTGCCGAGGCCATAGCCCATCGTGGTGTTGCCGATGTGAAACGGCGGCAGGATCGAGAACAGGTGGCAGCCGATATCGGCCGAGACATGCAGCTCGCCCAGCTCGCGCTGCACCAGCTTCATCGCGGAGAAGATCGGCCGCTCCGGGCAGCCGGTGCAGAACCCCGCCGGGCGTGGGGGGACGTTGCCGGCAAGCTCCGGCTCGGGCGGGGCGGGGGGGAGCGGCGCCGTCGGAGCGCGATCGGGAGCCCAGGCTTGCAGGAAGGCGATCACGCCATCGCGGATCACCTGCCCTGAATATTCGCCCGCGCGCGGCATGACATCCTTGCCGACGATGCGCGTCTGGAGATCGGCCTTGCGGATCAGCGTGTTCAGTTCGTGCTCGATGAACTCGGGCTGCCCTTCCTCCAGCACCAGCACCGCCTTCTTGCCGGCGCAGAAGGCGCGCACCTCATCCGGGATCAGCGGATAGACGACGTTGAGGCAATAGATCGGCAGCTTCGAGGCGGCATAGGCGTCGGACAGGCCCGCCAGCTCCAGCGCGCGGTTGAGCGTGTTGAACAGCCCGCCCTGCACGATGATGCCGATCTCGTCGCGCTCGGGGCCGAACCATTCGTTGAGGCGGCGTTCGGCGATGAACTTCAGCGCGGCGGGCCAGCGCCGCTCGATCTTCTCGATCTCGTGGAGGAAGTTCGCGGGCGGCAGCACGATGCGCTCCAGGTCGCGGCGCGGATTGGCGGCGGCCTGCCCCACCGTCAGCGGCGGACGCCTGTTGTCCTTCGCAACGAAGCTGCCGGTCATGTGGCAGCTCCGCACGCGCATCTCGATCATGACCGGCGTGTTCGACGCTTCGGACAGCTCGAAACCGGTTTCCACCATTTCGACGATCGTCGGCAGGTTGGGGCGCGGATCGAGCAGCCACATCTGCGACTTCATCGCGAAGGCGTGGGTGCGCTCCTGCATGATCGAGGAGCCTTCGCCATAATCCTCGCCGATGATGACGAGCGCGCCGCCGGTCACGCCGCCCGAGGCGAGATTCGACAATGCGTCCGAGGCGACGTTGGTGCCGACCACCGATTTCCACGCCACCGCGCCGCGCAGCGGATAATTGACCGATGCGGCGAGCATCGCGCCCGCCGCCGCCTCGTTGGCATTGGATTCGAAATGGACGTCAAGCTCACGCAGCAAAGGATCGGCGTCCGAGAACACGTCCATCAGGTGGCTGATCGGCGATCCCTGATAGCCGCCGACATAGGCCACCCCCGCTTGCAACAACGCCTTGGTGACGGCGAGGATGCCCTCGCCCTCGAACGTCTCGCCCGCGCCGAGACGGAGCTTTTCGACCTCTTTCTTGAACGAGCGTTCGGCCATTTCCGTTACTCCGCGACCAGCGCGAGCACGCGCAAGGGACTACCCGAGCCGCCCGCGATTTTGAGCGGGGCTGAGACGATCACCGCGCCGGTCGGCGGAAGCTGGTCGAGGTTCTGGAGGCACTGCAGGCCATAGCGGCCCGCGCCGTGGAACAGGGTGTGCGCGGGATAGGGCGGGTCCATCAGATGTGCCTGACCGGCATCGGTGCCGATCGTCTCCACGCCGAAGCCGTGCGCGTCACGTTCCTCGATCAGGAAGCGGCACGCCTCCGGGTCCGGCCCCGGCGTGTGTGCGCCGTCCTCACGGCGGTTGGTGTAGGCGTCCACGTCGCGCTTCGACCAGTCGGTGCGGAACAGCACCCAGCTACGCGGCGGGATGCGGCCATGCTTCGCCTCCCACGCCTCGATCACTTCGCGGGTCAGGACGAAATCGGCGTCCGCCGCGCATTCGGCCGAACAGTCGATCACCACGGCGGGCGCGATGAAATTCTCCGGCGCGATCGCATCGACGGTGTTGGCCGGCAGGTCCTTGCCCGTCACCCAATGGATCGGCGCGTCGAAATGCGTGCCGGTATGCTCGCCGACAGTGAAGTTGTTCCAATACCAGGCGACGCCGCGCTCGTCATAGCGCGAAATCTCCTCGCGGCTGAACGCGGCGGTCTGGCCGAACGGCTCTGGCAGGACGAGGAGCGGCGTGTCCTCCGACAGCATCTGCGTCAGGTCGACGGTGCGGATCGAGCCGTTGGCGACGGCCTGCGCGAACTGGGTGAGCGTGGCGAGCGACATGGTTCCTCTCCTGTCGGCTGTTTCGAGTCGAACATTGCCCGAAAAAACGTGCATGTGCAACTAAATTGACAGCGTTGCGGCGGGTGGGTCACGGCGATATGCGCAGCGCATGAAAAAGCAGCCTGCCGACAGCCGGGGTCTGGGCGATCCGGGCACCACCGCATTCCGCGTCGGCAAATATCCTTTCTTCCTGCTCAACCGGCTGGTGAGCCGCTATAACGGCGTGATCGAGCCGCGATTGCGCGCGATCGGGCTGGATATCCCTTACTGGCGCGTGCTGATGATCCTCGGCGAGGCTTCCCCGCGCGGCGTGCGCGATCTCGCCGATGCGGCGGTGATCCCGCTCTCCACCATGACCCGCATCGTCCAGCGCATGGCGACCGCCGGGCTGGTCGAGGCCGGCCCCAGCGCGGAGGATGCACGGGTGACGATGGTGAAGCTCACCGCGACGGGCGAGGAGAAGCTGGCCGAGGCGCGTTCCGCGACTTCGCCGGTCTATGCCCGGACGATCGACGGCCTGTCCGCGCGCGATTTCGACCGATTGGTCGACCTGCTGGAGCGGCTTCACGCCAATCTGGGGGATCAGGCGATGTCGTAGCAGATCAATTCCGTCGCCCGTGGCTTTTCACGTGAGAGGGCCATCGCCGCGCCGAGTTCGCCGGGCAGCACGGCTCCGGCTTCGGCGCGCGCTTCGGGCGAGGTCCATTTCTCGACGAAATAGCAGGCGTCGTGCTCGCGATCGACGAGGATCTGGACGCCGATCAGCCCTGGCCGTCCGATCATCTCCGCGCCCAGTGCGTGCAGCGCCTCGACCAGCGCGTCCATCTGTCCGGGCAGCGGCAGGAAGCGGTAATCGAAGGCGTGGAGCGGCCCCTTCATGCAACCCCCGATGATGCGTGGTCGATCGCGGAGAAGATATCATGGACCGGCAATCGCACCGCATCGGCGATGGTGTCGCGATAGGGCGACAGGTTGGTGCATTCGAGGATGATCGCCTCCATCGAAGGAGAGCGCGCGACGAAATCCGTAATCGCGCGGAGGATTTCCACCCGCGCGATATCGGGCGAGAAAGCGTCGCACGGGACCGCGCCGGTGAGTGCCCGATAGAGATAATGGTCGCCCCCCAGTCCGTGGAAGGCGACCCCCTCGATCCGCTCGCCGAACGTGCGCCGCCATAGGGGCAGGAAGCCCAGCTCGACGCTGACGACGCCCACGCCGCCGGGGTATTGCGCCCGCAGGTGGTCGAGCAGGCATAGGGCGGAACTGACGAACGGCACCGGGCTGTCGGCCTCCAGCCTTGCCTGCCACGGCCAGAGCATCCCGCAGGACGTGGCGATGCATCGCGCCCCACACGCCACCAAAATGTCGCGGGCGCGTAGCAACGCGTCGAGCGACGAGGGGAGGAGGCCCTCGCGCATCTCGCGCAGGAAATCCTGGAAGGCGATCGCCTCGTAGAGCGTGCCTTCGGGCATCGACGCCGCATCGCCGATTTCGCCCGGCACACGCGGGACGCTCGAATTGGCGACGATGACGCCGAGGTCAGCCATGATCGGGCCAATGCCGCGAGATATGATCGGCGACCCGCGCGCCGCTCAGCGCCGCCCCGCCGAGTAGGGGCTGGTAGAGATAGTCGCCGGCGTAGAACACCCGCCGCTTCGACGCCTCCTGCAACGCGCGGAACCGCAACGCTTCCTGCCCGTAGCCCGGCATGAACAGCGGCGTCTTGCTGGCGATCTTCTGCACGAACCAACGCTTAGGTGCGGCGTGCAGCGCGGGGAACAGGCCGCGCATGTCAGCGAGGCAATAGTCCAGCACTTCGTCGTCGGCGATATCCACGCCCGAACGCTGCACGATCTCCGGCGCGACCGTCAGGGTGACGTGCGTCGCTGGCTGGCCATCGTCCGTCACCGCCGACACCTTGGCGGCGGAAATCCAAGGGAAGCGCGGGCCGGACAGGAACCATTGCCCGCCGGGATGCGCGCCAGCGAACAGGCAATGGCAGTAGATGGTGGCGTTATAGGTCACCCTGTCGAGGAACGCCCGTTCCTGCGCCGGCAAGGTCGAGACAAGGCCGGCGGCGCGATTACCCTCCACCGCGACGATCGCGAGGTCGAACCCGCGCGACTCGCCATCAGCCAGCGTCACCGTGCAGCCGCCTGCCTGTTCGGCGACGTCGAGCACCCTTACGCCGATCGTGACGCCCGCGTCCTCGCCCAGCTTCGCGGTGATCGCGCCGATGCCGCCGTCGATCGCCATCACCGACCGGTCGAACGCGAGCGCGCGCATCATGCTGATGAAGGTGGAAGGGGAGATGTCGTCCAGCGCCATGCCGCGCGCCGAGCGATAGACGATCCCGACCATCTTCTCCGTCAGCACGCGCCCCATGCGCGGCTCGCAGAAGGCGCGTAACGTCTCGCCGTCATGGGCAAGCGTGGAGCAGGCGTCGTCGCCGTCCGATCCGCGCGCGCCGAGCACGATTCCCGCCATGAACCGGCCGAGCCGGAATTTGTCCGCGACCGAGAAGTCCCGGCTGGTCAGGAATTGCGGCGTCGGGGTCATGTCGACCGACCATTGCCCGCTTTCGGCGATGCAGCGCGCCTGCAATCGCGGCAGGCGGCGCGTGATGTGGCTCAGCCCGTTGTCGGCGAGCAGCGTCCGCATCGCCGGGCTGAAGCCGTAGAAGATGTTGGCGCCGCTGGTGAAGCGCATCCCCTCGCGTTCGCAATTCGCCGCGCGGCCGCCGACCGTCGCCTGCGCTTCGTACACGGTCACGTCATATCCGGCGCGCTTCAGGCGGGTCGCGGCCGACAGCCCGGCGATGCCCGCGCCGATCACGCAGACCGTGGTCATCGGGCGAAGCAGCGCCCGTCGTTGTCCACCGGCACCTCGATCACGAACGGCCCCGGCGTGGCGGCGGAATGGCGCAGCGTCTCCATGAAATCCTCCAGCGATTCCACCCGGCGCGCAGGCACGCTCATGCTGGCGGCGAACGCGGCGAAGTCGATCGGCGCGAGATCGGTGCCGACCGTCCGGCCGAAATGGCGCCGCTGGTTGGCGGCGATCGCGGTGAAGCGCGAATCGTTGAAGACGATGCAGGTGACGTTCGCGTCATAGAGCCGCGCGGTCGCCAGCTCGAACCCCGACATGGCGAAGCAGCCGTCGCCCGCGAAGCACAGGACGCGCGCGCTCCGGTCGGTCATCGCCGCGCCGATCGCGGCGGGGAGGCCATAGCCCATCGCCCCGCTCTTGGGACCGAAATAGCGTTGCGGCCGGGCGGTCGTGAGATAGCGTTGCGGCAGATGCGCATAACGCCCCGCGCCGACGGTGAACGCCGCAGCAGCGGGGACGAGGGCGTTCACCACCTCAGCGATCGCGCGGGGATCGCCCGGCTCCAGCGGGCCGGGGATGGCGGTATAATCCTTGCGCAATCGCCGTAGCCGGGCCTGCCATGCGCCCCATCCGGCGCGCGCTTCTACCCGGTTCAGCAGCGCGACCACCGATGCCGGTCGGCCGCCCGTCGCGCGGTCCACCGGATAGGCGCTGAACGCGTCCGCCGGATCGGTCGAGACGGCGGCGATGAAGCGCTCGCCCGCATTGAATAGCCGAAAACCCTGGAAGCTGCCGGGCGCGAAGGTATTGATCTCGGACAGCCGCGCGCCTGCAAGCAAGACGAAATCCGCCTCGTCGAGCGCGGCCATCAATTGCGGGTCCGCGCCGATGCCGATCTCGCCGGCAGATGCTGCGCTGTCGTCGGCGAGGATATCGTTGAAGCGATAGGCGGAAACCGCCGGCACGCCCAGCCGCTCCAGCGCGGCGCGCAGGCCCGACGCATCGGCATCGCTCCACGCGCCGCCGCCGACGATCAACACCGGCTTCGCCGCGCGTTGCATCCGCGCGATCAGCCGCTCGGCATCGGCGGCGGGTATCTCGGGCGCGGCGATCAGCGGCCAGCCTTCGGCGCGGGCAGGGCGCGGTGTGACGGCTTCGTGCCACGCATTGTCGGACACGACCATTACGCCGACGCCCATGCGCGGCAGCATCGCGGCGTTGAGCGCGGCGGCGAACGTCTCCTCGATCCGGTCGGCCGCGGGGCAATAAACCGCGTGGCCGGTGATCGCGCGCAGCGTGCCGGCCAATTCGTCGCCCAGCATCACGTCCCGCCCGGTGTCATGCGCGATGCAGTCGCCGACGACCAGCAGCACCGGCGTCTCGTCGGTGCGGCAGCTATGCAGCGCGAGCGCGGCGTTGAGCGCGCCCGGCGCGCGTCCGACGAGGCACACGCCCGGCGCGCCGCGCATCGCGCCCGACACGCCCGCCATCGTCACCGCCGCATTCTCGTGCCGGCAGGTGACGAGGCGGCTCGCCTCGCCATCGCCCTCTACCGCGTCGATCAGCTCCAGCACGCCCTCGCCCGGTACATGGAAGATCGGCCCGGCAGTCGCGCGGCGGATCAGGTCCGCGAGCAGCTTCGCGCCGGTCAATTCCTGTCCCTCATGCTGCATAAGCCACTCCCGCCACCGGATGCTCGCGCCGCAGGCAGGCGCGCCACACGAGCAAGGGGCCGAATATGCCGCACAGGCCGATCACGACCGCCTCGCCCCACAAGATTCCGCCATGATCGGCGAAGACATGCTGCGCAAGATAGCCGACCAGGAACGAGCTGATCGACAGGCCGATCACGTTGTTGACGAACAGCAGCCCGGCGGAGAACTGGCCGCGCAGCTCCGGCTCCACCGCCATTTGCAGCGAGCTGTTCTCCGACGGCATCGACATGGCGGCGAAGAAGGTGCCGAAGAACAGCAGCACCATCGACTGCCCATAGCTCGGCGCGAACAGCGACCCCAGCACCAGCCCCGCCGCCAGCAGCCCGGACACCGCACCGACGATATAAGGCGCGGCGGTGCGGAAGCGCGGATAGAGCCGGTTGGCGATCGCGCCGCTCAACAGCGCGCCGCACCCGCCGCCCAGCGCGAAGCAGATGCCGACGTCGCGGCCGACCACCTCCGCCGGCATCTGGAAGCGCGAGAAATAAAGCGCCGCGCTCCATCCGAGCAGGGTGTAGAGAACGCAGGCGAGCATCGTATAGCCGCCCATCATCATGCAGAAGAATTGCCAGCGATCGCGGAACACGCGGATCGCCGATACGCGCGGCGCCGCTATCTTGCGCGCGGCCGCCATCGCGCGCGTCTCGGCGCTGCGCTTGGGATCGCGCAGGAACAGGGCGATCAGCACCGCGATGACATAGCCGGGCAGCCCCGCCGCGATGAAGGCGACGCGCCACACCTCATATCCGTCAAGCGGCGATCCGCCCGGCAGGCTGAGGAGATAGCCGCCCAGCAGATAGGAGAAGCCCGCGCCGAGGAACGACCCGAAGGAAAATGCCCCGATCGCGCCCGCGAGGCGGCGTTCCTCGATATAGTCGGCGAGATAGGAGAGCATCGCCGGGGCCAGCGCCGCTTCGCCGGCGCCGACCAATGCGCGCATCACGAACAGCTCCGCGAAGGAATTGGCGAAGCCGCAGCCGACCGTCGCGCTGCTCCACACGATGATCGAGACCAGGATGATCGGCAGGCGATTGCGCTTGTCGGTCTGCGTCGCCATCGGGAAGGCGATCAGCCCGAAGATGCACGAGAAGGCGAAGCCGGTGAGCAGCGCGAACTGCGTCGTGTCGATGTTCAGGTCGTGCTTGATCGGGTTGATGAGGATCGACAGGATCTGCCGGTCGATGAACGACATCAGATAGGCGAACATGAACAGCACCGTCGCCACCAGCCAGTTCGGCCGCTTGCCGGCATAGTCCTGCGCGGTGCTGGAAACTGGAATCATGGCGCGGGCCGCTTTCCTGATGAGGTGACCGGAGCCGGCGCCGCGGCCAACCGCCGTGCCCGCCGGCCTGTCTGCGCCGATAGCGCGTTTGACGGGGAACAGGCGACGGCAAACGCCTCCCGCGTCATGCCCCGCGCCGGTCGGGCCGGGGCATATCGTGAGAGGCGCCGCCGCAATGCGTCAGAAGCTCGCGCCGAGCCGGATCCCGTAGCGGGCCGGGCTTGCCGGATAGATCTTCGGCCCGTCGAGGCTGTTGTAGACGCCCATGTACGCCACCTTGTTCGTGACGTTCTCGGCATAGACCGAAACGTCCAGCCGCCCGGCGCGCACGCCGGCCTTCAGGTCCACCAGGACATAGGACGGCAGTACCGTGTAGAAATTGTCGTGGCTGTTGAACGTGCTCTGCGTGCGGTCGCGATAGGTCAGCCCGCCCTGGAGATAGGGAACGAGCTCCTTGCCCTGGTCGAACTCATATCGCGCCGTGAGCGATCCGGTCCAGCGCGGGGTGAAGGGGATCGGATCGCCCTTGTATCCCGGATTGCCGGTGCGCGCGATGTCGTCGGGCAATTGCATGGCCAGACGCGCATTCACGTAATTCACCGCGCCGGTGAGGCTGAAGCCCTTGGCCGGGTCGATCTGCGCCGTCACCTCGACGCCGTCGGTCCGGGTCTTGCCCGCGTTGAGCGTGTAGGTGAACGCCGTAGCGGTCTGGGCCTGCAACTGCTGGTTGGTCCAGTCGATATGGTAATAAGAGGCGGTGAGATAGATCTTGCGATCGAGCAGATAGGCCTTCACGCCGCCTTCGTAGTTCCACAGCGAGTCCGGGTTGTAGAGCAGCGGGATGCTGTCGTCGCCATAGGCCAGCGCGGAGAAATGCGAGGTATTGACCCCACCGAGGCGGAAGCCGGACGCCGCGCGGGCATAGAGGCTGATGTCCGGCGTCGGCTTGTAGAGAACCGCGAAGTTATAGGTCTTCTGCGATTGCCTGCCGCCGCCGTTGAAGGTCTGGCGCGGCGTGGTGACGCAGCCCTGCACCCAGCCGCACGCGCCGGAGATGTCCTGCACGGCATAGGAAACGTCGTTCAGCTTCGCGCTCATGTAGCGCATGCCGGCGGTGAGGGTGAGGTTCGGCAGCAGCTTCAGATCGGCCTGGCCGTAGATGCCATATTGCTTCGTCCGGATATCGACGGTGTTCGAATAGAGGACGACGTTGTGGAGCGTGCCGGACAGGTTCGAGCCGGGATTGACGAGGCCCTTCGCCTTGCATTCGGTATCCGTGTAGCAAGGGGCGTTGCCGTCCGCCCCGGTCAGGATCGTATTGCCGTCGGCGAAATTGTCGTCGTTCTGGTAATAGCCGCCCGCCACCATCTGGAACGGCCCCGAGAAGTGGGAGACGTAGCGCAATTCCCCGGTGGTCGCGGTATAGTCGATATTGCCCACATAGGAGGCGGGATAATTGATGCCTTTTCCCCTGGCGGTCGGCGTCGTGTCGTGGGGGGAGACGGTGTGCTTGTCGGTGCGCGTGAACACGCCGATGAAATCGCCGATCGCGCTCTTGTACGTGCCCGTCACGTTATAGGTGTTGTAGAGATCCTCGTAGATCTCGTTGGTGGCGAAAGGCGCGTTATAGGCGCCGGCGCTTTCGAGGAAGCCCTGCGTCCCGTCGACTCTGGTCTTCTGATGATTGACCGAGGCGGTGATGTCGAAATCATCCGTCACCTTCAGCGTGGCGATGATGCGCCCGCCGAACATGTGGGTGTCGTTGACGTTCCGGTGATTGGCTTGCAGCCCCTGCCAGTCGATGAAGCCGCCGCCCTGCTCGGTCCAGCCGACCACGCGGATGCCCAGCCGGTCCTTGATGATCGGCAGGTTGACGGCGGCATCGCCCGCAAGGAACGCATTGCCGCCCCTGACCCCGGCCACCTCGAGATTCTCGGTGGCGCCGAATTCTTCCAGGTCGGGCTTGCGGGTGATGACGCGCAGCGTGCCCGCCATCGACATCGCGCCGAACAGCGTGCCCTGCGGACCCTTCAGCACCTCGATCCGCTCGATATCGTGCAGTCGCAGGCCCGGCGTGCCGTCGCCGCGCACGTTCGAGTTGTAGCCGCCGAGCAGCGGGGTCTCGTCCAGATAGATGCCGGTGGTCTGGCCGACCGTGGAGGCGACGCCGCGGATGATGAGATTCTGCTGCGCCGCGCCATAGGTCTGGAGCGCGAGCGAGGGGTCGATCTTGCCGACGTCGCTCAGGGTGGTGACGGCGAAATCCTGAAGCTTCTGGCTGCTCAGGACGTCGACGGCGGACGGGATGTTGTTGACCGCTTCGCTGCGGCGATTGGCGGTTACCAGGATGTCCTGCGGCACGGCGGCGGTCTGACCGGTGCCGGCCGCCGTCGCGCTGGCCGCCTGCGTCTCGTCCGCATAGGCTGGCGAACAGGCCAGCACCGCCACGGCGTTGAAGGCGGAGAATCCAAGCAGCGTGAACTTCAGTTTCTTACGGATGTCGCGATCGTGCATCGCCCAATCCTCCCATGAGTTAGGTTTCTATGATATTGATTATATTTATTTATTCCGGGCCTTGCGGGCCGGGGCGGGTTCATCCCGGGGAAACACATGCGACCACTTCGATCTCGCAAACTCCGTCGGGGTTCGCGAGCGACCCGGCGCCGATCACGGACCAGGCCGGATAGGGCTTGCGGCAGAACTCGTCCTTGACGGCGGCCATGACGCGGATGTCCGCGCCGATATCGAGATGGAAGGAGGTCAGCTTGACGACATCGTCCCAGCCCGCGCCGCTCGCTTCGAGCACCTCGCCGATCTGCCGGAAAGCGTTGCGAAATCCTTCGGCGCGGTCGTCGCCCTGGCGGCAGACGGCGATCACGCCGGTCAGATAGACGGTCGAGCCGGCGACGAATGCGGAAGGAACATGGAACGCCAGATGCGCCGCCGCGAGCGAGGGGTGCACCACCTCGCGGCCACGCCCTCGCGCGCTGTGCGGGGCGGCGGATTCGAGCGCGACCGAGGTCGATTGTTCCGTCATCTCAGAACGCATCCCCGGCGCGCGACCGGGTGCGCCGGCGATCGGTCAGGGGCAACGGTTCGGTCTGGCTTCGCGCCATCGCGATCTTCCTCTCGGCTCTGTGGGGCGTTTTGCTCGTGAGGATCGAGCCTACACGCAAAGCGAATGAGCGGAAGGTCGCGGGGTTTGGCTGTCGGAAGTCCCGCTTAAGCAATCGGCAGAATGGCGCGCGATCGCTTCGCGGGCGGCGGCGGAACGGCCCGACGCGGCGTTGTCGCGCCCGTCCTTACGCCGATTCCGTTACATCTGAAACCAGCCGGCGTCACGCCGGTTTTGTCCTGGCGGTGGCGGCTTATTCCATCCCGCCGGCCGGATCGGCTGCGGCCTCGCGCGCCGCTCCCTTCCATACGAAGGAAGGGGTGAAACCGAAGAAATTGTGGAACGCCGTGGCGAAGCTCGCCTGATGGCGATAGCCGACCGCGACCGCCACCGATTTGACCGACAGCCCCCGCGCCAGCAACTGCTGGGCCTCGGTCATCCGGCAATGCAGGCTGTATTCGAACACCGTCATGCCGAACAGCAGCTTGAAGCCGCGCTTCAGCTTGTCGGTGTTGGTGCCCACCGCGCGCGCCAGGCTGGCGATGGTTGGCGGATTCTCGATGTCGCGCTTCAGGATTTCGCGAGCGCGTTCGAGCATATCGATCTCGGACGCGGTCAGCGTCAGCGCGAAAGGGGCGGAATCGATCGTCCTCAGCTCGTCAACGACGTCGCAGAGGATTTCGAGCGACTTGGCGCGGATCATCTGCAAACGGTGGCGGTCGAACGGCCGGTGCTCGGTCAGCGACTTGACCGCGCCGAGCAGCGGCAGCCGCGCGGGCACCGCGACGACCGACGATTCCGCCCGGATCGGTTGCAGGAGCTGGCGGGCCAGCGGGCCGAGCTGCTCGATCGGCAGCCCGAACAGGTCGGTCAGCACGCGCGGCTCTATATACAGGCTCACCAGCTTGCGCGGCCCGGCGGAGCACAGCACCTGATAGCCGGCCTGCGCGCCAGCCTGGCACAGGATCAGCGCGGGCTGATCGAACAACCGCTCCGGCGCGCCGTCGCCCGACGCGGCGGTGTCGAGCGCGGTCGGGCCTTCGATCTGAAGGTGGATCTCGAACAGGCCCTCCGGCACGACCGCTTCCTCGCGCACCGTGGCGTAATCGGCGCGCGTGACCACCGTGAAAAGGTCGGGCGCATCCACCGGACCGTCCGCACACAAGTCCCAATAGCCTTCGCGCGCATCGTGGGAGACGGGCACCCGCGCGCCCATGATCCGGTGCGGCGGATCGATGACCTGTTCGCCCGTCCATCGCGCCGACCGGATCACGCGGAAGGCGTCGCGCAGGCCCGAATTCTCGCCGGTGAGCGCCGTCCGGAATAGAGGTTCGGTCATGGCTGGCCCGGTCAAGACATCCTCTGGCTCTGGTGGAGGCTTGTCCCTTCCCGTCCGGGGGACGGCTCCAGTGGTGGCAAGGGCAATGGCCGATTGCCGGCAGGCTAGGCGATCCGCTTCGCGCTGTCAGTAACTTTGTGCGCGGCTGGCGGCGAGCGATGGCGCCGGGGCGGTCGATTGTCGCGCGTTCTGCCGATCGCTTAAACGGGACTTCCGACTGCCAAAATCCGCGAGCTTCATCCCTCCCACCTTGGCTGTAGCCTGTCGCGATCGGCGCGCGCGGCGTGCCGTCGTCAATATTGCGGGAGGTATCAGCCGAATGAAACTCGTTCCACGCCGGTCGGGCATCGCTCTTGCGCTGACAGCCGCGCTGCTCGCCGGCACGGCGCAGGCGCGTGCCACCGCCGCATCCGCCGCCGCTACGCAGGAGCGTGGGCCCGGCGCTGTGGCGGTGTCGGCGGGAGCCGTCACGATCGGCGGCAAGCGCATCGACTTCCATGCCCATACCGGGACGATCGACGTCTATCCGCGTCCGCCGCACGATTATTCAGCCGAACAGAACGGCCCCGACGCGACCAGGGCGTCGATGTTCTACATCGCCTATTTCAGGGACGGCGCGCCGTCCGCCGACCGCCCGATCACCTTCCTCTACAATGGCGGGCCGGGGTCGGCGACCTTCTGGCTGCAAATGGGCGCGTTCGGTCCGAAGCGCATCCTGCTGCCGCGCACGCCGGGCAATCCGTCCGACAGCCCGGTGACGGTGAACAACCAGTATAGCCTGCTCGACGCCTCCGATCTCGTGTTCATCGACGCGCCGGGCACCGGGTTCAGCCGGGTGTCGGGGAAAGACCCGATGGCCTTCTACGGCGTCGATCCCGACGTGTTCGCGTTCAGCGATTTCATCCGCGCCTTCCTGACGACCTACGATCGCTGGGCGTCGCCGAAATACATCTTCGGGGAAAGCTATGGCACGACCCGCTCGGGCGCGCTGGCCAACGATCTTCAGGCCGTCAACCAGATCAAGGTCGATGGCATGATCCAGCTATCGCAGATCCTGAATTTCGATCTCGAGATCGAGACGCCCGCCGTCAATCCGGGCGCGGATCAGGCCTATGTCGTTGCGCTGCCCAGCTTCGCGGCGACGGCTTATCATCATCATCGCGCGCGGGCGGGAGCGGGCATGGACCTCGACGCGCTCCTCCGGAAGGCCGAGGATTTCGCCAATACCGACTATCTGCTGGCGCTTCAGCGGGGCAACGCGCTCGATCCGGCGGCGCGGCGGGCGATGGCGGAGAAGCTGTCGGACTTCATCGGCTTGCCCGCCGATTACATCCTGAAATCGGACCTTCGCATCGAGGGCGGGCAGTTCGCGCAGCAGTTGCTGGCCGACAAGGGGCAATCGGTCAGCCGATTGGACGGACGCGTGGCCGGGCCGCAGATCGACAGTCTCGCCAAGGCGGCGGGCTACGACCCGTTCGACGTCACCGTCTCGCCGCAATATGTCGCGGTCTATAACGATTATGTCCGCCGCGAGCTGAAATATGAGACGGCGGTGTCGTTCAAGCCCAAGTTCAACGGCTTCGCGATCTGGGACATGAACCACCGCGTCGCGCGCTCGCCCGCGATCAGGGGCGCGACCAATGTGATGACCGACCTCGCGCGGGCGATGACGTTCAACCCGAAGCTGCGGGTGATGGTCAGCGGCGGCTATTTCGATCTGGTGACGCCCTTCTATCAGGGCTGGTTCGAGATGAACCACCTGCCGATCCCGGCCGATCTCCAGAAGAATATAGAATATCGTTATTTCGCTTCGGGGCACATATCCTATTCGGACGAGGATGTGCTGAAGCAGTTTTCCGCCGATGTCCGGGCGTTCGTCACCAAGCGCCCGGAATGAACGATCCCGGCGCCCGCTCGGAACGGCGGGCGCCGGAACCGGATCAGGCGTCCTCTTCGGACAGCACGGCGAGCGGCTTCACCTCGCCGTGGTTGCGGATGAGGGCCTTCTTGCGGACGTAGCGCATCATGGTGGAGGCGCCGTAGCGCGAGCCGCCGATGCCCGACATGCCGAACGCCATCTTCTCGCCGTCGAGCGTGATCGCGCGCGGCAGGTCGGTGTCGTTGATGCTGACCGCCCCGGCGTTGACACGGGCGGCGACGCGGGTCGCTTCCTCCGGCGTCGGGCCGAACACCGCCGCCGTCAGGCCGTAGCGGGTGTCGTTGGCGAGGCGCACCGCCTCGTCCACGGTATCGAACGCCATCACCGGCACGACCGGGCCGAACGTCTCCTCGGTCATCAGCTCCATGTCGTGGGTCGCGCCGTCCACCACCGTGGCGCGCATGTAGAGGCCGCCGTCATGCTCCTCGACCGTGCCGCCGGTGACGATCCGCGCGCCCTTCGCCTCGGCGTCGCGAAGCTGGCCGGCGACGATGCCGGCCTGTCGCTCGAAGATGAACGGGCCGATCTCGCCGCGGCCCATGTCGGGATAGTTGAGCGCCAGCGCCGCCGCCTTCTCCGCCAGCAGGCGCACGAATTCCGCATGCACCTTCTCGGCGACATAGACGCGCTCGATCGCGTAGCAGACCTGCCCGGTGTTATAGACCGCGCTGCGCAGGATCGAGGTGGCGGCGCGATCGAGGTCCGCGCCCGCGAGCACGATCGCCGGGTCCTTGCCGCCAAGTTCGAGGAAGCAGGGGATCAGCCGTTGCGCCGCGGCCTGCGCCACCTTCAGCCCGGTCGGGATCGAGCCGGTGAACACGATCAGGTCCACCGCCGCGATCAGCGCTTGCCCCGTCGCGCCGTCGCCGCGCACCACCTGGATCACGCCGTCCAGTTCCGGCACCGCGCGGATCGATTCCACCAGCGGCTCGACGAAGCGCGGCGTCACCTCGCTCGGCTTCACCACCACGGTGCAGCCCGCCATCAGCGCCGGCAGCGCGTCGAAGAAGGACAGCACCATCGGGAAGTTCCACGGGCTGATGACGCCGACCACCGGATAGGGCACATATTGCTGCTCGAAATCGATATCCGGCGCGCCCGACGCGCGCGACACCGGCGCGAACACCTTCTCCGCATGCTCGGCATAGCCGTGGATCATATGGCCGATCGCATCGACCTCTTCATGGGAGATGCGCGCGCGGCCGGTGTCGATCGAGAGCGCGGTGGCGATCTTCTCCATGTCGCGCTGGAGCTGCGCCGCCCATTTGTGCAGCACCTCGGCGCGGTGGGCGATGCCGCTCTGCGCCCAGCCGACCTGTGCCGCCCGCGCCTTGCCCACGGCGGCATTGACGGCGGCGGCGTCGTCCGCCTCGAAACGATAGTCGATCTGGCCGGTGCGCGGATTGCGCGCCTGAAGTTCACTCATCACTCGGACTCCGGTTCTTCTGCTTGTGCGATTGGTCGGGTGGTTTCCCGCCAGCGGCTCGCCCAGCCGACGTCGATGTCGAACAGGTCGAGCACGCGGCCGACATTGTGGCGGACGATGTCGTCCACCGTGCCGGGCCGGGCGTAGAAAGCGGGGACGGGCGGGGCGATGATCGCGCCCGCTTCCGAAAGGGCGGTGAGCATCCGGAGATGCCCGGTATGGAGCGGCGTCTCGCGCACCATCAGCACCAGCCGGCGGCGTTCCTTCAGCGTCACGTCGGCGGCGCGGCTGAGCAGCGAGGCGGTGATGCCGGTCGATATCTCCGCCGCCGTGCGGATCGAGCAGGGGGCGATCACCATGCCGATCGTGCGGAACGACCCGCTCGCCAGCGCCGCGCCGATATCGCCGTGCGGATAGAGGCAGGTGGCGAGCGCGCGGACATGCTCGATGGTGGCGTCCGCCTCCTCCTGAAGCGTGCGGCGGCCGGCGGGGGAGACGATCACATGCGTCTCCACCTCGCTGCCCTTCAGCGCCTCCAGCAGGCGCAGGCCGAGCACGGCACCCGACGCACCGCTGATCCCGACCACCAGACGTTTCGGCGCGGCGCTCATCGACGGGGCGTGCGCAGCCAGGCGGCGAGGTCGATCGTGTCGGCGCCCGGCACGCTCTTGCGCACGAACTCCGCCTCGCGGCCCCACGGCGCGGTGGCGTCGATGATGAGGCGGCCCCAATGGTCCTTGTGCGGATCGCGATAGAAGCCGGGGATGTCGTTGAGGATCATCGCGCGCGTATCGGCCCGCCCGCGTGTCAGATAGGCCCACATCACGTCGTCGAGGTCGTAGATGTCGACGTCCTCGTCCACCGCGATGCACACCTTGTTGTAATCGAGGTGCGAGCCGAGCGCGGCGAGCAGCGCGTGCTTGCCATGACCCTCATACTGCTTCTTCAGGCGGATGATCGTGATCATCACGTTCGGCCGGCAGCTCACGTCGATCACGCCGGGCACCTGCTTCGAGACATGCTCGTAGATGCGCGCGGCGGTCGCCGCCTCCAGCGGGCGCAGGTCCTCGGTCGATCCGCAGACCAGCCCGTGCATCGTCGCGCCGGGGCGACAGGTGACGGCCGTCACCTCGAACACATGGTTCGGGCCGACCTCGACATAATAGCCCATGAACTCGCCGAACGGCCCCTCGTCGCGGCGCTCGCGGGGAAGGAAGCGGCCCTCCACGACGATATCGGCTTCGGCGGGCACCTCCATGTCGATCGTGCGGCACTTGCGCATCGGCACCGGCCCGCCGCGCAGATTGGCGGCCAGCCCCAGCTCGCTCTCGCCGTAAGGCAGCGAGGTGCAGGCGGCGAGGAAGATCTCCGGCGGCGCGCTCAGGATCAGCGCGGCCTCCAGCGGCTGCCCGCGCTCCTCCGCCTTCGCCTGATAGCGGGTGAGGTCGTGCGTGCCGCCGAGCCGCACGCGCAGCTCCTCGTCGCTGATGAACATCGAGCGGTGGAACGAAAGGTTGATCGCGCCGGTATCCGGCTCCTTCGCGGCATAGATGGCGGAGGTGAAATACGGCCCGCCGTCGCGCGCGTGATAGGTGATGAGCGGCAGGTCGCTCAGCCGGCACTCGCGGAACTCGTCGCTTTCCACCGTCCTGGTCATCGGCGCCATCGCCTGGCGTTGCAGCTCCAGCCAGCGCGGCGCGAAGCTCAGCCCCTCGGCGCCGATCAGGCGGCACAGCCGCGCGTGGCTGCCGTAGAGGTTGATCGCCACCGGAAAATCGGAGCCGGCGACGGAATGGAACAGCAGCGCCTCCTCGCCCTCGCGTTGCGCCGCGACCGCGATCGCCGCAAGCTCGTGGCGCGGCTCGACGGTGCGGTCGACATGGAGAAGCTCGCCCCGCGCATCCAGATCGGCCAGGAATTCCCGCAACATCCGCTCCTTGAAAATTCATCGGCTTTCGATCGCGGGTTTAAAGCAGAGGGGATCACCGCACGCCATAATCCCGCCGCCCGCCGGACCGTATTCTGCGCATCCCCAAAGCGGGACTTCCGACAGCCAAAGCGTGCCGCCTTTTCTCGGTGCCGAGGCCGTGTAGTTTTGCTACTCGCGATGGCGGGCCGCATGATCGAGGCCCGTCGGACACACGAATATCGGCGCGAGCCGCAGGGGGTTGGGGAGATGAAGTCGCGTTTCTGCGTTCCGGCGGAAGGCCCGTATCTGCTGGCGCACAGCGCGGGGTGCCAGCCGGTCGGGCTGGAGGCGCGGCTGGTCGACGATTATGTCCGGCCGTGGCGCGAGCATCCGGCGCGGATCTGGGACGCATGGCTCGGCAGCATCGCCGAGTTCCGCGAGGCGGTGGCCGCCCTGCTGGGCGGCAAGGCGGATGACTGGTGCCCGCAGCCGAGCATCTCCGGCGCGGTGTCGCGCTTCCTGAGCGGCATCACCTTTCCCGCCGGGCGCGACGTGGTGCTGGTGTCGGCCGAGGCGTTCCCCTCGGTCGGTTTCGCGCTCGCCGGGCTGGAGCGGCTGGGCCTGCGGTTCGAGGTGGTGCGCGGCGCGCCTGACGCCCTCGAAAGCTGGGCGCGGCTCGACGATCGCGACGTGGCGGCGGTGGTGCTCACCCACGTCCATTCCAATAGCGGACGGATCACCCCCGTCGCCGAGGTCGCCGCAAGGGCGCGGGCCAACGGCGTGGTCTCCGTCGTCGATATCGCGCAATCCGCCGGCATCCTGCCGCTCGACGTGACCGCGTGGCCGGTCGATGCGGTCGCGGGCACCTCGCTCAAATGGCTGTGCGGCGGCGCGGGCGGCTGCTTCCTGTGGGTCTCCCCGGAAAGGGTCATGGAGGTCGAGCCGGTCGAGCGCGGCTGGTTCTCGCACCTCGACCCCTTCGAGATGGATATCGAACATTTCCTGTTCGCTCCCGACGCGCGCCGCTTCTGGGGCGGTACGCCGGTGATCGCGCCTTACGTGTCGGCTCTGGAAGGGCTGCGGGTGGTGCGCGAGATCGGGGTGGAGACGATCCGGGAACACAATATCCGCCTCCAGCGCGGGTTCCTCGATGCGCTTGGCCGTAGCGGCGTTGCCGCCCCGGTTCCGGGCGAGCGCGGCGGGACCCTGTGCCTGGAACTCGGGGAAACGGTCGAGGCGGCGCTGGTCGCCGCCGGGGTGCAATGCGATCGGCGCGGCAGGATATTGCGGCTGTCGTTCGGCATCTGGAACGACGACGCGGACATCGCGATCGTCGCGCAGGCCATCGCCCGAGGCATGACGACCTGAAGATTCTGGAACGATAAAATGGACAATGCTGAAAAGTTCGAGGGCTGGATTCGCGGCCCCTTCGTGGAGATGAACACCGAGCTGGAGGACCTTTATTTCGCCCAGCCGGACCGGATGGAGATCGAAAGCGTCGGCACGTCGATCAAGGAGACGCTGCGCGACGAGGGCCGCGCGCTGATCGTCCCGCTGCTGGAGGAGGGCAAGACCGGCGACGGCTTCGTCAACGCGTTCGGCGTGCTGGGCAATGTCGGCCTCTATCTCGGCGCGCTACGTCGGCACGAGATGACCAATCCCGACCGCGAGGAGCGTTCGCCGTTCGTCGAGGCGTCGGCGCTGGCGCTGCACATCGGCGTGTCGATCGGCATGGTGCCGCGCTTCGCCACCTCGCATCTCGCGACGCACAACCTCGCGGTGAACGGGATACGCAAGAGCTTCACCTCGCTGCGCGACGAATTCCTGTTCATCGACGAGAATACGCGCGGCATCCTGAGCTTCCAGAGCGCGGCCGACGCGCTCACCCGCATCGTGCCGCTGGGCGTGACCAGCCCGGTCGCCGACGTGCTCTATGAACAGGCGAAGCAGGCGATGGCGAACGTGATCCGGTTCAACGACCGCCTGTTCACCGAGCTGGATATCGACCGCTTCTTCTTCTCCGTCCGGCCCTATTATAAGCCGTACCGCGTCGGCCGGCAGATCTATCGCGGCGCCAATGCGGGGGACTTCGCGGGCATCAACGAGATCGACCTCATGCTCGGCGTGTGCCGCGCGAGCGATCCTTCCTATTCGCAGCTCCTGCACGAGAAGATGCCGTTCATGCTGCCGTCCGAGCAGCGCCGGCTGAACGAATGTATGAGCCGCAGGAGCCTGCTCGACGAGCTGCTGCTGCTGATCGACGATCATGCCGACAAGCCGTGGTTCAGGAGCAGCGCGCGCATGTATCTCGAGGTGTTCGATCTCTATGCGGAAACGGCGCGCCAGCATCACGACCAGCTCGTGATGCGCTTCATCCAGCGGCCGAGCGACAATCTCGCGCAGGCGCGGCTCACCGGCATCACCGCCAGCGGGCCGAGCCTGGAGGTGCTGATCCGTTCGCTCGAAACGCTGCGCGACTATCGCTGCGCGGCGGATCGCCCGGACCTCGCCACCCGTCACCGCGACATTGCGCGGTTGCGCGCGGTGGCCGATGGGAGCGATGCCTGATCTCCATCGCCATGGAGACAGACAGGCCGGATAGTGATCCTCCGAACGTGCGGGCGGCGCGCCTGGCGCCCAGCTTCTGACTGGCACACGTCGCCCGCACGCTCGTGACGAACATGGCCATCCCTCGCGGGACTATTATTCGCGCTATCCGGGGCGGTGGAGCTAGCCGACCCCGGTCGGCTCCTTTCATCGGCGGTCGACAAGCCCTTTTGTCGTCGGCTTTTTTCGATGATAGGATGCCGTGCGGGCCAGATGCGGAAGATTGCCATGGACAGGAAATCGGCGAGCGAGCGCGAGTCCCGGCAGAAGGCGCTGGCGGCCCGATGGAGCATAGCGGCGGAGGCGATAGAGGCACTCGCCGGCACGCGATCGCTCGATGCCGTGGTCAGCGTGTTGCGCGCCTTCGCGCGCCGCGCGGTGGGAGCGGACGGCATCGCGGTCGTCCTGCGCGAGGAGGATCAATGCCATTATGTCGCCGAGGACGCGAAGGAGCCGCTCTGGGCCGGGCAATATTTTCCGGCCGGGAACTGCGTCTCCGGCTGGGCGATGTCGCACCATCAGACGGCGGTGATCCCCGATATCTTCGATGATCCGCGCGTTCCGGTCGAGGCATATCGCGACACCTTCGTCCGCTCGATGCTGATGGTGCCGATCGGCCGGGTCGAATCCATTGCCGCTGTAGGCGCCTATTGGTCCGATTTCGGGCAGCCGTCCGACGATGAGATCATGCTGCTCGAGGCGTTGGCGCGCGCCGCTTCGGTCGCGCTGGAGAATGAGCGGCTTTCGCGGCGCGCCGGGGGCTGAGGGCACGGCGGACGGCTTGACTTCCGGTCATCCGGGCGGTCCTTATCGCGGCATGTGTTTCCACAAGGGATTGCTCATGATTGGGCGTGATGATCGTGGATCACGAAAACGGCGCGGCGTGTGAAGCCCGCCGCATTCGTCAAGCAAGCCATTCTCAAGCCTGCGCGATCGACGATGGCGGTCGCTCTCGTGGTGATAACAGCAATCGCTCTCGTGGTGATAACAGCAATCGCCGTCCCGACGCTGATCGGCCTGGCGGCCGAGCCGCTCGCCCACGAGCGCGGCCCCTACGTGGCCTATGTTCCGATCATCATGGGCATCGCGCTCTTTCTGGGCTGGCGGCCGGCGGCGATCGTCACCCTCGGTTCGGTGATCGTCGCCAACCTGCTGTTCCACCCTGTACGCACCTTCGGCCTCGGCGAGGGGCTGATCCGGACATTGCTGTTCTGCGCGGCCAGCGCGGTCTCGATCATATTGGGGCATTTCGTCAGGCACGTCGTCATCGAGCTGGACGCAGCCGCGCGCCGCGAGGAATTCCTCGCTTCCGAACTGGGCCATCGCGCGAAGAACCATCTCGCCCTGATCGAGGCGCTCGCGCGGCAATGCCGGCAGTCCGGGGATTCGACGGAGGAATTCTTCGACAAGCTGCTCCCGCGTATCGAGACGCTTTCCCGCGCGCAGGAACTCCTCACTCGCGGCGGCTATGGGGCCTGCGATCTGAAGGGACTCGTCCGGGATGCGTTGAAGCCGTTCGAGCATCACCCCGGCATCTCGATCGCGGGGCCGACCGTGCTGGTCCCGCCCGGCCAGACGACGCCCCTTATCATGGCTATCCACGAACTCGGCACCAACGCATCGAAATACGGCGCGCTCACCGTTCCCGATGGAAGGGTCGAGATAGGCTGGCGCGTCGAGCAGGATCGCGTTGAAATCTCCTGGATCGAGCGAGGCGGGCAAGTGGTCGAGGCGCCGCGACGTCGCGGGCTCGGCTCGCGCCTGATCTCACGCCACCCGGCATTCCATGCGGCGTCACTGGAGTTCCCGCCGGAGGGCGTGCGTTGCACGATCACGCTGAAGATCGCGCAGGAGGAATTGCGGAACCCGCGGGAGACGCGCGGCGATATCTGAGCGCCGTTTCCGCCTCCGGGATATCCCCTAGGTCCCACTCCCGAATTTCCCGCCCCGCCGCTGCTTCCTATGGCGCGGGGGCGGCGCCAGCGGGTCGCCGTTTCGGGCGGGAGGTGATGACGTGAGAGCCGAAGACGAACGCTTCCGCACGCTGATGCGGCTTCCACCGCTCCTGCGCGGCGGGTTCCGGCCGTTCTTCCTCGGTGGCGCATTATGGGCGGTCATCGTGGTCGCGCTCTGGGTGCTCGCGTTCGCGGGCAGGATCGCGCTTCCCACCCGGTTCGACGCGCTCGCCTGGCATCGTCACGAGATGCTTTTCGGCTATCTCGTCGCGGTGATCGCCGGCTTCCTGATGACCGCGATCCCCAACTGGACCGGCCGCCTGCCGATCGCCGGGGGCAGGCTGGCGGCGCTGGCGGGCCTGTGGCTGGCCGCGCGGGCGGCGGTGCTGTTTTCCGCGATCACCGGCGCGGCGCTCGCTTTCCTGCTCGACGTCGGCTTTCTCGCGACGCTTGGTTTCGTCGTCGCGCGCGAGGTGATCGCCGCGAAGAACCGCAACGTCCCGATCGCGGTCGCGATCGGAATCCTTGCGCTCGCCGACGCGCTCGACCATGCGGAAGCGCTTGGCCTCGCGGTGCCGGCGGGGCTGGGCTGGCGGCTGGGTTTCGCGATCGTGCTGTTCCTCGTGTCGCTGATCGGCGGGCGCATCATCCCCTCATTCACGCGCAACTGGCTCGCGAAGCAGGGGCGGGAGAGGGGGCTTCCCACACAGCCCGGCCGCTTCGACGTGGCCACGCTCGCGGTGACCGGTATCGCCCTGCTCGTCTGGGCGGCGCTGCCCGAGAGCAAGGTCGCCGGCGCGCTGCTGGTGAGCGCGGGCTTGCTCCAGACCGTCCGCCTGGCGCGCTGGTCGGGGCTGCGTAGCTGGCGCGAGCCGATCGTGCTGATCCTGCACGTCTCCTATGCGTGGCTGCCGCTCGGGCTGTTGCTGCTCGGCGGGAGCCTGTTCGTCTGGTGCATCCCGGCCTCGTCCGCGATCCATGCGCTCGGCGCCGGGGCGATGGCGTCGATGACGCTCGCGGTGATGACGCGGGCGACGCTCGGCCATACCGGGCGGCAACTCCGCGCCGATCGCGCGACGCAGGCGATCTATCTGCTGTTGACGAGCGGGGCGGCGCTGCGCTTCGCGGCGCCGATGCTGCCGGTCGATTATGTCGGCGCGATCGCTTTGGCGGGGGCATTATGGGGTGGCGCCTTTCTGCTATTCCTCCTCGTGTACGCCCCAAAGCTGCTCGGCCCGCGCCCGGACGGCAGGGCGTGATCCGATGAACCCGATCGAGTTCGAGCCGACCCCCAACCCAGACGCGCTCCGCATCCTGCCGGGGCGCCGCGTGTCGCATGGCCAGCCCAGGCAGTTCACCAGAACGTCGCCGGTCGCCGATCCGCTGGCCGCCGAACTGCTCGCCATCGATGGCATCGAGCGTGTGCTTATCGGCGCCGATTTCGTGACCGTGGTGCGCGAGGACGCGAGCCGGACGTGGGACTCGCTGCGGCCGGAGATCGTGCTGGCGCTCTCCGATGCGCTCGATCGCGATCTTCCGCCCGAGCCGCCGACGGTGCCAGCGGAGAGCTTGCCGCTCGGCGAGATCGAGCAGCAGATCGAGGTCGTGCTCGATCGCTGGGTCCGCCCGCTGCTCGCGGCGGACGGCGGCGAGGCGGTGTTCGTGCGCTTCGATCCGACGGACGGGACGGTCTGGATTCGCATGGAGGGCGCATGCGGCGGCTGCCCCTCCGGCAGCATCACGCTGAAACGCGGGATCGAGCAGGCGATCCGGCGCTGGGTTCCCGAAGTGACGCGCGTCCTGCCGGTCGAGGCCGAGCGCGCGCGGGAGAACGATCCGAAGGCGCGGTTCCGCCAGTGGATCGCGGGGAAATGGGGGAGCCGCTAGACGAGCCGCGCGATCATCACCATCCGCACCAGTTCGGAGGCCGTCCGCGCGCCCATCTTGGTCATCACGTTGGCGCGATACACTTCAACGGTGCGCGCGCTGATCTCGAGGTCATAGGCGATCACCTTGTTCGCCTTGCCCTCGATCAGCCCTTCCATCACCTCGCGCTCGCGGCCTGACAGCGTCGCCAGCCGCTTGCCGATCGCGTCGCGCTCCAGCTCCATCTCGCCGCGGCTTTGCTGGCGGGCGAGCGTGGTGCGCACCGCGAGCAGGATCGCCTCGTCGCTGAACGGCTTCTCGATGAAATCGGAGACGCCGGCATGCAGCGCCTGGATCGCCATCGGCACGTCGGCGTGGCCGGTGATGACGATCACGGGATCGGTGACGCCGATCGCCTTGAGCTTCGCGACCAGCTCCAGCCCGTTCATTTCCGGCATGCGCACGTCGGTGATGATGCAGCCGTGCTCCATCGTCGGCACGGCCTTCAGGAACTGGCTCGCGGATTCATAGGTCCGCGTCGCGATCTCGGAACAGTCGAGCAGGAAGGAAAGCGAATCTCGGACGCCCTCGTCGTCATCGATCACATGGACGACAGGTTCACTCGGCATCGTAGAGCTCCTCCTTGCTGACGGCGGGGATGGTGAAACAGAAGACCGCGCCGCCGCCTTCGTTCGCGCCCGCCTGGATATGCCCGCCATGCGCCTCGACGATGGTGCGGCAGATCGACAGCCCCACGCCCATGCCGGTGCGTTTGGTGGTAACGAACGGCTGGAAAAGCTGATCCGCGACATCGGGGCGGATGCCGGGGCCGGTGTCCGCGACGGTGACGAGCGCCATGTCGCCGGCATCGGGCGCGACGCTGACGGTCAGCTCGCGTCGTTCGGATTCGGTCATCGCGTCGACGGCATTGCGGATCAGGTTGAGGATGACCTGCTGGATCTGCACCTTGTCGACCAGCACGAGGTCGATCTCGGGGCGCAGATCGATGCGCACGCGGATGCCATGTTCCTTGGCGCCGACCAATGCGAGCGCGCTCGCCTCCTCCAGCAGCTTGGGCAGGTTCTCCAGTCGTCGCTCGGTCTCCCCGCGCGAAACGAAGTCGCGCAGCCGCCGGATGATCTCGCCGGCACGTAGCGCCTCGGCGGCGGCGCGGTCCACCGCTTCGGCCACGCGCGCGTGCGGCACCTCCTCGCGGCGGAGCAGCGCCTTGCTGCCCATGAGATAATTGCCGATCGCGCTGAGCGGCTGGTTCAGCTCGTGCGCCAGCGCCGACGCCATCTCGCCCAGCGCGGTGAGGCGGGAGACGTGGACCAGTTCGCTCTGCAATTCCTGTAGCCGCGTCTCGGTCTGCTGCCGCTCGGTCAGGTCGCGGACGAAGCCGGTGAAGAAGCGCCCCTCGCGAAGCTGCATCTCGCCGACGGCAAGCTCCATCGGGAAGGTCGAGCCATCCTTGCGCTCGCCCACCACCACGCGCCCGACGCCGATGATGCGCCGCTCCCCGGTACGGTAATAGCGTTCCAGATAGCCGTCGTGCGCCTCGCGATAGGGGGAGGGCATCAGCATGCTGACGTTACGCCCGGTGACTTCCTCGGCGGTCCAGCCGAACTGGCGCTCGGCGGTGTCGCTGAAGTCGCGGATCAGCCCGCCCTCGTCGATGACGATCATCGCGTCGGGCACGGTCTGGAGGATCGACGTGAGGTGCGCCTCGCGCTGCGCCAGCTCGCGCGCGATCGTCTCCTCGCGCTCGCGCGCCTCTTTCAGCCACGCGCCGCCGAACGCGACCACGGTGCCGATGACGAGGAATACCGCTGCCGCGATCCAGTCGCCGGGCAACAGCGGGCCAGTGAGCGCATCGGCCGCCACCCCGGCCGCCGCGCCCGCGAAGGTCGCGATCGCCGCCGCGCGGAAGCCGCCGACCGCCGCCGCCACCACGCCGGGCACGAAGAAGATGAAGGTCGCACGATTCGCCAGCAGCGGGTCCAGCCCCAGCCGCGCGGCGAAGCCCAACGCGACGATGCCGAGCGCGATCAGCGTCACCCTGCCGCTGCCGAGGTGCTGGCCCGCCGCCGCCGGGGCTTGCCGGCGCAGCGCCGGGCGGAAGGCGACGCGCGGCACCCCGCCTCCGGTACGTCCCTTAGGATGAAGACCCAAATTTCCGCTCCCGATCGATGCGCATAGATCGTCCGCGACAAGCCCGTGGATCAAGTGGCCCAGCGGAAAGGATAATTCAACATGACTCCCCCCCTGATCGACCTGTCCGTTCATCACCAGCCGCAAGGCGCTTCGGATCGCGTCGCCTTCGGCTTCACCAAGACGCTGCGCTGGGTCGCCGACACTTTCTTCGCCAGGCGCTACGGCCATCGCGCGGTGGTGCTGGAGACGGTGGCTGCCGTGCCCGGCATGGTCGGCGCGACGATCAACCACCTGAAATGCCTGCGCCGGATGTGCGACGACCGCGGCTGGATCAAGACGCTGATGGACGAGGCCGAGAACGAGCGCATGCACCTGATGACCTTCGTCGAGGTGTGCAAGCCGACCTGGTACGAGCGCGCCGTCATCATCGGCGTGCAATGGGTGTTCTATCTCGCCTTCTTCGCGCTCTATCTTATCAGCGCGAAGACCGCGCACCGCGTCGTCGGCTACTTCGAGGAGGAGGCGGTGATCAGCTACACCCACTATCTCGCCGAGATCGACGAGGGCCGCTCCGAAAACGTGCCGGCGCCGGAGATCGCGCGGCGGTACTGGAACCTCGCTGAGGGAGCGCGGCTGCGCGACGTGGTGCTGGTGGTCCGCGCGGACGAGGCGCATCACCGCGACGTCAATCACGGCTATGCGAACGAGCTGGCCGGCAAGCCGCAGGGCGAGATCGCGCCTTGCCCGCCGCATGAAACGCTCGAACCCGCCTGGAAGCAGGCGGCGTGATCCCCAGGGGCGGCGGGCACGCCCCGCCGCCGACCGGGAGGCCGGACATGCCGCAGCCACGCATTCTCCTCGTCGACGATGATCCGGCGGTCCTTGCCGCGATCACATTCGCGCTGGAGATCGAGGGTTTCGACGTGGCGGCATACGACAGCGCGGCGGCACTGCTGGCGGGCGGGCAGGATATCCTGCCCGCCTGCATCGTGCTCGATCATCGGCTGCCCGGCATCGACGGCCTGGAGTTGCTCGCGCAGCTACGGGGACACGGCCTCGGCGCAGCGGCGATCATCATCACGAGCAATCCCTCACAGAATCTCCGCCGGCGCGTCCGCGAGGCGGGCGCCCGATTGGTGGAGAAGCCGCTATTATGTGACGAACTGGTAGCGGCGATACGGCGTGTCATCATGGACGAGCCGAACGGCCGCGACGCATAGATTGAGCAATCCGATCACAATGACGCTTTTAATGAAGGAGGCGAATGAGCGGCATTGGGTTAGCCATTGGCATACCCACGAAGGACGAGGAATCCGCCCATGACCAAGTTTCATCCCGACGCGGGCCAATGCCCCGTCTCCCACCTGACCACCGCGTTCGGCGCGCCGGTACCGGACAATCAGGACAGCCTGACCGCCGGCCCGCGCGGTCCGCTGCTCGCGCAGGACGTGTGGCTGAACGAGAAGCTCGCCAATTTCGTGCGCGAGGTGATCCCGGAACGGCGGATGCACGCCAAGGGATCGGGCGCGTTCGGCACCTTCATCGTCACCAACGACATCACCCGCTACACGCGCGCGAAGATATTCAGCGAGGTGGGCAAGAAGACGGAGATGTTCGCCCGCTTCACCACCGTCGCCGGCGAGCGCGGCGCGGCCGATGCGGAGCGCGACATTCGCGGCTTCGCGCTCAAATTCTACACGGAGGAAGGCAATTGGGACATGGTGGGCAACAATACGCCGGTCTTCTTCCTGCGCGATCCCCGCAAGTTCCCCGATCTCAACAAGGCGGTGAAGCGCGATCCGCGCACCAATATGCGCAGCGCCACCAACAATTGGGACT
The DNA here is from genome assembly GCF_013344685.1 of Sphingomonas sp. CL5.1. Taxonomy (NCBI): domain Bacteria; kingdom Pseudomonadati; phylum Pseudomonadota; class Alphaproteobacteria; order Sphingomonadales; family Sphingomonadaceae; genus Sphingomonas; species Sphingomonas sp. CL5.1. Next base: position 2,801,259 of record NZ_CP050137.1, read on the forward strand.
TCTGGACGCTACTGCCCGAAGCCTTCCATCAGGTGACGATCGTGATGTCCGAGCGCGGCATCCCAGGAGCTATCGGCACATGCACGGCTTCGGCAGCCACACCTACAGCTTCTGCAACGAGGCGGGCGAGCGTTTCTGGGTGAAGTTCCATTTCCGGTGCCAGCAGGGCATCGAGAACCTGACCGACGCGGAGGCCGTGGCGCTGGTCGGCGGCGATCGCGAATCGCACCAGCGCGATCTCTATGAAGCGATCGGGCGCGGCGATTTCCCGAAATGGAAGATGTACATCCAGATCATGCCGGAGACCGAGGCGGAGACCTATCGCTTCCACCCGTTCGACCTGACGAAGGTGTGGTACAAGGCGGATTATCCGCTGATCGAGGTCGGCGAGTTCGAGCTGAACCGTAACCCGGAGAATTTCTTCGCGGATGTCGAGCAGTCGGCTTTCGCGCCCTCAAACCTCGTGCCCGGCATCAGCGTGTCGCCGGACCGCATGTTGCAGGCGCGGCTGTTCAACTATGCCGACGCGCAGCGCTACCGGCTGGGGGTGAACTACCACCATATTCCGGTCAACGCCGCGCGCTGCCCGGTGATGAGCAATCATCGCGACGGCTATGGCCGGATGGACGGCAATTATGGCGGCCGCCCGCATTACGAGCCGAACAGCTTCGGCCAGTGGCAGCAGCAACCCGATTATGCGGAGCCGCCGCTGAGGATTTCCGGCGACGCCGCGCACTGGAACTTCCGTGAGGACGACGCCGATTATTTCACCCGGCCGCGCAAGCTGTTCCAGCAGATGAACGATGCGCAGAAGCAGGCGCTGTTCGGCAACACCGCGCGGGCGATGGGCGACGCGCCTGACTTCATCAAGCAGCGCCACATCGACAATTGCACGCGCTGCGATCCCGCTTACGGCGCGGGCGTCGCCGCCGCGCTTGGCATGACGGCGCCGGCCCAGGCGTAGCGGCACGCCTGGGCAGCGCGCGACTAGCCTTTGCGCGTCGCGCGCTCCCGCCGCGGGGCGGCGGTTTCCGGCAGCCGCATGTTCCCCTCGTCGTCCGCCGCGGGCACGGTGAAGACGCCCCAGCGGGCGAGCCGCTCGCCGAGGATCGTGCTGGAGGTCAGCGAGATCAGCCATGGCGAGGCCAGCAGGCCGGCGATCACCGGCGAGAGCCACAGGCCGAGAACCGGATCGACGACTCCGGCGGCGATGAACGCGGCGGCAAGGGCGAGATGCTCGCGCACCTTCGGCAGGACCTCGCGCAGCGGGATGCGGGCTGCCTCGCGGCTCTGCACCGTCCAGTTCGAGGGGACGCCGAGCAGCAGGCCGATCATCGCCTTGGTCTGCGTCACCATCGTCACCGGCGCGAGCAATATCGCCAGGAGGATTTCCAGCACGGCCGAGCGGACGATCGCGCCCGCGCCGCCGAAGCTCCGGCGGCGCTCGCCGTTGGCCAGCGCCCAGATCAGGCCCATCGCCTTGACGCCGAACAGGCACAGCAGCGTCACCACCAGAACCGCCGCCGGGGGGCCGTCGACGATCGCGTCGCGATGACCGAGCAGGGTCTGCGCGACCTCCGCGAGGATCAGCAGCAGCCACGCCGGCGAGGTGAGATAGGCGGAGGCGCCGATCAGCAGGTGCAGGCGGCTGGCCCAGTGGAAGCCGGCGGCGTCGAGCAGCCGCAGGTGCTGGAGGTTGCCCTGCGCCCAGCGGCGGTCACGGATGGCGTGGTCGATGATCGTGGGGGGGAATTCCTCGTAGCTGCCCTCGATCATCACCATATGGACGGCCCAGCCACGCCGCCGCAGCAGCGCCGCCTCCACCATGTCGTGGCTCTGGATCAGGCCGCCGAACGGCGGCTCGCCGGGCAGGTCGGGCAGGCCGCAGCATTCGGCGAAGGCACGCGTGCGGATGATCGCGTTATGCCCCCAGAAATTCGCCTCCGAGCCGGACCACCACACGAGGCCAGCCGACGAGATCGGGCCATAGGCGCAGGTCGCGAAACGCATCCACCGCTGGAACAGGGTGCGCGCGTTGATGATCAGCGGCACCGTCTGCAACAGGCCGACGGTGGGTTTGCTCTCCATGATCGCGGCCATGCCCACCATCGCGCTGCCGCTCATCAGGCTGTCGGCGTCGAGCACGATCATCTGCGCATAGGTCCCGCCGAAGCGGCGCACCCATTCGGCGACATTGCCCGGCTTCTTGCCGATGTTGCGGGTGCGGCGGCGATAATAGACCGGGATCGGCGCATCCGGCGCGAGCCGCGCCCAGGCCGCTTCCTCCAGCTTGCCGTGCAGTTCGCTCGAATCGCTGAGGATGAAGAAATCGAAGAACCCCGCGCCGCCGGCCTCGGCCACCGATCGCGTCATCGCCGCGACGCGGCCGAAGGTCGCCTCGATGCCCTCGTTGTGGACCGGCATCAGGATCGCGGTGCGGTGGCGCAGTGCGCCGGCCGGCTGTGGGATCGGCGCGAAGCCGGGATGCTCGCCGGTGATGAGCTTGACGAAGCCGACCAGCCCGCTGACGAAACCGAAGGCGATCCAGCTCACCAGCGGCACGAACAGCGCCAGCAGCAGCACGTCGAGCAGGCCGATGCCGTCCTCGCCGAGCGCGACCCGCAGCCCGGTCGAGGCATACATGCCCAGCACCGCCGTCGCGACGATCAGCAGCAGCCGCTTGGCGAGCAGGCCGGGTGGGGCGGTGCGCACCTCGATCGTGCCGGGCGGATTGCCGTGGAGAAGCTGCTCCGGCATCGCGAGCGGCGCCTCGGGCGGCAGCGGAACGGGGAAGGTCATGGCGAAAGCGGCTCGATCAGCGTTTCGGACAGCGCGGAATTGTCGCGACGCAGGAACAGGCGCAGCTCTTTGGGATTGGCGGCGTCGGCGCGGATATCGAGCGTGACGCGCCAGCGGCCGGGTTGGCCCACCACCGGATAAGCGGCTATCGCCAGCAGCGCCGGCTTGCCCACGTTGACCACCGCCTCGACGCCGCTCCGGCGATCCAGCCCGATCAGGCTCTTGCCTTCGAAATCGACGACATATTTGCGTGCGCCCGCGATGGGCGGCGTGCCGGGGATGCCTGCCGCGCCCGCCCAATTATCCACCACGCGCGCCACGCTGCCTTCGAACGGGTCCTGCGACATCCATCGCAGGCGATAGGCGACATCGCGCCGCTCGCCCGCGCGTGCCGGCCGGTCACCCTGCCAGAAGGCGACGATATTGTCGTTCGTCTCCCCGTCCGTCGGCATCTCGTAGAGCAGGACGGCGCCCGCGCCCCAATCCCCGACCGGCTCGACCCACAGGCTTGGCCGGCGGTCATAGAAGGCGCCGTCGTCCTGGTAATCGGCGAAGCGCTGGTCGCGCTGGATCAGGCCGAAGCCCTTCACCCCATCGGCGCGGAAGCTGGCGGTGCGCGCGTGCGGCGGGTTGGCGAGCGGTCGCCAGATGCGCTCCCCGCTGCCGGACCAGATCGCGAGCCCGTCCGAATCGTGGATCTCCGGCCGCCAGTCGGTCGCCGCGCGGCGATCGTTCTGGTCATACCAGAACATGCTGCTGGCGGGCGCAATGCCCAGCCGCCGGATGTCGCGGCGCGGGAACAGCGCGGCGCGCACCGACTGGGTGACGCCGCCGGACTCCAGCGCGCAATCGAAGGCGTAGGCGCCAGCGATGCTCGGCCCGTCGAGCAGCGCGTGGACCTTCAGGCGGCGGTCCGAGACCGGCTCGATCCAGAAATCGGTGAAGGACGGAAACTCCTCCGGCCCGTCCAGCCCGGTATCCACCGCGATGCCGCGCGCCGACAGGCCATATTGATCCTGCGGCCCGACCGCGCGGAAATAGGAGGCGCCGAGGAAGGCGAGCCAGTCGCCCGACAGGTTCGGGTTGAGCACGCGGAAGCCCGCCGGGGCGGTCGGCTCGTCGCCGGCGAACAGCCCGTCCGTCGCGATCAGCGGACGGGCCATGCCGTCTTCGACGAGGTTGATCGAGACCGGCACCGGCGCGAGATAGGTCGCCGGCATCAGCCGCACGAAGCCGGCGAGCCGCTCCGCCGCGCCATAAGCGCGCCGTGTCGCCGCATCGAAATCGGGCGCGACATCATGCGCGGGCTGGCGCGCCACGTAACGGCGCGTGGCGAGCGCCTGCGCGCGCGAGACCAGCCGATCCCATGAGAAAGGCGTCGGCGGCCCGAATTCCGGCGCGCGCGGAGTCGCTGCCCGAGCCTGCGCCGTCACCATCGCGCCAGCCAGAAGGGCCAGGCTGGACCGCCGTGAAATTCGCACCGGGCCGTTCAAATCCGCATCGCCGTCACCAGATGACGCTCCTCTTACGGCTTCCGCGCGGAAAAGCGCGGCTGTCGTCAACGGCCCACGGCGTCTCGCGACCGGTTCAGCGCAGCCCGGTGATGACGCGCATGCCGGGTTTCAGCATGTCCGACGCCACCTCGCTTTTGCGTCCGTCGCTGCCGCCGCGCGTGACGGGGATGCGCTCCGGCGTGCCGTCGCTGCCGGTGACATAGACGGCCTCGCCATGCACCTCGCCCGGCGCGCGCGCCGCGTCGCTTGCCCGCCCGAAGTGCAACGCGCTGTCCGGCACCACCAGCACGTCGCGGCGCAGGCCGAGATCGAGCTGCACCGTGACGGTGGTTCCAACCCGCAACGCCGCGCCGGGGTTCCCCAGCTCCAGCGTGATGCCGACCGGCACGGTGTCGGCTGCGGCGGGCTTCGGCAGACTGCGCGCCGGGCTGGGCGGTGCGGCGGTTTCGGTGACGCGGAGGATCGGCGCGGCAATGGCTTTCCCCGATGCCGTGGTGACGATCGCGCGAGTCGGGTGAGCCTCGCGCAGCCTCAGCGCCTGCGCCCGGTCCGTGGCGATCTCCAGCCGCAGGCGGCTATACGGTTCGGCGATGGCGAACAGGTGCCGACCCGGCGTGCCGCCGATGCTCTGGCCGACGGCGACGAAGCGGCGCGCGATCACGCCGGCGATCGGCGCGCGGATATCCGCCGACGCGAGCCGCGCCTCGCGCTCGTTCAGCGCGGTGCGGGCGGAAGCCACCTCCACCTGCGCGGCGTCCACGGCGTCGTTCGCGCGCTTCGCCGTCTCCTGCGCCGCCGCCATCTCACGGTTCGACGGCACGCTGCCGCCCGAGCGCCGCCGCACGCGCTGATAGAGCGCCAGCCGGCCCTCGATATCCTCCTTCGCCGCCTGCGCCTTGCCGAGCGCGGCCTGACGCGCGTCGAGCAATTGCCGGGCCTGGTCGATCGCTTCCCGAAACGGCGCCGGATCGAGGCGGGCGAGGATATCCCCCTTGCTCACCGGCTGCCCGTCCTCGACCGCGACATCGCGGATCACGCCTTGCTGCCCGGTGTCGACCATATGCACCGCGACAGGTTGCAGTCGCCCGCCGCCGAACAGCTTCAGCGGGATATCGACGCGGGCGACCGGCTCGGTGGCATATTCGGTCGCCAGACCGCCGTTCACGAATCGGCCGACGAGGACGATCAGCACGACCGCCGCAAGCCCGATCGACAGCCATCGTATCCAGCGCCGCCACGATCCGCCGGGATTCGTGCCGAGGAATTCGTCGACGGAGGGGCCGGCGGCCTGTCCGATATCGTCAGGGGCGTCGGCCATCCGCCTCCGGCTCCCAGCTTCCGCCGAGCGCGGTGAACAGGTCGATCAGCGCCGTGGCGCGATCCGCCGCGGCATCGACCCGTTCGTTGCGCACCGCGAGCAGCGCGCGCTCGGCATTCTGTAGCGCGACCTGATCGCTCGTCCCTTCGCGATATTGCTTGCGCGCCATCGCCGCGAGTTGCCCGGCATCGGCGACGGCCTTGTCCAGCGCGGCCTCGCGGGCCTTGGCGGAGGCGAAGGCGGTGCGGGCGTTCTCCGCTTCCTCCAGCATCCGCAGCACCGCTTCCCTATAGGCCGCGAGCGTCCCCTTCGTGCCGCCGCCCCATGTCCGCGCCTGTCCGAGCCGCAACGCGGCCAGCCGCGCGTCGGGCCGGTGCGTCAGCAGGTCGGACGGTGCGCCGGCCACGATCTCCGCCGGCCCCACGGGGATCGGCGCGGGCGGGGCAAGCTGCTCGCGCAGCGCGGCGGGGGCCTGTCCTGTAAGGACCGCGATATGCGCGATATCCGCCGCGATCCCGGCTTCCAGCGCGGGAATGGCCGCCGCGACGCGATCGCTCTCCGCGACGGCCTGCAACGCGTCGAGCGGTGTGACCAGCTTGGCCTCTTCGCGGAACCGGGCGATCTCCTGGTCCTCCCGCCGGATGGTCAGGTGGGCGCGGATGTTCCCGATCTTCGCCTGCCGCGCGCACAAAGCGACATAGCTGCGCGCGATCGCCGCCTCGGTGGCGATACGCTTCATCGCCTGTTGATAGCCAGCCTTGCCACTCGCGACCGGGCCGGGCTCGCTCCCGCGTTCGACCAGCGCGTCGAGCAGCGGATCGTCGAAGCGGCGCCACCAGCGGGTGAGGTCTTCGGCGCGGAGCGGCTGCTGCGCGGCCGCGTCCCCCGAATAAAGATCGGGCAAGCCGAGCTGCGCCAGCGTGATCGGCCGCCCGCCGCCCGACATGTTCTCGCACCCGGACAGGCCCAGCAGCGCCGAGGCGCACAACAACGCTGTTCTAGCTACGCCCATTCACATCCCGATACTTCAACCCCAACGCGCTGAACCATCGAGGGACGCGGGCGTTGCGGTTCTTCCCTCACAAGTCGAACAGCGTCTGGTTCCGTAGCGCGCGGGCGGCCCATGTCCAGTGCGCGAGGGAAGGTGCGCATTGTTGCCGACGCGGAAATCGGGTTAGCGTGGCGCTCATGGAAAAAGTCCCCGCCAAGGCGACCGCGCGCGAAACGGCAGGTTTCACGCTGCTTCTCATCTCCGTCACGGCCGCGATGATCTGGTCGCTCTGGGCCTTTTCGGGGGCGATCCTGTGGGCGATCGTGCTGGCGGTGGTGTTCAGCCCGCTCAAGGAGCGGGTCCAGCGCGCGATGCCGGGTAGGGAAGGGCTGGCGACCGCGATCACGCTGCTCATCATCGTGTGCGGCGTGCTGTTCCCGGTCAGCCTGCTCATCAACATGCTGATCGGCGAGGCGGCGGGGCTGGTCGCGCGGCTCCAGTCGAACCCGGCGGAGCTGCCGGCACTGTTCGACCGGGTCGTCCATGCGCTGCCGGACTGGGCGCAATCGTGGCTGCATCAATCCGGGTGGGACAATCTGTCGACGCTGGGCGACCGGCTCGCCGCCAATATCCAGACGCTGGCGCAGGCGCTGGGGGCGAAGGCGCTGTCGATCGGTGCCGATCTGCTCAGCTATCTCGTCGCGCTGCTGGTAGCGCTCTACCTGATCTACGTCTTTCTGCGGCACGGGCGGATGCTGGTCGAGCGCGCGGGCGCGGTGATGCCGCTGGCGCCGCAACGGCGCGCGGTGCTGGCGCGCAATTTCATCTCGGTGGTGCGCGCCACGGTGAAAGGATCGATCGTCGTCTCGGTGGCGCAGGGCACGGCGGGCGGGGTGATAATGTGGCTGCTCGGCGTGCCCAACGCCTTGCTGTGGGCGGTGGTGATGGCCTTCTCGTCATTGCTGCCGGCGGTGGGAACCGGGCTGGTATGGGTGCCGGCCTCGCTCTACCTGCTCGCGACCGGCCATATCTGGCAGGGGATCGTGATGGCGCTGATGGGCGCCTTCGTGATCGGCACGATCGACAATGTGCTGCGCCCGATCCTCGTCGGGCGCGAGACGCAGATGCCCGACGCGCTGGTGCTGCTGGTGACGCTGGGAGGATTGTCCGCATTCGGGTTCAACGGCCTCATCATCGGCCCGGTCATCGCCTCGCTGTTCCTCGCCACATGGGAAATGGTGCGCGAGGATCAGGGCGCGTAGTCAGGCCGAAGTCGTCTTGCTCCGGCGCGACAGCACCTCCGCCATATCCGCGACGAGCCGGCTGATCGGCCCGCTCGCTTCCCAGGCGTAGAGCGAGGCGGCCATCGGCTGCTCGTCGCCCAGCGCGCGGTGGATGCGGACCCGCCGCCCCAGTGTCGAGCGGCGCGGCAGGAGCGAGATGCCCATCCCCGCTTCGATCGCGACGAGGACGCCGGACAGGCTGCTGCCGGTGAAGGCGATATACCAGCGGCGCTGCTCCTGCTCGATCCGCGCGAACATCTCGTCGCGATAGAGGCCGCCCGGCGGGAAGGAGACGAGCGGGACCGGATCGGGCCATTGCCGCTCGACGACGGCGCTCTCGAACCACGCCATCGGCTCCGGGAAGGAGGCGCGGCAATCGGCGGCGGCCTCATGCTCCTTGACGACCACGATATCGAATTCGCCGTTGCGGTAGCGGCGTGTCAGTTCGCGGCTCAACCCGGTCGTCACATCCAGCCGCGTCTCGCGATGGGCTTCGGAGAAAGCGGCGAAGATCCGTGCCATGTCCGGCGTGACGATATCGTCCGGCACGCCGATGCGCACCGCCGTAGTGCCGGCCGGATCGGCGAGCAGGCCCGTCGCCTCGTCCTGCAACGCCAGGATGCGCCGGGCATAGCCGAGCAGGCGCTCGCCGGCGGGGGTGGGGAGGACCGGGCGCGCCGCGCGGTCGATCAGCGCATGGCCCACCGCCTGCTCCAGCCGGGCGAGCTGCTGGCTGATCGTCGATTGCGTCATGTTGAGTCGCGCGGCCGCGCCGGTGAAGCTCTGCTGGTCGGCGATCGCGACGAAGGCGCGGAGCAGGCGGGGATCGAGCATCGGAGACATTCACATATTGGATGGAGTTCATCATAATATCTTGTTTGCGCATGATATGGAACCGGCCGTACAAACGGCGCGGAAACGACCCTCCGCATTCGAGAAGGATGATGTCCGTGAAACTGGCTCTTATCGCGCTTTCCGCCGCCGCGTCGTTGCTGCCGTTTCAGGCGATGGCGCAGCAGAAGGCCGACGTGCTGATCCGCCACGCGACCGTGGTGGATGTCGAGCACGCGCGGACCATTCCCGATCAGGCGGTGGCGACGGTGGGCGAGAAGATCGTCGCGGTCGGCAACGACGCGGAGGTCGCGAAGGCATGGGCCGCGACCCGGCAGGTGGAGGGGAAGGGGCGCTTCCTGATCCCCGGCTTGTGGGACATGCACATGCACTTCGGCGGCGGCCCGGAGCTGGCGGAGGAGAACAAGGCGCTGCTGCCGCTCTACGTCGCTTACGGCATCACCACGATCCGCGATTGCGCGGGCGACATGGCCTATGACGTGCTCGACTGGCGACAGCAGATCGCGGACGGCAAGCTGTTCGGTCCGCGCCTGCTCACCTCCGGCCCCAAGATCGAGGGGATCAAGCCGGTGTGGAAGGGCACGCTGGAAACCGGCTCCGAGGCCGATGTCGATGCGGCGGTGGCGAAGCTGGTCGCGCTGAAGGTCGATTTCGTCAAGATCACCGACAGCACGCTGAAGCCGGAATTGTTCCTCTATGCCGTGCGCAAGGTGCGCGCGGCCGGGCTGCGTGCCTCGGGGCATATCCCGATGGCGCTGACGGTGGGGCAGGCGGTGGACGCCGGGATCAGCTCGATCGAGCATCTCAGCTACGCCTATAAGGCCGGCGTGAAGGACGAGGCGCGGATCGCGGCCGATTTCGGTGCCGCCCGTATCGATCGCGCGCAGGCGCAGGCCGAGCTTGCCGCGGGCTTCGATCCGGCGACCGCGATGGCCTCCTATGCGAAGCTGCGCGACCGCAACGTGTTCGTGACGCCGACGCTCAATATCGAGCGGACGCTTGCCTATCTCGACAGCGACGATCATTCGAAGGACGCTTTTCTCGCCTATATCGGGCCGGGTATCCGCAAGACCTATCAATGGCGCATCGACCGCGCCGCCAAGGCGACGCCGGCCGAGATCGCGGCGCGGCACGAGCAATATCGGAAGACGGCGGCGGTGATGCCGCTGCTGGAGAAGGCGGGCGTGACGATCATGGCCGGCACCGACGCCGGCTTCCTCAATTCGTTCGATTATCCCGCGCTGGCGCTGCATCAGGAGCTGGCGCTCTATGTGAAGAACGGGTTGACTCCGGCGGAGGCGCTCTCCGCCGCGACGCGCGCCGGGCCGAAGTGGTTCGGTGTGCTTGACCGCTACGGGGCGGTGGAGACGGGCAAGCAGGCCGATCTCGTGCTGCTCGACCGCAACCCGCTGGAGGACATCACCGCGACGCAGAGCATCGACACGGTGATCCTGCGCGGCACGGTGGAGGATCGCGCGACGCTCGACCGGCTGCTGGCCGAGGTGAAGGCGAAGGTTGCGAAGTGGGACGCGGAAGCGGCGAAGAAGTGACGGCTGCCGACGACGAACGTTTCCTGCGCGCCGCGATCGATCTGGCGCGTGAGAATGTCGCGCACGGCGGGCGGCCGTTCGGCGCATTGGTGGTGAAGAACGGCGCGGTGATCGCGACCGGCGTCAACGAGATCATCGCCACTCATGATCCCACCGCCCATGCCGAACTGGGCGCGATCCGCGCGGCGAGCCGGAAGCTCGGCTCGCCGGACCTGTCGGGGTGCGTCGTCTATGCCAGCGGCCAGCCTTGCCCGATGTGCATGGCGGCGATGCGGATGGCAGGGGTCGTGGCGGTCGCCTTCGCCTGCTCGAACGCCGACGGCGAGCCGTTTGGCCTGTCGACCGAGGCGCTGCGCCGCGAATTGGCGCTGCCCTTCGCCAAACAGTCGATGGCGATCCGCCACGTCCCGATCGCCGGCGCGTCCGGCGTCTATGCCGAATGGCGAGGCCGGCAACGGCATCCGGCATGACCGCCCGCGCCGACCGCATGGCATCCGGCGCGCCGGCGATGCTGGGGCTGGTCGTGCTGGTCGGCCTCAACCTGCGTCCGTTCCTCACCGCGACCGGGCCGCTCGCCCCCGCGATCCGCGCCAGCACCGGCATGACGCTCCAGGGCATGTCGCTGCTGACGCTCATGCCGATGCTGCTGATGGGGCTGTGCGCCTTCGCCGGGCCGGCGGTGCAGGCGGCGGTCGGCGCGCGCGGCGCTATGGCCTGGGCGCTGCTGCTGCTCGCGTCGGGATCGCTGCTGCGGCTGTGGACGTCGGACGGGACGGGATTGGTCGGTACGGCGGCGTTGCTCGGGCTGGGTGTCGCGGTGGTGCAGGCGGTGTTCCCGGCGGTGCTCAAGCATCATTTCCCGAGACAGCTCGCGGTCGCGACCGGTCTTTATTCCGCGATGCTGATGGGTGGCGGCGCGCTCGGCGCGCGGCTGGCCCCGGTCATCGCGAGCGCGGCGGGGGACTGGCATGCCGGGCTGGCGTGGCTGGCGCTGCCCGCGCTGGCGGCGGCGGTCGCGGCGATGCGCATCTTGCCGGCGGCCGAACGTAGCGAGGCTGTGTCCGCGATCTCGGCGCGCGCCTTGCTGCGGCGGCCGCGCACATGGCTGCTGATGGTGAGCTTCGGGCTTATCAACGGCGGTTATTCCTCGATCATCGCATGGCTGCCGCCCTTCTATCAGGAGCGCGGCTGGAGTCCGGCGGCAAGTGGCGGGTTGCTCGCGCTGATGGCGCTCAGCCAGGCGACGGCGGCGCTTCTCTGCCCGGTGCTCGCGCGGCGCGGGCGGGATCGGCGCGGGTGGCTGTGGCTGACCATGGCGCTTCAGGCGATAGGTTTCGCCGGGCTGGTCGCGATGCCGGATTTCCTTCCGTCGCTATGGGCGATGACGGTCGGCGCGGGGCTGGGCGGCTGTTTCGCGCTGACGATGCTGGTCGCGCTCGATCACCTTCCCGATCCCGCGCGGGCGGGAGCGCTCGCCGCGTTGATGCAGGGCGGCGGTTTCCCCCTCGCCGCGATCGCGCCGTGGGTGGTGGCGTTGCTGCACGAAAGTACCGGCGGCTTCCGCGCCGGCTGGGCGATGCATCTCGCGAGCGTCGCCTTCGTCGCGTGCCTGACGATCCGCTTGGCGCCGCGCTCTTACGGCCCGGCGCTGGCGATCGTAGCGGAGCGGCCGTCGCCGCGCTAAACGCGCCGCATGACGGTGTATTGCCAGATCGGCGTGGTCGGCTCGGGCCGGGTCGCCAGCGCGCTCGGGCTCGCGCTCGGCCCGCATTCGGCGGCGCCCCCGCTGCTCCACGCCCGCTCGCCGGAGCGGCTGCGCGCCGCCGTCGCGTCGATCGGGCGGGCGAGCGCGGCGTCGGGATATGAGGCGCTGGCCGATGCCTGCGACCTCGTCGTCATCGCGGTATCCGACGATGCGATCGAACCGGTCGTCGCGGCTATCGCGCGGGCGATGCCGGTCGGCCGGGCGCCGTTCGTCTTCCACGTCAGTGGCCGCAGCGGCGCGGCGATCCTCGATCCGCTGCGGGCGAAGGGCGCGCGGACCGCCGCGATCCATCCGGTGATGACCTTCACCGGCGACCCTGCAAGTGAGGTGCGTCGCATGGCCGGCGCGCGCTTCGCGATCACCGGATCGAGCGGGGAGGCGCTGGCGGAGGCGCACGCGCTGGTGCGCCTTCTCGGCGGCGTCGCGGTGGAGATCGCGGAGGACCGCCGCCCGCTCTATCACGCCGCGCTGAGCCATGCCGCCAATCACCTCGTCACCCTGTTGAGCGGATCGGCGCGCGTGCTGGAGGCCGCGGGAGCGGACGATCCCTATGGCCTGCTCGCCCCCTTGGTCAGGGCGGCATTGGAGAACAGCCTCACGCACGGCTTCGCGGCGCTGTCCGGCCCGCTGCTGCGCGGCGACGACGAGACGGTTCGCGGCCATCTGCGCGCGCTGGGCGACTATTGCGCGGAGGTGCTGCCGGCCTATCGCGCGATGGCGCTCGCCACGCTCGATGAGCTCGAGCGCGCGGGAATCAGGCCACCGTCATCGCCGTTGCGCACGGACCTGGCGGCTCACGACCCGACGCCGTGATGTACGCGGAACAGGTTGTTGGGGTCGTACCGTCGCTTGATCGCGAGCAGACGCGGGTAGTTCGTGCCCCAGAAAGCCTCGCTCCAGCGCGGGTGGAAATAGTCCGTCTCCGAGACATAGGAGGCGGGCGGGCCGCTGATCGCCTCCAGCGGCGCGAAGGCCGCCTTCATCGCGGCGGCGTCGCTGCGCCCGGCGGCCACGTCGGGCTCGTGCCCCGCCACGCCGGGATAGGCCGGCGCTTCCCCGCCCGCGACGATCGCCAGTGCGAAGGCGTCGAGCAGACGCGGGTTGGTCGATGTGCCGGCGCATGCGGCGCGCACGTCCGGCGTCGCGCCCGCGATCCCCTTGTTGAAGTGCAGCGTGAAGTCCCAATGCGCCGCCGCTTCGACCAGCGCCGCGACCAGCCGGTCGCTGTTCGCCGGCGCGAGCAGCGAAGCGGGCAGCCATGTCGAATGATAGCCGTGGATTACCCAGCCGGCCTCGTCGCCGTTCTGCGCCCAGAAGGCGTCGCGTGGGCGGGCGCCGGGGCGGTCGTCGTGGCGGATCACGCCGGGTAGCGTTCGGAGGAAATCCGGGTCCCACATATGCTGCGCCGGGAAGGCGGCGATCATCGGCTGGCCGACCGTATAATCCTGCGACCGCGCGCGGAGATGCGCGAGAAGCGGCTGCCATGTCGCTTCCGCCTGTGCCTGGCTCAGCCCGGAGAACAGCATCCGCACTGAAAGCCGCCGCCCCCGGAAGCCGATCTGCTCGCCCCATGCCGGGTTGAACAGCGACGAGCGGTAAAGCTCCACCACCCGCGCCACCAGATCGCGCCACGCGACGTCGGACGATGCGGTGACATCGAATATCACCGCGCCGAACGTCGCCGGCAGGTCGTGGGTGCGCAGCGTCATGCGCGTGACCACGCCGAAACTTCCCCCGCCGCCACCCTTCAGCGCCCAAAAGAGATCGGCGTCGCGATGCGCGTTGACGACGCGGATGCGGCCGTCGGCGGTGACCACCTCCGCCTCGATCAGCCCGGCCGCGCCGGTGCCGTAGCGTTTGGAGAAGCTGCCGAAGCCGCCGCCCTGCACCAGGCCGGCGACGCCCACCGTCATGCAGCCGCCGCCCTGTACGTAGCGCCCGCCGCGCGTCGTCACCGCGTCATAGGCGCGGCCCCAGATCACGCCCGCGCCGAGCGAGACGGCGGCCTGCGATGTGGTGCCGGCGGGCGCGCCTTCGGCCACGAAGGCGTCGTGCAGCTCGATCGCATCCATCCGCCGCGTCCAGACGAGTAGCGAGTCCGGCGCGTTCGAGCCGCCGATATAGCTGTGCCCGCCGCCCTTCACGACGAGCCGCGTGCCGGTGCGCCGCGCGAAATCGACGGCGGCGGCGACATCGGCGGCGGAGGTGGCGGCCAGCACATAGGCGCTCGGCCGCGAGGTCCAGCCGTCGGTCCAGCCAAGCGTCTGCGTCAGCGCGGGGTCGTCGCCGATGAAATAGGGGTTGCGCAGGTTGCGGAACAATTCGGCGGTCGCCGGATCGCCGGGCCGCGAGCGCGCCTCCACCAGCGGCGAGCGGACGGGGAGCAGCCGGCCCGGAACCTCCCGCGCGAGCCGCTCCCATTGTGCCGGGGCCGGCAAGGTCGCGGGCAGCATCGCGTTCAGCCCGCGCGCCGGCCCCGTTGCCGCGATGCCGAGCGATGCGCCGATCAGCGCGCGGCGGTTCAATCCATGATCGAGAAGGCTGTCCATCTGCCGGTCCCTTATTTGCGTCCGGGCATCTTCCGGTCGCGAGGTCGCCGCGCCATAGAGGCGGGATGGCCGGGGACGCGGATGGTATGAGCGGCGATCGTGGTGGTGCGTCCGGCGTTCCCGTGGGGACGAGCGGCGTGCCCGCCTTCGGCTACGCCGCCGCTGCGATCGGCACGTTCCTCGTCACCAGCATGAACGTCTGGTCCGGGCTGGACGGCCGGCATGGCGACGACTGGCGGATCGCGGTCTATGAATATACCAGTACCGCCGTCATCTTCGCGCTGCTCTGGCCGCTCGGCCGGCTTGTCCGTCGCGTGCTGGAAGACTGGCCGACACGGCGGGGGAGGGCGGCCGCGCTGCTCCTGGCGGGATTGCCGGCGTTCGCGCTGGCGCATGTCTGGGGCTTCGTCGCGCTGCGCACGGCGATCTTCGCCGCCTTCGGCATGCGCTACGACTTCGACGGCGCGAGGGGATGGGCCTTCGAATTACCCAAGGAGATCGCGGTCTATGCGATCCTCATCATGGTGCTTGGCGCGACGGCGGTGCTGGCGCGCCGGCCGTCGGTGACCCAAGCGCCGGCCGATACCGACCGTCGGCTCGTGCTGCGCGAGGGCGGGCGCGTGATCCATGTCCGCCCGGCGGAGGTCGCGGCGGTCTCCTCGGCGGGAAATTACGTCGAATATCATCTGGTCGACGGCCGGAAGCCCCTCGTCCGGGGAACGCTCTCCGCATGCGCAGCGGAGCTGGACGCCGCCGGCTTCGTACGGAGTCACCGCTCGTGGCTGGTCAACATCCGGCTGATCGAGGAAATCGAACCTGCCGGCAGCGGTGACCGCCGCCTGTTCCTGTCGGGCGGCGTGGAAGCCCCGCTCTCGCGCCGCTTCGCCGATGGTTTCGATGCGGCGCTGACGATTCAATAGCTCCTCGGCAGCCCGAGGACATGCTCGGCGAGGAAAGACAGGATCAGGTTGGTCGAGATCGGCGCGACCTGATAGAGCCGCGTCTCGCGGAACTTGCGCTCCACGTCATATTCCTCCGCGAAGCCGAAGCCGCCGTGCGTCTGGATGCAGGCGTTGCCGGCCTCGACCGAGGCGTCGGCGGCGAGCAGCTTGGCCATGTTCGCCTCCGCGCCGTTGGGCTTGCCTGCCTCGTAGAGCCGCGCCGCCTCATGCACCATCAACTCGGCCGCGCGCATGTTGGCGTAGGCGCGCGCGATCGGGAAGGAGATGCCCTGGTTCTTGCCGATCGCGCGGCCGAACACATGGCGTTCGCCGGCATATTCGACCGACTTCTTCGTGAACCATTTCGCGTCGCCGACGCATTCCGCCGCGATCAGCGTGCGCTCGGCGTTCATGCCCGACAGGATATAGCGGAAGCCCTTACCCTCCTCGCCGAGCAGGTTGGCGGCGGGGATGCGCATGTTGTCGAAGAACACCTCCGTCGTCGCGTGGTTCATCATCGTGCGGATCGGGCGGATGGTGAGCGAGCCGTCGGCCAGCGCCTGCTTCATGTCGACGATGAAGGTGGATAGCCCCTCCGTCTTCTTCGTCGCCTGATCGCGCGGCGTGGTGCGCGCGAGCAGCAGCATCAGGTCGGAATGCTCGGCGCGGCTCGTCCAGATCTTCTGGCCGTTCACCACGTAATGATCGCCGTCGCGAACGGCGGTGGTGCGCAACGCGGTGGTGTCGGTGCCGCTGGTCGGCTCGGTCACGCCGAAGGCTTGCAGGCGCAGTTCACCGGTGGCGATCTTCGGGAGATAGGCGCGCTTCTGCTCCTCCGACCCGTGGCGCAGGATCGTGCCCATCGTGTACATCTGCGCATGGCACGCGCCGCCGTTGCAACCCTCCGCCTGGATCGTCTCGAGGATCGCCGCCGCCGCCGTGAGGCCCAGCCCCGAGCCGCCATATTCCTCCGGGATCAGCACGGAGAGATAGCCCGCGTCGGTCAGCGCCTTGACGAAGGCCGTGGGATATTCGCGTTTCTCGTCCAGCCTGCGCCAATATTCGCCCGGAAATTCGGCGCACAACCGTCGCACGCCCTCGCGGATCTCGGGGAAATCCTCGCTGTCATACGGGCTGAGATTCATCGTTGCGCTTTCTGCAATGGCGGTCGGCCGGCGACGTGTCGCCGCTGTTATCGCCCTTGCACGCGCCGCCCGCCACGAAAAGATCGCGCGAGGTTATGCCTGAAATTGTCATAGGGAAACCCTATGAGTGCGATCGTCCGATCAGAGGCTTCCGCCGTTGGCGCCGAAGATGCTGCCGGTGGTGAAGCTGGTCCCGCTCTCCGCCAGCGTGACGTAAAGGCCGGCAAGCTCGACCGGCTGGCCGGCGCGGCCGATCGGTGTGTCCTGCCCGAACTTGCGCGCACCTTCTTCCGATTGCCCACCCGATATCTGGAGCGCCGTCCACACCGGTCCGGGCGCGACCGCGTTGACGCGGATGCCGCGCGGGGCGAGCTGCTTGGCCAACCCCTTGGTGAATATCTCGATCCCGCCCTTGGATGTCGCATAGTCGAGCAGGTCGTCGCTGGGGTTGAAGCTGTTGACGCTGGCGGTAATGATAATAGCCGATCCGGCCGGCATCGAGCCGACGGCGCGCTTCGCGAGCCAGAACATCGCGTAGAGATTGGTCTTCATCGTGCGATCGAACTGCTCGTCGGAAATGTCCTCGATCGACTCGCGCGCCTGCTGGTAGCCGGCGTTGATGACGAGCAGGTCCAGCCCGCCGAGCTTCTCCCGCGCCTCGTCGACCAGCCCAGCGCAGAAGGCGGCGTCGGTCACGTCGCCGGGTAATCGCACCAGTTCCTGACCGTCGCGGGCGAACACCTGCGCGAGATCGTCGGCATCGGGCTGCTCGCGGGGATGATAGTTGATCGCCACCCGCGCGCCTTCGCGGGCGAAGGCGATCGCGGCGGCCCGGCCGATGCCTGAATCGCCGCCGGTCACCAGCGCATGGCGACCAGTGAGGCGACCCGTGCCGACATAGCTCGCCTCGCCGCAATCCGGCACCGGCTCCATGTCGCGCTGGAGGCCCGGCCATTCCTGCCGTTGTTCCGGGAAGTCGCCGCGATGATATCGGTCGGTCGGATCGACGAGCTTCCCGGTCATGTCGTTTGCCTCTCCCTGCTTCAGGCCGGTATGTTGTCCGCGCGGGCATTAGCGCCGCTTTCGGCGAGATCGCTGAGCTTCTCGTCGGTCGCCCGTTCCTCGTCGAGCGTCGCCTGGAGCAGCGGGATCACCTGCTTGTGCCCCATCTCCTTCGCCCAGGCGATCAGCGTGCCGTAGCGCGTGATCTCGTAATGCTCGACCGCCTGTGCCGAGGCGATCAGGGCGGCGTCGAGCACCGCCTTGCCGGCGATATCGCCGGCAACCTCGTTGGCTTCCTTGATGATGCCATCGATCGCCGGGCAGTCGACCGCCTTCACCTTCTCGTCGAGCAGGCCGAACACTTCCTCCAGCCGCTCGATCTGCCCGCGCGTCTCCTCGAGATGCTGCTCGAAGCCGGCGCGAAGCTGATCGTCGGTCGCCTTCTCGATCATCTTGGGCAGCGCCTTGGTGATCTGGTTCTCGGCATAATAGATGTCCTGCAAGGTATGCAGGAACAGATCGTGCAAAGTCTCGATGTCCTTGCTGAAAAGTCCCACGTCTTCTCTCCTCCGACTGAATGACCGGACAGGATGCCCGATGCGCGCCCTCGCCATTTCAGGGACATGTGCAAGAACACCCCGGCGAGGGAATGCGCTGCATCGCGGGCGCGATTTTGGTCATAACATGGGTTACGAGCAGCCCTTTTCGCGCGGATGATTGGGGGCCGCCGGCCGCTTGGGCATCCAGATCGTTTCTCGTGCGTTCTGTCCGTCTCGACGACGGGGCAATCGCGGAGAAGGCACGATGCGATTAATGGCGGTCCGCATCCTTGGCGTGGCAATCGCGCTTCTGGGCTGTTTCTTCGCGGTGGAGGGGGGCGTGCTCGTCTCGCTCGGCGGCTCGCCTTATTATGTGATCGCGGGTGTCGCGATGATCGCGAGCGGCATCCTGATCGCGCGCGACGATCCGCGCGGGCGCTGGCTGTATGTCCTGATCTGGCTCGGCACATGCGCGTGGGCGATCTGGGAGGTCGGGCTGGACGGGTTGCAGCTCATCCCCCGCGTCGTCGCGCCGACCGTGCTGCTGGTGCTCGTGCTGCTGACCGCGGTCGGCCGGGGCATGGGGCGGGGCAGGCGGGTCGCCGCGCCCGTCGCGGCGGCGATCGCCGCCGGGGTGATCGCGGTGCCGCTGCTGCGCAGCCACGGCGCGGTCGCCGAGGAAGCGCCCGCGCTCACGCCCGCCGGCGCCCCGGCCGGCGATGCCGCGAACGGCGACTGGACGCATTATGGCGGCACACTCGCCGGCCAGCGCTATTCCAGCCTCACGCAGATCAATCCGGGCAATGTCGCGCAACTGAAGCTAGCCTGGACGCAGCGCACCGGCGACCTGCCCGACGTGGCGGAAGCGGTGCAGCACAAGCGCGAATATCATTCGGAGGCGACGCCGATCCATATCGGCGACACACTCTACACCTGCACGCCGCATTCCGTGGTGCAGGCGATCGACGCCACCACCGGCCACACCAAATGGAGCTGGAAGGATACCGCCGACCGGACGGGCAATTCCTATCTCGTCTGTCGCGGCGTCTCCTATTTCGAGGCGCCGGCCGGCACGCCGTGCCCGCGCCGCATCTTCGCGCCGACTTTCGATGCGCGGCTGATGGCGCTCGATGCCGAAACCGGGCAGCCGTGTCCTGGCTTCGGCACCAACGGCGCGATCGACCTGCGCGCGAACATGGGCGTGTCGCATCCGGCGGACCAGATCAGCACCTCCCCGCCGGTGGTCGCCAACGGGCGGCTCATCATCGGCGAGCGGATCGTCGACAACGTCAACCGTGACATCCCCTCCGGCGTGGTGCGCGCCTATGATCCGGTGACGGGCGCGCCGGTCTGGGCGTGGGACGTGGGCCGCTCGCCCGACGCGATCGCGCCGCTGCCGGCCGGGCAGGATTACACGCGCGGCACGCCCAACGTGTGGGGCGCGATGACGGCCGATCCGGCGAACGGCCTCGTCTATCTCGGCACCGGCAATGCCTCGCCCGATTACTGGATCGGCTGGCGCCGGCCGTTCGACGATCGGTTCGGCACGGCGATCGTCGCGCTGGAGATCGCGACCGGCAAGCTCCGCTGGGTGCGCCAGCTCGTCCACCGCGACATGTGGGACATGGATCTGCCGATCGGCCCGTCGCTGTTCGACTATCGCGCGCCGGACGGCCGCGTGATCCCCGCGCTGATCCAGACGACCAAGATGGGGCAGGTCTATTTCCTCAACCGGCTCGACGGATCGCCGATCACCCCGATCGAGGAGCGCCCCGCGCGGCAGGACGGGGCGACGCCCGGCGTGAAGGTCTCGCCGACGCAGCCGTGGTCGGTCGGCCTGCCGTCCTTCACTCCGCCCGCGCCGAGCGAGCGCGCGACCTGGGGCGCGACGCCGATCGACCAGCTCCTTTGCCGCATCGACATCCGCCGCACGCAGGGCGCGGGCATCTACCAGCCGGTCGGGCTGAAGCCGATCATCGGCCACCCGGCATTCGACGGCGTGACCGACTGGGGCGGCGCGGCGGTCGATCCGGTGCGGCAGATGTTCGTGGTCAACACGATGGAGATGCCGTTCAAGATCCAGCTGATGCGCCGCGACGACCCGCGCGTCGGCCCGCTGCTCAAGAAGAAGCAGGGCGGCGAGAACGCGCGCGCGGCCCAGCTCTATACGCAATACAACACCCCCTATGTCGCGGTGGTGCAGGCATGGATGGGCGTATTCGGCGCGCCGTGCAGCGCCCCGCCGTGGGGCAAGCTGACGGCGGTCGACCTCAACACGCGCAAGGTGAAGTGGAACGAGATTTTCGGCACCGCGCGCGACACCGGGCTGTTCGGCACGCGGATCGGCGTGCCGCTCAAGACCGGCGTGCCCAATCTCGGTGGGGCGATCGTCACCGCATCGGGCATCGCCTTCATCGGTGCGACGACCGATCAATATCTGCGCGCCTATGACCTCGCCAGCGGCAAGGTGCTGTGGAAGGCGCGGCTGCCCGCCGGGGCGCAGGCCACGCCGATGACCTATCTGGGGCGCGACGGGCGGCAATATGTCGTCATCACTGCCGGGGGGCACGGCGCGCTCGGCACCGCTTACGGCGATTATACCTTGGCCTTCGCGCTGCCCCGATAGCGCGCTGAGGCGCCCTCACGATCACCGCAACGGAAAGGAAGCCGACATGAATCTTGGCAAGGGATGTATCCTGTGGCTGATCGGGATACCGATCCCCGTCATCATCCTGCTGTGGCTTTTCCTTCACCATTGAGCGGCGGGCAGGACGCCGCCGGCGGAGAAGGCTGGCGCGCGAATATCGTTCTCTACGGCGCGCTGGCCGCCAATATCGGGATCGCGGTGGCCAAGTTCGTCGCCGCGGCGATCACCGGCTCCTCGTCGATGCTGACCGAGGGGGTGCATTCGCTGGTCGACAGCGCCAACCAGATTTTGCTGCTCTACGGGCAACGGCGGGCGCGGCGGCCGGCCGACGCGCTGCATCCGTTCGGCTATGGCCGCGAGCTATACTTCTGGGCGTTCATCGTCGCGATCCTGATCTTCGCGGGCGGGGCGGGTTTGTCGGTCTATGAAGGGCTGGCCCATGTCCGCGAGCCGGAGCTGCTGCGCAACCCGACGGCCGCCTATGTCGTGCTCGGCATCGCCGCCCTGCTGGAGGGGATGTCTTGGGGAATCGCGGTGCGCGAGTTCGATAGCGAGCGCGGCGGTCGGCGCTGGTGGGAATCTATCCGCCGCTCGAAGGACCCCGCCGGGTTCATCGTGCTGTTCGAGGACAGCGCCGCGCTGATCGGCCTGCTGCTGGCCGCAAGCGGCATCTGGGCGAGCCATCACTACGGCGACCCCCGGCTGGACGGCATCGCCTCGATCGCGATCGGGCTGGTGCTGGCCGGCGTCGCCGTGCTGCTCGCGCGGGAGGCGAAGGGGCTGCTGATCGGCGAGAGCGCCGACGCCGCGATTATCGACACCGTCTGGCGGATGCTCGACGAGCGACCGGAGATCACCGCCGTCAATCATGTGCGGACGATCCACACCTCGCCCGAGGCGGTGTTCGTGGCGATCAGCGCGGACTTCGCCGACGACCTGCCGATGGGGCGCGCGGAACTGCTGATCGAGGAGCTGGAGGCGAGGATGAAGGCGGCGCTGCCGGAGCTGACCTCGATCTATATCCGCCCCGAGCGGCGGGAGGACGCGCTGATCCAGCAGCGTCCACTCAGGCGATGATGAGCCGGTCCTCCTCCTCGATCGCAGGGGAAGGCTGGCAGGGGACGGCGGGAGCGCGCTGGAACAGCCGGAGCGCGCCGAAGACATTGTTCCTGAACCGCCGCCCTTCCGCGTTCGACCTGAAGAACGCGATCTTCCTGAGCCTGGAGAAATCGCGCAGGCGGAGCTGTTTCGACTTCAGCTCGATCAGCCCGGCCCGCCGCATCTGCTGCAAGGTCCGGTTGACGTGGACGGGGGTGAGGCCGGTGACGTCGGCGAGGTCCACCTGCGTCAGCGGCATCTCGCAGGTGCCGCTGCCATTGCCGCTCACCCGCCCGATCCGCTCGACAAGCTCGCAGAACAGATGCGCCAGCCGCTCCATCGCGGTGCGCCGCCCGAGCGAGACCAGCCATTCGCATTGTGTTTCCGACGCGAGATGCGCCTCGTTCTCGACGATCGCCCGAATGCCGGGATCGCATTCGACATGGTGTTCGAACTCGCCGATATCGATCCGGAGCGCCCGGATCGGCGTCAGCGCGATCACATGCTGCGTCGTCGTGCGGGCGCGCCGCCACGCGAGATCGCAGAAGTCGCCGGGCACGAACACCGCCGTTATCTGCCGTCGCCCGTCGCTGAGCAGCCGGTAGCGCGCGGCCCAGCCGTCGATCAGCAGGAAGATATGCGTGAGACGTTCCCCCGGCCTGGCGAGATAGGTATGCGCCCGGTGGACATCCAGCGCGTCGCCTGTTCGCGCCTCCGCCGAAGTCGCTTCGACGGCCGGATCGGACGTCTCATGCATCGCGCGCTCCCGTGCATTCCGAAACATCAAGAATGCGCGGGGGGCGAGTCGGGGTCATTGATCCATGTTGTGATCGCCGGGGAAAGAGGCGGATGGTTCCGTTTCAGCGATCGGTGGAAATGATGATTCGCCGCGTTCTTATCGGTCGACAACGATCGGAAGAATGTGCCTGTTCCCTTGATGTTCCGCGCGTGCTAGACGAATTCCAATGGAGTTCCTTCCCGTGATCCCGACCCCGGCCACGCGCCGGATTCCCGCGCGGGCGGCGTGATGGGGCGGCGTTCCGGCAGCGCCGACCTTCCCCTCCACGGCGGGCGTGTGCCCGCGTGGCTCGGCCAGCGCATGACCAGGCTGGGCGCGGTCATCGTCGAGGCGATCGTCCTCGAATATGGCCGCGACGAACTGCTGCGGCGACTTGCGCACCCCTTCTGGTTCCAGTCGTTCGGGGCGGTGATGGGCATGGACTGGCACTCGTCCGGCATCACGACGAGCGTCATCGGCGCGCTCAAGCGCGGGCTAGCGCCGCTGTCCGGCGAGCTCGGTATTCATGTCTGTGGCGGCAGGGGCCGGCACAGCCGCGCGACGCCGCAGGAGCTGGCGGCGGTCGGCGATCGCATCGGCATCGACGGCATGGCGCTGGCACGGGTCAGCCGGCTGGTCGCGAAGGTCGATAATGCGGCGGTTCAGGACGGGTTCGACCTTTATCTCCACGGCTTCATCGTCACCGACGACGGGTGCTGGGTCGTCGTCCAGCAGGGCATGAACGGCGATCGCCGGCAGGCGCGCCGCTATCACTGGCTGTCGGAGGGGCTGGAGAGCTTCGTCGATACGCCCCACGCCGCGATCGAAGGGCACGGGCAGGGACGAATCGTCAATCTCGCCGACCGCCGCGCCGCGCAATCGCGCGCGCGCCAGCTCGAGTTGCTTGCCGATGCCGGCCCGACGGGGATCGCGCGCGAGCTTGCCCGGCTGGAGGGCAAGACGGCAACTGCGCCCGCGACGGAGCCGCTGCTTCCGCATCTGGTCCTGCCCGACCACCATGACGTGCGGGCGGCGGACGTCGTCGACCGGCGGCTCCATGCCGCCTTCGCCGCCGCCGCCGATCGCGGCCCGGCGGATTTCGCGGAGCTGCTGCTGGTGCCGGGCGTCGGCGCGCGCACCGTCCGCGCGCTCGCGCTGGTGGCGGAGGTGGTCCACGGCGCGCCCTGCCGATTCAGCGATCCGGCGCGCTTCTCGCTCGCCCATGGGGGCAAGGACCGGCATCCCTATCCTGTGCCGACCAGGGTCTATGATCACACGATCGCAGTGATGAAATCCGCCGTGGTGAAGGCGAAGCTCGGGCGTGAGGAGGAACTGGCGGCGATCCGGCGGCTCGATGCGCAGGCGCGGCGGCTGGAGGGGGCCGTGTCCGGCCCCTCGGTGGCGGCGATCATCGCCGGGGAGTTCGCGCGCTCGCACGATTATGGCGGTCGCAGCGTGTTCGGCTGGGAGCCGCCGGCCACGCGCGATCCGGCGGCGCAGCCGGGCTGATGGCGGTCGAACGGATCGGCCTGCCGCTCGCGCGGCGCATCGCGCTTGCCGCGCAGGGTTTCGGCGTGGCGCGTCCTGCGTTACCGGCTCCGGCGCATCTGCGCCGCACGGTGGCGCGGCTCAACCTCCACCAGATCGACAGCGTCAACGTGCTGGCGCGCGCGCATTATCTTCCCGCTTTCTCGCGGCTC
This sequence comes from Sphingomonas sp. CL5.1, assembly GCF_013344685.1. NCBI lineage: Bacteria > Pseudomonadati > Pseudomonadota > Alphaproteobacteria > Sphingomonadales > Sphingomonadaceae > Sphingomonas > Sphingomonas sp. CL5.1. The sequence continues at coordinate 2,825,730 of NZ_CP050137.1, forward strand.
GGCTGTTATGATCGGGCGGATTTCGACCGGCTGGCATGGGGGCCTAAGCGCCAGCGCGGGCTGTTCGAATATTGGGCGCACGAGGCCTCGCTCCTGCCGTTCGACTTCCATCCGCTGCTCCGCTGGCGGATGGCGCAGGCCGATCGCGGCGAAACCGGCTGGGGCCGGATGCGCCTCTACGCCACGGAGCGCCGCGCGGAGGCGATGGCCCTGCTGGATCGAATCCGGGGCGAGGGGCCGCTCGCCGCCTCCGACTTCGAGAGCCACAAGGGGCAGTCCGGCTGGTGGGAGTGGAGCGATACCAAGCGCGCGCTCGAATGGCTGTTCTGGGCGGGCCACATCACCACCGCCACGCGGCGCGGCGGTTTCGAGCGCGTCTATGACCTCACCGGGCGCGTCATTCCGGGCGAGGTGCTTGCCCGCCCGACGCCTTCGGACGCCGAGGCGCATCGCGGCCTGATCGAGCGCGCCGCCGCCGCGCTGGGCATCGCCACCGATGGTGAGCTGCGCGATTATTTCCGCCAGTCGCCACAGTACGCGCGGCCCGCGATCCAGAGCCTCGCGGAGGAGGGCGTGCTGATCCCGGTCGCCGTCCCCGGCTGGCGGCAGGCGTGGCTGCACCGCGACGCCCGCCGGCCGAGACGGATCGAGGCGCGGGCGCTGCTGGCTCCGTTCGATCCGCTGGTCTGGGAGCGCGATCGCACCGAGCGCCTGTTCGGCTTCCGCTATCGTATCGAAATCTACGTGCCGGCGGAGAAACGGCGATACGGCTATTACGTGCTTCCCTTCCTGCTCGGCGGTCGGCTGGTCGCACGGGTCGACCTCAAGGCCGACCGGCAGGCGAAACGGCTGATCGTCCGGTCCGTTCACCTCGAACCGGACGCGCCTGGCCACACGCATGAGGCGCTCCGCCTGGAGCTGGAGAGCATGGAACGTTGGCTGGGATTGGGCTGATCTTGTCGCGATTTCCCGATCGATCCGCGTGAGCGCTTCATCGTCCGGATCGACGATCCGGGGAAGAACCGGAAATTCAGCGCCGTCGAAGTCGGGGAACCGGCACGCTAATCATCCCTGACGCGAGGCGTGCCGTCAAAGCGCTATCGTCTGTAGCCGAAGCGGCTGCTTTCGATCGACACAACCGCGCCGGCGTTATCGCCCAAGGGGATCGCCGCCGTGCCGTATATGCCGCGCGTGCCGGCCGTCCCGATCATCATGCCGACCTCGCCGTGGATGCGCCGATCGGCGCGTTCCGCGCTGGTCAGCTCGCCGCGCGCGGCGGCGGCGCTGTCCTCGGTGTTCCCCTCGAGTATCCTGTCGCGCTGCTCGTCGGTGAGACGAATGGTGTCGGAACTCAGGGGCGCGCCAGCCGCCGGCGCCGTTTGCGCGACCGACGGCATCGCCCAGCCGGCCCCAGCCCCGAGAGAAAGCGCGATAGCGAAGGCGCGGAAATGCGGCGGCGTCGAGCGATTCATATCGCCTTATATACCGTCAAACCCGACTGCCAAATGAACGGCCTCATGATTCGCCGAAGATTTGAACCCATGCAGTCGCGGGGTCGCGATGAGGTGGCCGGGTTCGCGATGCGGAATCCGTTTTTCCTGAGCTTCAACCCGCGCGTGTCGCGCCAAGGCAGGGCCGGACAGGAATGCCTGTCGCGCGCTCAGGCCGGAAACTTTCGGTGCTCCCCGTCGCAATCCGGGCAAGCGAGCTATTGCGAACTATTATCATTGGTGTAATTGCGCGCGCCGTGGTTCCTGTCTGTGAGGTTGCGATGCGCGTATTGTTTCGGAAGTCCCTGCTGGCCGGTGCGGCGCTGGCGGCATTGACGGGATCACTCCCGGCTTACGCGGCCGCGCCGGGCGATTCGGCGCCCGCCGACAACGGCAATGACGATGTGGTGGTGCGCGGCGAGAAGGTGGTGGGGCAGGCCTCGTCCGGCACCAAATCCGATACGCCGATCGTCGAGACTCCGCAGTCGATCAGCGTCGTCAGCAGCGCGGATATCAGCCAGCTCGGCCTCGCCAATCTCAATCAGGCGCTGCGCTATGTCGCGGGCATCACGCCGGAATCGCGCGGGGCGAACGCGGAGATCTACGACCAGTTCAAGCTGCGCGGTTTCGATGCGCCGCGCTACCTCGACGGGCTGAAGGTGTTCAACAGCGCGACCGGCTATGCCGACCAGCAGGTCGATGTCTCGCGGATCGACCGGATCGAGGTGGTGAAGGGGCCAGCCTCGGTGCTCTACGGCCAGTCCAGCCCCGGCGGCCTTGTCGCCATCTCCAGCAAGCTGCCGCTCGATCAGGGCTTCTACGGCGCGGTTTCGGGGACATACGGCACCTACAATCTCTATGACGTCGAGGCCGATGTCGGCGGGAAGATCGACGGCAACGTGCTGTGGCGCGTCTATGGCGCGGTCAACGGCGCGGATACGCAGCAGAGCTTCGGCGTCCGCCGCCGCCAGACGGTGAGCGGCGCGGTGACGCTCGGCGCGGGAGGCGACACGACGCTCACCCTGCTCGCGGCCTATTCGCACGATCCGCAGAACGGCAATTACGGCAGCGCGCCGGCGATCGGCACCGTCTATGCCAATCCCAACGGTCGGATCGCCACGCAATTCGCCGACGGCGAGCCGGGCGATTTCTTCCACCGCGAGCAGACCGGGCTGACCTATATCCTCACGCATCGCTTCGGCGGCGGCTGGGCGTTCCGGTCGAGTGGGCGCTATCAATATGTCTCGACGCGGCTCGGCGCGATCTACCAGACGGGCATCCCGACCGACGCGACGCTCACCACCTTCGGGCGTGCCGCCTATGCGACGAACGAGACGATCCGCAACTGGACGTTCGACAACCAGCTCACCGGCCAGATCGGCACCGGGCCGCTCACCCATCACCTGATCTTCGGCCTCGACCGGCAGGTCGCCCATTCGAGCGAACTGGCCGCGTTCGACAGTGTCGTGAACGGGCAGGCAGTGACGCCGATCAATGCCTATAACCCCGTCTACGGCACCACGCCGGTGCCGCTGACGCCCGGCGCGATCGGCACGCCCTATTCCTATGGCGCGCGGCTGCGGCAGACTGGCCTGTACGCGCAGGACCAGATCGCGTGGGGCGGCCTGCGCCTGACGCTGAGCGGCCGCCACGATTGGGCCGACACCAAAAACGGCGCGGAGCAGCGCGACCGCAAGTTCACCTGGCGGGTCGGCGGGCTTTACATGACGCCGATCGGCCTCGCCCCCTATGCCAGCTATTCCACCTCGTTCGAGCCGCAGATCGGGCAGGTCCAGCATGCGGACGGCAGCATCACCGGCGCCAGCCCCTCGCTCGGGCGGCAGATAGAGGCGGGCGTGAAATATCAGCCGCCCGGCACGCAGATCCTGCTGACCGCCGCATGGTTCCGCATCGAGCAGACCAACCTGCTCACCAGCATCCCCAACAGCAGCTATTCGACGCAATCGGGCGAGGTCCGCTCCGAGGGCGTCGAGGCGGAGGCGACGGTGCCCTTGCCGCAAGGCTTCACCTTGCGCGCGGCGTTCAGCCACCAGAACGTCAAGACGGTGCGCGACGACGAGACGCCGGCGAACATCGGCAAGGGGCTGATCGGCGTCGGCAAGGGCAATGCCGCGCTCAACATCGACTGGGCGCCGCAGGGCGGGCCGCTGGCCGGGCTGACGATCGGCGGCGGGATGCGCTGGGTCGACAAGGTCTATGGCGGCAGCGACACCAACACGCCGTCCTATACCCTGTTCGACGCGCTCGCCCGCTATGATCTCGGCCGTGCCGATCCGCGCCTGAAGGGGGTGGAGATCGGCATCAACGCGACCAACATCTTCGACAAGTCCTATCTCACGAGCTGCTATCTCAATGGCGTCGGCTGGTGCTGGTATGGCCAGCGCCGCACGGTGCAGGGAACGATCGGCTTCCACTGGTGACGAAGGCGGCCGCCCCGTCGCTGCGCTACCGGCTCGCGGTGTTGTCGCGCGCGGTGGCGGCGGTCGTGGGCGGCTATGGCGTGGCCGTGCTGCTGGCGGTGGCGATCTCGTGGCTGCTGCCGCTGTCGCGCGAGGAGGCGTCGATCGTCGCCACGATGGTCGCGCTGCTCGGGCTGCCGGTGGCGGTGATGGGGTGCTTTTATGCGCGCACGGCGTTGCGCGCATGGATCGGCCTCGCGATCGCCGCCGCCGTGCTCGCGGGCATCGCCGCCGCGATGGGATGGCGGCCGTGAAGCCGGGCTTTCGCGGCTCGATGACCTGGCTCCACGACTGGTCGGGCCTGATCGTCGGCTGGCTGCTGTTCGTCATCGCGCTGGCTGGCGCGCTCAGCGTGTTCCGTAGCGAGATCGGCAACTGGATGCGCCCGGAGGCGCGGTGCTGCGCGGTCGGCAGCGTCGAAGCGGGGAGCGCGGCGGTCGATTGGCTGTCGCGTCATGCCGCGCGCTCGCCGGCCTGGTATATCCAGCCCGCCGACGCGCGCTCCGCCACCAGTTATGCGGTGTGGACCGCCAGCGACGGGAGCTACGCGCAGAAATGGCTCGATCCGCGCACCGGCAGCCCCGCGACGGTGCGTGACACATTGGGCGGCGACTTCTTCTACCGGCTGCATTTCGAGCTGGAGATGCCCTTTCCATGGGGGCGGATGCTGGCGGGCGCGGCGGCGATCGCGATGCTGCTCGCGGTTATCACCGGCATCGTCGCGCACCGGCGATTCTTCGTCGATTTCTTCACCTTCCGCGCGGGCAAGGGGCAGCGGAGCTGGCTCGATGCGCACAACCTGCTCGCCGTCACCGCTCTGCCGTTCCACCTGATGATCGCCTTCACCGGCGCGCTGACGCTCGCCAACCTCATCATGCCGTGGGGCGCGCTATCGATCTACCACGGCGACATGGAGGCGATCCGCAAGGACCTCTATCCCGCCGCGGTCGACCGCCCGGCGAAGGGCGTCCCCGCGCCGCTCGCGCCGATCGGCCCGATGCTGCGCGCAGCCGAGCGCCATTTCGGCGGCGGGATCGCGCAGATCGCCGTGCTCAACCCCGGCGACGCGGCGGCGGTGGTATCGGTGACGAGCGCGGAGGACAGCCGCATCGGCATCCAGCGGCAGAACATCAGCTTCGACGGCGTGACCGGCCGCCCGATCGCCGTGCATGACGAGAAACGGCCGGCGCTGCGCACCTTCAATTTCCTCTATGCCCTGCACACCGCGCGTTTCGGCGAACTGGCGACGCGCTGGCTCTATTTCCTGTGCGGGCTGATGTTGACCGCGCTGATCGGCGCGGGCCTGATCCTGTGGACCGAGAAGCGCCGCGCGCGCCGGCGGGGCTTCGGCTTCGCGCTGGTGGAGCGGCTCAATATCGGTTTCGTCGCGGGGACGCCACTCGCGTTTGCCGCCTTCATGGTCGCCAACCGGCTGCTGCCGTTCGGCTTGCCGGAGCGGGCGGCGGCGGAGGTGCGCGCGATGTTCTGGCTGTGGGGGGCTGTGCTGCTCTATGCGTTGTTCCGCCCGGCGCGGCGGGCGTGGCGTGAGGTGCTGGCGGCGGCGGCGGCGATGTGCGCGGCGATCCCGCTGGCCGATCTGCTCGCGGGCACCGGGAGGCTCGATGGTCTGCATATCGCCACCGCCATCGTCGCCCTTGGCCTTGCCGCCGGCTTCGCACGCGCGGCGGCGCATAAGACGGTGACGGCATGATGCCCGCGCTGCTCACCTCTTTCGGCGCGATCCTGCTGATCGGGCTGGCCACGCCGAGGCAGGCGGATCAGTGGCTCGGGCGCGGATGGAGCGGCGAAAGGCGGCGCATGTTGCGTTATGCCGGCTTCGCCGTGCTGGCTCTGTCCTTCCTTCTCCTGCCCCGCATGGACCTTCCGCGCGCGATCACGGGTTGGATCGGCGCGCTGGCCGTCGAGGGGGTCGCGGCGGCCTTGATGCTGCGAAAGCGCCGGCGCTGACCGCTTTCGTATGACGCCGCTGGCGAGCCGGACGTCGCGATGGATCACCCACAATCCAGCGGCAATCCGCCTCACTCGCGATACTATGCTGGCAGCACGATGACGCTCGGGCCGTCGGCGAAGCTCAGGCCAGTCGCGCCGGGCTGGTGTTCCGTTCGCAGCAAACTCCCGTCTTCCTGAATGCGGAAGGCGCTCACAACCACCTTCGATCCTTGCCTGAACACCGGGGAGGAGACCAGATACAGCCATTCCCCGCCGGTGGAACGGGCGAGGGCGGCCGGACCGGGAAGAGTGACGAAGGGTGATCCAGGGACGGGAACCAGATCGCCGTTCGCCTGGATTTCATATCCGGTGATGGAATCCGAGAAGGTGTTGGCGAAATAGACGAAGCGCCCGTCCGCGCTGAAGACGGGATTGTGAGGTATCTTCCCGGTCGGATAGGGCGATCCGGCGAGTTCGCTCAGGCTTCCGTCCGCCCCGATCCGAAAACCCGCGATCGATTTCGACTGTTCGTTCGCGACATAGAGATAGCGGCCATCGGGCGAGATGCCGGGAGTGATCGGGAAGACGCCGGACGAGATCCTGCGCTCGACCGGCTTCGAGAGGCTGCCGTCCGGCCGGATTTCCAGCCGGATCACCGCTTTCGCGAGAACGCTGGCGACATACAGGCTCTTGCCGTCAGGCGAGATGATCGGTTGCGCCGCGCCGTCGAGGCGCCGCCCCAGCGATACCGGCGCCTTTTGGGGGACGGGCAATCCCTGATCGTCGATGCGGAAATGGGCGATGCGGCCGAAGAAGAAGCCGGCCGGCCCCCGGCCCATCCCAAGATACAGGTCGCGGCCGTCGCGCGAGATCGCCATCGTGACCGGGGTGATCGATCGGGGAAGCGCGAGCGGGGCGCCCGCCGGGGTCAAGGTGCCGTCCTCCTCCACCCGGAAGGTCGCCAGTTGCGGAGAGGAGCTCTGGTGCCAGCTTACCGGCGTGCCCAGCCCGAGGCCCGGGGCGACATAGACGAAGCGCCTGTCGGGGCTTGCGATGATGTTGAAGGTGCCCGCGCCGGTGGGGAACGGCGAACCGGGCAACGATCGCATCGCGCCGTCATCGAAAAGATCGAAGCCGGCGATGCCGCCGCTCTGGGCGACGACATATAGCCGATCGATGACCGTCCTCGTTCCCGCATCCGTCAAGTCGTGCTCCTTCGCGTGGCGTCGTTGATAAGGCGATCATCCGACAAATCCGGCCGCCGCGTTGCCCCCAAAAATGGGGGCATCAGGGGCGGCGACACCTTCGTAACCTCGCATCAAACAGCCGGCCGATCGCGATCGAGCCGGGGAGACGGATGGGAGGGGAAGATGAAGCGTTATTCCTGCCTGGGCGGATTGATCCTCGCCTGCATGCCGGGGCTGGCCATGGCGCAATCCGCGCCGCCGGCGGAAGGGGCGGATAACCCGTCCGACGCGAAGGATATCATCGTCACCGCGCAGCGCCGGGCGGAGCGGCTGGTGGACGTGCCGATTTCGGTGAACGTGCTAGGGTCAGGACTCGTTGATCAGAGCCAGAAGATGACGGTGGCTGCGAGTGCGATGGCAGAGAAGAACACCCGCGGGCACCGGTCGTAGCGTGTGGCGACGCGCCGCCAGTCCTTGAGGCGGCCGAACATGATCTCGATGCGGTTACGGCGTCTGTACCGGCGCTTGTCGTATTTGACGGGCTGCAGCCGAGATTTGCGGCCCGGAATGCAGGGCTTGATGCCCTTCGCCTGCAAAGCCTCTCTGAACCAGTCGGCGTCATAGCCGCGGTCACCCAGCAGCCATTTCGCTTTGGGCAGGTCGTCCAACAGAGCCGTAGCTCCGGTGTAGTCGCTGATCTGCCCGGCGGTCATGAAGAAGCTGAGCGGGCGGCCGTTGGCGTCGGTGACGGCGTGAAGCTTGGTGTTCATGCCGCCCTTGGTGCGGCCGATCAGGCGCCCGAGATCCCCTTTTTAACCCGCAGGCTCGAAGCTGTGCGGTGCGCCTTCAAATAGGTCGCATCAATCATGATCGTCGCTGGTTCGGCGCCTTCAGCAGCCAGCCCTTCCATCATGCGAAGGAACACGCCCATATCGCCCCATCGCTTCCACCGGTTGTACAGCGTCTTGTGGGGGCCATACTCCTTGGGCGCATCGCGCCAGCGTAGCCCGTTGCGGTTCACGAATACGATGCCGCTCAACACCCGCCGATCGTCAACACGCGGCTTGCCGTGGCTCTTGGGAAAATAGGGGCGCAGACGATCCATCTGCTCGTCAGTCAGCCAGTACAAGTCGCTCATTCTCAGTCTCCTCACGGAGCCTGAATCAGATCGCGCTTCTCATATCAATGGGTCCTGACCCTAGATCAGCAAGACCTCCAGACCAGGCATATCGATGCGCTCTCCGACATCTCCAAGAGCGTGACGAGCCTGCGCTTCGAGGGCAACGCCCCGGCCTTCCAGCCGACCCTGCGCGGCATCGGCACGCTCGATCAGGGCGCGGGCGTCGATGCCAGCGTCGCGGTATATGTCGACGGCGTCTACATGGCGAACAACTACGGCATGTATTTCAACCTGCCGAACGTCGCCAACGTGCAGGTGCTGAAGGGGCCGCAGGGGACTTTGTTCGGGCGGAACGCGACCGGGGGCGCGATCCTGATCTCGACGCAGGAGCCATCCGACACCTTTACCGGCAATTTCAAGGCGTCTTATCAGAGCTACAATGACGTGAAGCTCACCGGCTATGTCTCCGGGCCGATCGCGGACGGCGTCTATTTCGGCATCGGCGGCTATTTCCGCAAGGGCGACGGATACAGCAGGAACATCGTGACCGGCGCCGACGACGACGGGCGGATCAAGATGTTCGACATCCACCCCGATCTGGTCGTCAACGTCACCGACCGGCTGAAGGTGCGCCTCACCTACGACCATAGCTATACGTTCGACGCCTCGACGCTGCCGATCGTCAACGGCGACGGCTATAACGGCATCGGCGTGCTCAACGCGGTGGTGCCCGGCATCAACGCGATCATCGCGACGAAGCCGGGGGAGACCGCCGAGAACGTCCTCCCGATCAACCTCAACACCAGCGACGCCGGGTCGATGATCGCGGAATGGTCGGTGTCGGACGAGGTGAAGATCAGGAGCGTGACCTCCTATCGCAGCGACAAGCAGATGTTCGCCACCGATGCGGATTTCACCAACCTGCCGCTGGAATATGTCGCCGCGGAAACCTCGAACAAGAGCTTCTCGCAGGAAGTGACTGTCTCGGGCAAATCGGGTGGGCTCGATTGGGTGACGGGCGTTTTCTATTTCAACAATATCGCGCGGGAGCCGAATGACCGGGCGGTGCTGGGGCCGGTGCCGGCGCTCGGCATCCCGGAGATTTCCGCGACGCTCAAATCGCTGAGCGTCAAGACCGACGCCTTCGCGGTGTTCGCGGATGGCACCTATCAGCTCAACGATCACGTATTCCTGACGGCGGGCGGCAGATTCAGCTCGGAACGCAAGGTAGCGGATTCGCCTGAGCTGCCGCCGAGCGCGCTCATTCCGGTGATGCTGCCGGCGACGCATGGCGAGAAGACCTGGAACAGCTTCACGCCCCGCGCGGTGGCTCGTTACCAGTTCGACGACAACGCCAACGTCTATGCGTCGTTCAGCCAGGGATTCAAGTCGGGCGCCTATACCGGCTTCCCGCCCAACCGCGTCGAGCCGGAGCATATCGACGCCTATGAGATCGGCTTCAAACGCGCGTCACGGCTGTTCGACATCAATGCGTCGGCCTTCCTCTATAATTACCGCAACGCGCAGGTGACGGTGATCGACGTCAACCACCCGACCGGCTCGACGCTAAACGCCGGCAAGCAGCGCAACTACGGCTTCGAGCTGGAGCTGTATTTCCGCCCGACCAGGGACTGGAAGATCTCGCTCGCGGGCGCCTATCTCAACGCGACCTACACCAGCTTCGTCGGCGCGTCGCAGTTCGTGAAGGGAGCCGATGCCAGCACCTTCGGCCTGCCGGGATGGTTGCAGGTGCCGACCGATGCCACGGGCACGGTCGTTCCGCGCTCGCCGAAATGGACCGGGAATTTCTCGACCAGCTACGACATCCACGTCGGCGACGCGACATTGCGGCTCGCGGGGAACGTGAGCGCGACCAGTTCCTTCTATCATTTCCCGGCCGAGAGCTTCCGCGAGCCGGGTTACGCCCGGGTCGACCTCAATGCGACCTGGATCGCCCCCGGCGGCCATTGGCAGGTGGAGGCCTATGCCACCAACCTCACCAACCATCGCTACGCGACCGAGCGCACGGGAGGACCGGTCGGCACCGCCGTGCTTTACGGCGCGCCGCGCGTGTTCGGCGGCTCGGTCGGCTTCAACTTCTGATGATGGCCGTGGGTATAGCGGGATCGCCGCGATCGAGGAGCAATCGCCCCGGAAATGGACCTCACGGCGCGGCTCGCCGCCGGTTGAGCTTTCGCGCGGGGCCGGTCACCCGCGCATCCCTGACGGAGATGTGGACATGACATATCTGAAGCGCGTTCCCGCCGCCCTGTTCCTCGTCGCGCTGGCGGCATCGGCTGGCGCGCGGACAAATCCCTCCCGCGCCGAACTGGAGAAGCAGGGAAAGGAAACGCTGGCGGTGATGGAGCGCCATGCGGATGCGATGAAGACGCGTGACGTGGAAACGATCGTGGCCGATTATGCCGACGATGCGATCGTCATCGCCACGCTCTTTCCCAAGCCGATCGTCGGCAAGGCGGAATTGCGGAAAGCGGTGGTGGAGGCGCTGAAGATTCCCCCGATCACCGCGAAGGACGAAACGACCTTCACCACGAAGGAAGCGGTGGGCGAGCTGGGCTATCAGATATTCGAGAATCCCGGCCTGACCGGAACCGAGACCTATATCGTGCGCAACGGCAAGATCGTCTTCGAGACCGCCAACATCACGCTTAAGGACGCGAAGAAATAACGCCGATCATATTCCGGGGGATCGAACAGTCTCCGGGATGGGCGGGAGCGGGCTTCGTGGCCGGCTCCCGCCCTTTTCCCTTAGAACCGCACCTGGACCGATTTGTTCTCGGTATAGGCGGCGAGCGATTCCGCGCCGAACTCCCGCCCGATGCCAGATTGCTTGAAGCCGCCGAACGGCATCACCGGATCGCTTTCGCCATAGGTGTTGATCCAGATGCGCCCGGCCTTCAGCGCGCGCGCGACCTTGTGGGCGCGGCTGATGTCCTTCGTCCAGATGCCGGCGGCAAGGCCATAGGTGGAATCATTGCCCTGGAAGATCGCATCCTCCTCGTCCCTGAACGGGATGATCGCGACGACGGGACCGAAAATCTCCTCGCGCGCGATCTTCATCGCGTTGGTCACGCCGGAGAAGACGGTCGGCTGCACGAAATAGCCCTTGCCTTCGATGCGTTCGCCGCCGGTCATCAGCGTCGCGCCGTCTCCGCCACCGGATTCGATATAGGACATCACGCGCGAAAGCTGCGTGCCGGACACCACCGGCCCGAGGAAGTTCGCAGGATCGAGCGGATCGCCCACCTTGCGCGCGGCGGTGATCCGCGCGACCCGCTCTGCCACCTCGTCATGGATGCTTTCATGCACGAACAGGCGCGTGCCGGAGGAGCAGATCTGCCCCGAATTGCGGGTGAAGCCGTTGACGGCCGCGTCGATCGCCCGCTCGATATCGGCATCCGGGAAGATGATGTTGGGCGATTTGCCGCCCAGCTCCAGCGTCACGCGCTTGAGGTTCCCGGCGGAGGCCTGAAGGATGCGCTTGCCCACGGCGGTCGATCCGGTGAACGACACCTTGTCGATCCGGGAATGGGTGGAGATCGCCTCGCCCACCGTCTGCCCATAGCCGGTGACGACATTCAGCACGCCCGGCGGCAGATCGGTCTCCTGGATCAGTTCGGCGAGCCGGATGGTCGACAGTGCCGCCAGCTCGGAAGGTTTCAGCACCACCGTGTTGCCCGCCGCCAGCGCTGGCCCGATCTTGGTCGGCACGAGCAGCAGCGGGACGTTCCACGGATTGATAAGTCCGCACACGCCGACCGGGTCCTTCAGCGTATAGATGAAGGTGCTGTCGTCGGTCGGCACCGTCGATCCCATGATCTTGGTCGGCCAGCCGGCGTAATAACGGAACACGTCCGCCGCCATCGCGACCACCGCCGTGCTGAACCAGAGTGGCATGCCGTTGTCGAGCGTCTCGATCGCAGCGAGTTCGGCGGCGTTGCGGTCGATCGTTTCCGCGATGCGAAGCAGTGTTTTGGTGCGCTGGTGCGGGGAGATGCCGTGCCAGCTCCGCGCGTTGAACGCCGCCTCCGCCGCATCGACGGCGGCATCGACATCGGCCGCATCGCCCTCCGCCAGCGTGGTGAGCACCTCCTCCGTCGCCGGGTTGACCGTATCGAGTGTCTTGCCGGACACAGCGGGAAGCCATTTGCCGCCGATCAGCAGCGATTTCGGCCCCGCGATCCATTTGCGGGCACGCTCCACCCCGGACAGATCGTATGACGTGGCGGAATTGCTGGTGAAGGACATCCTGGTCTCCTTGGCGCCGCGCGCGACGCGGCTTCATTCTCCGGTTCTTATCGAGAAGGAACGGTTTGCGCGCGCGATGCAATTGACGATTGGCGAAGGCTATTTTCGCCAATGGCGAGAGGAGGCTCGCGCGTTCGTCAACGGCGAACGGCGGTTTCTCATATCAAAAATTGGATCGCAAATTCGGTCGCGTCACTTTCGGGCAAATGCCGGCCGCATCTGCGGGACGGTTGCAGTTGCAGGAGTGATGTCTGGAAATGGGACCCTTGGCTGGCCTTAAGGTCGTGGAGCTTGGCGGCATCGGCCCGGCGCCGTTCTGCTGCATGCTGCTGTCGGACCTTGGCGCGGAAATCGTCCGCATCGACAGGATCGTCGCGTCGGACAGCGGCATCGCGATGGAAAAGCGCTTCAACCTGCTGCATCGCGGGCGCAAATCCGTGGCGATGGACCTCAAGAGGCCGGCGGCGGTGGCGGCGGTAAAGCGGCTGGTGGCGGACGCGCACGTTGTGATCGAGGGCTTTCGCCCCGGCGTGGCCGAGCGGCTGGGGCTGGGGCCGAACGACTGCTTCGCCGTCAATCCGGCGGTCGTCTATGGCCGGATGACCGGATACGGGCAGGACGGCCCGCTGGCGCAGGCGCCGGGGCATGACATCAATTATATCGCGCTCAGCGGCGTGCTGCACTCGATCGGCGAGAAGGGACGGCCGCCGGTGCCGCCGCTCAACCTCGCGGGCGATTTCGGCGGCGGAGCGCTCTATCTCGCGATGGGCGTGCTTTCGGCCTTGTGGGAGAGCCGCGCGTCGGGGAAGGGGCAGGTGGTCGACGCCGCGATGGTCGACGGATCGGCGTCGCTGATGGCGCTGTTCTACGGCTTGCGCGGCGCGGGGCTGCTTTCGGACGAGCGCGGCAGCAACCGGCTCGACGGCGGAACTCCGTGGTACGGCGCCTATGAGACGCGCGACGGGGGTTATATCGCGGTCGGATCGAACGAGCCGCGCTTCTATCGCGAGACGCTGAAGCTGCTGGGACTGGAGGACGCTGGTCTCGACGATCAGGCGGATCGCGGCAAATGGCCGGAAATCCGCGCCCGCTTCGCCGAGGCGTTCCGCGCCCGCGACCGCGACGAATGGTGCCGCCTCGCCGAAGGGCGGGAGGTGTGCATCGCCCCGGTACTCTCACTCGGCGAGGCACCGGACCATCCGCACAATGTTGCGCGGCAGAGCTTCGTGACGGTGGACGATGTGCGCCAGCCCGCGCCCGCGCCGCGCTTCAGTCGAACGCCCGCGCGGATACAGCGCGGCCCCGCCGACGTAGGCGAGCATACGATCGAGGCGCTGGGCGACTGGGGCTTCTCGCCGCGGGAGATCGCCGACCTGCAGGCGGCGGGCGCGGTCGCGCAGCGCGGACAGGAGCAGGGGCGATGATGGGCGCGGCGATGGGACGGCCGCTCGATGGCGTGAAGGTGCTGGCGGTCGAGAATTTCGTCGCCGGGCCGTTCTGCTCGATGTGGCTGGCGGACGCCGGCGCGGAGGTGGTGAAGGTCGAATCCCCCGGCCAGGGTGATTTCTCGCGCAGCACCAGCCCGACCCGCGATGACGGTGAGGGTGTGCCGCAAGGCCTTTCCTTCCTGCGCACCAACCGCAACAAGAAAAGCGTCACGCTGGACCTCAAGCAGCCGGAAGGTCAGGCGCTGTTCCGCGAGTTGGCGGTGAAGGCGGACATTCTCGTCGAGAATTTGCGCCCGGGTGTGATGGAGCGGCTCGGCATCGATTATAACGCGCTGCGCGAGATCAATCCCGGCCTGATCTATGTCGCGGTGTCGGGCTTCGGGCAGAAGGACCTGCTGCCCAGCCCGTTCAAGGACAATCCCGCCTTCGATATCGTCGGCCAGGCGATGAGCGGCCTGATGTACCGGCCGGAGCGGGAAGGCGACCGTCCCACCTATCTGGGCTTCTCGCTCGCCGATCTGGAGGGCGGTATCCTCGGCGCCTATGGCGCGATGCTGGCGCTGATCCAGCGCGGGCGCACGGGCAAGGGGCAATTGGTCGACATCTCGCTTTATGACGCGTCGCTGATCCTCAACGAAATCTCGGTAGCGATGTTCTCGGTGCTGGGCACCGCGCCGAAGCCTGGCCTGCATGCCGTCACCGCGCCGTTCGGCACCTATCGCGCGCGCGACGGCTATATCGTGATCGCGGTGCTGGGCGAGCATATCTGGCAACGCTTCTGCGAGGTGATCGGGCGGGCCGATCTGGTGGGCGATCCGCGCTTCAGGGATGGCATTACCCGTCAGGCGAACAACGCCGTGCTCAACGAACTGATCGAGGCGTGGCTGGCGAGCTATTCGCGCGCGGATGCGGTGTCGCTGCTCGTCAAGGGTGGCGTGCCGGCGTCGATCGTGCAGGATGTGGGCGACCTGTTCCATTGCCCGCACGTCGCCGCGCGCAACATGCTGATGCAGTTCGACGATCCGGTGTGGGGCAAGGTGAGTATCGCCGGCAATCCGGTGAAAATGTCCGCCGTGCCGGAGGCGGAAGCCAGCCTGCCGCCCCGGCTCGGCGAGCATACCGAGAGCGTGCTGCACGACTGGCTGGGCATGGACTCCGACCGGATCGGCGAGCTGCGCGCGCGCGCGGTCGTATAATCCGGGCGAGTGAGGAGCGGGACGATGCAATACAAGACCCGGCGGGAGCCGGAGCGGGCGGCGGGATATCGCGCGAATGGCGACTGGCCGGACGAGACCTTTTCGATCCTGCTGGCGCGGCGGGTTGCGGACACGCCGGACAAGGAAGTGCTGTTCGACGGGGTGACGCGGCTGACGTATCGCCAGCTTTCCGAGGCGATCGACCGGGTGGCGGTACGGCTGCGCGCGGCGGAGCTGGGCGCGGGCGACGTCGTGGCGTTGCAGATCCCCAACTGGAACGAATTCGTCGTCGTTTTCTTCGCGCTGGAGCGGATCGGCGCGGTCGGGCTGGCGATCAGCATCGACTTCCGCAGCCGCGAGGTGGAATATCTGCTGAAGTCGGCCGATTGTCGGGCCTATGTGAGCTGCCCCACGTACAAGGGCTTCGACTATGGCGCGATGATCGACGGGCTGCGCGCGCAGGTGCCGTCGCTTGCCTGGGTCGGCGTGGTGCGCGCCGAGGGGCGGCCCGCCGCGGAGAGCCTTGACGGCGCGATCGCGGGGACGGGGCGCCCGGCCGGTTTCGAGCCGGCGGCGCTGGACCCCGATAGGCTGAGCCGCATCCTGTTCACGTCAGGCACGACGGGCAATCCCAAGGGCGTCACCCACAATCACAACACCTCGCTGTGGCCGGCGCGGATGCTCAACCGCGACATGGGGCTTGGCGCGGACGAGGTGATGCTCCTCTATCTGCCGCTGGCGCTCAACTGGGGCTATCTCACCATCGTGCAGGCGATGATGGCGGGCTGCCGCGTCGTCGTGATGGAGCAGTTCCGCGCGGAGCAGGCGCTGGCGCTGATCCAGTCTGAGCGCGTGACCTATATCCCCACCGCGCCGGCCTCGATCGTGTCGATGCTAAACGTGCCCGATCTGGCGAGATACGACGTCTCCTCGCTGCGGATGGTCATCACCGGCGGCACCTCCTGCCCGCTGGAGCTGATCCGCGCCTTCCGCGCCCATTTCCCATCCGCCACGCTGATCGAGCTGTACGGGATGCTGGAGACGGGAGGGTATCACACCTATACCCGCCCGACCGACGATCCGGAGGCGGTGGCGGGTTCGGTCGGTCGCGTCGGATCGAGCATGAAGCTGCGCATCCGCGACACCGAAGGGCGGCCCGTGCCGGACGGCGAGCCGGGGGAGATCCAGTGCGACGGTCCCGGCATCCAGCTCGGCTATTACAACAATCCCGTGGCGAACGAAGAGGCCTTCACGGCTGACGGCTGGTTTCGCACCGGCGACCTCGGGACGATCGACCCGGCGGGCAATCTGCGCATCGTTGGCCGGCTGAAGGAGATCATCAATCGCGGCGGCAAGAAATATTACCCGCGCGAGGTGGAGGAGATACTCTACGCTCATCCCAAGGTGCTGCACGCGGCGGTGATCGGCCTGCCCGATGCGCGGCTCGGCGAGAGCAACTGCCTTTGCCTCGTTCCCCGGCCTGGCGTCGAGGCGCCAAAGCTGGAGGATTTCGTCGATTTCCTGAAGGGGACGATCGCGACCTACAAGCTGCCGGAACGGCTCGAGCTATTCGATGAGCTGCCTTACACGCCGACGGGCAAAGTCCAGCGCCACGCGCTCGTGAAGCAGGTGCTGGCGCGCGATGCTTCGCAAATGGCGAAAGACGCGTTCCCCTAAGACGCTTTGAACAATCCCCGGCGGCGGATCAGGCTTGCGGCGTGAGGAGGGGGACACCGCGCCCCACGAACTCGCCCGTGCTTACGGCTGGAATGACGGAAAGGGACGATATGGCTATCGATTACGCGGCGCTCGCGACCGGCAAATGGTTCGAGGACCTGGAGCCGGGCAAGGTGTTCAAGCACGCCATCACCCGCACGGTGACCGAAACCGACAACCTGTTGTTCAGCACGCTCACCCACAATTCGGCGTGGCTGCATCTCGACGAGGAATATTCCAAGACGCAGATGTTCGGCACGCGCATCGTCAACAGCATGTTCACGCTGTCGCTGGTGTGCGGCATCCAGGTGGCGGACGTGACGCTGGGCACGACCCTTGCCAACCTTGGCTTCTCGGAGATCAAATTCCCGAAACCGGTGTTCTTCGGCGACACGATCTATGTCGAGACGGAAGTGATCGACCGCCGGGAATCGAAATCGCGTCCCGATGCCGGGATCGTGGAGTTCGAGCATCGTGGCCACAATCAGCGCGGCGAACTGGTCGCCAGCCTCCGTCGCTCGGGCCTGATGGCCAAGCGCCCCGTGGCCTGACGGCGAACCCTCCGGGCCGTCGGGCCGGAGGGACTCAGCCCCGGAAGCGCGGCTTGCGCTTTTCCATGAACGCGCGGCCGCCTTCCTTCGATTCCTCGGTGCGATAATAGAGCGCCAGCGCCTGCATCCCGAGCGCGCCGATGCCGCGGATATTCTCGCTGTCCGCGTTGAAGGAACGTTTGGCGATCGCAAGCGCGGTAGGGCTGCGCTCCATCAGCTCGCCGCACCAGCGAGCGACTTCCGCGTCGAGCTGCTCGTCGGCCACGACGCAATTCACCAGCCCCATCGCCAACGCCTCCCGCGCGGTATAGCGGCGGCACAGATACCACATCTCGCGCGCCTTCTTTTCCCCCACGACACGCGCGAGATAGGCGGTGCCGAAGCCGGGATCGACCGACCCCACTTTCGGGCCGACCTGGCCGAACACCGCATTCTCGGAAGCGATGGTGAGGTCGCAGATCGTCGCCAGGACATTGCCTCCGCCGATCGCATAGCCGCGCACCTTGGCGATCACCGGCTGGGGCACGTCGCGGATCAGCGATTGCAATTCGTCGATCGGCACGCCGATGACGCCCCGGCCGCCATAGCCATCGCCATGCCCGCTCTGGTCGCCGCCGGTGCAGAAGGCCCTGTCCCCGGTGCCCGACAACACGATCGCCCCGATCGCGGGATCGGCTCCCGCCGAGGCGAAGGCGTCGAGCAGTTCCTCCACGGTCTGCGGACGGAAAGCGTTCATCACCTGCGGCCGGTTGATGGTGATGTACGCCGCGCCGTCGACGGTCTCGCGAATGATATCCTGATAGGCGGTCATGGCTTTGCCCTCCGATAGCGGCGTTGCGTGAAGGCAAAGCGCCGGGCGGGCAAATTGCGGATCGCGAAGCGCGGCTTCGTCCGGTGCGAAGCTGCTTCAGTTGATCGTTTCGCCATCCTCGTCGGCGCAGCAGCTCATATACCAGGACAGGAGGTCGTGGTACGAGCCGAGCGCCAGCTTCTCGTACAGGCGCTTGCGATAGCAGATCACCGTCTCGCGCCCGATGCCGAGGTCGAGCGCGATCCCCGAGGCGGTCAGCCCGCGCAGGATGCGCGCGCCGACCTCCACCTCGCGGCGTGGAAGCCGCTCGGGCGCGCGCTCGATACGGCGCTCGATCTGCGCGACGTCGAGCAGCTCGCGCGTCAGCCTGTTGCGCTGCCCGCCATATTCGCGATGCTTGATGAACAGCGGCAGCGCGAGATCGCGCAATATCTCCAGCCGTTCGCGGGATTCGGGGAAGCCGCCCTGCTGCTGCGACTTGGCGAGCGAGATGCCGAGGATGCCTTCCTCGCTCGATCCGCACACCATCACGCGGTCGGAAACCTGCATCGCATCGTAATAGTTGCGCATCTCCATGCAGCGCGTCCCGGCGCGCGTGACATGGAACAGGGCGGCGGCTTCCGGCCGCGTCTCGATCCAGTCGGCGACCCAGGGATCGACCCCGAACAGACGGCGGGAGATATAGAAATCGGCCTGCCGCTCGGCCGATCCGGATGCGTCGAGGCTCACCGAGCGCAGCACGCTCGGCTGGTTGCCGATCATCTTGAAGAAATGGACATATTCGACGTTCGACACTTCCCTCAGGAAGCGCAGCAGCTCATCGGCGAAGCGCGGCGTGCCGAGCGCGCCGACAAGGCCGCCGAGATCGGCGCTCATCAGCCGCGCGTTCTCCCGCGCTCGCGTCGGGTCCGCCAGCATTGTCATCACCATATCGACCTCCTGACCGATCGCTGCTGGCCGGGATGTCTCCTCCCGATACACGCGGCGACCGTCGCTCCTCCTCTCCCGCTCGCGGCGCGCGGTCGGACCGGACGGTTCATGCTACCGTCCTTCGCGTCGAATGTGATGGCCGCGCGGCGCGAATCCAATTGGTGAACGGCGAAGTCGCGCTTCGACGCTCGCGAAATGGGCCTTCATCGCGTGCCGGCGTCGTCTTCCCGGATACCAGCCGCCATGATTTGCAGACACCTCGGCGTCGAAGGCTGGGCCGGGTCGGGAAGGAACCGCTTACCGTGCGACTCCTTCCTTCGCTCAATTCCGGCCGCCCATGAGGCCGCGTGCGATGACCTGCGCCTGGATCTCTGCGGCACCCTCGAAGATGTTGAGGATGCGTGCGTCGCACAGCACGCGGCTGATCTCATATTCGAGGGCGTAGCCGTTGCCGCCGTGGATTTGTAGCGCAGCGTCCGCGTTCGACCACGCGGCGCGCGCCCCGAGCAGCTTGGCCATGCCTGCCTCGATGTCGCAGCGCTTGCCCGAATCCTTGGCGCGCGCGGCGGCGTAGCTCAGCTCGCGCGCGGCGACGAAATCGACGAGGCTGGCGGCGAGCTTGTCCGACACGCGGGGGAAATGGACGATCGCCTTGCCGAACTGCTTGCGCGCAAGCGCATAGTCGAGGCCAAGCTCCAGCGCCCGCCGTGCGACGCCCACCGCGCGCGCGGCCGTCTGGATGCGCGCGCCCTCAAAGGTGCGCATGAGCTGCTTGAAGCCTTGCCCTTCCTCACCGCCGAGCAGCGCTTCGGCCGGCGCGCGCATCGCATCGAACTGAAGGGCATATTCGCGCATCCCGCGATAGCCGAGCACCTCTATCTCGCTGCCGCTCATGCCGGAGGCGGGGAAGGGGCCGCTCTCCGTCCCGCGCGGCTTGGGCACCAGCAGCATCGACAGGCCGGCGTAACCCTGCGCATCGGGCACGGTGCGCGCGAGGAGCGTCATCAGGTCCGAGCGCGCGGCATGGGTGATCCAGTTCTTGGCGCCGTCGATCACCCATTCGCCGGCATCCCGCCTCGCGCGGGTCTGAAGCGAGCCGAGGTCGGAACCGGTGTCAGGCTCGGTGAACACGGCGGTGGGCAGCACCTCGCCGCTGGCGATCCTCGGCAGCCAATGCGCCTTTTGCGCGTCCGTGCCGCCCATCGCGATCAATTCGCCCGCGATCTCCGAACGAGTGCCGAGCGAGCCGGCGCTGATCCAGCCGCGCGACAGCTCCTCGGTGACGAGGCACATGACGAGCTTGCTGAGGCCCAGCCCGCCATATTGCTCGGGGATGCACACGCCGAACGTGCCGAGATCGGCCATCGCCCGCACCGTGGCATCGGGGATCAGGTCGTTGGCGAGATGCCAGCGATGCGCGTTGGGGATGATCTCCGCGTCGGTGAAGCGGCGGAACTGGTCGCGGATCGCGTCGAGATCGGCGTCGTGCAGCGTCTCGCTCGGCCAATGGCCCTGCGCCAGTGCCTCGACCAGCGCCGCTCGGACGGGGGCGAGGTCCTCTTCCAGCAGCGCGGCGCAGGCGTCGGCCAGCATTCTTCCCGCCGCACCGATGCCGAGATCGGACGGGCGCAACAACTCGTTCTGCCCCATCGGCAGGCCGCCGGCGAGCTGGCCGATCGTCTCGGCGAAGGCGAGCCGCGCGACCATCGCGTCGAGCGGGTTGATGCCGTGGCTGGCGCGCACCCAATCAAGCACCGCTTCCAGCGCGGCGACGCTGGTGGCGATCCAGGCGAAGCCGTGCGCCGCGCGCTGATCGGCATCGATCGACCGGCTACGCAGCCGCTCCGTCAGCGCCGCATGCGTCGATGCGCGGAACGCCTGCGCCGCCGCGAGACAAGGCGCGAGATCGTCGATCCGTTCGCCGGCCATGATCGCGCTGCTCATCCCTGCCTCCTCCGTCCGGGGCGCTTGCTGACGCGATCGGCGCCGCGCGTCGACTTCGGATGGGCGAAGCGGAGCTTCTCGTTTGGGAAATCGCTTCAGGCCTGAAGACGCGCGGCCAGGTCCATTTCCGGCGCGATATATTCCTCGACCTCGGTGATTTCCCCATCGCTCACGGCGACCAATTGGGTGATATGCACCTTCCCGATCCGGTCGAGCGTGATCGCGGCCTGACAGAAGAAGCCCTTTGCCGTGGGCACGATCCGTACATTCTCGAACGGCGGAATCCGCCCCGCCGCGTGCGCGGCGTTGAACGCCTGCATCGCTTCGCGATGCGGCATCCATTTGTCGTCCGAACTGTGCCAGATTCGGCAATCGGCGGAGCAAATGTCCTGCAATATCGAGAAATCCCCGCCCATCGCGATGGACCACCCGTCGATCAGCCGCTCGACCTGCGCGTCTGTCATATCCCGCTCCTTGCGATCAGAAACTGTACGAAAGCGATCCGCCGATCACGCGAGGCGGCTGGAAGATCGCGTAGGTGCCGAACGGCCCGCCCTGATATTGCGCATAGAGGTGCTTGTCGGTCAGGTTGGTCACGAACGCCTCGATCTTCCAGTGATCTCCCGTCGGCGTGAACGCGGCGTTCAGCCCCACCGTGGCATAGGCCGGATTACGGAACTGCTCGTTCATCAGGTTGTAGAGGCTGCTGGCGAAGCTCATGTTCGCGCCGAGCCGCACCTTGCCGATCCCGATGTTCAGGTCGTAGCTGGTGGAGACGTTGCCCGACCATTTCGGCGAGCGCGGCACGATCGTCCCGGTCGCGTCCCGTGGCGCGGAGACCCATTGCCCGGCGCCGTTCGCGACCTGGATCGTGGCTTCCCTGAAGTCGGTGAATCGCGCGTTGAGATAAGCGCCCGACAGGTTGATGCGCCACTCCGGCACCGGGCGGATCGTCGTCTCCAGCTCGAAGCCATAGGTGCGCTCGCCGGGCGCGTTGATCGTGACGCCGAGATTGGTCGTGAAGTCGAAGGTCGTGACCTGGAAATCGGTGTATTTGTAATAGAAGGCCGCTGCGTTGAGATCGAATAGCGGCGAGGCGTGCTTGTAGCCCGCCTCATAGGCGGTGACATGTTCGGGCTTCACCAGGTTCGGCGGGAAGCCGGCATAGGCGCCCGGCTTGTAGCCCTTGCTGAACGAGAAATAGACGTTGTCGCCGGGATCGAACTGATACCGCAACGCGGCGCGTGGGGTGACGGCGTTCCAGTGGCGATGATCGCTCACCACGGGCGGGACGCCGCCATATTGCACCGCAAGGTCCTTGCGCTCGCTGCTGAAGCGCGCGCCGGCGGTCAGGAACAACCCTTGCGTCAACTCATAGGTGCCGTCGGCGAACACGCCGATCGCCTCGCTCTTGATCTTCGAGGAATCGATCATGTTCGAAACGCCGAAAGAGGTGATCGTGGTGAAGGGGGAATCCGCGATGCTGTTATAGTAATTCGCGCCCGCGACGAGATCGAGCGGGCCGGATTTGTGCGAGACGGTGAATTCCTGCGAAAAGGTCTTGAACTTCAGCATCTGCGCGACCGAAAGCAACGGCAGGTTCGACATGTCCGCGTCGGAGACGAACAGGTTGGAATCGTGCCGGTAGCTGGTGACGCTCTTTAGCGCGGTGCTCTTGCTCAGTTGCAGGTCGCCGATCGCGGTGAAGGCGTCCGCCCTGGTCAGGTTGACCGGGGCGGTGTCGGCGGCGAAGCGGGGGAACTGGCTGCTGATCAGCGCACCGGGGAAATTGCGGGCCAGGGCATAACCGTCGACGTTGAACAGCCCGAGCGACGAGGTGTCGAACGCATAGCTGTGCTCGTAGATCAGCCGGATCTTGAGGTTGTCGTTGTTGCTGAACAGCAGGCTGGGCCGGATGTTGAACAGCTTCAGCCGGGCGTCGTGCTGGCCGTTGGCGATGTTGACGGTGAAGCCGGGGCTTTCCCGATAGAAGCCGCTGACGCCGATCGCGATGTTCGACGTGATCGGGCCGGACAGATAGCCCTGCACGCGCCCATCGTCATAGCTGGCATAGGTTCCCTTGACGTTCCCCGTCCAGGTAAAGGACGGCTGGGCGGTGGAGATCAGGATCGCGCCGCCGGTCGTGTTGCGTCCGAACAGCGTGCCCTGCGGGCCTTTCAGCACCTGGACGTCGCTGACGTTCGGCAGGTTGAAGTTCATGCCGCTGGAATTGGGCAGATATACCCCATCGACATAGACGGCGACGCTGGCGTCCACCCCGCCGCCCTGCACCAGCGTGCCGATGCCGCGTAGCGTCGGCTCGAACTGGGGCGCCTGTCCTTCGAAGCGCAGGCTGGTCACCGCTTGCGTCAGGTTGGCGAGGGAGTCGATGTGCTTCGCCTCCAGATCGACCGAATTGATCGAATTGACCGACAGCGGCACGTCGACCAGCCGCTCGGCGCGGCGCTGTGCGGTCACGATGACGTCTAAGCCGTCGGTCACGGCCGGCCGCGCCTGATCGACCGCGGTCGCGCCAGCATCCTGCGCGAGGGCGTGAAACGGTGCGAGCACGGCTATCGTGCTGCAAAGCAATGCGGATGTTCTCACGATCCTCTCCCTGAAGACATTGGCAGATCGACGCCACGCGCCGGTCTGATCGCCGGCTTCGCTGCGCATCGTCGCTCGTTTGGGATCACCGTTCTGCCCCCATCGTTGGGGACAGCGGGGAAGTGTCTGCCGGGTCTAGGACCATTCCATCGGCGCCTGCGAGGAAGGACGGGCGATCTCGTCCCCCGATGCCGGGAATGCCGGCGCGTGCGGCTCGCCATAAACGGTGTCCCAGGGAGATGGCGCGTGGAGAGGATGGAGCCGATGGCAAGGATGGAAACCAGCAGCATCATCGCGGCGCGCGACCGGCTGGGGGTGCGGCCGGGGCTGTTATATATCGACGGTGCATGGCTCGATGGCGGCGAGGGGCGATACGACCAGATCCACCCCGCGATCAACGAGGTGGTGACGAGCTTCATCGAGGCGGGGCGCAGCGGGGTGGACGCGGCGGTGGCGGCGGCGCGGCGCGCGTTCGACGCGGGGCCGTGGCCGCACATGGCCGCCCGCGAGCGCAAGCGCATCCTCCAGCCGATCGTCGAGGCGATCTACGCCGCCGAGGACGAGATCGCCGAACTTCAGACGCTCGACAACGGCATGCCGATCACCTTCAGCAAGGGCGGGCGCGTCTCGGGGCGGGTCGCGGCCGACATGTTCGATCACTACGCTGGGTGGATCGACAAGATCACCGGCGAGACCTTCCCGCAATATACCGGCACGACCAACCTCCATTACCTGACCTTCCGCGAACCGATCGGCGTGGTCGCGGCGATCACGCCATGGAACGGGCCGGTGTTGACCTTCGCGATGAAGGTCGCGCCGGCATTGGCTTGTGGCAATACGATCGTCCTGAAGCCGTCGGAACTGGCGGGACTGGCGATCGCCAAGCTCGCCGATATCCTCGCGCGATCCGATCTGCCGCCGGGGGTGTTCAACCTCGTCACCGGCGGGCCGGCGACTGGCGAGGCGCTCTCCACCCATCCCGGCGTCGACAAGGTGAGCTTCACCGGCAGCCCGCTGGTCGGCGAGAAGATCATGTCGACGGCCGGGAGCAACATGAAGCGGCTGACGCTGGAGCTGGGCGGCAAAAGCGCGGCGCTGGTGTTCCCGGATACGCGCGACGTGCGGGTGGCGGCGCGCAACCTGATGGGGCTATGCTCTACCTTCCTGTCGGGGCAGGTGTGCTCGACGCCGACGCGGGCGCTGGTGCACCGCTCGATCCTCGACGAGTTCGTCCACCATGCCGCCGAGCAGGTACGCGAGGTGCGCCTCGGCGACCCGTTCGACCCGGCGACCACTTCCGCCCCGATCATCTCGAAACGGCAGCTGGAGCGCGTGCTCGGTTATATCGATATCGGGCGCTGGGAGGGCGCGCGGCTGGTGTTCGGCGGCGACCGGCCGGGCGGCGATCTCGCCGACGGCAATTGGGTCAACCCGGCGCTGTTCGTCGATGTCGACAATAACATGCGTATCGCGCGGGAGGAGATATTCGGTCCCGTCCTGTGCGTCATCCCGTTCGAGGAGGAGGCGGACGCGATCCGCATCGCCAACGATAGCGATTATGGCCTGTCCGGCGGCATCTACACCACAGATCTCACGCGCGCGTTCCGTGTGGCCAAGGCGATGCGCACCGGGTCGGTCGGCGTCAACGGCTATTCGGTGATGCCCAACTCGCCCGCGGGCGGGATCAAGCGCTCCGGCCTCGGCCGTGAGGGCGGCTGGGCGACGATCGAGGAGTTCACCGAGGTCAAGACGGTCATGCTCAACCTCGATGCGTAACGGCACGGGCGTCAGGAGCCGGAGTCGAGGAACACGCCCTTCGCCATGCCGTCAGCGATCTCGGCGGCGTCGAAGCCCCAGTCGGCCAGCGCCCCGCGCGTCTGCTCGCCCACGCGCGGCGGTCGCCCGCTGATCGCGCCGGGCGTGCGCGACAGACGCGGGGCGGGGCGGGGGTGTTGCAGCCCGTCGAATTCCACGAGCATGCCGCGCGCGCGATTGTGCGGATGCGTGGCGGCTTCCTCCAGCGTCAGCACCGGCGAGAAGCAGGCATCGGGGCAGTCCGCGAAGATCGCGACCCATTCCTCGCGCGTTCGCCGCGCGAAGGTGTCGGCGAGGATGTCGCGCAGCGCCGGCCAGCCGGCGCGGTCGCCGCGATCGGGCAAGGCGGCGGCGTCCAGCCCGAGCCGGGCGATCAGCGCCGCGTAGAACCGCCCTTCCAGCGCGCCGATCGCGACGTGCTTGCCGTCTTTCGTTCGGTAAGTCGTGTAGAAGGGCGCGCCGCCGTCGAGCAGGTTCGCGCCGCGTTCGGGGAGGAGTTGATCGGCCTGGCGCATCGCATGGAACATGGTGAGCAGGCTCGTCGTCCCGTCGATGATCGCGCCGTCCACGACCTGTCCCTCGCCCGATCGCCGCGCTTCATGCACCGCGCACATGATGCCGAACGCGAGATAAGCCGCGCCGCCGGCATAATCGCCCAGCAGGTTGAGCGGCACGACCGGATCGCCGCCCGGCGGCCCGATCAGGTCGAGCGCGCCGGTAAGCGCGACATAGTTGATGTCGTGCCCGGCATCCCGTGCCAGCGGGCCATCCTGCCCCCAGCCGGTCGCGCGGGCATAGACCAGCCCTCGTTGCCGCGCGAGGCAAACCTCCGGGCCCAGACCGAGCCGCTCCGCCACGCCGGGACGGAAGCCTTCGATCAGGACGTCCGCCTGCTCCACCAGCCGGAGCAACGCGGCCAGCCCCTCCGAGCGCTTGAGGTCGATCGCGACCGAGCGTTTGTTGCGATCGCGCAGGTTGAAGCGCGTCGGCAGCTCGACGGGAAGATCGGCGCTGGCGATGCGGTCGACGCGGATCACGTCCGCGCCCATGTCGCCGAGCAGCATCCCGCACGACGGCGTCGGGCCGAGACCCGCGATTTCGATTATCCTGAGATCGCCCAGCGGACCCATGCCGTGTCCTTTCCGCGTTTCGCGCTGCTGGCGACGAGGATGGCGGATCGCGGCACGGATCGCAATATTTATCGGCCCACCGTTAGAAAAATTGAAGTACTCGCCTCAGCGCGCCAACTCGCGTCGTCGGGACAAGCCGCTGGTGCGTGCCTCGTTGGTCAATATTCCTTCGAGCATGGAGGATTCGATCATGTCGCACACGCCATCGATCGTCATGCGCGAGGGGCGGAACCATTCAATCACGCCGTTCATCGAATCGAGCAGGAAGGATATGAAGGTGACGCGGTCGATCGCGGCCGAAAATTCGCCGTCCTTCACGCCGCGATCGAACACGTCGAACCAGAGCTGGGCATAGGCGAGCCGATTGCTTCGCGTGCGTCGCTTCATCACCGGCGGCAGGTATTCGTAGATGCGCAGATAGGTGTTGGCGTCGTCGCGCACATCGAGGAAGCAGGTGACATGCGCGCGGATCATCGTGCGCAATCGCTCCGTCGGACCCGCCTGCTCGCCCAGCGCGGCGACATGCTGCAGCACCGTCTTGGTCAGCCGTTCGATACCGGCAAGCAATACCTCGTCGAGCAGCACCTCCTTGGATGGGAAGTGATAATAGACGCTTCCCGCTTTCAGCCCGCTCAGCGCCGCGATGTCGCGTAGCGAGCAATCGGCATAGCCCTTCTCGGCAAAGCGCCTCGCCGCCGCCGCCAGGATGGTGGCGCGGGTGATATCGCCCTTTTTCTGGGCCTTTTTCTTTTCCTTCGGCTCGACGTCAGACAACGCGCCCTCCTTTCGATCCGTTCGGCGGCGGGGGATGGATAGTCGCTTGCCGGTTATCGGTCCAGCCATGCCCCCGCGCCGTTCGCCGGACAGAATATCGCATGCGGGCATTGACGGGTGAAGCAAAAAATGCCTAACAACCGTTCGAAAATTTGATGACTCGAATCGAGCGGAGAGGAGTCCTCGCCATGGATTATTCGCTAAGCGGCGATCAGCAGGCGATCATCGAGGCGGCCGAGAAGATCTGCGAGAAGTTCGGCCTCGATTATTGGCTGGAGCGCGATCTGAAGGGCGGCTTCCCGGAGGAATATTTCCAGGAGGTGGCGCGCGGCGGCTGGCTCGGCATCGCCATGCCGGAGGAATATGGCGGCGCCGGGCTGGGGATCACGGAAGCGGCGCTGTTCCTGCGCACCGTGGCGGCGGGCGGCGGCGCGCTGGCGGCGGCATCGGCGATCCACATGAACATCTTCGGCCTGCATCCCGTCGTGCTCTTCGGCACCGAGGAGCAGAAGCGCCGCATCCTGCCGCCCTTCACGCGCGGCGAGACCAAGGCATGCTTCGCCGTCACCGAGCCGGACACCGGCCTCAACACCACCAAGCTGAAGGTTAAGGCGGAGCTGAAGGGCGACAAATATTACATCACCGGCAAGAAGGTGTTCATCTCCACCGCGCAAGTGGCTGGGCACATGCTGATCCTCGCGCGCACCACGCCGATCGAGCAGGTGAAGAAGCGCACCGAGGGCCTCAGCCTGTTCTACACCAGGCTCGATCGCGACTACGTCCAGATCCGCGAGATCGAGAAGATGGGCCGCAAGGCTGTCGACACCAACGAGCTGTTCATCGACGGCCTGCCCGTGCCGGTGGAGGACCGGATCGGCGAGGAGGGCAAGGGCCTCGAGTATATCTTCCACGGCATGAATGCCGAGCGCTGTCTGGTCGGCGCAGAGGCGGTCGGCATCGGGCAGGCGGCGATCCGGCTCGCGACGCAATATGCCAAGGACCGCATCGTGTTCGATCGCCCGATCGGCATGAACCAGGGTATCCAGCACCCGCTCGCGCAGAGCTGGGCCGAACTGGAGGCGGCGAACCATATGATCATGGCCGCCGCGAGCATGCTCGACAGGGGGCTGCCGTGCGGCACCGAGGCGAATGCCGCCAAGCTGCTCGCCTCGCAGGCCGGCATGAAGGCATGCCAGACCGCGATCCTGACGCATGGCGGCTTCGGTTACGCCAAGGAATATCATGTCGAGCGCTTCCTGCGCGAAATGTGGGTGCCGTTCATCGCGCCGGTCAGCCCGCAGCTCATCCTCAGCAACATCGCCGAGCGCAAGCTCGGCCTGCCCAAATCCTATTGACGGAGACTGACCATGGCATTGAAGCCAACCCGTTCCTTCATGTTCGTCCCCGGCAACAAGGAGAGCATGATCGAGAAGTCGGCCAAGGCCGGCGCCGACGCGTTGATCCTCGATCTGGAGGATAGCGTGCCCCATGCCGAAAAGGCCGCCGCGCGCGATCTGGTGGCGAGCAAGATCGACTGGCTGGTCGAGCAGGGCCAGCGCCTCTACGTGCGCATCAACCGCAGCCCGCATCTCTACGATCTCGACGACCTGCTCGCGGTAGTGAGGCCGGGCGTTGAGGGCATCTATATCTCCAAGCCGAACGGCTATGAGGATGTCGTCACCGCATCCTCGATGATCTCCGAGGCGGAATGGCGCAATGGCGTGGCGCTCGGTTCGCTCGGCCTGATCCCGCTGCTGGAGACGGCGAAGGCGTTGCAGGACGCTTATGAGATCGCATGCGTGCCGCGCGTCACCGCGATCGTCGGCGCGACCGCCAAGAACGCCGATGTGGCGCGGGCGCTCAACACGGTGTGGTCGCCGGAAGGGCGGGAAACGCTCTACCTCAAGTCGCGCATCGTCATGGCGGCGCGCGCGGCGGGCAAGCGCCCGATCGGCGGCGTGTGGCAGCAGGTCCGCGACCTCGACGGGCTGCGCGCCTCGTCACTCAACGACCGCGCGCTCGGCATGGACGGCGAACTGGCGCTGCACCCGTCGAACGTGCCGGTCATCAACGAGGTCTACAGCCCGTCGCAGGAGGACGTGGCTTATTATCGCGGCATGATCGCCGCGCTGGAGGAGGCGCAGGCGAATGGCCGCGCCTCGGTGATCTATGACGGCGAGCATATCGACATCGCCCACGTCAAGACCGCGCACGACATCATCGCGCTCGCCGAAGCATTCGATTGAGAGGAAATTCCAATGGCCGTGAATTATCAGGAACTGGCGACCGGCAAATATTATGAGGAGCTGGAGCCGGGCATGGTGTTCAGGCATTCGATCACCCGCACGGTGACGGAAGCCGACAACCTCATGTTCAGCGCGCTCACTTACAATTGCGCGTGGCTGCACATGGACGACGAGTATTGCAAGACGACCATCTACGGCAAGCGCCTCGTCAACAGCCTGTTCACGCTGGCGCTGGCGTGCGGCGTGACGGCGGGAGACACGACGCTGGGCACGACGCTGGGCAACCTCGGCTTTTCGGACATCAAATTCCCCAAGCCGGTGTTCATCGGCGACACGCTGTACGTCGAGACGGAGATCCTCGGCCGCCGCGAGTCCAGGTCCCGCCCCGACACCGGCATCGTCGAGTTCGAGACGCGCGCGCGCAACCAGCGCGACGAGTTGGTGTGCAGCCTGCGCCGCACCGGGCTGATGATGAAGAAAAGCGCGCTCCAGGCGGCGTGAGGGGGCAGGGGCGGCGATCGTCATGAGCCACGATTCCGATCGCGTCGCCGCCGTCGCGCGGGCGTGGAGCGCGGCCGCGACGCCGTGGGATGCTGACGCTCTCGCCGCGCTATACTCCACCGACGCGCTGCTGTTCGGCGGCCGCGCGGGCCATTCGGTCGGCGTGGCGGAGATAGGCGAATATTTCCGCAGCTATGATGGCGTGATCCAGTCCGGCTCGCTCGACCTGTTCAATCAGCGGATCGCGCGGATCGGCGAGACGGCGCTGCTCGCGCAGGGCTTCTGCACCTTCGCGTTCGTGCTGGCTGGCGGGCGCGATACGCGCTCGGTCCTGCGCGCCACCTGGCTGCTTGACTGGGGCGACGGGCGGACGCTGATCCGCGCCCACCATTTCTCGCCCGTGCCCGAAGCGCCGCCGCTGGGCGATTAGCTCAGCGGCGCGCCTCAGGCCGATTGCAACCGCGATGCGTCGTCGCCCGCTCGTTAGAATTCATTGGAGATGGATGTGAGTGCAATCCTGGAAAGTGTGCGCATCCTCGATTTCGGCCGGTATATCGCCGGGCCGTTCTGTGCAGGGCTGCTGGCGGATATCGGCGCGGAGGTGATCCGCATCGAGCGCCCTGGCGGTGGAGACGACCGCTACCTGATGCCGGCGACGCGCGACGGGGAAGGGGCGATGTTCCTCCAGTCGAACCGGGGCAAGAAATCGCTGACGCTGGATATCGGCGCGCCTGCCGCGAGGCCGGTGCTGGAGCGGCTGATCGCGAGCGCCGATATCGTGATCGCCAATTTCTCGACCGGAGCGCTCAGGCATTTCGGGATGGATTACGATGCGCTCAAGGCGATCCGGCCCGATATCATCCTGACGACGGTCGGCGCGTTCGACGCGCGGAGCGACATGGCCGAGGCGGTCGGCTTCGACGGCGTGGGGCAGGCGATCAGCGGGGCGATCTACCTCACCGGCGAGCCGGACCGGCCGTATCGCTCGGCGACCTCCTATGTCGATTATTCGACCGCCATCTCGGCCGCGTTCGGCACGCTCGCCGCGCTGATCCGCCGGATGCGCACCGGTGAAGGCGGCCTGGTGGAAGCGACGCTCGCCGGCACCGCGCTCAATATCATGAACCCGGTGCTGATGGAGCAGGAGGCGGGCGCCAACGTTCGCGCGCCGATCGCCAACCGCAGCCCGATCGCCGGCCCGTCCGACATGTTCCGCGCGCGCGACGGCTGGTTCGTCATGCAGGTGATCGGGCAGGGCATGTTCAGGCGCTGGACGAAGATGATCGGCCGGGCGGACCTGCTCGACGATCCGCGCTTCGCCAACGATATCCAGCGCGGCCGCAACGGCGCGGAACTGAGCACGATCATGGCGGAATGGGCGGCTGACCGCGGCCGCGACGAGTGCCTCGCGACGATCGCCTCGTTCAACATCGGCGCCAGCCCCGTGCTTACCCCGGCCGATGTGATCGGCGGGGCGATGGGGCTGCATGACACCTATTTCCGTAAGGTGGACTATCCCGGCACGGACGGGGTGTCGCTAGCCCGTCCGCTGGCGAGCATCGGTCCCGACGCGGCGGAGATGCCAAGGCGTCCGCCGCTGCTGGGAGAGCATAGCGACGAATTGCTGGCCGGATTGGGGCTGGATCGAGCGGAAATTGCCGCGTTGCGTGGCGCGGGGGTGGTCTGATTTGGGGCATTTTCGCCTGTCGACGGGTGTCGTTGCGTCGCGCACGCGCTGACTGCGACGAAAGGATCGCTCAAGGTTATTCCTGAAAGCGCCATAGGAAAACGCTATGCCATCGATGCGCGCGTTGGAATCCAGTCGGCTGGCCGTTAGCCTGAATGACGATCAGGCTGGTGGCTTCGCCGGGGGCCGTGGCCAGGCCCATGAATCGGCAAATAGAGAGGATGGAACCACCATGTCCGCCAACGCCGCCGCATCGAAGCCGGGCGCCATTGTCCGCCCCGCGCTGGAAGAAGCGATTCTCGATTTCATCGAGGGCTTTTCGATCGCCAACCTGACGGACGACGTGCGCTTCGCCGCGCGCCGGCTGATGCAGGACCAGATCGCCAACCAGGTCGCCTGTTCGCAGCTTCCCTGGTCGGTGAACACGCTCGAGTTCGCCCGCTCGCAGGCGCGGCCCGGCGTCTCGACGGTAACCGTCTATGGCGACCGGATGAGCGCGATCGATGCCGCGTTCGTCAATGCGACGTTCGGCCACGCCTTCGAATATGACGACGCGCATCGCGAGAGCGCCAGCCATCCCGGCGCGTGCGTCGTTCCCGCCGCGCTGGCAATGGGCGAGGAAACGGGCGCCAGCGCGGACGAGACGCTGGCGGCGATGGTCGTCGGCTATGAGGTCTATACGCGCATCGGCTCGCTCGCCGCGCCGGAGTTGCTGTCGCGTGGCTATCATCCGCATTGCATGCTGGCGAATTTCGGCGCGGCGGCGATCGCGGCGCGGCTGATGAGGCTGGGCCGCGAGCAGACCGGGCACGCGCTCGCCATCGCGATGAGCCACGCTTCCGGCACCACCGAATATACGTCGGGCGGCGGCTCGATCAAACGCGTCCACTCAGGGATCGGCGCCAGCGGCGGCATCCGCGCGGCGCAGATGGCGGCGCATGGCATCACCGGGCCGGTCGCCTGTCTCACCGGCGGCAAGGGCTTCTATCGCACCTTCCTCGACATGGCGGTGGGCGACGAAGCGGCGGCGCGGTTCGGCCGCGATCGGCCGCTGGAGATCGGCAAGGCATGGTTCAAGCCATATCTCTGCTGCGGCTGTATCCATGCCTATATCGATGCCGTTGCGCCCTATGCCGGGCGCGCGACTGAGATCGAGGGCATCGACGTGCGCATCCAGCGATCGGCCAACGTGCCGGTCGGCACGAAGAACGCCAACGCCTATGCCCCGACGATGATCGAACATGTGCAATACAGCCTGCCGGTGCAGCTTGCCTTCACCCTGCTCGGCCGGGGCAACGGCTATCAGGTGCATCGCGACGCGCAGCACGATCTGCTCGACCTTTCCGATCAGGGCGAGATCCTGCGCACCGCGCGCAAGGTGCGGATGACCGAGGACCCGGAGCTGGATCTGCGCTATCCGGGCAAATTCGTCGCCGATGTGACGCTGCGCTTCGCCGACGGTTCGTCGCGGCCGGTGTTCGTCGAGGACTCGACCGGCACGATCGAAAATCCGATGAGTCAGGAACAGCTTGACGCCAAGTTCCGCGAGCTTGCGGTCGAGGTGCTGGGCATCGAAAAGGCCGAGGCGCTGCTCGACGGCATCCGCTGCTTCGGCGGGAGCGGCAAGGTCGCGGACTTCACCGCGCTGCTGGTCCGCTAAGGCGATAGGGGGCAAGGATCATGCAACGACCGCTCGAGGGAATCCGCGTTCTCGATCTCACCGTGGCGCTCGCCGGGCCTTACGGATCGCTGCTGCTGGGCGGCATGGGGGCGGAAGTGATCCGGGTGGAATCCCCCTCCGGTGGCGATATCGCGCGCACCAACCCGCCCTATGTCGGCGACCACGGCTTTCACTTCGGCGCGCCGGAGGAAGGCGACGTTTCGCTCACGATCCTCAACCGCGCGCGCAACAAGAAAAGCGTGACGATCGACCTGAAATCGGCGGAGGGCCGCGCGCTGCTGCTCGACCTCGCGAAACATGCCGATGTGGTGATCGAGAATATGAGCGAGGGGGCGACCGGTCGCCTCGGCGTCGCTTATGACGATATCGCGGCGGTCAATCCGGCGATCGTCTATGCCTCGATCAAGGCGTTCGGGGAGCCGAGCATCTATCCGGGCACCAAGGGCATGGATATCATCGTCCAGGCGCTGTCGGGCATCATGGACGTGACGGGCTTCGCGGACGGGCCGCCGACCCGCTTCGGCCTGCCGATCGCGGACCTGCTCGCGCCGCTCTATGCCTGCAACGGCATCCTCGCGGCGCTGATCCAGCGCGGGCGGACCGGCAAGGGACAGCATGTCGAGGTGTCGATGCTCGATTGCCTCGCCTCGCTGATGGCGGAGGAGCATTTCGATATCTTCAGCGGCGCCGGCTATCCGACGCGCTCGGGCAATTTCACCGACCGGCTGGTGCCCTTCGGCGTCTATGAGACCAGCGACGGGCATGTCGCGATCGTCGCGTTCAGCCCCGCCTGGATGCGCGGGCTGTTCGAGACGATGGGTCGCCCCGACATCCTCGACGATTCGCGCTTCGCCACGCGCGGACCGCGCATGAAGCACGCGAGCGAACTGAACGCGATGATCCAGCAATGGACGCGCGGCCACCGCACCGAGGAGGTCGTGTCGCTGCTGATCGCGCGGCAGGTGCCGTGCGGCCCGGTGCGCACCGCGCTGGAGGTGCTGGGCGATCCCCGTCTGCGCGAGCGCGGCGCGGTGGTCGAGCTGGAGCATCCGCGCCACGGCAAGGTCGGCGCGACGGGCATGGGCCTGCCGATCCGCTTCTCCGCCGCGCAGGTGGGGTTCGATCGCCCCGCGGAGGAACTGGGCGCGTCGAACGAGGCGGTATTCGGCGGGATGCTTGGCCTGGGCGCGGGGGAGATCGCCGCGCTGAAGGCGCGTGGCGCGATCTGATCCCGCGGTCAGGCCGGCGCCAGCGCTGTCGGCGTCACGTTTTCTCCCTCTCGTGTCCGGCGGCCCCGCGCCCGGCCTCGTCGATCACGGTGGCGTCGAGCTGGAAGCGCTCGATCATCTCGCGCACGATGACGGCGATGGATTGCTGCACCGCCTGGCTGGCGCGGGTGATCGGGCGCGTCCGCTTGCGCAGGAGGTAAGCGGTGCGCGTCATGGTCGGTTCGACGATCTCGATCGCGCGGACGGTGCCGGCCGCCACCTCGTCGATCACCGCCGCGTGCGGCACAATCGTATAGGCGCTCGCGCGCGTCGCCATGGTGACGATCTGCGGCAGCGAATCGATCTCGACCACCACGTTCAGCGCGATGCCGGCGGCGCGGGCGAACCGCTCGACCACCTTGCGCGCGCCGTGCGACGCGGCAGGCAGCGCCAGCGGCAGCGCGCGCAAATCGATGCCCCGGATCGTCGGCGCATCGGGATCGTCCAGATTGACATGCTCGGGCAGATTGTCCGGCGCGCTGATCAGGAACAGCTTTTCGGCCAGCAGCGGCCGGAACAGCAACTCGCGGTTGTCGCGCACCTCATAGACGCAGCCGAGGTCGATCCGGTCGTTCTCCACCCATTCGGTGATGTCGCCGGACAATCCCTCCGAGATGCGCAGCCGCACGTCGGGATATTCGCTGCGGATCGTTTCCGCGAGCGGCACGCTGAGCAGCAGGCCGAGCGACGGCGGCAACCCGATCGAGACGAGGCCGCGCGCCTCGGAGCCGGCGTGGCGGATATCGCTGATCGCCTGCGCGGCGGCATCGACGATCCCGCGCCCGCGCTCGGCGAGCAATTGCCCCGCCTCGGTCAACGTCACCCCGCGCCCGCTGCGCACGACAAGCTGCACGCCCAGCTTGCTTTCCAGCCGCGTCAGGTTCTCCGACAGCGACGGCTGCGCCATGTGCAGCGCCGCCGCCGCCGAGGAGATCGATCCTTCCTCGGCCAGCGTCAGGAAGTAATGAAGCTGGCGGATATCCAATGCCGGTAGCTCTCTTGCCATCTGAAGCGATCGCTCACGCGCGGACTGGATGGAGGACATAACCGCGAAATCCTTCCCCAAGCATATAGGGAAGCCCTATGCCCTATCTAGGTCGATGGTCAACGCCCGGCCGCATGGCTTGCCCCGGCGCGGGGCAGGGCGGATGAATGGCGCGGCATGAGAGGATCAGCGGCGCGCCGGTCGCGCCCGCCTGTGGGGCTTTGAGAAACATGGCTGGCGACGAACGGGACATATGGCGGCCGGACGACCGCGAGATCGAGCAGGCGGAGGTCACCGCGCTGGCCCGTGCCTTCGGGGTCGAGGATTATGACGCGCTGCACCGGGTCTCGCTGGAGCGGCCCGGCGATTACTGGATGCGAGTGATCGATGCGCTCGGCATCGTCTGGTCGCGGCGGCCCGACGGCTATGTCCGCTTCGATCGCGGACCGGAATTCCCGGACTGGTTCCCCGGCGGCGAGCTGAACTGGGTTGATACCGTGCTGGCATGGTGCGCCGACCCGCGCACCTCGGGCAATCGCGCGGTCGTCGCGGAACGCGAGGACGGCGCGGTCCGCTCGCTGACTTTCGCCGAGCTGGGCGCGGCGGTGCGGCGTTTCGCCGCCGGGCTGCGCGCGCTGGGCGTGAAGCGTGGCGACCGCGTCGGCCTGCTGACCGAGAACGGCGTGGAGGCGACCGTCTCGCTGCTCGCTTTATCCTGTGTCGGTGCGATCGTCGTGCCGTTGTTCAGCGGCTTCGGCACCGACGCGATCGTCTCGCGGCTGGAGCCGAGCGGGGTGTCGACGTTGATCGCCACCACCGGCTTCGACCGGCGCGGCAAGCGCGTCGATCTGGTCGGGCCGGTGCGGGAGGCCGCCAGCCAGCTTCCATCTATCGGCCGAATCATCTGGAAGAGCGTCGAGGGCGAGCCAGTACCGGCCGGCGGGACAGGCTGGCATGAGGTTGCCTTGACTGTGGACGACGGCATGCCGGCGGAGCGCATGTCGCCGTCCGACCCGTTCATGGTGATCTACACCTCCGGCACCACCGGCAAGCCGAAGGGCGCGGTGCATACCCACGGCGGCTTCCCGCTGAAGATCGCGCATGACTCGTTGGTCCATTTCAACGTCGGGCCGGGCAAGGTCTATTGCTGGCCGGCGGACATGGGATGGATCGCGGGCACCTTGGTCCTGGCGAGCGCGCTGCTGCGCGGGGCGACGTTGGTCTGCTATGATGGCGCGCCCGATTATCCCGACTGGTCGCGGATGAGCCGCGTGGTGGAGCGGCACGGCGTGACGCATTACGGATCGGCGCCGACCTTGATCCGGGGCCTTGCCGCGAACGAGGCGCTCGCCCTGTCCGGCGACCGATCGACGGTGGAGCTGCTCATCACGGCGGGCGAGGGGATCGACCCGGAGCATTTCCTGTGGTTCCAGCGGCGCTTCGGGACCGACGCGCCGGTCATCAACTATACCGGCGGGACGGAGGTGTCGGGCGCACTGCTTTCGAGCGTGGTCGTCAAGCCGATCCGTCCGGCGGGGTTCAACACCGGCTCGCCGGGCGTCGACGTCGTGGTGCTCGACGCGGAGGGCAGGCCGGTGATCGGCGAGGTCGGGGAGCTTTCCGTGCGCCGCGCCTTCGTCGGCATGACGCAATCCTTCTGGCAGGACGACGAGCGCTATCTCGACAGCTACTGGCGCACGGTGCCCGCCACATGGGTCCACGGCGATCTGGCGATGGAGATGGAGGACGGCTCGTTCTTCATGCTCGGCCGCTCGGACGATACGCTCAAGGTGGCCGGCAAGCGGCTCGGCCCGGCGGAGGTCGAGGAAGTGGTGCTGGAGCTGGAGGCGGTGAGCGAGGCCGCCGCGATCGGCGTGCCGGATGCCACCAAGGGCGAGAAGCTGATCGTGTTCGTGATCGCCATGCCGGGCTGGTCGGGCGATGAGGAACAACTCGGCGACACGGTGGC
Source organism: Sphingomonas sp. CL5.1 (assembly GCF_013344685.1). Classification (NCBI taxonomy): domain Bacteria; kingdom Pseudomonadati; phylum Pseudomonadota; class Alphaproteobacteria; order Sphingomonadales; family Sphingomonadaceae; genus Sphingomonas; species Sphingomonas sp. CL5.1. Next base: position 2,863,485 of record NZ_CP050137.1, read on the forward strand.
CGCGCATGTCGCGGACCGGCTGGGCAAGCCGTTTAAGCCATCGCGCGTCCACCTCGTCCGGCAATTGCCCAAGACGCGCAGTTCCAAGGTGATGCGCCGCGTCATCAAGCGCATCTGGACCGGCCAGCCGCTCGGCGACCTCTCCGCGCTCGACAATCCGGGCGCGATCGATGAACTGCAATCGGTGAAGGCCGAAGGGAGATGAGCGACGTGAGCGACCGTTATGCGCACTACAAGGCGTTCGATTTCGACTGGCCCGCGCCGGGGGTGCTGCGGCTTACGTTCAACCGGCCGGACCGGCTGAACACGCTCGACAAGCAGGGGCATGTCGAGATCACCGAGATCTGGCGCGAGCTGAACGCCGATCCCGAGGTGCGCGCGGTGATCCTGTGCGGCGCCGGGCGCGCCTTTTCCGCCGGCGGGGATTTCTCGCTGGTCCAGGAACTGACCGAGAGTTACGCCGCCAAGGTGCGCGTGTGGCAGGAAGCGCGCGACCTGGTGTTCAACATCCTCGATTGCACCAAACCGATCGTCTCCGCGATCCAGGGCGCGGCGGTGGGTGCCGGGCTGGTAGCGGGATTGCTCGCGGACATCTCGATCGCGGGCAAGAGCGCGCGGCTGGCGGACGGCCACACCCGGCTCGGCGTCGCGGCGGGGGATCATGCGGTGATCCTGTGGCCGCTGCTGTGCAGCATGGCGAAGGCCAAATATCATCTTTTGCTGTGCGATCCCGTTGGCGGCGAGGAGGCGGAGCGGATCGGCCTCGTCTCGCTGTGCGTCGAGGATGCCGATTTGCAGGACAAGGCGGTGGAGATCGCGACCTGCCTTGCCAACGGCGCGCCGACAGCGATCCGCTTCACCAAGCACGCGCTCAACAACTGGATGCGCACCGCCGGCCCGGCGTTCGACGCGTCGCTGGCGCTGGAGATGCTGGGCTTCGGCGGACCGGAGGCGCGCGAGGGGCTCGCCTCGTTCCGCGAGAAGCGCGCGCCGGATTTCACGCGGGAGTGACGGTCCCCCCGCATGGGGATTGAGGCGCGAGCGACGCCGTCCGATCCTCCCGGCCGAATGAGCGAGGAGAGGGTCATGCGGGATGCGCCGGTCTGGGGCGATCTCTATATTGGCGGCCAATGGGTCGCGCCCGGCGACGGGGAGGTGATCGACACGATCGACCCCTCGACCGGCCGGCTGTGGGCGAAGGTCGCGGTGGGCGGCGCGGCCGATATCGATCGCGCGGTGGCGGCGGCGCGCGAGGCGTTCGAGGGACCGTGGCGGCGGATGCCGGCATGGGAGCGCGCGGGGCTGATCCGGCGCTTCGCCGAACTCTATCGCGAGCAGGCGCCGCGCCTTGCCGAGCTGGAGACGCGCGACTGCGGCCGCGCGATCCGCGAGACGCGGGCAGACGTGGGCGCGCACGCGCAATGGTATCACTGGTTCGCCTCCCTCGCCGACAAGGCGGAGGGGCGGACGATGCCGCTCGACGCGGACATCCATGCCTTCACCACCAGGGTGCCGGTCGGCGTGGTCGGCGCGGTGACGCCGTGGAACGTGCCGCTGCTCACCGCTTGCTGGAAGCTGGGGACGGCGCTGGCGGCGGGCTGCACGGTGGTGCTCAAGCCATCGGAATTCACCGCCGTCACGTCGCTGGAGCTGGCGCGGATCGTGGAGGCGGCGGGGCTGCCGCCGGGCGTGGTCAACGTCGTGCCGGGCAGGGGAGCGGACGCCGGCGCGCGGCTGGTGGCGCATCCCGGTGTCGACAAGATCAGCTTCACCGGATCGGGCGCGACCGCGCGGCGGATGCTGCGCGACGGCGCGGACACGCTGAAGCGCTTCACCTTCGAGCTTGGCGGCAAGGCGGCGCATATCCTGTTCGACGATTGCGATCTGGAGGCGGCGATCAACGCCGCGACCTCCTCCGCCTGGGCGCATTGCGGGCAGGCCTGCGCGCTCGGTTCGCGCGTGCTGGCGCAGCGCGCGATATACGATCGGGTGGTCGATGCGTTTCGCGAGCGGCAGCGCCGGGTGCGGGTCGGGATGCCGCTGGAGGAGGCGACGCACATGGGGCCGCAGGCGCATGAGGCGCAACTCGCCAAGACGCTCTCCTATGTCGAGATCGGGCGGCGGGACGGCGCGGAGCTGGTCGCCGGCGGGCGGCGGCTGGAGGGGGCGCTGGCCGGCGGCTATTTCGTCGAGCCGACGGTGTTCGCGGGCGTCGGCAACCATATGCGCATCGCCCGCGAGGAGATTTTCGGCCCCGTCGCCGCGATCATCCCGTTCGACGACGAGGAGGAGGCGATCGCCATCGCCAACGACAGCGAGTTCGGGCTGACCGCCGGCCTGTGGACGCGCGACGTGGGGCGGGCGCTACGCGTCTCGCAGCGGATCGAGTCGGGCGTCGTATGGGTCAACACCTATCGCTATATCCGCTGGTCGACGCCCTATGGCGGGTTCCGCGCGAGCGGCTGGGGGCGCGAGAACGGCAGCGACGCGCTCGATGCCTACCAGGAGACGCGCACCACCATCATCAGCGCCGCGGGGCAGTTCGCCGACGCCTATCGCTGACCCGGCGATCTTGTCCCCATGCACGGGGAATGCCGCCGCCTCGCCGCCGGTTTATCCTCCCATTCCCGCGAAGGAGAGGATTGGGCGATGACGCAGACCATTATCGAGCGCCTGGCGGATTTCACCGAGGGCACGGCGATCGGCGCGCTGCCGTCTGAAGTGATCGAGGAATGCAAGCTCATCATCCTCGATTCGATCGGCTGCGCGCTGGCGGCGGTCGATCAGCCCAAGGGGCGCGCGGGGATCGAATACGGCCGGTTGACCGGCGGCGGCGCGGGCACCGCGACGATCATCGGGGCGAGCGACAAGGTATCGGTGTTCGGCGCCGCCTTCGCCAACGGCGAGCTGATCAACACGCTCGACATGGATGCGGTGCTGCCGCCGGGGCATGTCTGCCCCTATGTCCTGCCCGGCGCGCTGGCGATGGCCGAGCAGGAGCGGGCGAGCGGCGCGGCGCTGATCGAAGCGACCGCGCTGGCGCATGAGATGTCCTACCGGCTCGGCAAGGCGATGGATTACCTGCGCGATACGCGGGATGGAAAGGTCCATCCGCCGGAAATCTACGGCTACAGCAGCACGGTGTTCGGCGCGACCGCCGCGATCCTCAAGGTGAAGGGCGCGAAGGCGGGGACGATCGCCCATGCGCTCGGCATCGCCGGCTGCATTGCGCCGACGCAATCGCAGGCGGCATGGTTCCAGCACGCGCCCAGCTCGACGATCAAATATCTCCAGGCCGGCGTGCTGACGCAGGCGGCGTTCAACGCGGCCTATATGGCGGAGCTGGGGCATCGCGGCGATGTGATGGTGCTGGACGACCGGCAATATGGCTTCCCGCGCTTCATCGGCACGAAAAGGTGGGAGCCGGCGGCGATCACCGATGCGTTGGGCGATGCGTGGCGCTTCACGGCGGAACAGGCGTACAAGCCGTATCCGCACTGCCGCATCCTCCACGCGCTGGTCGATGCGATGACCGGGATCCTCGACGCGCATGATATCAAGCCGGCGGAGATCGAGCGGATCAACGCCTATGTCGAGGGGTTCGTCGAGCAGCCGGTGTGGCTCAACCGCACGATCGAGCATGTCCATGACGCGCAGTTCAGCATCGCCCACGGCCTCGCGGTGGCGGCGCATCGGGTGAAGCCGGGGAAGGCGTGGATGGACGAGGAACTGGTGTTCGGCCCATCGGTGATGGGGCTGATGGGCCGGGTGACGCATCAGGTCCACCCCGATTACGTCAAGCTGCTGGAGGGCAATGCCGCCAGCCGCCCGGCGATCATCGAGATCACCGCGCGTGGACAGACCTTCCGTGGGGAGCGGCGTTATCCGCGCGGCAGCAAGGCGCCGGAGGAAGGCGTGGCGCTGACGGTGGACGAACTGGTCGCCAAGTTCCGCCACAATGCGGAAGGGGTCATCACCCCCATGCAGGCGGATCGGTGCATCGATGCGGCTCTGTCCCTGGAGACGCTGACCGATGTCGGGGTGCTGATGGACAACGCCCGTCCCGTGCGCGCGGCGGCGACGCTCGCGGCATGATTCTAACGATAAGTAGATAATAATTTAACATCAGGCGCGCTGACGCTAATAGTTATATTAGATAGTTAGATGTAATTATTATCTAAAATTAGAAGATCGATCATCTTCCGTGTGTATATTCTACAAAATCTAACAGTTGACAGGTAGATTTATCGCGGATTATGAATTGTTCGACACCGAGAGCAGTCAGCCCGTGTCGGAAAACCCCCTCGATGTCGCGCGATCCCGGCCGGACGATGCCGGGACGGCGGCGGGAATGACATGGAACGGGAGGAGAGGAAGATGTCTATGCGCAGGAAGTGCCAGTTTTCGGGCGTCGCGCTCGTCGCGCTCATGTGGTCCGGCATAGCCGTGGCTCAGGACGCGCCAACCGCCGCGGAGGCTTCGGGCGCCGCCACCTCCGCCGGGAGCGGCATCGGTGAAATCGTCGTCACCGCCAACAAGCGCGAGCAGAATCTCAACGATGTCGGCGTCACCGCCGCCGTGATGGGGGGCGATGCGTTGAAGCAGCAGAACCTGTCGTCGCTCAGCGACGTCGCCTCGCGCGTGCCGAGCCTGTCCTATGCCGCCGCGCCGAACGGCACGCCGGTCTATACGCTGCGCGGGGTCGGCTTCTACGAAACGTCGATCGGCGCCTATCCGTCGGTCAGCATCTATGTCGACGAAATCCCGCTGTCGTTCCCCGTCCTGACGACGCATTCGACGTTCGATCTCGAGCGGCTTGAGGTGTTGAAGGGGCCGCAGGGCACGTTGTTCGGCCAGAACGCCACCGGCGGCGCGATCAACTATATCGCCGCCAAGCCGACCGACACGTTCCGGGCCGGCGCGACCGTCACCTACGGGCGCTTCAACCAGGTCGATGCGGAAGGCTATGTCAGCGGCCCGATCACCGATACGCTGAAAGCGCGCGTCGCCGGCCGGGCGGAGTTCGGCGACGGCTGGCAGGTCAGCACGACCCGGCCGGGCGACCGCAACGGCAAGGTCGAGAATTACATGGGCCGCCTGCAAGTGGTGTGGGAGCCGGTTTCGTCGCTGCGCTTCCTGCTCAACGTCAACGGCTGGAAGGACAAGAGCGAGACGCAGGCGGGGCAATATATTGCGCAGCAATTCCAGAACGAGGGGCTGGCCATCCCGCCCAATCCGGTCGGCTCGTGGCGCGATCCGGCGATCCTCGCGACGCCCTTCTCCGCCAACGACCCGCGTGCGGCGGACTGGTCCAATTCATCCACGCTCTTTCCCGGCCAGAAGGTGCCGTTCGCCGACAATGACATGATCCAGGCGTCGCTGCGCGCCGATCTCGACGTCGGCGATTTCGGCACGCTCACCTCGCTCACCGCCTATACTCGCTTCAACGAACGGCAGGGCAACGATTCCGACGGCATGGCGATCAACGCGCTGGACGTGCCGCTAACGCTCGGCCGGATCGAGACGGTCTATCAGGAATTGCGCTTCGCCAACAATCCGCACAATCCGTTCCGCTTCGTCCTTGGCGGCAATTACGAGTGGGACAAGGTCGATCAGCAGGTCAACATCGACTATTTCAACTCATCGGCAAGGATCGGCTTCGGTGACTTGTTCGGTTTCCCGCTGAGCGTCGATACGATCACCAATAACCAGCGGATGCGCAATTACGCTTTCTTCGGCAATGTCGAATATGACGTGATCGAGAACCTGACGCTGAAAGCCGGAATCCGCTACACCAATGCGCGCGACAAGGCGAACATCTGCCAGAGCGATCCGCGCGCGCCCTATAACCTAGGCAACATCCTCAAATACTTCGGCGCGCAATATCAGGGCATTCCGTTCCAGCGCTATATTCCGGGCGAGTGCGTTTCGATCAACGTCGATTCCGTGGCGGCGCAGAACGGGCAGTTCGTGCCGGTGGTCGATTACCTGCCGTTCGGCGGGATCGGCGATTATCACAGCACGCTGGCCGAGGATAACGTCTCATGGCGAGTCGGCGCCGATTACAAGCTGACGCCCGGCACCCTGCTCTACGTCAACGTGTCGAAGGGCTATAAGGCAGGCAGCTTCCCCTCGATCACCGGTTCCACGCTCAATCAATATGTGCCGGTGCATCAGGAATCGGTGCTCGCTTATGAAGGCGGCATCAAGGCGACGTTGCTCGACCGGACGTTGCAGGTGAACCTCGCCGGCTTCTATTACGATTATCGCGACAAGCAGCTCCGCACCAAGCTGCTCGATCCGACGTTCGGCCAGCTCGACGTGCTCCAGAATATCCCGAAATCGTCGATCAAGGGCTTCGAGCTTGAGTTGACCGCGCGGCCGTCCAATCATCTGACGGTGAACGCCGCCTACACGTACCTCGACGCCAGGATCGACAAGTTCAAGGGCTTCAACGCCGGCGGCGATCCCGAGGATTTCGCCGGCACGGCGATCCCCTATACGCCGAAGCATCAGGTTTCGGTCAGCGCCAATTACAACCAGCCGGTCACGTCGAGCCTCAACATGTTCCTCGGCGCGACGATCAACTATCGGTCCAAGACGATCGCGACGTTGGGTGGCGACGTGAATCCGTCCACCGTCATCGCCGCCTCCACCAACTGCGTCTATTGCATCAACGATTATGCGGTGATCGACGCACAGATCGGCATCGAGGATACAGACAAGCGTTGGCGCGCCTTTATCTGGGGCAAGAACATCGGCAATGCCTATTACTGGACCAACGTGGTGTCCGGCTACGACACGGTGTCGCGTTTCGCGGGGCGTCCCGCGACCTATGGCGTGACGCTCAGCTACGACTTCCGTTGACGGCGTGGGGCGCGCGGAAGTGATTTTCGTGCGCCACCCTGCCAATGACCGGAATCTAACGCTTGATTGAATTTTCTTCCCGCCCGCGCTATTGAAGGTGATATCCGGTGGGGACGCGAAGCCCGACCCGGCCAGCCGATGATGGCCGATCGGCCCTTCGCCGAACCCGACCGGGAAAAACGAAAGCGACTGGGGGAGGATTGCGATGCAGGCGATCAAGATGGAGAAACGGTGCGATCCGTCGCCTTCGCTTGATGCGGCGCTCCGCGGCAACGGGCTGGGGGCGCTGATCGGCGGGGTCGGCAATCCCGATTTCGAGGTGGAGCTGGCGCATCACCTGACGCGGATGTTCCGGTCCGAATATGTCCATATCTGCCATTTCCCGCAGGGCCATCCGCAGATGATGCTGTCCGTCGCTGAGGACGGCAGCGCCCGCGCGCGGGAGCAGAGCGCGACCTATATCGCGCGGCGCCTGTGGCAATTCGATCCGACGATCGAGACCGGCAGCCGGTGGGACGATAATTCGCCGATCCTTACGCAGCTCGACATCGACCACCCGGAAACCGCCGAGCTGAAGCGCTTCTACAACGAAGTGAACATTCGCGAGCGCGTCGTGGTCTACGGCAAGGGCGCGCGCGGCCCGCTTGGGCTGAGCGTCGTGCGGAGCAGCGCGCGCGGGATGTTCAGCGACGAGGAAAGGTCGCGCATCGGCGTGATCGGGGAAATCGCCTTCCCGTTGCTCGCCCGCCATTATGCGCTGGTGACGGAGCGCAGCATCGTTTCTTCCGCGCTCTCGTCGCTCGCGCTGATCGAGGGATGTATCGCGCTCTCCGGACACGATATCCCGCAACGCGAGGCGCAGGTGATCGCGAGGATGCTTTATGGCCTGACCTGCGAGGGCGCGGCGCTGGACCTGTCGATCGCCTATGAAACGGCGATCAGCTACAAGAAGCGCTTCTATCGCCGATTCAACCTGGGCGGCTTCCGCGAGTTGCTGAACTGGTATCTGTGCCAGTTTTCCGGCACCTGCCACCTGCTCGCCGCGCCGCAATATCATTGAGCGCCGCGCAGTCACCGCGCGAGCGACGGGCGATCGCGCGGTGACGCCCCCTTTGTCCGGGCGCGCGGCGGTCAGGTCACTTCGGGAATAGCACCTGCGCCTCGACCCGCGCATCCGCCTTGCGGATCAGCCACTTGCCGTTGACCTTCACATAATCCTCGACGACCCGCTCGAAGCCCATGCCGTTCTGCGCGCCAATCTGTCCGTAGCCGTTGATGAACCACTTCGCGCGCGCGCGATCGGTGCCGACATATTCGAATTGCGGCATCGTGCAGATGTGGATCGACTTGCCCTGGCTCAGCAACTGTCGGGCGATGTCCATGAAGCCGTCCGCGCTCCTGGTCTCGATCGGCGGGCGCACGGCGCTGCCGTTCGGGCCGCTGTTGTCCGCGAAATACAGCTCGAAATCGTCGGCCATCGTCGCGCGCAGCGCCGGCCAGTCATGGCTGTCGAGCGAGCGGCAGAAGGTCAGCCGCAGGTTCTTCATATCCTCCATCGCCAGCAGGCGCTCGACGCCCCTCAGCTCCACCTTGGGCGGCGCCTCCGCCGTTTGCGCCAGCGCCCCGCCGCTCATCGCGGTCAACGCGATCGCCGGAAGATATTTCGCAAGGCCATTCATGTGCTTCTCTCCATGCTGAGGAACGGGCTGCTCGCCGGGCGCCCCGATCGCCAGCATGGCCGTTTTTCCGGCGCGCTCTGCCCCCATCGCTAGGGACAAGGGAACCGGGGACGGCCTGTCCCTAGCGATGGGGGCAGCGAGTGGCCGGGGACCGATGATACCCGCTGCCCGGCAACCACGAATGGTCGGTGGGAGAGATTGATGGCGGGTATCGAGGGGCGTTCGATCGTCGTGACGGGCGGCGCCAGCGGGATCGGCGAGGCCGCCGTCCGGCTGTTCGCCGCGCATGGCGCGCTGGTGACGGCTGCCGACTTCAATGTGGAGCGCGGCACGGCGCTGGCCGATGAGCTGGACCGGCAGGGGCTGAACGTCCAGTTCGTGCGCGCCGATATCTCGCGTGAGGAGGATGTCGCGGCGATGGTCGAGGCGGCGGAGCGGCGCTACGGCCGGCTCGACGGCGCGTTCAACAATGCCGGCATCGCAAACGCGCCGGGCCTGCTCGCGGACATGACGTTCGCGGAGTTCCAGCGGGTGTTCGGCGTCAATGCCTTTGGCACGTTCCTGTGCATGAAATATGAGATCCAGGCGATGTTGCGCGTCGGCGGCGGGGCGATCGTCAATACATCGTCGGTCAGCGCGCTGATCTACGACAGCCAGCTCGCCGCCTATTCCGCCTCCAAGCACGCCATCACCGGGCTGACCCGCGCGGCGGCGGCGGAATATGGCGAGAGGAACATCCGGGTGAACGCGATCGCCCCGTCCGCGACGCGCACGCCGCTCTACATGGAATATGTCGAGGCGAACCCGGACTATGTGAAGACGCTGGAGGACAAGCACGCCTTGCGCCGCGCCGCCGAGCCGGTGGAGCAGGCACGCGCGGCGATGTGGCTGCTCTCGGACGAGCCGTCGTTCGTCACCGGCGTCACCCTGCCGGTGGACGGCGGCTACACGCTCTATTGAATCGATCCGCGCCCGGCGTAGGGCAAACGCCGCGTCTCAAGAAGGGCCAAGGGGGTTGCGGCTGAGCAATGGCGCGTCCAGGCCGTTCCGCTGGGTGGTCGGCGGCAATTATTCCAATAACAAGGTCGATCAGGTCGCCGATTTCGATTATCGCTATACGTCGGTCAACGAAACGGTGTTCACCGTATTCGGCTACAACCTCGATCGCGCGCATTACAGCAATTACCAGAAGCTCACGAGCTTCGCCTTTTTCGCGAACGGTGAATACGATCTTGCCAGCACGCTGACCTTCAAGGCCGGCGCGCGCTACACCAGGGCGCAGAGCAGTGCGACGATCTGCAACACCGATCTGACCGGCGACCCGAAGGGAACCGGGCCGTTCCTCTATGACGTGGTGTTCGGCGGCGCCTATGGCACTTTCCATGCCGGGGATTGTTTCGCGGGCAATGATCTTGGCGCGACGATCAACGGCGTGCCGCCCGGCGCGCCGGGCCAATATAAGGATACGCTGACCGAGGATAACGTCTCGTGGACGGCGGGCCTGGATTACAAGCCGCGGCCCGGCCTGCTGTTCTATGCCAACGTCAGTCGCGGCTACAAGGCGGGCAGCTTCCCGGCGGTGTCGGCGACCAGCTTCGTCCAGTATCGCGCGGTGAAACAGGAATCGGTCACCGCATACGATACGCGGATGCCGTTCGCATCGAAATACCAGCTTTCATCGAACCTAGACTATGAATTCCCGATCTCGGATCGAATGAAGATGTTCTTCGGTACCAGCGCGAACCTGCGTTCGGATACGATCGCAGTAGTCGGCGGAGACGTGAGTGCCGCGAACGCTATCCCGTCGAATATCAAGCTGCACGGCATCGATGGCTATGTGCTCGTCGATGCGCGCGCCGGGATAGCCAGCGCGGATGATCGCTGGCGCGTGTCGGTGTTCGGCAAGAACATCTCCAATCAATATTATTGGAACAACGCCATCACCTCATCCGACGCGATCGCACGGTTCGCGGGGATGCGGCCACCTACGGCGTGAGCCTCTTGTTCCGCTATTGAGAAACGTTGCCGGTTGTGGCGGTGATGGGGATCATCGCCATAACCTGCAACGTTGGTCAGATGGAATCCGCCACACCGCCGTCAACCCGCAGCGCGGCGCCGGTTGTGGCGGAGGCGAGGGGGGAGCAGGTGTAGAGAATAAGGTTCGCCACATCCTCGCATGTCGCGAAGCGTTTGGTGATCGAGGAAGGGCGCAACGTCTTGAGCATCTCGGTGCCATATTCCTCGAGCGTCGTGCCGGTGCGGCGGATCTCCTCCTCGAACAGTGCCTTGACGCCCTCGCTAAGCGTAGGACCGGGCAGCACGGTGTTCACCGTCACCCCAGTGCCGGCCATGACCTTCGCAAGGCCCCGCGACAGGCCAAGCAACGCCGTCTTGGTCGTGCCGTAGTGCATCATATCGGGAGGCGTGCTGATGGCGCATTCGGAGCTGATGAATACGACGCGGCCCCAATTGCGCTTGCCCATCGTCGGCAGATAGGCGCGGGACAAGCGCACGCCGGACATGATGTTGACGTCGAAATAAGTTTGCCAGCTGTCGTCGGATATCTCGAAGAAGTCGGCATTCTCGTAGATCGCGGCATTGTTCACGAGGATATCGCAGGTCCGCGCCTGATCGACGAGCTGGCGGCAACCCTCCGCGTTTCCGAGATCGGCTGTCGCGCCTGATACCTGTGCGCCTGGAACTGTCGCCCTGATGTCCTCCACCGCCGCGGTGACCCGCGCGGCGTCGCGGTCGTTCACCACCACCTGCGCGCCCGCTTCGGCGAAAAGCCTCGCCGTCGCCTTGCCGATTCCCTGTCCCGCGCCGGTGACGATGGCGGTTTTGCCGTTCAACGTAATTTGCATGATATTTTCCTCGCCATGACTGCGCGGTTCTTGGGATTTGTCCACGAAGATGGGGCCGTTGCGTCAGTCCAGATTCATGTAGATCGCCTTGGGATACAGGAAGCTGTCGACATGCTCCCGCGATCCCTTCCAGCCGTAGCCGCTCATCTTGTATCCGCCGAAGCCGACGGCCGGATCGAGAACGCCGTAGCAATTGACCCAGACGGTGCCCGCATCAATCGCGTCCGACACCTTGTGGGCGGTGGACAGATCGCGGGTCCACACGCCGCCGGCGAGGCCGAAGCTGGTGTCATTGGCCAGGCGGATCGCCTCCTCCATGTCATCGAAGGGAATGATCGATGCCACCGGGCCGAATATCTCCTCGCGCGCGATTGTCATGTCGTTCGATACGCCGGCGAAGATAGTAGGCTCGACGAAGAAGCCAGATGCCAGCTCGCCACCGAGCCGCGTGCCGCCGCTTGCTAATCGCGCGCCCTCGCGGCCCCCGATCTCCACATAGTTCATCACTCGATCGAGCTGTCGTTGCGAAATCAACGGCCCGAGCTGCGTATCGGGAGCCAGGCCGTTGCCGACACGAATGGTCCTGGTGAAATCCCGCATCCGTGCGACGAATTCCTCATGGATCGGTCGCTGGACGAAAATCCGGGTGCCGGCGACGCAGACCTGTCCGCTATTGGTGTAGACGCCCATCGCGGCGCCGGGCACGGCCTTGTCGAGGTCCGCGTCGGCAAAGACGATATCGGGAGACTTCCCGCCGAGTTCGAGCTGGACCCGCTTGATGTTGCCGGCCGACGCCCGAATGATGCTCTGGGCCGTGACATAGGACCCGGTGAAGGCGACGCGGTCGACGTCCATATGCTCGGCGAGCGCCTGCCCTGCATCGCGGCCGTAACCGGTGACGACGTTGATAACGCCCTCTGGTACACCAGCTTCAAGCAGAAGTTCCGCCGTGCGCAGGACGGAGAGCGAGGCGTCCTCGGCCGGCTTGATCACGGCGGTGCAGCCGGTTGCGAGGGTTGGCCCGAAAATCCACCACTGACCCATGAGCGGCCCGTTCCACGGGATGATTCCGCCGACGACGCCTACTGGCGCCTTGCGCTTTAGCGTCATGAAATTCCCAGGCAGGGAATTGGGTGCGGCCTCGGTGGTCGCGGCGTCGGTGTGCGACGCATAGAATTGGATGACTTGCGACGTCCATTCCCTGAACGCGCGCGTGCGAGCGAGCGGGGCGCCCATATCGAGCGTCTCGATCAGCGCCAGCTCATCAAAATTATCGAGGAGGACATCATGCACCTTGAGTATCAGCTTGCGTCGCTGGTGCGGCGTCCAGCGGCTCCATTCGCCCTCGAACGCGTGTCGCGCCGCCGCGACCGCGCGGTCGACGTCGCCGGTTCCGCCCCGGGCGATCTGGCACATGACGTCGCCGGTCGCGGGGTTGATCGCGTCAATCCGCTCGCCGGATTGTGCCTCAATCCATTCACCGCCGATCAGGAGTTTTTTTGCTCCATTCATAAATGCCGGCATGTTCATGTCGTGACTTTCACTCAAAAGATGGCCGCCGCAGACTGCTTTCCCGGTCGGCGATCGTATCATCACGGTGAAGAAGACTTCCGCACACTCGTCGCGATCGGCGACTATGTCAGGCTTTCCTCTCAACTGTGATTGATCCCAGAGCTAGGTTGCCGCGGCGCGACTGTCTGCCCCCATCGGAAGGGACAACGCCCTTCCGGACCAATTCTGCGGGGGTGGGGAGGGGATTTACATCTCGTCTGTCCCTACGGGCGGGGACGTTCGCCTGGCCGGTATCGGCCGTATCATACCGCATTGGTCCACGATGTATTTGCCCGCGCATTGCGATGTTCGCGAAAATTCGGGGCCACGAAATCGGGGGAGAGGAAATGGGTAATATTTCGCTGGGCGTCGTGGGAATGGTGATCGGCTCGCTTGTATTTCAACTCGTCGGAATATTCCTGCTGCCGATGACCAGAGGGTTTACCGATCCTCTGCCTACTTTGGGATCCGCTCTTGGTTTCCTGATCGGAATCGGTTTCCTCGCCAGGTTGAGCACATCGGGTATGAACATCAGCATCCTGATCCCGCTGATTTCTGCGCTCAATCCGCTCGGCGCCTTAGTGATCGGCGTGCTTGTCTATGGAGACAGCGCGCCATTTGCGAAGATCGCGATGCTGGTCACCGCATGTGTTCTCATCGGTGTGGCTGGCATCGTGTAGTGCCGGTGTAGGTCCTCCCACCACGGAATGAACGCACGGCATAGGGAATCCCCTATGCCGTGCGGGCGGGCAGGCAGATGAACTCGACCCTGACACCAGGAGAAAATTTTACTTTGGCAGGGGAATATATGCCTCCACGCGGCCATCGGCTTTCTTGATAAGCCACTTTCCGTTGATACGGACATAATCTTCAATGATTCGTTCGAAACCCATGCCGGACTGGCCGCCGATCTCGCCGTAGCCCTGAATGAACCATAAGGCGCGCGCGCGGTTTGCCGTGACGAACACGAATTGCGGCATGGTGCAGATATGGATGGAATGCCCCGTGAGGTAGCGCTTCAACCAAGCCATATAATCCGTCACGCCACTCACTTCGATCGGCGGGCGCACGTTGGGGCCATCCGGCCCGTCGGTCTGCGCGAAATACATCTCGAAATCGTCGCTGATGGTGGTCCGCAGCAAGTTCCAGTCATGGCTGTCGAGTGAACGACAGAAGGTCTGGCGAAGGTTTTTCATCTCCTCCATCGCGAGCAAGCGATCGAGCCCGGCAATCTCCGGCCCCGGCGCGGCCATCGGCATGCTTTTGCCAACGCTCCCCGGACCCTCCGCCGCCATTACGGGGCCGGTAGCGATCAGCGCGAGCACGCCAGTCATTCCCCACCGCGCTACTTTTGAAGCTATCATTTATCCTCTCCATTGTCGGTAGAACGTTTATGATTACCGGTAGTGGTTCAATCCTTCGCGAGCGGCGCGAGATATTCCTCCTCCGTAACCTTCTCCATCCAGGTCACGGGAGAGCCGCTGACGGATTCCTGGATGGCGATGTGGGTCATGCCTTCGTCCGGAGTAGCGCCGTGCCAGTGCCTGTGCTCGGCCGGGCACCAAAGTATGTCGCCGGCGTGGAATTCCAGTTTTCGCCCGCCTTCGATCCGGGTCCAGCCTGTTCCTTCGGTTACGATCAATGTCTGGCCCGTCGGATGCGTGTGCCAGGCGGTGCGCGCGCCGGGTTCGAAATGGACGAGGGCGCCGCTGACCCGCGATGGTTCGGGGCGCTGAAACTGCCCGGTGATCGTGACCCTTCCCGTGAAATACTCCGACGGCCCATCGACGGTCTTGAGTTCAGTCTTGCGCATGATGTTCATGTCGTCATTCCCTCCTGAACCGAGACAACCCTGGCCGTCAGAAATTGTACGCCAGGGATGCGCCAACCACGCGGGGCGGGGCGTAGAGCGCGTATGTTCCGAATGGTCCGCCCTGATACTGCAGGTAGCGATGGTTGTCGGTGAGATTGGTGACGAACACTTCCGCCTTCCAATGCCCGCGGACTGGAACAAATGAAGCATTCAGGCCGAATTCCACATAAGCCGGATTGCGGAATTGTTCGTTCATGATGTTGTAGAGACTGCTGGCAAAGGTCATGTTGCCGGTGAATTGCAGCTTCCCGATGCCGACATCGAGATCGTAGGTGGTCGAAGCGTTCCCGGACCATTTCGGGGAACGCGGCACCACCGTTCCCGTTGCATCCTGCGGGACCGGAACCCATTGGCCGGTTCCATCCGGGAAACCTGGCGCGATCTGCTTGATCTGCTTGTTGCCGTCCTTGAAGTCGGTGAATTTTGCATTGAGATAGGCGCCGGCAAGACTGATCCGCCAATTATGCGTGGGACGGATCGTGGTTTCGGCCTCGAAGCCATAGCTCCGTTCCCCCGGCGCGTTGATCGTCGTGCCGAGGCCGGTGCTGAAATCATAGGTTGTGACCTGAAAGTCGACATATTTATAGTAGAAGGCCGCTGCGGTGAAGTCGAGCAATGGCGACGCATGCTTGAACCCGGCTTCAAAGGCGTCGACATGCTCCGGTTTCACGAGAACAGGGGGATAGCCCGCGTAAGCGCCCGGTTTGAAACCGCGATTGTATGACGCATAGATATTGTCGCCTGAATCGATCTGGTAGCGGATGATGGCGCGAGGCGTGAACGCATTCCAGCGGTGATGATCTTCCGTCGCCGGCGGAACACCGCCCGCTTCGACCGAGATATCCTTGCTCTCGAGACTGTAACGGCCGCCAAGCGTGAGGAAGAGGCCGTTCACCGGCTGATAAGTCGCATCGACGAACAGGCCGAGCGCTTCGCTCTTGATGGTGTTAGAATCAATGACGACCTTCGTGCCGAAAGTGGTAATATAGGTATATGGTGTGTCCGCGATGCTATTATAATAATTCGCGCCAGCAACAAGGTCTATTTCTCCGGATTTATGTGAGATGGTTATTTCATCGGAGAAGGTTTTGAATTTCAGATACTGCGCAACGGTCAGGATCGGTGCGCTGGATTGATCGGCATCGACAATGAAAAGATTTGAATCCTTGCGATAGCTGGCGACATTCTGGATCGACGTCGTCGCCGATAGTTGGTAATTTGCGATCGCTGAAAAGGCGTCGGCCGTGGTCAGATTGGTCGGTGGGCCGTCGGCGGCGTAACGGGGAAAACCGCTTCCCGCCACCGCACCGGGAATGCCGGCCAGGACCGCATAATTGTATCCATCCGGATTACTCGCGGTGACGGCCGTAGTATCAAATATGTAACTGTGTTCGTAGATCAGCCTGAGCTTGAAATTGTCATTGTTGGTAATCAGAATGCTCGGCCGGATGTTGAAAATTTTCGCGCGCGTGTCGAGGCGGTTGAAATCGGCGACATTTTGCATATAGCCAGGCGTTTCGCGATAATATCCGCTGACACTTACCGCGATATTGGATGAAATCGGGCCGGACACATATCCTTCCAGTCGTCCGTCGCTATAACTTGCATACGTGCCCTTGACGCTGCCGGTCCAGTGGAACGAAGGCTCGGCGGTGGTCACGAGGATAGCGCCGCCGGTGGTGTTACGTCCGAACAGCGTGCCTTGCGGCCCCTTCAATACCTGCACGCTACTGACGTTCGCCAGATTGAATCCCATGCCCGCGCCATTGGGAAGATAGACCCCATCGAGATACACGGCCACGCTGGCATCCACGCCGCCGCCCTGCACTAGTGTACCGATGCCGCGTAGAGTTGGTTCGAATTGCGGGGCTTGTCCCTCGAAGCGCAGGCTGGTGACCGATTGACCGAGATCGTTCAGCGAACTGATATGCTTGGTTTGCAGTTCTTCCTGACTGATCGAATTGACCGAGACGGGAACGTCGGCGAGCCGCTCGGCGCGGCGCTGCGCGGTGACGACGATATCCCTGATATCCCTGGCGTCTCTGGTTTCGGCGTTGTCCGACGCGGCCTGCTCGGCACCCGGAGACGAATTTCCCACGGTTTCAGCCTGCGCGCAAAGCGGCATACACGTCAACAAGGTGCCACATAGCAGATTAAATTTCTTCATCTCCCTCTCCATATTTCGTTGTCTATGTTCGATTGAATGATATTGTGGAATAATTATAATTATTTACGGAAATAACTGCTCGAGCTATCCGGTCGTCGGTCCGGACACCTGCTGTATCACGTGTGGTCTCTAATTATAGATAATGTATAAAATGGGCGTTTGTCTGCCCCCACGACTGGGGACAGGGATTGCGCTTTCGCCGCGGCGTGCAATGTGGGCGCCCGGGCCGGGCAGGAGCGATCAAAAAGGGGGATCCGGCGATCCCCCTTTGTCGTTCTTCTCCCTCGCGGGATGTTCTGTTGTGGTGGCGTTGAGCGACGCAGTCGGTTCGGGGCGCTAGGGGCCAGTTTCGCGGCTGTCGCTTACAAGAAGCGGTTTGAACTGCCCATGGCCGCTCCGGTTTTTCCCTATCCGAGATTCGGCTCCCCTTCGAGGATGATGGTCTTGGTCTCCAGGAACGGGAGCAATCCCTCGGTGCCGCCTTCGCGCCCGATGCCCGATTGTTTGAAGCCGCCAAAGGCGATCGAGAAATCGGTGCGAAACCAATTGTGCCCGACGGTTCCCGCCTGAAGTTGCCGCGCAACATGATAGGCGCGAGTCGGGTCGTTGGTAAATACGGAGGAATTCAACCCGAACAGCGTGTCGTTTGCGATTTCCACCGCATGGGCCTCGTTGTCGGCTGGAATAATGCTGACGACCGGGCCGAAAATCTCCTCGCGCGCGATGGTCATGCTGTTGTCGACATTGGTGAAAACGGTCGGCTCGATGAAATAGCCGCGATTGAGGTGCGCCGGACGACCACCGCCGGTGGCGATCTTCGCGCCCTCCTCGCGTCCTTTCGCGATATATCCTTCGACACGATCGCGCTGGCGCGCCATCGCGAGCGGCCCCATGCCGATCGCGGTGTCGGACGGGTCGCCGACGGAAATCGCCTTGAATGCCGCCGCCATCGCCTCCGCAAAAGCATCGTGACGGTGCTTCGAGATGACGAGGCGGGTGAGCGATGAACAGACCTGTCCGCTCAGAACAGGCGCATAGGTCGCGATATGGGCGGCGGCTTCCTCGACATCATAATCATCGAGAATGACCGCCGCGGACTTGCCGCCGAGTTCGAGCGTGCAGCGGGCGATGCGCTCGCCGCAGATTGAGGCGATCTTCTTGCCTGCCGCGCTTGAGCCGGTGAAGGTGATCTTGTCGATCCCCGGATTGCGCACCAGCAATTCGGACACCTCGCGATCGGCTGTGACCACATTGAGCACGCCGGCGGGCAGGCCGATCGCCTTGGCGATCTCCCCGAACAGCAGGAGCGCGCCAGGAGACTCGGGTGATGCCTTCAGGACGACGGTGCATCCCGCGAGCATGGCGGGCGCGATCTTCCAGGCAGCGAGGAACGGGGCGCCGTTCCACGGTACGATCGCGCCGACCACGCCGACCGGCTCGCGAACGAGGAAACTCGCCACCGCGCCGGGTGAATGCAGCGCTTCATGGCGCTCTACCCACTGGAATTTCTCGGCAAGACCCGCATAATATTCGAATACCCACGGAACGCCCGCGAGGAAGCCGTCTGCCACGCCGCGCGTCGCGCCGATTTCCGATGTCCAGACCTGGCTGAATTCGGCCAGTCGCCTCTGAAGCTCGGCGCCGAATGCCAGCAGGTATTTCGCACGCTCGGCATGGGAGAGGCGCGGCCACGGCCCCTTGTCGAACGCCAGGCGAGCTGCCGCGACGGCGCGATCGATATCCGCCGCCTGCGCCTCGGCGACGCTGATGAACAACTCCTCGGTGGCGGGATTGATGACGTCGATCTTGGCGCCGCTCGACGGTGCGACCCAATCGCCGCCGATGAAGAATTGGTCGGGCCGCTCAAGGATGCCGGGGGCGTCGGTCATCGATACTCTCCTCAATGTGATATCGTGCTGCGACGGAGGCGGATCTCCAGACGGGGCCGAGCAATTTCGGAGCTGGCCCGGGAAGGACAATCGACCTGTCGCGACCATTTACCCTAACATCCGTCATCGGCTCGCGCAGTCCCCATGAGTGGGGGCATCGTGTCGACGGGAAACCGCTAATCCTACGCGTCAGCCAGGAATCTTGCAGGAGGATATCCGATATGACCGAGCGGGATGACGAGCGTCTGATGCGCGGGTGGTCGACGGCGATGAGCGGCAATTTTTCGGTCCTGAACGATATTTGCGCGCCGGAATGTGAGATATGGCACAGTTCGGACAACAGGTGGATACTTCAACGCGATGCGATGGATGCTTTCATCGCCGCGCATGACGCGGGGCGGATTCCCCCTTTTGAAGAGGTTCGCATCATGCCGACCGCGAAAGGCTTTCTCTGCCAGGCGTCGATGACGATGCAGCCGATCGGCAGGATTCACCTTATCCAGCTGCTTGCCACGGAAGGCGGGCGCATCGTGCGCGTGGAAGAATATATCTCCCCCGAAATGGATCTCGCCACGCCACTGGCGGCCTGATCCACCGGCTTGGCGGTGGATCAGGTGCGATCCGCCCCGGCCTGGGCCACCCGGGGCACTCGCGCGGTGATTCCCGGCCGGAAGCGGGCGCCGCGCCGGGGAAATCGGGCCTGCGAGGCGGTCGGGGACAGGCGGCACCGGAAATCAGTCCCGGATTCTCCCGGCGGCGAAGATCTCAATATGTTGCGACGCCAACCGTGTCGATCTTCTGGATCAACCATTTGCCGCCGATCTTCACATAATCCTCCTCCAGTTCCTCGAACACTACGCCGGTCTTTCCCTTGAGGCGCTCCCTGAGCGCGGCATCGGCCTTCGACAGGTCTCCGTAGCCATCAATCCACCATTTCGCATGCGCATGGGTGGGGCCGTCGAATGCGATATCGGGCATCATCACCAGGTGGATGGTACGCATCTTCTCGCCCAGAAGATTCTGCGTGAATTTCACCACATTCTCGCGCCCCTGCATATCCGCCAGAGTCTGGGCCTTGTCGCTGTCGATCTTGCTGCTCAACCGCATCGAGACGTCATCGGTCAGAACGGCGTTCAGCGCAGCCCAGTCGCGATTGTCGATCGCGCGACAAAAACGGATGCGCGCAAGCTTGATATCCTCTATCGCGGCCAATCGCTCAACCGTTGCCCGCAAGGATTCGGGGACATTCGCACCCTGCGACTCAGCCGACGCGGCGATCGGCAACAATAGCGCCAAGCCAGAAGCCGATCTTATCAGCCACCCCATGATATTCACCATTTTTCTTACCCTCTCCAACAAACAATTAATTGCGTGCTCGCGATGCCGACAGCACGAATTTCAATATTCCTGGCTGGTGGGCCGAAAGATTATCTCGTTGATATCCACGTCTTCCGGCTGGCTCATCGCGAACGTCACCATCGCGGCGAAGGAATCGGCGGAGATTGCGCGGGAATATACGGCGCGCATTCCTTCGAGCACGACGGGATCAGTGATGGTTTCCGCCAATTCTGTCGCCACCGCGCCGGGAGAGATGATCGTGGTGCGGATATTCCACGGCTTCACTTCCTGCCGCAGCCCCTCGGAGATCGCGCGCACCGCGTGTTTGGTCGCGGCATAGACAACCCCGCCGCCACGCACCTTGTGTCCCGCGATCGAGGCGACATTGATGATATGGCCGCGTTTCCGTTCGATCATGTGCGGTAGCACCGCGGCGATGCCATAAAGCACCCCCTTGATGTTGACGTCGATCATCCGGTCCCAGTCGTCGACTTTCAGAAGTTCGAGCCGGGAGCTTGGCATCAACCCGGCATTATTGAGCATGACGTCGACACGGCCATAGATGGCGATTGCCCGGTCGACGAGCGCCTGCACCTGTTCCCGCCGGGTCACATCGGTGGATATGGCAAGCGCGCTGGCGCCACTCGCGGACAGTTCGCGGGCAAGAGCATCAATGCGCTCGAACCGGCGCGCGCCCAGCACCACGGTTGCGCCTTGCGCGCAAAGACGACGCGCCGCAGCTTCCCCCAGGCCGCTGCTTGCCCCGGTGATGACGACGACCTTGCTCTCGATATCGTTCATGGAAATCTCTCAGACGTTTTGGGTTTCGCGCGAGGACCCTAGAATCCGACATGCGCTTCGATCCGCGCATCGACCTTGCTGATCCGCCACTTGCCGTCGACGTGGACATAGTCTTCGACGAGCCGCTCGTAGCCGAGGCCCGATCGCCCCGCGATATTGCCGTAGCCGTTGATGAACCAAAGGGCCTGCGCATGGTTGGCGGTGACGCTGACGAATTGCGGCATGGTGCAGATGTGGATGGATTGCCCAGTCAGCACAGTCTTGACGAAGTCGACATATGCATCGCCCCCTTTGGTTCGGATCGGCGGACGAACATCAGGGCCGCCTGGTCCGTCGGTCTCCGCGAAATATTGCTCGAAATCGTCGGTAATTACCGACCTGAGCGCTATCCAGTCGTGACCGTCGAGCGCGCGGCAGAAGGTCATGCGGAGGTTCTTCATCTCCTCCATTGCCAATAACCGCGCCATGCCGGATAGCTCCGCCGGCCGCGCGATGGCCGGCTGGTTCGCGACCCGCCCCATTGCTGCCGAGGCGATCACGGGCGCCAGCATTATGGGGCAGGACAGGAGCGCCTTCATCATTTTGGCCATGGTCGTCCTCCAGGCATCCGCTTCAGAAACAGGATACGATTCCGTCTGCGGCGAGTTCGGCGATTTCGCGCGGCGACAGGCCCAATTCGGCTTCGAGCAACTCGGAAGTGTGTTCGCCGAGCCACGGCGCGCGCCTCTCCGGCCCCTCGGCCATATTGGATAGCTTGATCGGATTGCCGGGCACCAGCGCGGGCTGCGTCACGCCGTCGACGCGATCGACGGAAACGATCATGTCGCGCACCACGATATGGGGGTCAGCGATAACTTCCTGGATCGACTGGCATTTGCCGACCGCGATGCCGGCATTTGCAATGATCGCGCATGCCTCGTCACGTGTAAGGTTGGTTGCCCAGTCTTCCACCGCGGGCCGAATCACATCCTCGATATGTGCACCCCAGCCCGCGCCGTTCTGGAGGCGCTGATCCTCGATCCATTCCGGGCGATCGACAATACGAGCGAGCGCGACGAAATGGGGTTGCCGGGTGCATTGCAGGACGAAATAGCCATCCTTTGCGCGAAAGCCTGCCGTCAGGTTGGCGGGCGTGAGGGTCGACGGTTTGCCGAGCGAGTAGTAATTAATCATCACATCAACCATCGAGACCATCGTGTCGTACATCGCGATGTCGATATGCTGGCCGTCGCCGGTTGCGTCGCGGTGCCGGAGCGCGGCCAGAATGCCGACGGCGGCGAACATTGCTGTCGCCGTATCGCCGAGTGCTCCGGCAACGCCGATCACCGGTGCCTGATCCGGTTTTCTCTTGAAATCATAGAAAGCCGACAGCGCTTCGACGATCGGAGCGAAGGCCGCTTGCCCGAAATAGGGCGAGGCCGGATTCATCCCGAAGCCGGATATAGAGGCATAGATGAGCCGGGGGTTGATCGGTGCCAGGTCGGCATAACCGAGGTTGAGCCGGTCGAGCGTACCGGCACGGAAGTTTTCCGCGAATACGTCAAAACGGCATGCCAGCTTCCGTATGATCTCGCGGCCGGCCTCTGATTTTATATCGACCGCAATCGACCGCTTGTTCATGTTGTTGCGCAGGAAGGTGCTGCCGGTAATGGCTCCTTTCGGGTCTTTCACATGGGGATGCGTCAGGCGGGAAGTATCGCCGCGCTCGGGATGTTCTAGCCGGACGACATCGGCGCCAAGCCGCGCAAGCAACTGCGTCGCGAAGGGGAGCGCCTGCTGCTGCTCGAGCGCGAGGATGCGCACGCCGTCGAGCGGCTTGCCGAAGCGCGCGCGTTCGGGGTGCCTTACTTCCCCGATCTTCATGCCGTGTCGTTTCGGAACTGAAGTTCGCGAGCGGCGCGCCGGGTCGGGATTCTCGTCGACAACATCAGCCCGACAGGCGCGCTGGCGAACGGATAAAGACTCTCGCTCACAATCCCCCCACTGGCTATCCGCGAATTGAAAAGTTCGTCCCGCCAGTGCGCGCGCGGCGATGGCGTCAGTGGAGAGAGACTAATTCGGAATCGCGATCGGGAAATGTCACCGTCGATGGGGACCGATGGCGGGGCGCCCGGTGAATACGAAGGCGGCCCGGGCGATGAAGCGTGGGCGGGGCCACGGTCGCTGTCGCTACGATCGGGCGCGACGTTCCTTCGAGGCTTTTTTACCTTTTGGTTCCGGGGTGGAATCATCGTCCCACAGCCCTTGCCGATCGAGCGTCGCGACCAGGCCTTCGCCGCCCAACACGATATGGCGGAACATCAGTGAGGCGGCAGCCTCCGGGTCGCGCAGCTTGATCGCGTTGAGGATGATCGGATGATATTCCATCGCGTGCATCAACTGCCCCTCGATCGTCGCGTAGAAGCGATTGGGCAGTTGTTTCGTCAGGCTCCCGAGAAGCAGCGCCAGGCGAGGAGAATCCGCCGCCAGATTGATGGCGCGGTGAAAGACATGGCCCAGCCGGTCGATCTGCGGTTTGTCGTCACTGGCGATCGCCGTTTCGTAGGCGCGCTGCTGACCTTCCATTTCCGCGATCTGCTCGTCGGTCATCCGCGTCGTGGCGCGGCGCGCCAGTTCCGCCCCGATCGTCGCCTGCGCCCAGAAAAGATCGAGGAGATCCTGCCGGCTGAAGCCGTTGACCATGAAGCCCCTGCGCGGGATCAGCCGCACATAGGATTCGCTCTGGAGCATCAGCAAGCCCTCGCGCACGGGCGTCATGCTCACATCGAGCGATTTCGCCACGGCGTCGATGCGGAGGAACTGGCCCGATTTGATCTGGCCGGATACGATCTGCTCGCGAAGCTTGGCGGCGACCCAGTTTGACAGCTGGACCCGGCCATTGTCCTCCGCCGGTTGAAGCATGAGCGAGCGTCCCTCATTATTCGCCATGATGGTCAAGCGATCCCGTTTGAAAGCCGTGCGGTGCTTCGATCAAATCCCTCGCGCTGTCCAGCGCGTCTCCCATTTTCGCGCATGGCCCTTCAGATCGTTGTCGCCATGCCGCCGTCGACCGGAATGACCGCGCCGGTGAGATAGGAACCGGCGCGCGACGCGAGATAGAGCGCCGCCGCCGCCATGTCCTGCGGCGTGGTCAATCGCTTGAGCGGGATCGGCGCGACCAGCGCCTCCTCGCCGCGACGCGCGATGTCGGCGGTGAGCATCTTGCTGGGAAACAGGCCGGGGGCGATGATGTTGGCGGTGATCGATCGCGGCGCGAGCTGCCCGGCCAGATGCCGCGTCAGTTGATGAAGCGCCGCCTTGGAGCTGACATAGGCATAGGTTTCGTGCGTCGGGATGCGCAGGGCGTTGATCGATCCCAGGTTGATGATCCGCGCCGGATCCTCTCGCGTCGCTGCGGCATCGAGCATCGGCAGCAATTGCTGGATAAGGAAGAAGCTCGCCTTCACGTTGAGGTCGTAAACCTTGTCCCAGCCGCTTTCGGGATAATTCTCGATCGGGGCCGCCCAAACTGCGCCGGCGTTATTGATCAGCACGTCCAGCCTGTTCTCATGCTCGCCCAGCGCGGCGATCAGCGTCGCGCGGCCATCAGCATTTGCGATATTCGCCGGGAACGCCACGCATCTTCCGTGGGCGGAAAGTGTCTGCTGTGCCTTGGCGCACGCCGTCTCATCGCGTGAGCAGACATAGACGGTGGCGCCGGCGCGCACGAATCCTTCAGCGATCGCAAGCCCGATGCCGCGCGTCCCGCCCGTCACCAGCACCCGCTTCCCCCGCACGCCGAACAGGTCGTCGATATAGCCCATTCTCTCCTCCGACTGATGATTTCGCAAAAACGCACTTGCCACATATTATATATTATGCACAATATTTGAAAAATGGGGCTGTGGCAAGAGGGCTGATTCATGCAACCGATGCGATCGATTCTGTTCGTTCCCGGTCATCGCGAGGGGTGGCCGGCGAAGGCGGTCGCCGCCGGGGCGGACGGCGTGATCCTTGATCTGGAGGATGCGGTGCCAGCCGCGGCGAAAAGCGAAGCGCGCGCGATCGTCGCGACCTCGATCCGCTCGCTGGCGGCGGGACCGCGTCGGGTCGGCGTCTACGTCCGGGTGAACGCACTCGAGACCGGCATGACGGGTGACGATATCGAGCAGGTGGCGATCGAGGGGCTGGACGGCCTTGTGCTGCCCAAATCCTATGGGCCGGACGACGTGGTCCGGCTGGATGCGCTGGTGACCCATTTCGAGCGGCGCAACGGGCTTGCCGCGGGGAGCATCGAGTTCATCCTCTCGCTCGAAACGGCACAAGCCTATGCGAATTGCGAGGCGATGATCGCCGCCAGCCCGCGCGTCGCGACGCTTTTCCCCGGAACGGCGCGCGATGCCGATGTGTCGCGTTCGGTAGGGTTCGAATTCACGCCGGAAGGCATGGAAACGCTCTACTTGCGCAGCCAGGCGCTGCTGGCGACCAGGGCGGCGGGGCTGGAATTTCCGATTGTGGGTATCTGGCAGGATCTCAATGATCCCGAGGGCGCGCGCCGCTTTGCGATCCAGAATCGTCAGCTCGGTTTTCGCGGACAAGTGCTGATCCATCCCTCGCATATCCAGATGGTGAACGAGATATACTCGCCATCGGAACAGGATGTCATCTTCTACTCCGGGATGATCGAAGCGTTCGAGGCGGCGGAGGCTGATGGGCGCGCCGCCATCAACTACGAAGGTCATCACGTCGACTACGCGCATGTGAAAACGGCAAGGGCGGTGCTGGAGATGCACCGCGTGCTGACGACTACATGAAATAGCAAATCATTGAAAGGAAGCTGTTGTGGCTGGTCTCTACTACGAAGAACTGGAACCTGGACTGGTGGTCGATCATTCGCTTCGCCGCACCGTCGCCGAATATGACAATACGCTGTTTTCCGCGCTCACCCATAACACCGCGCCGCTTCACCTCGACGAGGAATATTCCAGGAAGACGATGTGGGGTCAGCGCCTGGTGAACAGCATGTTCACGCTGTCGCTGGTATGCGGGGTGATCGTGGCCGAAACCACCGAAGGCACGACGCTCGGCAATCTTGGTTTCGACGGGGTGAAGTTTCCCAAGCCGGTGTTCTTCGGCGACACGATCCGGGTTCGTACCGAAGTGATCGAGCGCCGCGAGTCCAGCAAATACCCCAATGCCGGCATCGTCACGTTCCTGCATCAGGGGATCAATCAGCGCGATGAAGTCGTCTGCGAATGCAGGCGCGTCGGCATGATGATCAAGAAATCCCACGTCGCCGAAGCGGCGTGACGATGCGCGGTCGTGTCGCGTTTGGTGATGGTGCGGCGGCCGTATGGCGTCCGTCCGCTGCGGACATTGCCCGCAGCCGCCTCGCGCGCGCGATGAAACGCTGGGGCCTGGCCTCGATTGAGGAGATGCACCGCAACTCGGTCGAGCGGCCGGATTGGTTCTGGCGCGCAGCGGCGGAAGAGCTTGGCGTTCCGCTCAGGGGCGAAATCGCCGCCGTGCGCGACGAGACGAAAGGGCGCGCCTTTCCGCGATGGTTTACGGGAGCGACGCTGAACGTCGTCGAGAGCTGCGTCGAGCGCCATGCGGCCGATGCGGCGCAGCGTGATCGCCCGGCAATTATCTACGAAGGCGACAGCGGCCAGCATCGCGGGCTGACCTTTGCCGAGCTGAAACGCGAGGTGGATCTGTTCGCGGGCGCGCTGCAGCGCCTTGGGGTCCGCACGGGCGATCGGATCGCGCTGTTCATGCCGCCTCAGCCCGAGGCGGCGGTCGCCCTGTTCGGGGCAGCGAAGATCGGCGCGATCGTGGTGCCGGCCTTCTCCGGCTATGGCAGCGAGGCGCTGGCGACGCGGCTCGATGCCGCGCAGGTCAGCATCGTCGTCGTGGCGGATGCGACTACGCGACGCGGCAAGCCGGTGCCGATGAAGGAGATCGCCGACGGCGCGGTGGCGCGGTCGCCGTCGGTCCGGCATATGATCGTCCTCACCAATACGGACGCGGCGGTGCCGATGACGCCCGGCCGCGATCACCGCTGGGACGATCTGCGTCGGGGCGAGCCGCATGCAGCGCCGCCGATGGCACTGGACCCCAATCACCCATTGTTCATCATCTACACCTCCGGCACCACGGGCGCGCCGAAGGGAATCGTCCATTCGCATGTTGGCTATCTCCTGAAATCGGCGATTGATTTCGGATTCGCCTTTGATCTTCAGGGCGATGACGTGCTCGGGTGGATCGCGGACATGGGCTGGATGCTCGGACCGCTGATGATCGTCGGTGGTCTGCATCTCGGTTCCTCGCTGGTGATGATCGAGGGGCTGCCCGACTATCCGGGCGCGGAGCGGCTGTGGGAAATCGTCGCGCGCAACCATGTGACGCTTCTCGGCGTCGCGCCAACCGCCGCGCGCGGATTGCGCACGAAGATGGCAGGCGCGAAACCCGCAGCGAACCTGTCGTCATTGCGCGCCTTCGCCTCGACAGGCGAGGCGTGGGACCTGCCGACCTGGCAATGGTTGTTCGAGGATGTGGGGCGGCGGCGCCTGCCGGTCCTCAATTATTCCGGCGGTACGGAAACGGGCGGTGGTATTCTTTCTTGCTACACGATCCTGCCGCAATCGCCAGCATCGTTCTGCGGACCGCTGCCGGGAATGGACGTGGACGTACTCGACGCGGAGGGGCGGCCGACTACCGGAATCGGTGAGTTGGTGCTGCGCAATACCTGGCCGGGCATGGCGCATGGCTTCTGGCGGGCGGATGCACGCTATCTTGAGACTTACTGGAGCCGCTGGCCGGACGTGTGGGTGCACGGCGATCTCGCGAGCGTCGATGCCGACGGCTACTGGCATATCCACGGTCGATCCGACGATACGCTGAAGATCGGTGGCCGGCGCGTCGGCCCGGCGGAGATCGAGTCCGCGCTTGTCGGCCTCGCGGGGGTCGCGGAAGCGGCGGTGATCGGCGTTCCCGATCCGATTCGTGGGCAGCGGGTAGTCGCGTTCGTGTCGCCACGGGGCGATGTCGCGCTCGATCCGGCGGAGCTGCTGGCCGATGTCACCGCGGCGCTCGGCAAGGGCATGGCGCCGTCCGCCATCCATGTCGTCGGCGGTCTGCCCAAGACACGCAACGGGAAGATCATGCGCCGCGCGATCCGCGCACGCCATCTCGGGGAGCGGGCGGGCGATCTGTCGGCGCTCGATCCGGCGATTCCGCTGGATGAGATCCCCGCGATGCTCCCGATCATCGAGATTAACTGACAAACCGGAGAGGACAAATGTTCCAGAGAACCGTTACGTTGACGCCCGAACAGGAACTTATCCGCACCAGCGCGAGGCGACTGGCGGATCGTTTTGACGACAATTACTGGCTCGATCACGACACCCACCATCGCTATCCGGTCGATTTCGTGAGGGCCTTCGCCGACGATGGCTGGCTGGGCGTCACCATGCCGGAGGAATATGGCGGCATGGGTCTCGGCCTCACCGAGGCGGGGATCATCCTGCACGAGATCGGTCATTCCGGCGGCGGTGCCAGCGGTGCTTCCGCATTCCATTATTACGTATTCCCGCCGGGGCCGATCATCCAGCACGGCTCCGAGGAGATGAAACGCAGATACCTGCCGCTGCTGGCCAGGGGCGAGATGAAGATGTGCTTCGCCGTGACCGAGCCGGATTGCGGCGTCGACACCTCGCGTATCAAGACTTTCGCGAAGAAGGAAGGCGGCCGCTGGCTTATCAACGGGCGAAAGGTGTGGATATCCAATGCGCAGAATGCCGACCGGATCCTGATCCTCACCCGGACCAGCCCGCGCGACGACAGGCGCCCTTACGACGGCATGACCCTGTTCTTCTGTGAACTCGATCGCATCCGGGTGGGCATCACGCCGATCGACAAGCTGGCCCGCAACTGCATCGATTCCAACGAGCTGTTGATCGAGAATCTGGAGGCTGGCGACGAGGACCTGGTGGGCGAGGTTGGGCAAGGCTTCAAATGCCTGCTTCACGGCTTGAACCCCGAGCGGATCGCGGTGTCGTTCGCGCAGACTGGCACAGGTCGGGCGGCGCTCGACAAGGCGGTGCGCTATGCCAATGATCGCGTGGTGTTCGATCGCCCGATCGGCAAGAATCAGGCGGTGGCCCATCCGCTCGCGGATAGCTGGATCAGGCTCGCTTCCGCCGAGATGATGGCGATGCGCGCAGCGCAATTGTTCGATGCCGGCCAGCCGTGCGGCGCGGAGGCGAATGCGGCGAAGTTCCTCGCTACCGAAGCCGCCTTCCAGGCATGCGATCGCGCAATGCAGGTCCACGGCGGCTATTGTTATGCCAAGGAATATCACATCGAGCGCTATTGGCGCGAAACCCGCCTGCTCAAGATTGCACCAGTGAGCCAGGAGATGGTCCTGAACTTCATTTCCGACAAGATACTCGATCTGCCCAAATCCTATTGAGCGCGGATGAGGCGGTGAATTCTATTGGCCGCGCGCCAGCACGCGCGGCGATGTGGAGCGAGAAAGAACGATGACGGATATTGCGCGATATGCGGGTTTCAGGATGCGTTTCGAGCGACCGGAACCAGGCATTCTGGAAATGATTTTCGACGGCCCTAATCTGAACGCGGTGGATGCCGACATCCACGCCCAGTTGCCGAAAGTCTGGTCCGTCATCGAGGAGGATGACGAGGCGCGCGTGGTGCTGGTGCGTGGCGAGGGACGCGCGTTTTCCGCCGGCGGTAGTTTCGATCTGATCGACGATCAGATCGCCGACCATGCCGTGCGCATGCGCGTGCTGCGGGAAACGCGAGACCTCGTCTATAATCTTATCAACTTCTCCAAGCCGGTGATTTCGGCGATCCATGGCCCGGCGGTCGGCGCGGGGCTGATCGTGGCAATCCTTTCGGACATCCAGGTCGCCGCGCGATCGGCGGTCATCCTCGATGGTCATACCCGGCTGGGCGTCACGGCCGGGGATCACGCCGCAATGGTATGGCCGCTGCTCTGCGGCATGTCGAAGGCAAAATATTATCTCCTGACCTGTGACCGTATGAGCGGGGAGGAAGCGGAGCGTATCGGCATCGTGTCGCTGTGCGCGGATGACGACAAGTTATTGGAAACGGCGCGCGGCGTGGCCCGAAAACTGGCCAATGGCGCGCAGGAAGCGCAGCGGCTGACCAAGCATTCGCTCAATAACTGGTTCCGCCAGAACATCTCGATCTTCGAAGCGTCGCTGGGGTATGAGTTCCTAGGTTTCGGCGGCCCGGAAGTGGCGGAGGGCGTGGCTTCGCATCGTGAAAAGCGTCCGCCGCGTTTCGTGTGACACGCATGATTGGCGATGCCGCAAGCGTGGCTGCAGCGATGATCGCCGCGCTTGACGCGGCGCTGGCGCGGGTGGTTCGCGGGGTTGCGGAGGCTTGCGCGCGGGAGGGGCGGCTCGACGCAGCGGCGCTCGATGCGCATCAGGCGGTCACCTACGATCTCGCGCTGAGCTATGCCGACCTGCTCGCCGCGCGCGAGGCGATGGCGGAGGGACGCTCCACGCTCGATGCGTCGCTCGGCCGCGCCTTCGCCGCCGAGGTGGCGCCGGCGGTGCTGACGCGGCTGGAGGGCATCTATCTCGCGACGGGTCTGTCGCCCGAGCCGTTAGACGCGCTCGCCGCGCCGGTGCGGGCGCTGCGCCGCGAGGCGGGCGGGGCGGAGGCGCTCGCCGCGCTGGGCCGCGCGGTGTCGGAGGCGGCCGGCGAACTGGGCGACGTGCCGCTCGACGAGCATAGTTTGATCGCGCGCGACGCCTTCCGCCGCTTCGCCGCCGATGTGGTCGCGCCGCTGGCGGAGGAAATCCACCGCCGCGACCTCACCGTGCCGGAGACGTTGCTGGAGCCGATGCGCGAGATGGGGGTGTTCGGCCTGTCGATCCCCGAGCGCTTCGGCGGCTCCGCGCCGGACGCGGGCGAGAATACCCCGATGATGATCGCGGTGACCGAGGCACTGTCCGAAGCCTCGCTGGCGGCGGCGGGGAGTCTCATCACCCGGCCGGAGATCCTCACCCGCGCGCTGATGGCCGGCGGCACCGAGGGGCAGAAGGCGCATTGGCTGCCGCGCATCGCGGTGGGCGATCCCTTGTGCGCGATCGCGATCACCGAGCCGGATCACGGCTCCGACGTCGCCGGGCTGACGCTGCGCGGCACGCGGACGGAAGGCGGCTGGCTGGTCAACGGCGCCAAGACGTGGTGCACCTTCGCCGGCAAGGCGGGGCTGCTGATGGTCGTCACCCGCACCGATCCCGATCGCTCGCTCGGCCATCGTGGTCTCAGCCTGCTGCTGGTCGAGAAGCCCTCGTTCGAGGGGCATGAGTTCACCTTCGCCCAGCCGGGTGGCGGCACGCTGCGCGGGCGGGCGATCCCGACCGTTGGCTATCGCGGGATGCATTCGTTCGATCTGGCGTTCGAGGATTTCTTCGTGCCGGACGCCAATGTCGTCGGCGGCGAAGCGGGGCTGGGACGCGGCTTCTACCTGACGATGGCCGGGATGACCGGCGGGCGCATCCAGACGGCGGGCCGGGCGCTGGGCGTGATGCGCGCGGCGCTGAAGGCCGCGATCGCCTATGCCGGGGACCGCAAGGTGTTTGGCGCGCCGCTCGGCGATTACCAGCTCACGCAGGTGAAGATCGCGCAGATGGCGGCGCGCTTCGCCGCCTGTCGCGGGCTGGCCTATGCCGTGGGCCGCGCGCTGGACGAAGGCGGCGGGCGGATGGAGGCGAGCCTCGCCAAGCTGATCGCCTGCCGCTCGGCCGAGATGGTGACGCGCGAGGCACTCCAGATCCACGGCGGCATGGGCTATGCCGAGGAAAGCGCGGTGAGCCGCTACTGGATCGACGCGCGCGTGCTGTCGATCTTCGAGGGCGCGGAGGAGACACTGGCGCTCAAGGTGATCGGACGCGGCCTGCTGGAGCAGGCGCTGACGGGGAACGCCTGAACGCACCGTCAGATCACGCGGATACGCGCCAATTCGTCCATCTCCGCGGACGTGAATCCCGCGTCCGCCAATATTTCTCGCGTGTGAGCACCGAGCGTCGGTGGTGGGTTCATCTCGCTTTCCATACTGCTTAGTTGGAAGGGCGGGCGGAACAGACGCAGGCCCGCCGCGCCCGGATAAACGGTAGGCCGGGTAAAGCCTTCGACCAACTCCAATGCCCCGCCCATTACCTGATCCGGGGTTAGTACCGGGCTGGCGGCGAGACCGGCGCCTTCCAGTATCGCGATCGCCTCGCCGACCGTGCGTTCGGCAGCCCATTCGGTCATCACAGCGCTCAGCACCGCGCCGTTGCGACCGCGCAGCGGATCGGTGGCGAAGCGCGGATCGTCGATCAGATCCGGGCGCTGGACCAGTTCGGCCCAGCGGCGGAACATCTTTGGCCCCTGCACCTGCATGATGAACCAGCCGTCCTTCGCATGGAAAATGTCGGACGGCCCGGCGATCGGCGCCCGATTGCCGGTTGGAACACGGTTGTGCCGGCCGGAGGCGTGCTCGATAAGGATCGGCGCCATTACGTTGAGCGCGGTGCCCACGAGCGAAGTTTCGACATGACTGCCTCTGCCGCTCCTCATCCGTTCGACAATCGCCCCAAGCGTGCCGAAGGCGGAAGAAAGCGCGGTGGAGAAATCGACATAGGCGGTGGCGGATCGGTAGGGTCGTCCAAGCTCTCCGGTCAGGTGAACCGCTCCGCTAACGGCTTGCCCTACCCCATCGAAGCCAACAGCCTCGCGCATCGGCCCCTCCGATCCGAACGCGTTGACGGTCGTGAGGATGATGTCCTCGCGGATGCCGCGGACGGTTTCGTAATCCAGCCCGAAATGCTTGAGCGCGCGGGGCGAAAGATTGGCGATCACCACATCGGCAGTAGCGATCAGCCGCTCCGCCGCGCGTCGTCCTTCCGGTCGGGCCGTATCCAGCGTCAGCGACTTCTTGCCGCGATTGGAATGGAGATAGAGCGCGCCTTCATCTCGTTCTGTCACCGGCATGATATAGCGATCGTCGGCACCGTCGGGCTTTTCCACGCGGATCACTTCCGCGCCGAGGTCCGCAAGGAAGGTGCCGCACAGCGGTCCCGCGATATAGCGCCCGAAATCGAGGACGCGGATGCCGTCGAGGATGGCCATCGCATTCTTCCTTTCTGTCAGCCGAATGCCAGGTGCCGCGTCAATGCGCTGACCGGCGCATCCTGTCTGAGAGCCTGGATCGCATCGAACAACGCCGAGGATTGCCCCGCGCCGATCACCTCGATCGTCAATTCATCGAACTTGGCGCGCGCCTCTTCCGGTGTGAAAGGATTCGCGGGTGTGCCCTTGATCCGGTCCGTGAACAGCGTTTGGCTGGATCCATCGTCATAATGCACCGTTACATCAGCGGCGAAAGTGCGCGGATAACGCTCGACCAACTCATGGGAGACCTCCAGCCGGATCTTCCGTGCCAGCGCGATGACTTCCGAATCCGCGCCGAGATCGAGATTCCCATCGAGAAAGGCGCGATGGGCGCGATAACCGTTGCCCTTGCCGAGCGCGGCGAGCGCCATTTGCGCGGGAAGCGAATATTGCAGTTCCTCGATGTTTCGCGGCCCGTATATGTGGGCGTTGCGCGTCCCCACGATCGCGTCGGTCATCGTCTGGATGCGGGCATCGACCCGCTCGATTTTTCCGCAGCGTGCAAAAACCTGCTCCATCAACTGGATGTAGCCGTGCGTTGCGGCGCAGCAACAATATGCCTTGAAGCGGGCCGCGTCGAACTGAAGCGCCTGGTCGAACGAAAACGTCTCCGCCGCTTCTTCGCCGGTGTCCTGATCTGCGAACATGCGGTAGAAACCTCGATCGCCCGACAACCAGCCGCGCGGCCCGGTGATGCCGGCGAGCGCCATATCGACCGCCTCGACCCCGTTGCGCACCGCGATGCCGGCATGGATGCGCTTGATCGAGCCGCCGGTGGAGGCATATTCGGTTGTGCCGCCGGCGTGGCTCAGCGCGATGGCCAAAGCATGGCTGGTCTGCTCTGCATCCAGCCGACGCAATTTCGCCGCCACCGCCGCCGCGCCGAAATTGGCGAGCACAGAATGCGGCTGCCAGCCACGATTGAGCAATGCAGGGGAACAGAGATAACCGATCCGGACGTATATCTCATAGCCCGCGACCAACGCGACCACCATCTCCTCAAGCGTCGCGCCCGTCTCCTCGCTGACCGCCAGCGCGACCGGGACGACACAGCAGCCGGGATGCGCGTTGCCGTTGAAGTCGTCATATTCGAAGCCGTGGCCATAGGTGGCGTTGATGAACGCGGCGTCGGCGGCGCGGGCGCGAAAGGCTTCGCCAGCGATGGTCGCCGTCCCGGGGCGGGGATCGCGGAACGCACGAGCCTGTCTCGACCAAGGAAGTCGGGATGCGCCGATCTGGATCGCGAGCTGGTCGACCAGAAGCGCCCTGACGCCGGCGCGAGTCCGCTCGTCGAGGTGGCCGGAGTTGAAACCGACGACGAATTCAGCCGCCGCGCGCTCGATCGTCCTGTCTGCGCTGCTCATTCCGTGCCTCTCCATTCGCCGCTCCGGCGGTGTGATTAGGCCGCTGCGGATTTCTTGACAAGATTATACATTATCGATTATTTCGCGATCAAGGAGCGGCGCAGTCGTTGTGCGCCTAGGAGAGGAAACGAATGGCGCGCCCATTGGCCGGCATCCGGGTGCTTGAAATCGCGGCTTATGTATCCGGTCCTTACGCTGGGTCGTTGCTCGCGGCGCTTGGTGCCGAGGTCGTAAAAATCGAGCCACCTCAGGGAGATGCCTTCCGCATCGGCCGTGGAACGGAAAGCCCGTTCTTCGCGCAATATAATGCCGGCAAGAAAAGTGTCGTCGTCGATCTGAAGGCGGCCGAAGGAATGGAGGTGGCGCGCGCGATGGTGCCGCGCTTCGACGTGCTGATCGAAAATATGCGCCCCGGCAAACTCGCGGCGCTGGGTCTAGACCCCGATGCGTGCCGTGCGCTCAATCCTTCTCTGATCTATACCTCCATATCCGGGTTCGGATCGGGCGGCCCGTGGGCCGATCGCCCCGCTTACGATAGTATTGGTCAGGCTTTGGGCGGCTTCTACACGATCATGAACGATGCCGGCAAAGTTCGGCTTACCGGCACCTGCATCGCCGATCTCGTGACGGCGATCGGGTCGACGCTCGCCATTCTGGCCGCGCTCGTCGGGCGCGGACAGAAGCAGGGCGCGGGAATGCATATCGAGACTTCGATGTTCGAGGCCATGTCGCTGTTGACGATCGACGCTATGACGCAGGCGCTGCATGCGAATATCGATCCGGTCCGCGAAACCCGTCATCCACAGGCGCAGAATTTTTGCCTCAGAACCGCTACGGGCGACTATCTTGTGGTGCATCTTTCTTCCTCCCAGAAATTCTGGCGCGGGTTGATGGAAGCGATCGGGCGGCCAGAATTGGCTGATGATGCCCGCTTTTCTACCTATCAATTGCGTGCAGAACCGGAGCGGTTCGCAGAGATAAAGGCGATCGTGGAGGAGGCGGTCGCCCGAATGCCGCGCGACGAGTGCGAGCGTCGGCTGGCCAAGGCGGACGTGCCATTCGCGCCGGCGCTGACGATGCGCGAAATCGCGGATCACCCGCAGATGCGTTGGCTCGGTATATTGGGCGGAAACGCGGCGAAGCATCGGCTGGTCGATCCGCCGTGGCGTCTTAATGGCGAACGTCCGCGCCGGACACCACACGTTCCCGAAATTGGCGAGAACACGTGTGACGTGTTCGCAGAGTTCATTGATCCGAAGCGGTTCGCGAAGCTTACGGAGCAGGGGATTATTGGCATCGCCCAGAACGAGAAGTAATTGTCGCACGCCTGTTCCTGCGGAGAGGGCCATCGCTATTCGCAACGAATGTAATCGATATGGAGGCCGTCAATGTATCTGGAAAATGTAGAATCGCTTCTTGGCCACCGTCGCTCCTTTCCGGTGCAGTCTCCATCAGCATTGGGTCTTGGGTCGCTGATCGATGCATTGGGAACCCGTGATTTCGAGAACGAGCTGGCACGGCAATTGATGGATATGTTCCATTCGGAATATATTCATATCTGCCATTTCCCGGCGGGACAGGTTCGTATGATAAACTCGATGTCGGAGGACGGAAGTTGTCGCGCACAGGAACAGAGCGCAGCGTATTTCCGGCGGCAGATGTGGGATTTCGATCCGACTATCGCGATCGGGAAACAATGGGACGAGGATGCGCCGATTCTGACGGCTCTCGATATCCATCGGCCGGAAACGCGTGAATTGAAAGAATTTTACGATGAGCTTGCCATAGGCGAACGCATTGTCGCTTATGGCAAGGGAGTGGGCGGTCATCTCGGACTTAGCGTTGTTCGAACGCGGGCGCGAGGCGCATTTACGGGCGAGGAGCGCGCGCGCATCGGTCTAATTGGTGAGATCGCATTTCCTCTTCTCGCGCGTAATTATAACCTGCTAAATGAGCGGCACATATTCTCGTTGTCGCTGTCGTCACTGGAGTTGATCGAAAACTGCCTGGCGCTTTCCGGGCATAATATACCCCGTCGGGAAGCACAAGTGATAGCCCGTATGCTTTACGGAATGACGTGCGAAGGGGCGTCGATCGACCTGTCGATCGCATTCGAGACTGCGGTGACCTACAAGAAGCGATTTTACCGTCGCTTCAATCTTGGCGGCTTCCGTGCGTTACTTACCTGGTATCTGGGCACCTTCGCCGGGACATGCCATCTGCTGGGCAGTCGGCAATATCATTGAACATCAGGCGATCTTTGCATGAAAAGCGATGGTCCTTCCCGAAACCGATCGTTCCGTTATCCGGTAGCCCTTTCTAGATTGCTTCGGCAAAGGACTTCCCCGGCAGGCGGGCGGCGTCCGTTTTCGGAAGCGGGGCGGCATGAATTCGCTGCAATCGGAAAATCAGTTCTTCGCCGCGTCCGTCGCGTGCTGGCTGGAAGCATTTGAACAAGCACTTGCAGCCAGCGAGCGAAGCGCGCTCCTGAAGCTTTTTGTTGAGGAAAGCTGCTGGCGCGACATGCTGGCCTTTACATGGAATATCACGCCGCATGAAGGTCGCGGTGCAATCGTCGATGATCTGCTGCGGACGCAGGAGATCGTCAGGGCACGCTGGTTCCGAATCGCCCCGGGGCGCACGCCACCCCGGCGCGTAACCCGGTTGGGCGCGCGGGTGATTGAGGCGATCTTCGAATTCGAAACCGAGCAGGGGTTGTGCCACGGCGTGCTACGACTGCCGACCGACCGGCCTGGGCAAGCATCTGCATTGGCGACCTCGCTCACCGACCTGAAGGGATATGAAGTTCCCGTGGAGGATCGCCGCCCGACTGGCGCTGCCTATTCGCGCAATTTCGGCGGCGCCAACTGGTCGGATCTTCGCCTGCGCGAGCAGGCTTATGACGACCGCGAACCCTATGTCGTGATCGTCGGCGGCAGTCAGTTCGGTATAACCTTGGCGGCGCGACTTCGCCTGCTAGGCGTGGACGCGCTGGTGATCGAACGCACACCGCGCATCGGTGACCAGTGGCGCAACCGTTATCATTCACTGGCGCTGCACAACCAGGTGGGTAAGAACCACTTCCCTCACATCCCGTTTCCCCCGAACTGGCCGAAATATCTCTCGAAGGACATGCTGGCGAATTTCATAGAATTCTACGCCGGCGCGATGGAATGTAACGTCTGGACCGGTACAACCTTCGTCGGCGGCGAACATGACGCGGCAAGCGGAATATGGAACCTGCGCGTGCGGCGGCAGGATGGCAGCGAGCGCATGCTGCATCCGGCGCATCTCGTTTTCGCGAACGGCTTCCTGGGCGGCAAGAAGAGGCCGAACGTGCCGGGACTGGACGATTTCCGCGGCGATATCCTGCATACCGAAGATTATTCATCGGGCGCCGCGTATAAAGGCAAGCGCGCCCTGGTGCTGGGCACCGGCACCAGCGGACATGACTGTGCGCAGGATCTCCACGGAGCGGGCGCCGATGTGTCGCTGATCCAACGCGGCCCTACCACTATCGCCAGTGTCGAGGCGGCCTGTTTCAGCGATGCGCTCTATCTCGAGGAGAAGTTGCCGCTGGAGGACGCCGATCTAATCAGTGTGGTCGCGACGTTCAGCATGGTGCGCAAGGGGTTCCAACTCGCCACGCAGCGCATGAAGGCGCACGATCAGGCTTTGCTGGACGGGCTGGCGGCGCGCGGCTTCAAGCTCGATTTCGGGCCGGACGACGCAGGCTATCAGATGAAGCTGCGCACCAGCCATGGCGGCTACTATCTGAACTGCGGATGTTCCGACCTGATCGTGAGCGGCGAGATCGGCCTGATCCAATGGGACGATGCCGACCGCTTCGTTGCGGACGGTCTGCTGATGAAGGATGGTCGCGTCGAACGTGCCGACCTGCTTGTCACCGCCACTGGCTATTACACGCAGGACGAGGTTGTCCGGCAATTGCTGGGCGACGGGATCGCCGATCGGGCTGGCCCGACCTGGGGCATCGGCGACAATGGCGAGTTGCGCAATATGTTCGTTCCTACACCCCAGCCGGGTTTGTGGTTCGTTGGCGGCGGTCTGTCGCAGAATCGCGTTTACAGCCATTATCTGGCGCTACAGCTCAAAGCGCGGGAGCTGGGGCTGGTTACCTAGCACGTGAGGACGCGCCGCTGAGCAGGAATGATTTTCAGCGGATGGTGCTTGTCTCCACGGAGGGTGTTTGTGAGCCGAGTCTATATCGCTGGCGTCGGGATGACCAAGCTGGGTAAATTCCCTACACTTTCAGTCACGGATCTGGTGCAAAAGGCCGTCCTTGCCGCACTTGCGGATGCCGGCCTCGAACTAAAGGCTGTCGAGGCCGCATGGTTTGCCAACTCCCGGCAAGGCCAGATGGAGGGCCAGAATTCGGTTCGTGGGCAATGCGCTCTTCGTTCGATGGGTTGGCAGTCCAATGCGATCGTGAACGTCGAGAATGCTTGCGCCGGCGGTAGCACCGCTTTCAATCAAGCGATGGTCAGCATTCTCGCTGGCCAATATGACATCGTCATTGCCGTGGGCGCTGATAAGCTCTTCTACCCTGAAAAGAAGGAAGCTATGTTTAATGCTTTCCGAGGTGGAGCAGACGTCCATCTCGTTGAGGAGACTTTTGAACGCCTCACATCTCTTGGAGCATCTATCGTCCCCAGCGATATAGTCTCAGACATAGATATCAACGCAACCGGTCGTAGCTTCTTCATGGATATATATGCTGGCATCGCCCGCCAGCATATGGCGCAATTTGGAACGACGCCAGAGCAGATCGCCGCCTCTTCCGCCAAGAACCATAGCCACGCACTTACCAACCCTTACGCGCAGTATCATATGCCAATGTCCGTGGACGATGTCCTGGCGGATGCGCCCGTCGTTTGGCCATTGACGCGCGCCATGTGCGCACCGATCGGTGATGGTGCCGCGGCTGTTGTGCTTGTGAGTGAAAAGGCCGCTAAACAACTTGGATCCGGTCGATTAATCGACATTGCTGCCTCTGTGATCGTGTCAAGTTCTGACCGCGAGCCAGGCGATTATGACCAGCACGCCGGGAGATTGGCCGCATACAAGGCTTACGAACGGGCCGGCGTCGGACCCAGCGAGATGAATGTTGCCGAAGTGCATGACGCCACTTCCTTTGCGGAAATCCTGCAAATCGAGAATCTTGGTCTATGCGCTCGCGGAGAAGGTGGGCCGGCTACGCAGGCTGGCGAGACCACTCTCGGTGGACGGATTCCCGTTAACGTCTCGGGTGGGCTTGTTTCCAAAGGGCATCCTATTGGTGCCACAGGTCTTATCATGATTCATGACATCGTTATGCAGCTTCGAGGAGAGGCCGGGAGAGGTCAGGTCGAGGGTGCTCGCTTCGGCATCGTGGAAAATGGCGGCGGCTTCTGGGGCGTCGAGGAGGCTGCGACCGCAGTTCATATTCTTGGCCCGGCGGCAAGTTGATGAGCGGGCGATATTTCGCAAAATCCTTCAAACCTATCCAGAATTATTTCAGAATTAAAACTTACCATCTCTAATTTGTTATATTGCGCTCAAATAGTTCAACGAGAAAGTCAACGAACACGCGAACGCGTCTTGAAAGGCTGCGGCTACCTGGAAACACGGCGTAGAGCGGTGCAGGAGTGAGTATCGGGCCAACCTCATAATCTGGCATCACCCGGCATAGCCGCTTTTCCTGCAGCAGATCCTGCACCATCCATTCCGGCATAACGATTAGACCCATTCCGTGATCGGCTGCTGTCACGAGGACAAGGCCATTGTCGGAGGCGATATTGCCGCGCGCCGCTATCGTGGCGGTTTCGCCGTCACGCGTGAAGGTCCATGATTTTCCATAAGATTTTGCTCTGAACAACAGGCAATTGTGGTGCAGCAGGTCGTCTGGCTTTTCCGGCGTGCCGTGCTTTTCAAGATAGGCTGGTGAGGCGCAGAGGATGCGCCGGCTGGGGCTGAGGCGGCGCGCGACCAGCTCAGAATCCGGCAGTTCTCCGATCCAGATCGCCACGTCGATATGATTGACGACGGGATCGGGCCGTTCGTCGCTGACGATGATTTCCAGTTCCAGCGCCGGGTATTTCTCCAGCAGGGCAGGCAGGGCGGGCACGACTACCGTTGTCGCGGAGGAGGTGCGCAGCGCGACCCGCAACAACCCATCGACGCCTTCATGCGCGGAACGGGTCTCGGATTTCGCCAGCTCCAACTCACGGGAAAGCGCCTTGACGCGCTCGTAATAGCGACGACCTGCCTCGGTGAGCGACTGGTTGCGCGTGTTGCGGTTGATCAGCCGCACTTCCAGATCGTCCTCGAGCTGGGCGACCTGCCGCGCGATCGAACTGGCTGATTTGTTTAAATCCCTTCCGGCCGCGGAAAAACTTCCCGCCTCGACGACGCGGATGAAGACGTGAATATTGTTCAACTCGTCCATCGTTCCTCAGACTTTCGGTTGCGCGACTTTGTTATCTTTGCCTTCGTTCCATTGCCAAGGAGCGTTGCGGGGAGGCCTTTGCATATTGCGACATGCTCCTTCCCGCCAAACGTCATTTTCCCTTGCTGACGCGCTTGATACCGTTTCCACCCTAGATTGGCGAAGCTGGGCTGATGATGCTGGATTTGACGGGGAAAGTTGCATTCGTGGCCGGCGCCGGATCGAATGGCGACGGCTGGGGCAACGGCCGCGCGACCGCCGTTCTGCTCGCCAGACAGGGAGCGAAGGTGTTCGGAACCGATTTGCGCGCGGAAGCACTGGGCGGCACCACGCGCGCGATGCAGGACGAGGGGCTGGAAGGCTGGGCTTCCACCAGAGCGGACATGACGGTCGCTGCGCAGGTTGAGGCTGCCGTCGCTGCATGCGTCGAGCGTTTCGGGCGTATCGATATTCTGGTCAACAACATCGGCGGCAGCGCGCCGGGCGATCCGGTCTCCATGGCCGAGGAGGTCTGGGACGCGCAGATGGACATGAACCTCAAGACCGCGTTCCTCGCATGTAAATACGTCCTTCCGGTGATGGAATCCCAATTCGGGCAGGAGGGAAGGGGAGGCTCGATCGTCAACGTATCGAGCATCGCGCACATGAGTTCGCAGGTTGGGGGCCGGATCCATGTCGCTTATGCGGCGGCGAAGGCCGGCATCATGTCGTTCAGCCGCGCGACCGCCATCGCTTATGTAAAGAAGGGCGTGCGTGTGAATACGGTCGTGGTCGGTATCATGCATACGCCGCTGGTCGAGTCGCGGCTGATGATACAGCTTGGTGAGGCTGATGCCGCCGCGCTCGTCGCTAAACGTAACGCCAGCGTGCCGATGGGGCGCATGGGAGATGCCTGGGACGTCGCGAACGCAGTGTTGTTCCTCGCGAGCGATGAGTCCAGCTACATCACCGGCACGCAACTGGTCGTCGATGGCGGCGTCACAGCGGCGCGCTAGGAGGAATCCGGATATATGGCTCGACTGGCGATGCCCGCGGATCACGATCTTACCCAGCAGCAGAAACGTGCGTGCGACGCCGTGATCGCCGGGAAACGCGGGAAGGTACCCGCGCCGATGGTGGCGTGGCTGCGCAACCCCGAACTGGCGAACCGCACGCAAGCGCTCGGGGAATTGTTACGCTACGAAACGACCCTGCCGCCGGAGTTACTGGAACTCGCGATCATCGTCTGCGCGCGCCATTGGAGTGCGCACGTCCAATGGCGCGCGCACGCGGCCTATGCGCGTGATGCCGGGATTGAACCGGCGGTGATTGCGGCGATAGCGGACCGTCGCACCCCTGAATTTGTCGATCAGCGGCAGCGGCTGGTCTATGATGTCGCGATCGCGCTGTTGGCGAGCGCGCGCGTGCCGCTTGCCCTTTACGAGCGGGCGGTTGCCCAGCTCGGCGAGCGCGGACTCGTCGAACTGGTCGTGCTGCTCGGTTATTATTGCATCGCGTCTTTCACCCTGAATGCGTTCGAGCTGGGCTTGCCTGAATCGGCCGCGCGGGAACTCGGGGATCCCGATTACCCCGCGACCTGAGCGGTCGTGTGCAGCAAATGGAGCGTCTGTGTTCCCAATCGAGTTCCTGAGGCGCGCGGCGCTTGCGTACCAAGATGCGGTGGCGGTGATCGACGGCGCGCGCACATGCACCTTTCGCACGCTTGTCGCGCGCGCTGATGCGTTCGGTCGGGCCTTGCAGAAGGTTACGGGGAAAGAGCGCCCCGTCGTGGCGCTCCTTGGCCCGAACAATATCGAGATGCTGGTCGCGGTGATGGCGATCCACGCGACGGGTGGGGTGGTGGTGCCGCTCAATGGACGCAACGCGACGGTCGAACTCGACGGCCAGATCGCCTTCGCACGGCCTGATATCGTGATCGTACATCAAGGATATCTCGATAAATTGTCCGCGCCGGGCGTCCCGGTGGTGATTGCGGACAGCCCGCCGGACAACCCGCGCTCGCTTGCCGCGCACGAAAGGCAAGGAGAGGGCGAGCGGCCAATCTGGACGGCGAGCCTCCACGACGTCAACGGGATCAAGTTCACCGGCGGCTCCTCCGGCAGGCCGAAAGGGGTGCGGCAATCGTTTCGCTGCATCAACAATCTGGTGGCGAGCGTTCTCCTCGCCTTCGACTTCCAGCCCCATGACCGTTTCCTGTGTGCCGCGCCGATGACCCATGGTGCTGGCGCATTCCTGTTGCCGATCCTGTCGCGGGGTGGCTGTATCGTACTGTCCACCGACGCCAACCCGACAACTTTGCTCGACCTGATCGAGCGTGAGCGGATCACGGTAACGTGGGTGCCGCCAACCCTGCTCTACAAGCTGATCGACGAACAGAAGGCGTCGCCTCGCGACATTACCTCCTTGACCCATCTGATCTGGGGCGGGGCGGCCGCAGCAGTCGCGCGGCTGGAGGAGGCGAGGGAGGTTTTCGGCCCGGTGATGGAGGTGATCTATGGCCAGACCGAAGCTCCGTTGATGCTCGCCGCTGGTCGGTCGAATGAGATGCAGGGCGCCCGTATCGCCTCGGTCGGACGCCCGGGTCCGCTGGTTGAGGTCGCGATCCTCGATCAGGCCGGCAATCAGGCGGAGGCCGGCCATATCGGCGAAATCTGCGCGCGCGGCGACCTGTTGATGGACGGCTATCTCGACATGCCGGAAGAAACCGCCGCAACGATCCGAGACGGCTGGCTGCACACCGGGGACCTCGGTGCGTTCGACAATCAGGGCTTCCTCTACGTGAAGGGGCGCATCCGCGATGTCGTCATTACCGGCGGGTTCAATGTCTATCCGTCCGATGTCGAGGAAGCGATCGCGTCCCATCCCGCGGTGGCGGAAGCGGTGGCGTTCGGTCTGCCTGACGATCATTGGGGAGAGCGGCTGGAGGCTATGGTGGAATTGCGTGACGGTTCCGACGTGATCGCGCAGGCGATCCTCGATCATTGCCGTGATCTGCTGGGCGCGGTGAAGACGCCCAAACGGCTTCACATCGTCGGCTCATTGCCGCGCAGCCCGGTGGGGAAAGTGCTACGGCGCGAGGCGCGGGCGGCGGTGATGGCGGCTGGGTAACAGCGGAAAGGCGCAATGGTGGACGAAGGCAAATCCCACCCGCAGCATGCGACCGTCCGGCCGGATTGGCTGGCATCCTATACCGAGGAGGTGATCGACCCCGGTCAGGCGCTCATCGATGCGCATCACCATTTCTATGACCGGCCCGGCGCGCGCTATTTGCTACACGACATGCTGGACGATATCGCT
This sequence comes from Sphingomonas sp. CL5.1, assembly GCF_013344685.1. Lineage (NCBI taxonomy): Bacteria > Pseudomonadati > Pseudomonadota > Alphaproteobacteria > Sphingomonadales > Sphingomonadaceae > Sphingomonas > Sphingomonas sp. CL5.1. The sequence goes on from NZ_CP050137.1 coordinate 2,907,821, forward strand.
TCGGGCCATGATCTCCGCGCGACCGTTTTCGTACAGGCGCGCGCCATGTATCGGGCAAGCGGGCCTGAGGAAATGAAGCCGGTTGGCGAGACGGAATTTGCCAATGGCGTAGCCGCCATGTCGGCGAGCAGCGGCTATGGCCCGACGCGCTTCTGCGCCGGGATCATCGGCAGCGCGGACCTGATGTCGGGCGATGCCGTGCAGCCGGTGCTGGAGGCGCATGTCGCTGCCGCGCCGGCGCGTTTCCGTGGCATCCGCCATACGGCTGCCTGGGATCGCGACACCTCGCTGCTCAACCCGGCATATACGGTCAGCGAGGAGATGCTTGACACGCCGGCGTTCCGCGCCGGTTTCGCCCATCTCGCGCCGCTCGGTCTCAGCTTCGACGCATGGTTGTTCTTCCACCAGCTTCCGCGCCTTGCCGACCTCGCGCGGTCGTTCCCTCAAACAGCGATCGTTCTCGATCATTGCGGCGGGGTGCTGGGCATCGGCCCGTATCTTGGCAAGGGTGACGAGGTGTTCGCGCGCTGGCTCGCCGGGATGCGTGAGCTTGCCGACTGTTCGAACCTGTCGGTCAAGCTCGGCGGGCTGGGCATGCGGATGTGCGGCTTCGGCTTCGATGCGCGGAGTCGGCCGGCATCGTCGCGAGATCTGGCGGAGGCTTGGCAGCCATGGATGGAAACGGCGATAGAGCTGTTTGGCGCAGGCCGATGCATGTTCGAAAGCAATTTCCCGGTGGACAAGGGAAGCTATGGTCACGTCGTGGGATGGAATGCGTTAAAGCGCGTCGCGGCCGGCGCGAGCCAGGACGAGCGCGACGATCTGTGTTGGCGCAGTGCGGCGCGTTTCTATCGACTGGATGCCGTCGAAACAGGCCGCAGAGCGGAGCGCTGGGTGAGCACAAATGCCGGTCAATGACTTCGATACCCGGTTCGGCGATCCGGCGGTGGCGGCCGGGATGGCGCGACGCTTTCCTCAATTCCATGGTGCCGCGCGTGATTTCTGGAATACGGCGCTCGCGGATGGCGCATTGACGCAACGGATGCGTGAACTCGTGCTGCTGGCGATCTTCGCCTCGCCCGCAGGCTACGATCAGCCGATGGTTGATGCGCAGTTAGAGCGCGCGGAGGCGGCCGGCGCCTCCCCGGAAGATATCGTCGACGTGCTGATATCGGTGGCGGGCATCGCCAATCACGCTCTCTACATGGCCGTTCCTTTGGCGGAAGAGCATTTCCCGCCGGATGAAATCACAGCCGGTATTGATGCGCGCGCGCTGGCTTCCGCCGCTGCGACAAAGGAGGAATTCATTCGTACACGAGGTTTCTGGAACAAGGAACGCGATGTGCTGGCCCGGGCGATGCCCGATTATTTCCTTGCGTCCGGCGAATTCTCGATGACGGCGACGAAAAGCGGATCACTCTCGATCAAGGAGCGCGAAATGATCTTCCTTTCGATCGATGCGTCCGTTAACCATATGTCGGAACCCGGATTGGATATCCACTATCGGAATGCCCGCAAGGCGGGTCTGACATTCCGCGAGGTGGCGGCCGTGCTGAAGATCGTCGGCGTGGTCGGCTTGCTTTCCTATATCAATTCGGCGCCGAGGCTCACGCGGTAATCGACCGCCGGCCTTTTCATTCCGCGCACAAGTGCTTGGCTCGATCAGCCGGTCCGGGTGGACCTGAATGCCTGTAAGCATATGGCAGGGCGCGAACGGCAGAGGAGCTTATGGGACGGCTGAGAGATAGGGTGGCGATCGTCGTCGGCGCCGGGCAGATGGCGGGCGAGTCCGTCGGCACCGGGCGCGCAACCGCGCTTCGTTTCATGCAGGAAGGCGCGCATGTCCTCGCGGTTGATCGCGATATCATGTCGGCGGAAGAAACGCTTGAACTGGCGGGTGTCGATCGCCGGGATTCGTTCGTCGTACAGGCCGATGTTACGGTCACGCCGAGCCTCGAAGCCGCGGTCGCCGCCGCGGTCGCGAAATGGGGCAGGATCGATGTGGTGTTCTACAATGTCGGCGTCGCATTCGCGGGCGGCGACCGTCCGCTGGAGGAGATCACCGACGATATCCTCGACCGGATCGGCGCGATCAACCTGCGCGGCGCGATCATGACGGCGAAATATGCGATTCCGGTAATGCGGGCGCAGCGCTCCGGTGTGTTCCTCAGCCTCTCATCGGTTTCGGCGATCGAGACCACGCGGCCGAATATCGCCTATCGTATCAGCAAGGCGGGGCTCACCGCCTTCACGCAGCAACTGGCGGTGCAGAACGCCGCTTATGGTGTGCGAGCCAACTCGATCCTTCCGGGCATGATGGACACGCCGATGGCGGTGGATCAGCGAGTGGCGTTGCTTGGCAAGTCCCGCGCCGAACTGGTCGCCGAGCGCTCGGCGCAGGTGCCGCTGCGTGGCAGAATGGGGACGGGCTGGGACGTCGCCAATGCCGCGCTGTTCCTGGCGTCGGACGAGGCCGACTTCATCACTGGTGTCGCCTTGCCCGTGGACGGCGGAATGCTTTCGCGGATTGGCTGGTAGCGGTCGCTCGGAAAGGAGGTAACGCGATGGCTTTTCCGTATGCGGAAAGCATGCAACGTCTGATCGACAAGGACGAAATTCGCGACGCCATCGTACGCTATGCGCACGGCGTCGACCGGGGCGACTGGGAGATGGTCCGTTCGGGCTACCATCCGGACGCCTATGACGCGCATGGCGAATATTGCGGTGGCGTCGATGGATTGCTCCGATGGCTGGACGAGCGTTTTGCCGGCGTCGACAATTCCATGCACTTCCTTGGGCAGAGCCTGTTCGAATTTGCGGGACCCGAACTGGCGCTGGTCGAAACTTGTTTCGTGAGCCATCGGCTCCGCGCGCCCACAAGCGCGGAAGCATCCGACCTCGCACCGGATGATGCGATCGTCCGGGAAGGGTGGGGGCGCTATGTCGATCGTTTTGAACGGCGCAATGGGCAGTGGCGCGTCGCCCACCGGACAGTGGTGATGGAGGCGATGAGCAGTGCGATCGGGCGTGGCGGCAGGCGAAAGACCGGGCCGCAGCGCTGGAGCGACCGGAAGGGCTCGGACCGGGTGAACGAACTGCGCGTGGAGATTTTCGGCCGTGGCTGAGGCGCGGGCGCCGAAACCCCGGATGGCCGGCAAGGTGGTTCTCGTCACTGGCGCCGCGCGCGGTATCGGCGCCGAAACGGCCCGTTTGCTTGCGGCGGAGGGGGCGCGTCTCATGCTGGCCGATATGCTGGCGGAATCGCTGCAGGCGTTGGCGGATGAACTCTCCCCATCAGCCGATTGGTGTGAGGCAAATATTGCCGAAGAGGCATCGGTGGCACGCATGGTGGAGATAACCTTGCGTCGGTTCGGCCGGATCGACGCGGCGGTACTCAATGCAGGCGTAGCGGGAGAACTGCGGCCACTGGTCGAATATCCGACGGAAACCTTCGATCGCGTTGTCGCGGTAAACGTGCGCGGCACCTGGCTGTGCCTCAAGCATGTGATGAAGGCGATGGCGCGCGGCGGAGGCAGTGTCGTCGTCACCGCATCGGCCAGTTCCGTGCGCGCCGTGCCAAATATGTCGGCGTATGTGGCTTCCAAACACGCTGTTCTCGGCTTGATGCGCGCCGCGGCGATGGAAGGAGCCGCGAGCGGTATACGCGTCAACAGCGTAAATCCGGCGACGGTGGATACACCGATGGTCCGTGAGATGGAAACCGGCGGCACAGGTAGCGCAAATCAGTTGGAAACCAAGACCCGCCTCATTCCGCTGGGGCGACAGGGCACGACGATGGAGGTGGCGCGCATGATCCTGTTCCTCGCCAGCGATGAGGCAAGCTTCTGTACTGGAGGTGTCTATATGGTCGATGGCGGCGTGACCGCCGGTCGCGCGGCGTAAGCTCGGCGATGCAGCGATTGCATGGAAAGACCGCGCTGGTTATCGGTGCCGGAAGCGTTGCTGCCGGATGGAGCAATGGGAAGGCCGCTGCGGTGCAATATGCGCGCGAGGGCGCGCGTGTTATATGCTTCGACATCAGCGCCGAGGCCGCCGGCGAAACCGCGCGGCTCATCCGCGCGGAAGGCTTCGAAAGCATTGCTATCGTGGGCGATGCCGCAAAAGGCGAAGATGTGCGGCGCGCGATTGACGCCTGCCTGTCCGCCTATGGCAGGATCGATATCCTCCACAACAATGTCGGCATCGTCGTCAATGGTGGGGTGGTCGATCTTCCCGAAGAAGAGTGGGACCGCGTTTTCAACATCAACCTGAAAAGCTGCTATCTGGCGATGAAACACGCCATTCCAAAAATGATCGAGGGGGGTGGTGGCGCGATCGGGAACGTATCATCGATTTCCTCGATCCGTTTTCTGGGAACGCCCTACGCATCTTATTATACTTCCAAAGCTGCGATGAACCACCTGACGCGCGTGACCGCAGCGGAATTCGCGCGGCATCAAATACGCGTCAATGCCATCCTGCCCGGCTTGATGGATACGCCAATGGCGGTTCTCTCCGCGATGAACAATCATGGTGTCGAGGCAGATGCCATTGCGGAGGCATGGCAGCGGAAGAGCGAACGCATTCCGATGGGCTGGATGGGTGATGCCTGGGACCTCGCGAAGGCCGCCGTATTCCTGGCGAGTGACGACGCCCGTTTCATCACCGGCGTTTCGCTGGTGGTGGATGGCGGCCTGACCTTGCGAAGTTAAACATGCAGTCTGCCGAAATCAGGAAGTGCTGATGACCGAAATCCGCGTCGTGACATCATCGGGTCTTGCGATTGCCGCTGACGTTGAGGGGCAGGGGGACGTTACCGTAATCCTCGGTCATGGTGGGGGGCAGACCCGCAACGCATGGCGACGTCTTTCCGCGTTTCTCGCCGAACGCGGCTATCGTGTCATCCGTTATGATCTGCGCGGGCATGGCGAAAGCGATTATGCGCCGGACGGCGATTATCACCTGCCCGCGTTGGCTTGCGATCTCGCTGCTATCGTTAGTTGGGCCGATAGCCCGGTCGCATTGGTGGGTGCGTCTTTGGGTGGTCTAGCCGCCTTTTACGCGCTGGGGAGCGGCATTATCTCGTCTGCCATGTCATTGGCGCTGGTGGATATAGTGCTGCGACCAGCGGCAGAGGGAACCGCGCGTGTGCGCACGTTCCTGGATGCTCACCTAGAAGGCTTCGATACGGTCGAAGCGGCCGCGGAAGCGGTTGCCGCCTACAACGCCGGTCAGGCGCGCCCACCGTCGATCGCCGGACTGCGCCGCAATCTGCGGATGGCCGAGGACGGTCGCTGGCGCTGGCATTGGGACCCGCGCTTTCTTCGGCAGGCGGATTCGATCGAGGAGCGGGGCGAACTACTTATGTCTGTGGCATCACGTGTAGCCGTCCCCGTGCGTCTGCTCCGCGGTGGAGCGAGCGAGATGGCAAGCGATGCGGCCATTGCTGAGATGGCAGCCTCGATCCCAGACTTTTCGGTCGAGATCGTCGCGGGTGCGGGCCATATGGTGTCTGGTATGGCGAATGATAGATATGCTCCGGCGGTGATCGCTTTTTTGGAACAGACGACGAGATTGGTGGCGAAGAAAAATCCAGACCGGTTTTGAAGAAAGCACCTCGAACGCCAGGCCGGGGATCAATAGATCGGCCAGCAATCCTTTCTGCAACGCGTCGATCGACGCGGGCGTCAATGCAATTTTCTTCGCCACAACCGACTCCGGGTCGGCTCCCCGTGCGGATAAAATCATGGCGGAAATCATGGCGGAATAGCCGTCCAGCCCAGTCTGGCCGAGGCGAGCCGGGTCTAGCTGACGTAGCGCCTGAATCTGCCGTAACGTTTTGCACTGGAACCGAATCTAGAGGACTCGGCTGGCTGGGGCGGCAGGATTCGAACCTGCGTATGACGGTACCAAAAACCGTTGCCTTACCGCTTGGCGACGCCCCAGCATCCGTGGCGGAGGCGCCCCTTAACGCGCGTCGGGCGGAACCGCAATTGCCGTAATCGCCGGGTGCCGCGTTCAGACGCGGCGCCCGGCGGTCGTCATGTCATTCGGCAAGGACCTTGGCCGCCCCGGTGCGATAGCGATCAAACCAAGCGATGATCGCCGAAGCCTTGGCAGCGCTCTGCGAGGGGCGGGCGGCGAGGCCGCCGTGGCTGGCGCCGGGCACCTTCACCAGCGCGGTGGGCACGCCGCGGATCTGGAGCGCGGCATAATATTGCTCGCTCTCGCTGACGGGCGTGCGGTAATCCGCGCCGCCGACCACGACCAGCGTGGGCGTCTTGACGTTGCCGACGAGGCTCAGCGGCGAACGGTTCCAGTAGCTCATCGGGTCTTCCCACGGCTTCTTGGCGAACCAGTAGCGCGAGGTGAAGACGGTGTTGTCCATCGTCAGCGCCTCGCTCGTCCAGTTGATGACCGGCTTCTGCGTCGCGGCCGCCTTGAAGCGATCGGTCTTGCCGACGATCCACGCGGTGAGCACGCCGCCGCCGGAACCGCCGGTGACGAACAGATTGTCCGGGTCCGCCGTGCCGTCCGCGATCGCCGCGTCGACCGCCGCCATCAGGTCGTCATAGTCCTGGCCGGGGTAGTTCTTGTCGATCAAATTGGCGAATTCCGCGCCATAGGAGGTCGATCCGCGCGGGTTGGTCCACAGCACGGCATAGCCGGCGGCGGCATAGAGCTGCACGTCGGTGGAAAAGCCGGGGCCATAAGCGCTGTTCGGCCCGCCATGGATTTCGAGGATCAGCGGCACCTTCTGCCCCGGCTGGCGACCGGGCGGGGTGGCGAGCCAGGCGTCGATCGCGCGACCGTCCGGCGCGGTGACGGCGATCTTGCGCACGGGGGCGAGCGCTTTCGCCTCGAGCAGGTTGGCGTTGAGGTCCGTCAGCCGCCGCGTCTTGCCGCCGGACCATACCCATATGTCGGCGGGCGCGCTGGCATCGCCGCCGGTATAGGCGACCACGCCGCCGCGCGAGACGGAGAAATCGCCGCCGGTATAAGGCCGGTCGATCCCGCCGCCGGTGATATTGTCGGCGATCGGCGTCAGATGGCCGTCCAGCGTCACGCGCGCCAGCTTGCGTTTCCCGTGATCGTCGTAACTGGCGTAGAGGCTCTTGCCGTCTGCGCTCCACGCCGCATCCTCGATCGCGCGATCGAGCGAGGCAGTCAGCGAGCGCGGCGCGTCGGCCGTGTGGCCGCCGACATAGAGCTGCGTGTTCTCATAGCTGCGGTGGTGGTCGTCGAAGCCGAGCCACGCGATGCGCGCGCCATCGGGGGAGAAGACCGGCGCATTGTCCGGCCCGTCGCGCGTGGTGAGCGTGCGCAGCCCGCCGGTCGCGGCATCGACGGCATAGACGTCGCTGTTCATCACCTGCCGTTCGGCATCAGGGGTGCGGATCGCCGAGAACAGGATGGTGCGACCGTCCGGGCTCCACGAAAGCGGGCCGCTGTCGTCGAACTTGCCGAAGGTGAGCTGGCGCGCGCCGCCGCCGTCGGCCGAGACGACGAAGACATGGTCGTTGCCCGGCTTGATATAGCCGCCGCCATCCGCGCGATAGTTGACGCGGTCGATCACCTCCAGCGGCTCGGCCCATTTCGCCCCTTCGGGCTTGGCGGGGGCCTTGCCGAGCGTGGTCGGTTCCCCAGCGACCGTCGCGATATAGGCGAGGCGGCGGCCGTCCGGCGACCAGGCGAGCGCATTCGGATCGTTCGGCAGCGTCGTCACCCGCGTCGCCGCCTCGCTGCCCAGCCAGCGGACGAACAGTTGCGGATTGGTCCCGTCCGATGCGACATAGGCGATACGCGTGCCGTCAGGCGACCAGCGCGGGCTGGAGCCGCTCGCCACGAACGGTGTCTGCCGCCCGGTGGCGACGTCGACCAGCCACAGCGAGGATTGCATCCGGTCGGTCATCACATCGCCGGAGCGACGGACATAGACGATGGTGCGGCCGTCCGGGCTGATCCGCGGATCGGCGGCGATCGAAAGCTGGAACAGGTCGCCGCCGGTGAAGGCGCGGGTGGGCGCTTCGGCGGGTGCGGCATTGGGCTGGACCTCCGCCAGCGCCGGCACGGCGGCCGTGGCGAGAAGAAGGGCGGCGATAAGGCGCATCATGATTCCCCGAATTTGTTATTATGGAAGGAGGGATGCTGCGCGGCATCGGCGCTGGCAAGGGCGATATGCCTGCTCTGCTCGTGTTTTTCACGACGGGCTGTGAGTGGACCGATCGGTCAGCGCCGCGCGGACGGCGGCTTGCAGGTCCGGCAGCATCTCCCCCTCGAACCACGGATTGCGCGCGAGCCACGGCTGGTTGCGAGGCGAGGGATGGGGGAGGGGCAGCACGCCGCGCGGCAGATATTCGTGCCATGCCTGTACGGTATCGCCGAGCGTCGCGTTGCGCGCCCCGCCGAGATAGCTCGCCAGCGCATATTGACCGATCAGCAGCGTCAGCCCGATATCCGGCAGCAGCGAGGCGAGCCGGGCGTGCCAGCGCGGCGCGCATTCCGGCCGGGGCGGGTTGTCGCCCGAGGCCGCTTTGCCGGGATAGCAGAAGCCCATCGGAATGATCGCGACCTTTTCGGGATCGTAGAATTCGGCCGGCGTAAGGCCGATCCACGCACGCAGGCGATTGCCGGAGGCGTCGTCCCACGGGATGCCGCTCTGATGCACCTTGCGGCCTGGCGCCTGCCCGACGATACGCAGCCGCGCGTTCCGTCCAGCCTGCACCACCGGGCGCGGTTCGTGCGGCAGGTGGGCGGCGCACTGGCGGCAGCGGCCTATCTCGTCGAGCAGATCGGCCAGCGGCCTGTCATCGGAGGCGATCGGCATGGTGCGTCAGAACAAGCTGGCCTGTTCCGGCGGATAGGTGATCGCCGTGCCCTCGACTTGCGCGAAGGGCGTCAGCCGGTGGGGGCGCCAGTCCGTCTCCGACAGGATCTCGATCACCGGCACGTCGCGGACGACCAGCGCGTCCGCGATCAGCGAACGGTGGCAGCGCCATGGCACCGCCTCGGCGCACATGATCGCGGTCCGCCGCTCCTTGCCGAGCGCGATCAGCTCCCCGACGGCCTCACGGAACGCTGCTGTCTGCATGTGGTCGGCATAGCCGCGAAAGCCATCGTTGCGCCAACCCTTATTGGGCGAATCCGCATGGGGATGCCGCAACCCGCCGAGCGCCGGCATCGCGGCATAAGCGATGTGCGCCGTCGCGAGGCTCTCGGCGAGCGCGTCCGCGTTGAATTGCGGATTGTGGCGCGAGCGGGGCACGGTCCGCACGTCGACCAGCCGCGCGATGGCGTAGGCGGCGAGCAGCGCCAGGAAGCGTTCGATCGGCAGCGTCGAATGGCCGACGGTGAAGATCGTCCCCGCCGGCCATGTGTCGCCGTCCCCGGTCATCCCGCCGCCTGCATCACCGCGCGGTTCAGCGCGAACTGGGTGAAGGGCTTGTTGAGGCGGCGGATTTCAGGCCCCAGCCCGGTCGGCGCCTCGCCATAGCCCGTCGCCAGGATGATCGGCAGCGCGGGGCGGCCTTCGCGGGCCTTCGCGACCAGCTCGCTCCCCGTCATGCCCGGCATGATCTGGTCGGTGATGAGCAGGTCGATATCCGCATGTTGCGCGATCAGCGCGAGGGCTTCGTTCCCCGATGCGGCGCCGAGCACCTTGTGGCCGAGGTCCTCCAGCAGGGCGATGGTGTTCTTAAGGATGAGAATATCATCGTCCACCACCAGGATATTGTGCGGCGTCCCGACCGGCATCGCTTCGGGCGTTCCGTCCGGTGTCGGCTGCCCGACTCCGCCCTTCCTCACCGGCAGCCAGATATGGGCACGCGTGCCCATGCCGACCTCGCTCTCCAGCTCGAACGCGCCGCCCAGTTGATGAAGATAGCCATGCACCATCGACAGGCCCAGCCCGGTGCCCTTGCCCACCCCCTTGGTGGTGAAGAACGGGTCGCTGGCGCGCGCCAGCGTGGCTGCATCCATGCCACTGCCCTTGTCGGTCACCGTCAGGCGCACGTAGCGGCCGGCCCGCAGCCCGGCGACCTCGCCATCCGCGACGTTGCGGTGGATCGTGTCGATGGTGATCGTGCCGCCTTCTGGCATCGCGTCGCGCGCGTTGACGGCCAGGTTGAGCAGCGCCATCTCAAGCTGGTTCACGTCGGCCGATACGGTCGGCAGGTCGGCGCGGAAGCGGGTTTCGAGGATGAAGGTCGGCCCGAGCGAACGTTGCAGCAATTCCATCATGTCGGCGACCAGCGCCGGGATGTGGACGATCTCCGTGGCAAGCTCCTGGCGCCGTGCGAACGCCAGCATCCGCTGGGTGAGCGCCGCCCCGCGCTCCGCCGCCTTGACCGAATTATCGAGGAGCGAGGTGACCTGCGGATTGGCCGGTATCCGCTTGCGCAGCAGTTCCAGGCCGGACAGCACCGCCGCCAGCAGATTGTTGAAATCATGCGCGATGCCGCCGGTAAGCTGCCCGATCGCCTCCATCTTCTGCGACTGGAACAGCGCCTCGCGCGCCAGCTCCAGCTCGCGATGAGCCTGATCGCGCTCGGTGACGTCGCGGGTGATCTTGGCGAAACCGATCAATTGCCCCGCATCGTCATGGATCGCATCGATCACCACGCTGGCGCGGAAGCGGGTGCCGTCCTTGCGCTGGCGCCACCCCTCCGCCAGGTAGCGGCCTTCACGCCGCGCGGTTTCCAGCGTGCGTGCCGGCTCGCCGCGTTCGCGATCCTCGTCGGTGTAGAAGGCGGAGAAATGGCGTCCGACGATCTCCTGCGGCGTATAGCCCTTGATCCGTTCCGCGCCGGCGTTCCAGCTCGATACCCGCCCATCGGTGTCGAGCATGAAGATCGCATAATCGGTGACGCCCTGCACGAGCAGGCGGAACTGCGTCTGGCTCCGCTCCAACGCGGCCGAGCGTTCCTCGACGCGCTGCTCCAGCGTCTCGTTCAACTCGCGCAGGCGATCGGCGGTGGCGCGCAGCTCCACCTCGGTCCCGGCGCGCTCGACATGCGCCCAGCTCCGCTCCGCCACCTCGCGGACCAGCGTCAGGTCGCTGGCCGGCCATTGGCGCGGCGCGGCGTCGTGGACGGCCATCAGCGCGATCAGCCGCTGTTCCTTGACGAGCGGGATGCAGATCGTCGCGCGGGCGCCGAGCCGGTCGAACCCCGCGCTTTCGCCCGGCGGCAGGTCGCCGCGGCTGTCGTGGATGATGAGCGGCTGGCCGGCGTTGAGCCGCTCGACCGCCATGCCGCCGAAATCGGCTAGCCGGTAATGGCCGACGATCGAGGCGATCCCCGCCCGCGTCCAGTCGCCCCGGATGGTGAAGCCGTCGCCGTCCTCGTCCATGTCGGCATAGGCGCAGATCGCGACGCCCAGCTTCTCGCCCAGCATCCGGGTGGTGACCGCAAGGATCTCGTCGGCATTGGTGGTGGAAGCGGTCCGCTTGCCGAGCGTGTCGAGGAAGCGGAGCGTCTCCTCGCTTTCGCGCAGCGCGGCGGCGGCCTTCACCATCGCCGTGGTTTCCACGACCACCGCGAGCACGCCCGCCGGGCGGCCGGTGTCGTCATAGACCGGCGAGTAATCGAGGTTCATCCACACGTCCTCGAACCTGCCGGTGCGGTTCAGGCTGAGAACGTGGTCCTTGTACGCGAGCGTGCCGCCGGCCAGCCCGACCTTCATCACATTGTCGTTGAAGTCGGCCACCTCCGGCCACCCCTCGCGCACCCGGCAGCCCAGGATGCGGGGATGATTGTCGCCGGCGAACACCGAATAGCCGTCGTTGTAGAGCATGATGCCGTCCTCGCCCCACAGCATCACCATCGGCACCGGCGAATGGACGATGAAGGCGACGATCGCGCGCAGGCTCTGCGACCAGCCCTGGATCGGCCCGAGCGGCGTGGCGCTCCAGTCATGGTCGATGATGCGACGACCCATCTCGCCGCCGGTTTCGAGCAGGGCGCCGTATGCGGCAGATTCCGTCACGACTTCCAGCACACCGCTCCCTTCATTTTCGCGACATCTATACGCAAATAATGGACGAGCAGTTCCCTGCGGTTATTCCAGCGGAGGGCGGCGGGTATGCCAGTCGGTCATCGTCTGGAAACGGTGCGCGGCTTGCAGCAACGCGGCTTCGGCGAAATGCGGGCCGACCAGTTGCGCGCCGCATGGCAAGCCATCATCGCTGAACCCCGCGGGAAAGGTGATCGTCGGATGGCGCGAGACGTTGAATGGCAGCGTCCAGGCGAAGAAGCGCTCGAATTCCTCGCCGCCCGCCGCCATAGCCGCGTCCAGCTCCGCCACCGGACGCGCCGGATGGGGCAGGGCGGGCGCGAGCAGCAGGTCGATTTCCCCGAAAATCGCGTTCATCTGGCCGGTAAAGCGATCCGCCGCATTGATCGCCGCGGCGACCTCGCGCGCGGCGGTTTCCGGCGCCCCGTCGAGCATCGCGGTCAGCGCCGGACCATAAGCGCTCGCGTGCGCCGGATAGCTCTCGCGATGCGCGTCGGCGACACCGGCCGTCAGCAATGGCGAGAAGGCGGCGGTCTCGCCGACGGGGGCGGAGATCGTCCTGATCCGCGCGCCTGCCGCCGCCAGCGTCTCCGCGACATGCCGTAGCGCGTCGACGATCGCGGCGTCGCTATCCCGCTCGATGCGCTCCCAATCCACGCCGATCGTCATGCCGCTGATCGGCTTCGCCAGCACGCCGGCATAATCGGGGACGGGGGTGGGCGCGGCGGTGGGATCGCGCGGATCGGCGCCGGCGATGACGCCGATCATCGCCGCCACATCGACCGCGCTCCGCGCCATCGGCCCGATCGTGTCGAGCAATTCGACCAGCGGCCAGACGCCGTCGCGGCTGACGCGGCCCCAGGTGGTCTTCAGCCCGGTTATCCCGTTGAAGGCGGAGGGGATGCGCACCGAGCCGCCGGTATCCGATCCCAGCGCGGCGACACACAGCCTCGCGGCGACCGCCACGCCCGAGCCGCTCGAGGAGAAGCCGGAGGAATAGCCCGCGCGCCACGGATTGTCCGGCACCGCCACGTCCGGATGGTGGAGAATCGTGGCGCCCTCGGTCATCGCCAGCTTGCCGAGGATGATCGCGCCCGCGCCGCGCAGCCGCTCGACGATGGTGGCGTCGCGCGCCGCGACATGGCCGGCGCGGTACGGCATCCCCGCCAGCGTCGGTTCCCCGCCGATGTCGATCAGGTCCTTGATCGCGATCGGGATGCCGTGGAGCGGGCCGCGATCGAAGCCGGCGGCGAGTTCGCGATCCGCCCGCGCCGCATCATCGCGCGCCTTGTCGTGCAGCAGCCGGGCGAAGCTGCGCAACCGGCCGTCGAGGCGATCGACACGATCGAGGAACGATTCGGTCAATGCCCGCGCGCTGATCCTTCCGCCGCGCAGATCGGCGCCCAGCGCACGCACGTCCTTCACCAGGCACGAGTCATCCAGCGACGCCATAACACCTCTCCATCTCGAATTTTTCCGTGAAAGTTAGTAAACTACATATTGCGCGGGGAGCAACCTCCGGCATCCTATACCCTTAGTACTTGAAGTAATTTCCCCGACGCTGTAGGGGCCGCCGCGATTTTGACCGCGCAAGAACGCGCAAGGAGGGGACAAGTGATGCGGCGAGGGCGTTTGGGGATTTTTCTGGCCGGCGGCGCGATGCTGGCGATGGCCGCCACGGCACATGCGCAGACCGCTCCGGCGGCCTCCACGCAGGAAGCCGATCCGTCCGAGATCATCGTGACGGCGACCAAGGAGAAGCAGACGCTCCAGCAGGTTCCGATCTCCGTCGGCGTCGTCAACGGCAAGGCGATGGCCGATCAGGGCGTGCGGCTGTTCACCGATCTCCAGTCGTCGGTGCCCAATCTCCAGATCGACAACACCAACGGCAATTACGCGATCACCATCCGCGGCCTCGGCTCCGGTTCGAGCAACCTCGCGTTCGAGCAGTCGGTCGGCCTGTTCGTCGACGGTGTCTATTCGAGCCGCGCGCGCTCGCTCCAGGTGCCGTTCCTCGACATCGAGCGGGTCGAGGTCGTGCGCGGTCCGCAGGGCGCATTGTTCGGCAAGAACACCAATGCCGGCGCGATCAGCATCATCACCCGCCGCCCGACGCGTGATTTCCAGGCGGAAGCGCGGATCGGCGGCGAGATGGAGCATGGCGGCTTCAACGCCAGCACCTATGTCTCCGCGCCGATCAGCAACACGCTCAGCCTGCGCCTCAGTGGCGAGGCGGGCCGGGCGGACGGCTATATCGACAACCGCCTGACCGGGCAGAAGGACAACAGCTCGAAATATCTCGCCGGCCGCGCGCAATTGCTGTGGCAGCCGACCAGCGATTTCGAGGCGCTGCTGAAGGTCGAGGCGTTCCGCAACGAGATCGACGGGTCGAACGCCGTCTACAACAATCTCGGCGCGGCGAGCTGCGCGCTGTGCAACCTCGTCCGCAACGCGAGCGGCGGCGCGAACGCCCAGCAATATCCGGGTTTCTGGCGCACCAGCCGGGGCAATCCGGCGGAGTTCGACTTCACCAAGTCGCGCACCGGCGAACTGACGATGACCTGGACGCCGGACGACTGGAATATCACCTCGATCACCGCCTTCCAGAAGATCGACGCGTCGCGCACCTTCAACACCATTCCGGGCGGCTTGCCGCTGCTCAACACGTTGCAGGCGGAGCGCACCACGCAATTCTCGCAGGAGGTGCGCGCGGCGAAGAACATCGTCGACGGGATCAAGGCCACGGTCGGCGTGACCTATACCCACGCCGATTCCAGCATCCTCCAGGACGTTTACTACACCGGCAACGCCGCCGGGCTGGCGACCGTGCCGGACGGCCTCGCCCACCGACCGTTCGACCAGAAGAGCTGGTCGCTGTCGCCCTATGCGATCCTCGACGCCGATCTCACCAGCCAGCTCAAGTTCAACGGTAGCTTGCGCTACAGCTATGAGGACAAGACGGCGCGAGCGCAGAGCGTCTTCACCGGCGTGCGGCGGCCCGCGAACAACCTCGATTACGACCTGAGCGGCGAGCGTCGCGAGAAGCTGTGGGATTATTCGGCCCGCCTGCGGTACGAATTCAGCAAGGACATCTACGCCTATCTGAGCTACGCCACCGGCACGAAGGGCGGCGGCTTCATCTCGAACGACGGCCTGCTGCTCTACAACATCATCAACAACAAGGGCCGCTTCGATTTCGATTCGGAGCGCGCGCGGTCGTGGGAACTGGGCACCAAGATGCGGCTGCTCGACCGGCGGCTGGATATCGATGTGGCGCTGTTCCGCACCAAGTTCCACAATCTCCAGGTCTCGTCGTACAACGGCACCGCGTTCATCACCGGCAACGCGGCCGAGGCGAAATCGCAGGGCGTCGAGCTGGATACGCGCTTCCGGCCCAACCACGTCCTGTCGATGGGTCTTTCGGGCGCCTATCTCGATGCGAAATATATCGATTATCCGGGCGGCCCGTGCGTCTACAACGCGCCGTCGACCTGCTCGCCGCTCACCAACAACCTCGCCGGCTCGCCGCTGGTGCGCGCGCCGAAGTGGAAGGGATCGGGCTATGTGCAGGTCGACGTGCCGGTCAGCGCCGATCTCGTGCTGACGGCGCGCGGCTCGGCGGATCACACGACGCGCTCGTACATGCAGGGCGATCTCAACCCGCTGAACAGCCAGGCACCCTATACGCGCTACGACGCGCGCATCGCGATCCACAACAGCGGCGACAAGTGGGAGATCGCGCTGGTCGGCCGCAACCTGTCGAACGAGGTGATCGCGACGCAGGCGTTCAACACGCCGCTGCTCTATACGGCGGCGAGCAACAGCCACGTCGTGATGATCGCGCCGCCGCGCACCATCTCGATCGAGGCGATGATCCGGTACTGAGGGCACAGGCTCCCGAAGGATCAGAGGAGGCGACGCCAGAGGAGGGCGCATGGGCGAGGATCAACTGTCGGCCGAAGCCGGTTCGCCGATCGAGAGCAGATCGATCGGCGGGTGCGGGTCGGACATGGCCAACCGCGCCACGCCCTTCCTCGAAAGCCATTGGTATGTCGCGGCCTGGGCCGGGGAGATCGGCACGACGCCGCTTGCCCGGACGATCCTCGACCGGCGGATCGTGCTCTATCGCGATGCGGCCGGCGTGGTGGCCGCGCTCGCCGATCGCTGCCCGCACCGTTCCTATCCCTTGTCTCGCGGCGAGGTGAAGGGGGACAGGATCGTCTGCGGCTATCACGGGATAGAGTTCGGCCGGGACGGGCGATGCGCGCTCGTCCCCTCGACGGGGAACGCGCCGGGTGCGCTTCGGGTGCGCGCCTATCCGGTGGTGGAGCAGGGGCCGTTCGTATGGATCTGGATGGGCGATCCCGCCGCGCCGCGCCATGACCGGCTGGTCGATCAGCCGTGGTTCACCGAGCCGGGCTGGGCGCACGTCACCGGCTATTTCCCGATGCGCGCGCACTATCTCGGCCTGCACGAGAACCTGATGGACCTCTCCCACTTCCCGTTCCTGCACGGTGTGGCGGTGGGCAAGCCGGAACATGCCACCGCGCGTCCGAAAGTGACGGTCGAGGGCAATGTCGTGCGCTCGGTCGTGGAGCATCGTGACGTCACGGTGATGCCGGCCTACGGGCGCCGCGCCGGTTTCGCCGGGCCGGTCGATCGCGTCAGCGAATCCGTGGTGCCGACGCCGGCGATCCATCTCGGCAAGGTGGTGATGCGCGAGGCTTCGGGGCGTGGCGAGGCGCATGTCCGCTATATCGTCCATTGCCCGACGCCGGAAACGGAACATAGCACGCATTATTTCTGGGCGATGGCGCGCAGCCATTTCATCGACGACGAGGATATTGACGCGGAGATGCGCGCGCTCGGCGAGAAGGCGTTCCGCGAGGACAAGGCTGCGCTGGAGGCGATCGAGGAACTCGTCGTCGCCGAGCGCGACCCGGCCTTCCGCGAACGGCTGATCGCGAGCGACGAGGCGGGCGTGCAGCTCCTCCGCGCGCTGGCCCGGATGGAGCGCGAGGATCGTGCGGACGCGGTCGCGGTGGGAGCGTAACGCCACCTGCCGCGTTGACCTTTCCTCGATAGCGGGGAGAAGCGGGTGCGCGTTGGTTCGATCGGTTCGTCTTTGGCGGTGCTGCTGCTGCTCTGCGCCTGCGGTTCGAATGGAAAGGGGAGCGGGCAGCCGACGGGCGAGGTGGCCGCCGCGAGATGGAGCGAAACCACCGCGCGCCAGTTGCACGAGGCGATCGCCGCCCGCGCCGCTCACGGCCTCGATCGGCTGCGCTTCGAGGATATCGCGCCGGGCGCGCCGCTGGACGACGCCGCGCTGACCCGCGCCGCGCTCGCCTACGCCGCCGCGCTGGCGCGGGGGGCGAGCGATCCGACGAAGCTCTATCGTGTCTATACCTTGCCGCGACCGACGCCGGACCTGTCGCGCGGCCTCGCCGCTGCGCTCGCCGATGGGAAGGTGGGCGAGTGGCTGGCGAGCCTCGCGCCACAGGACGACGGCTATCGCGCGCTCTCGCGCGCCTATCTCGCGTTGCGCGGGCACGGAGACGCGCCGCCGGCGATCCCACAGACTGCGGCGGCGCTGAAGCCCGGCGCGACCGATCCGCGCATTCCGGCGATCGCGCGGCAACTCGCCGCGTTCGACTATCTCGACGCATCGGCCGCGCAAGGCGAACGCTATACCCCCGCGATGGTCGCGGCGGTGCGGCGGATGCAGGCCGACTACGGGATCACGCCCGACGGCGCGATCGGCGACAAGACGATCGCGACCCTCAACCTTTCCGACGCCGACCGCGCCCGCGCCATCGCCGTTGATATGGAGCGGCTGCGCTGGCTGGAGCGGACGCCGCCGGCCACGCGGATCGACGTCAACATCGCCGCCGCCCGGCTGACCTATTGGCGCGACGGCAAGATCGCCGACACGCGCAAGGTGATCGTCGGCAAGCCGGATACCGCGACGCCCCAGATCGGATCGCCGATCTTCAGCCTCGTCGCCAATCCGACATGGACGGTGCCGCGCTCGATCGAGCGCAAGGAGATCGCCGGCAAGGGGGCCGCCTATCTGCGCCGCAATGACATGATGTGGAAGGATGGGCGGGTCGTGCAACGGTCCGGCCCGCGCAACGCGCTCGGCCTCGTCAAGTTCGACATGCGCAATCCCTATGCGATCTACCTGCACGACACGCCCGCGAAGCAATTATTCACGGCGGTGCAGCGCGAGCGCAGCCACGGCTGCGTCCGCGTCGAGGACGCGCTGGGCTTCGCCGGGATGCTCGCGCGCGACGAGGGCGTGCTCGATCGCTGGAACGCGGCGCGCGCGCACGGCAAGGAAGCGTTCGTCGGCCTGCCACGGGAAATCCCGGTGCGGCTGCTGTATCAGACGGTGCTGCTCGACAAGGACGGCGACCCGATCGTGCGCGGCGACCCTTATGGATGGAATGACCGGATCGCGACGGCGCTGGGCTTCGGCGTTGCCGGCGCGGCTCATCTGCGCGCCGGTTCCGGCGATCTCGGGCCATGATCCGCGCCCTTCGGTTTTCCGCGCGGAAAGGGTAGGGAATAGCGCCCCCAATGATCGGAAGGACGTCGTCCGATGGATTTCCCGCCTGCTGTTCCGGTGTCGGTCGCATGAGCGCGCGCGACGATCTGCTCGCATCGCTCAACGAATTGCTGGAGGCCGAGCGCGCCGGCGCCCGCGTCGCGCTCGATGCGCTTAAGGACGCCGTGTCGACGAAGGCGGAGCATTTGCTGCGCGACGTCCGTGCCGACGAATCGCGCTGGTGCGCGATGCTCTCCCATCATATCGCGCGGCTGGGAGGGCAGCCCTCGCGGCAGACGGGGGCGTTTCACGGCAAGGCGATGGCGATCGCCGACCCGATCGCGCGGCTGGCGTTCCTCAATCGCGGGCAGGCGTGGGTTGTGCGCAGGCTGGAGGCGTTGATGCCCGGCGTCGCGGATGACGATGCATTGCGCGGCGATCTGCAGGCGATGTGGGACAGCCATCGCGTCAATATCGGCCGGACCGAGGACTTCCTGACGACGCTGAAACAGCCGGCGGATCAATCAAAATAATTGCATCCATAGCGCTAAAATATGTGCTTTTTTGCTTGATCGGCGGGGCGTACCTTGCGCGCGGGCGACGATCCGCCATTTCCCGCTGGATTGCCCGGCTTCGCGAGAACCCATCCCGCGCGCCGGACGCTGGACGCCGGGCAGCGGGCGCGGTCGTCTCCGGCGGAGCCAGGAGGCGGCGATGGTCGAGGCGGTTGCGGGAAGAAGCGAATTCAGAAGCGATTATGTCGGGGCGCGGCACGACGAGCACAAGCCGCGTTTCTTCACCCGCTGGTTCATGTCGACCAACCACGCCGCGCGTGTCGATCCAGCCGGTCGCCAGGCTGACGGGGGTTTCCTTGTCCAGACCCGGCGCGATCGTGCCGTAGACCATCGCGCCGTCGTAGGCGATGCGGTTGGCGAGGTCGAACATCGGGCGATCGCAGCGGCGATGCACGGCCAGCGGCAACCCCACCCAGGTCTTGCCGCCCACCGGCTCGATCATGCGCCCCCACGTGGGGAAAGTGGGGAAAGTGCAGTACGGTGGGGAAACTGGGGAAAGTGCTAGCAACTCCTCACTTTGCACCACTGCCCCCACTTCACCACATTCCCCACCTTGCGGGGTTTCCCTACATGCGCGCCCGCGCGTACCTGCATGTGGTCAGTTCTCGCTCTCGCCGTCCATGGGCGGGTTCTTTCGAGCCAGCGCCAATCGCCAAGCGACTACGTTCTTGTGGCGACAGGTGTGGCAGGAGAACGTCCCATGCTGGTCGTATTTCATCTCCCAGAAGAACCGCCACGGAATGAGGTTTGTCGCGCCGCAGTTATCGCAATCGATGTTTGCCGTTACTGACTCGAATGCGAATTCATCGCCATCCCTCGTTACCATCCATGTGTTTTTGCAATCAGGGTTGATGCAGTGAATATGCTGCTTCTCGCGTAACAGCTTCTCGCGCCGCTTGTTCGTAGTTCCGCATGAACAATCGAATGAGACCTCCATGCCAATGCCCGAGAAGGTCATCGTTCCCTTAGCCAGCCGTTCCAATTCGGCGACAACTTCTAAAACCTTGACTCGAATTTCATCTTTGTCCCCGTAGTCCGGTATATGGTCATCTTTGTCCTTTGGCAGGCGGGCATGTAGCGCCAGACGGGCGACGGCATTCCACATTTTGACAATCTTCTTTGCATCGAAGCCTACCTCGGTGCCGACCTTGACGTATTCCTCATCCTCCAGCTTAACGCCTTCGCGGGCAGGGTTCTTGCCGATGCTTAACGTCATCGTGTCCGTAAGGTGGGCATCGACATCGCTTATTAGTGTATTGATGACTGCGCCCGGCTGCCACCGGCGCAACTGGTCGTGCGATTATAGGCGTGCCGTTGGCGTAGCCTGTCGTAGACGACTTTCTCCAGCGCCAAGCGGCACTCAAGCGCAGCATAGGTGATGCTAGCTTCGGTATCCTGTTCAAGTAGTGCTTTGTTGCGATCAATGATGGGCTGAAGTTGGATCATAGCCCGACTGTGACACAGGTTGCTTGCGTGGTCACCACATGCAGGCCGGGTGCCGCCGCGCTGGAGCGCGACAACACCGCGCTCGTCCCTGCTGTTAGGGCAGCCCCGGCCTGCCCTGCGCGCGGCTTGCAGCGCCCCGTGCCCGTGTGGTCATCACCCCCAAATCGCCGACCCACAAATATGCTTTTTCACAGCCTCACGCTTTAGAACCAACCTAAGTGACTGTTATTACAAATAAATCGCTTGAGGACCTTCAAGCGGCCTCCCTAGCTTGTAGCCAATGTCTAGCCGCGAGGTTAGTCTTTCTCCTCCTGCCTGACGCTGCCAGCACCCTGCACCCTCGGGCGTGGGGTGCTGCTATGAGCAGCTAGAGCGGCTAGAAATACGCTAGAAAGCAAATCGCACGGCGCTTTTGGAGTGATCCCCTTGCGGGGTAAGTGACTGAATTTACTAGGGAATTTTGGTGGGCGCACTTTTTTTTAGGGCTCGAACCTAGGACCCGCTGATTAAGAGTAAGTAAGGTCTCATAAGTTATTGATATTATTATATTTTCCCGTTTTCCGTTAAGCGAATTCCAAATCCCATTTCGAACGCCTTATATGGAGGATTTTATGCGATAGACCCCGTCATTTCCAGGCGTTTTTTCGAGCCCTTTTCGCGCTTCGAGACCCACTGAAAAATGATCAGCGGGTCCAAAACGCCCTTGGCAATTGTAATGCTCAAATATGAGCAATTATCTTGCATTTTCCTGTCTAAATGCTCATATAGGGACAATGTTTGAAACGCCAGCAGAAATTGCCGAGGCCCTGGGCACCCGTATCCGTGTGCGCCGGCTCGCTTTGGGGTGGGGACAAGCGGAGGCTGCAAGCCGGGCGGGCGTATCCTACAGCACCTGGCGTCGCATGGAAGCGGAGGGCAAGGCATCGATCGATGATCTGGTCCGCGCAGCCATCGCCCTGCGGTGCGAACAGGATCTGAGGGCGCTGTTTCCCGAACCTGTGGCAACCAGCATGGATGCACTGCTTGACCACCAGCAAAAAGCAGTTGGGAGTGCACTGAAACGTCGAACTCGCGCCCCACGGCGAACGGCATGAAACTCGTTCCCGGCAGGCCGTTGCTGATTGGGCTGTGGCAGGATGAAACCGGCGCGACGCAACCCGTCGGCCGGCTGGCGATAGCCAATGGCTTGGCGCAGCTCGAATGGTCATCCGAACTGATTGCCGGCGGACAGCCGGTCGCTCCGGCGCTCTACCCGCTTGAGCCTGGCCTGCATCAGGCACGTACACGCGATTTCGACGGGCTCCATGGCTTTCTCGCTGACAGTCTCCCTGAAGGGTGGGGGGCGCTGGTGATGAAGCGGCGGTTGGCGACGCTTGGTGTTCGATGGGATGATCTCAACGGTGTCGATCGCCTCGCTCTGGTTGGGCGTCAGGGCCGTGGCGCACTTGTATTTGAGCCCGCGACAACGCCTGCCGAAGATGTGCAGACGCTCGATCTGGACGAACTTGCTGCCGAAGCCCGTTCGATTTTGTTGGGGGACGAAGGAAGGTTGGCCGACACACTGGCCACCTTGGCGGGGGCTTCGGGTGGCGCGCGACCCAAAGTTCACATCGGCTTTGCGCCAGGCGGAGAAATCTGCCTTTCAGATGGAGAATTGGCGGCTGGATTTGAGAGCTGGATCGTCAAATTTCGTGCTTTGACCGATCCCGTCGACATCGGTCCCGTCGAGGAAGCTTATGCACGCATGGCGCGTGCTGCCGGAATCATGGTGGCGCCCTCTCGCTTGTTGCCCGCGAAGGACGGCCCCGGCTATTTCGCTACGCAGCGCTTCGACCGACCCGAACCCGGCCGACGATTGCACATGGTGTCGCTGGCGGGCGCGGTGGAAGCGCCGTCGCATATGCCGAGCATCGACTATGACGGCTTTCTCCGCGTGGTGCACGGCATCACCCGGCACGCGGGGGATCTTGAGCAGGCGTTTCGACGCATGCTGTTCAATATCCTAGCCTATAATCGGGACGATCATACCCGCCAGCATGCATTTCTGCTTGGTGCCGACGATCAATGGCGCCTTGCGCCTGCCTATGATCTGACCTTCTCGAGCGGTCCCGGCGGCGAACATTATCTGGCCGTGGAAGGGGAGGGGCGCACGCCAACCCGCGCCCATGTGCTGCGTCTTGCCAAACGGCATGGCCTTTCGGAAGCGCAGGTATCGGAAATGATCGATGCTGTTCGGAGCAGCATTACCGATTGGCCGAGACATGCCGAAGACCTCGGCGTTGGCGCTTCGCGCAATGAGATCGGTGAGCGGCTTGCTTATATCGACCGACTCTTTGGTTGACGGCCTCGTCCGCGAAAATCGTTCACGGGCCGTGAATTTCGCCACTGTGACTTTGATCGGTCCCCGCAAGGTCTCGCCCTTCACCGCTCTGAGGCAAAGGCTGGATTTATAACTCAATATATGGGAAAATATGAGTTATAAACGGGGTCTTTATAACTCATGTCTTTATAACTCATGTCTTTATAACTCATGTCTTTATAACTCATGACGTGGAACTGGCAGCAATCGGCTTGGCCGTATTTTCGTTGGGATGAAGGCGCGCTTGCCCCTTTGGAGGCGCGGTTCCTCCAAAATGTCGGCGAGCAGATCGGCTCCATCAGGCATGTCGATGCGGAGGATCGCAGCACGATCCTGATCGACATGATGACGGGCGAGGCGATCAAGACATCCGAGATCGAGGGCGAGTTGCTCGACCGCGATAGCGTCCAATCCTCTCTGCGCCAGCAGTTCGGGCTGGATACCGATCGCCGCCGCGTTCCGCCCGCCGAAGCCGGCATCGCGGAGATGATGGTCGATCTCTATCGCAACTATGCCGATCCGCTATCCCATGACGCCCTCCACCATTGGCATCGCATGATCGCCAACGGGCGCACCGATCTTACCAGCATCGGCGCTTACTGTATCGGGGATCCGGTGCCATTCATAAGGAATCCCCGTTTCCTCAGGCATGATGCTGGCCTTCACGCCATTGGGCGTCGGCAGCGAAAAGAGCTGCAAACGGCCGGGGAATTGCGCTGGCCAGCGTAGGAAAATTGGATGATCGAGCGTCATGTCTGAACTCCTGGAGAAAAAGGACAAGCAGAATATCTATTCCTGCATAGACCATTCCGGATGAACCGGGATATGGTCGAGGAGGTCGTCGGCTATCTGGTCGATGAGGCGGGCGACGATATGTTTGCCAAGTCCCGCAACTATGGTCCAGATCATGAACCAGAAGTCAGCAGGTCATCATGTCCGACCATTTCATCGCCTGGGGAATAATGGTTGAAGACAAGGATATTTGGGAACATTGACCATACTCGCCTAGCAACGATGTTGGGGCTAATGATGAAGTGCGGCAACGGGGCGTTGCGACCCATTCCATAGCTGGCTCGCGCTGGCGGTCTCGCGTGGTGGCTGTGTCGCTCCGTCGCCGATCAGTACGACGGTTCGATCGAAGCCTTCAGGCGGAAACCGAGCCGTGCCTCCGCCCAACTGGTCCAATTTCGGCACCTTGATTTAAGTAGCACTTAGTGCTATATAAAAACATGAGCGAGGCCAAGAAGACATGGCGGACTTTCAAAACCGCCTGGTTCGCCAAGGCGGCGCGGAAGGCGCGCATTTCGGACGATGAACTATGCGAGGCCATTCGGGAAGTGATGAAGGGCCAGGCCGATGATCTTGGCGGCGGCGTTTTCAAGAAGCGCCTCAACAAGAACAGGCACCGAAGCATCATCCTCGCCAAGTTCGGTAGCTATTGGCTGTATCAATATCTGTTCGCCAAGAAGGACCGGGCCAATATCGATGACGATGAATTGAGGGAATTTCGTCTCTTGGCGAAAAACTCCAGAAAGCCACGGACAAGGACATCGCTCCCCTGTTGGCGGATGGCAGGCTGACGGAGATATGCAATGGCGACGAAGCGTAAGTATAAGAGCGATGCCTTCGAGGCTATTCACTCGACGGCTGAGGCGTTTCATAGCGTCGGGGTCATCGACAAGGCGACCATGCGCCATTTCGATGAAAGCTGTCTGACCACGCCCTCGGCGATCACGCCGGCGGAAATCAAGCGGCTACGCGAGCGCAACAAGGTCAGTCAGCCGGTGTTCGCCCGCTATCTCAACACCAGCGAAAGTACGGTGGAGAAGTGGGAAACTGGGGCGAAGAAGCCGAGCGGCGCGGCGCTCAAGCTGCTGTCGATCGTCGAAAAGCACGGCATCCAGATTCTCGCCTGACCCCCCGTTTCCTTGCCATGAATTTCAAGGCGGGTTTTTAGGCGCTCGGAGCGAGAAAGATGCTTTGCGGAGGATTCCCGGCATGCGGAGCAACCAAGGCAACAGCGCCAATCACCTCGGCAGTCGCCGGTGTGTTATCGGTTCAGATGCGCTTGTGATCGATCACCGTGGCGTGATGTAGCTTGCCTATGCGCAAGCCAATTTTAGGAAAGCGTACCATGGGAATGTTCGATCGTGTCCATTGTGAAATTCCATTGCCGGACGGTTTCACGGGAGAAATGCAGACCAAGGATTTTGACTGCGCGTTGAGCAACCTTCTGATCCGGGCCGATGGCCGCCTGATGATAGAAGAGCGCGAGTGGGAGGCCGTATCCCCGGAAGAGCGGCAAAATTCCAAATTGCGTTTCCTGGAATCGCGCAGAGTGATTGCCAGGCGGTGGCGCGATCTCGACTTCCATGGGGATTTCCATTTCTACGGATCGCAAAAATCGGACGACAGCTGGCACGAATATTGGGCGCGTTTCACCCATGGGAGCCTCGAATTCATCAAGCTCGTATCGGAAGGTGCCGCTCGCTGATTCGATACGTCGATGAGTATGAAAAGGATGGCGCGCTGAGTGCAGGGATGGTCGAGCCGGCTCCACGATTAGCTGCTCCGATCGCGGTGATGACGATTCCTGTTCCGTAATGAGCTTGATCCTGTAAGGAGCCTGCCCCGCTCCATAACCTATTGCAGGATATACTCTATTTCATGACACTGAAGGTCCGTCGCAAACGCATTTCTTCCGCTCGGCCCCTTCCGGCATCTCTGAAAAAGAAGCGCGGTCCAAAGCCGCGGCCTGTCGTGGCACTGCCGGAAGCCAAATCCGGTATATGGGCGGACAAGGATGCGTTTCATGAAGCCCTTGCGTTCCATATCGAGCGGCACGGCGACACGGTCTGGCATCTGCACAAGGCGATCACTGGCCCGAAAGACCGCGTCGATCGCAAGACGATCGCGCACTGGGCGGCCGGAACCAAGGTGCCGCGTTCGGTGACGAGCCTCGAATTGCTCGGCCGGATCGAAAGGCGATACCAGCTCCCGCTCGGCTATTTCGCGTCCAAGCTGCCGCATACGGATCGGGCCGCAAGCGGTCATACCAAGCTTGGCGACATGAAGCCTTCGGAAAGGCGGCGGATCGCCTGGCATTTGCCGAGCGATTTCGACAGGCGTTCTCTGAAGGAATGTGATGAGATTCTCGCCTGGGTTCGCAAGGTCATCGTATCCGGAGCAACGGACTATCGTCTCTATCAGGCGGCGGCGATGCAACATCGTTACGCGCTGCGTTTTCCCGATCCGGCCAATCTAGCCGCGAGTGTCTTGCCGGGGGCGCAGGACGAAAGTGATGAGGAAGAGGGCGACGATGTGGAAATCGAGCTTGCTGCGGCAAGGCGCGATGCTCCCCGTCGCCTGATAGGCGAACTGGCTCATCTCGTCCGGTTCAAGACGGCGACGCTGACCGAGATCGGTTTTCAGCGCAATGGCGTCTGGAACGATGCGACGGCGTTCCAGAAGGTCGATCATCTGGGCTTGCTGTTCGGCGCGATGGCGGCGGACCCGCAGGGACCGGTCGCCGGCCTTGGCGTTCCTCTCTCGAAGCTCACCATGGCCCTGCTGGTTTTTCCCGCCGTTTGGGATTGGTATGTCCAATGGCGTGAAAGGCGCCGGGGCTTCTATACCATCTGGGAAGTCAACATGATCCAGTTGGGTCTCGCGCTGACACGAGCAGAAACCGGGTGGTTGCGTCAGCGTCCCGATCTTGCCCGCGCGCTGCGTCCCATTTCCGGTCTGGTGTCGCAGGACGATATCGATCGGGTTGTGGCCGATTGGGAAGGGGCTTGTGAGGCCTTCTATCAGCACGGCATGGTCCGCGCGAAAGAGCTCCAGCGCGTTGCTCGCGTTCATCGGGATACGTTCGAACCGATCATGGCTGTTCTCGAGGCCGACAGTCCGGTCGGTGAGTATCGTCGCATTGCTGATGAGGTCGTCCGCCTCATGCCGCGCAAGGACCGATATCCCAAGGCGGCGGCGGAAGCGGTGCGCTCCATTCTGATGATCCGCCTCGGACTGCATCTCGGCGTTCGGCAGAAGAATCTCAGGGAACTGCTCTTCTGTCCTCGGCACGAACAGCCATCGACGGAGCGCCAACTCGAAACGCGCCGATGCGGGGAGATGCGCTGGAGCGACAAGGAAAAAGGCTGGGAGGTCCTGATCCCTGCCGCGGCTTTCAAGAACGCGAATTCTTCCTTTTTCTCAGCCAGGCCATTCCGGTTGGTGCTGCCGGATGTCGGCGATCTCTATCGCTATATCAGTGCGTGGATTCGCGATCACCGTGCCCTACTTCTGAACGGCGCGAAGGATCCGGGCACCTTTTTCGTCAAGACCGTCAAATCGACGAGCCAGGATGCGGCGTACAGCCAGTCGTCTTTTTACGAAGCCTGGCGCCTCATCATCCAGCGCTATGGCATATATAATCCCTATACCGGGCGAGGCGCGATCAAGGGGCTTCTGCCGCATGGGCCGCATAGCGTCCGGGATGTGCTGGCGACCCATGTGCTGAAAGAGACCGGCTCTTATGAGCAGGCGGGCTATGCGATTCAGGACACGGCTGAGATCGTTGCCGAGCATTACGGGCGATTTCTGCCGGAGAATAAGGTCGCGTTGGCCGCTAAAGTCATCAACAAGGTGTGGGAGGTGGCGTGAGGAAACACCGGGCATGGTGCGAACTTTGTAAATGTGCGGAGAGATGTCTGTATATGATTCGCTTTATGCTTGGAGCATATTCGATGGCATCGGATATTCGCTGCGGTCGAAATCAGTTACGGGCAAAACTCAAGTCCAAGGTCATCAGCTTCTGCGGTTTCAACCGGCGTAAACTGGCCGCGCAGCCGGTGGAACAGAATGAGTCGGACCGCCTGCCGCGCATCATGGGAATCGTCGCCTTGGCCGAGGGGGTGTTCGACAACGCGGACAAGGCACAGGTCTGGCTGAATTGCGAAAACCGTGCGTTCGATGGCGAGACGCCGCTAGCGATAGCCGAGACCGAGCGCGGCGTGCGTGCGGTCGAAACGCTTCTTGGACAGATTGCGCACGGCATTGCCGCATGAACGCCTATCAGCTTGCCTATATCGCGTTGAATGATGAATTTGCCGGGTCAATCTACGCCAAATAAAATTCCAGATCGTGAACCAGGCGAGACGATCCCATCGCGATGGGCAGGTGCCGCCTGAACGCGCCGGGCTGGTTGTCCTGCCGATCTCGCACCCCGTGGGGGAGGGCGTCGAAGCTTATTGCCGCTTTCAATTCCGGCTATCATTGCGCATGCGCGATGCTGAACTAAACTTATAAGACTAGGAGTTAGCGCATGGAAACGGTGAACATCCAATATGCAGAGACACACCTTTCGCGCCTGATCGAGCGAGCGGCACGCGGCGAGGCGTTCATCATCGCGAAGGCGGGCAAGCCGATGGTGAAAGTCTCACCGATCGATGCGCCTGCGAAAGGAGTGCGCCGTTTTGGGTCCTTGGCCGGACAAATCAATATCCCTGCGGATTTCGACCGTTTGTGCGCTGCCGAGATCGAGCAGATGTTCGAGGGCGAAGAATGAAGCTGCTTATTGATATGCATCTTTCTTCATTTGGGGGGGGCACAAATTCCTGGCCGACTCGAGGCCGCGCGAAGCCACGCCGGAGGCCCCCCACGCAAATCCGTTCTGAAGGATGGGTGAGAGTCGAGCGGGGCCAAGGCGCGGTGTGCAGAGATGTGGTGGCGTGGCTGCCGCGCACCACTCGAGAGCTGCAGAGGCGTTCGCTACTTGCCAACTGAGGTTCCAGTCGTGAAGAGCATCGCGGCGACCGCGACGACCAAGTGGCCGCGATGCGCACGTCATGACCCGCGTACGGCGAACCGTCGCCGGATTTGCTCCTGGTTATTACGTGACGATGGCTGGCGTCCGCAATTGCATCATGGCACTGTCGTTCAAGCTGAAGAGGTGGCTGTCCTGCCCCGGCGGACTGCCAGTGCGAGACGGCAAACGGCTCGATCGTTCCCAAGTTCGATTGGCTTTGTGGGTTAAATTGACTCGAACGGCAGATTTCCATCAGCTGACTATGCTCGCTTCCGGACTCTGAGCGAGCGAAAGTTTCGATCCGGCTATCGACCCACAATCAGTCCGTCCTCCTTCGGCGCGAGCTGCCGGTCGGCAACGCGCCCTCAATCTGGTCGTTAGGCTCGATTCAGCGCTGCCCTGAAACCTGCCATTCGTTCATCGAGCCGCAAGCTGGCGCTAGATCGACCTACTTTCCCGCAGGTCTGCAAACGGCCATCCGCTGGACCGGTAGGGGCGCCCTATACCTGAGTCTAAACATGAGACCACCGCCAGCGCGAAGGCCGCAATGCGAGCGCCCGTCTGAAGGAGATCGTTGGCTCATCATGCGCCATGCCGCATGATGTCCAGTGTCCTTGGGAAATCGCTATCCGCCGGACAAAGTGCTACGCGCTGCATGGTAGAGACGCCATTGAAAGATCGTTTCGTCTCCGCAGTCGCAGACAAACGTGCCTATCTCACCTTTACGCATCCTCTCCAGCGGCGCCTTGGCGAAAAGATGCGTCTTCCCGCAAGGACAAGCCACCTCGACCGTACGAGGGCTGAAGGTGAAATCCTTCCCGTCCGGTTCGACCTCGAAGCTGTGAGGACACTTCGGATTGACGCAGTGGACCACCTTGCCTTCGTGCAGGTGCTCCGATTTTCGCTTGTTGAGCGTCCCGCACTCGCAGGTGAACGAGGCTTCCGGCCCGAAACCGGTTGAGGTCAGGTTGCCGGTGGCAATCCTTTCAAGTTCAACCAGGCATTGCTCGACCTTGGCCCGCATCGCATCCGGGATACCGAACTGCCCGACCGCGTCCGCGCTCGATTTGGGCAAAGCGATGTGGAGGGCTACCTTGGAGAGCCCGTTCCAGAGCTTGGCGAGATGGCCGCCGTTAAACCCCTGCTGCGTTCCGATCGGAACGTAGTCGAGGCTCGTAAGGTCCTGGTTCCCCTCAACCGGTTCGCGGCTGACGCTGATCGTGTAGGTAGAGGCCACGTCGGGGTCCACGTCCTCCTCGATCAGTCGGATAACGTGGTTGGGCTGCCAGCGGCGTACCTCCTCGTGAGCGAGATAATCGTGCGCCTTCGCCAGCCGGTCGTAGCAGATACGCTCAATCGACAGGCGGCACTCGAGCGCGGCATAAGTCAGCGCGCGCGCTGAACCGTCGGCCAAGTGGCCTTTGATGGAGGCGATCGCGTCTTGAAGGTCGATCATCTTCTGCGAAGAACCTATAGTGGCCTCGAACCGCCGACAACTTCGCCTTTGGTCAGCTCCTCATCGATGCCCATCTTTTCTCGCCGCCGCATCCAGCAAATGCTAGACGACCTGATCGGGGTTGCGAAGCCCTCACATTTCATTGGCCGGCTGAACGACAAGCGGTTCGAAAACGCGCTGCCGGCGGAAGCCGAACTAGCCCTGGTCTGGGCGGCGAACCGCCTCGGCGGGTTCGAGTCCGAACCGACGTGGTATTCGCCGCACGGAAATCTGCCGGAAGGTATCTCCACCGCCTTCTTCTCCGGCCGAGAGGCTGTGTTCGACGTCAAGGCGGTATCGGATCGTGTCATCCCCGGCGTGGCGGCGATGCGGACAATCACCGCAAAGCTGGTGGAGGCGGCCAACAAGGCCGCGAAGGGGTCGGGCCGCAATCTCGAGTTCTTCTACTTCGAGCGGCGCGACTACTTTAATCCAAAGCTGCATCGATCCATCCGGGCCCCGGCTAATCATATCCTCGGGGAGAGCCTTCTTGCGACGCTAGGCGCGTTCGTCCGATCCGGGCCCAAGGAGGATGACCACGTCGACATCATCGACGGCGAACTGGCTGTACGGGTGACGTGGAAGCCGGGCACGTCAGCATTGTTCAACCGCCGGCAGTCGACAGTGAACGAGATTTTCGATCCCGACGACAACTACATAGCAGCGGCGCTTCGCGAAAAGGCGCGGCAGCTGCGGTCCGTGGACTTCACTGGTCTCAAGGGAGTGCTCCTCGTCGACATCGGCAGCGCGACTCTAAGGACGATCAAGGGGATCGACCGTCAAAACCACAGCGCGTCGGGCCAGCGGATTATCCAAGGCCACCTCGACAAGCCAGATGGCGGACTGGACTTCGTGTGCGTCTTCTCGCCCCAAGACTGGAGCGACATGCGGGGCAATCGGGGAAAGTCCTGGCGGGTTACCGCGTTCCAGCGAACCGGCCTCGATCTGCCGCTCGATGGATTGAGATCGCTCGCCGAACAGCTTCCGCCACCGCGGTTCACCAGTGACGAGCTGGAACATCTGCACGAGCAGCGTCTCTTCGGAGGGCAGACCTACGGATGGTATTTGGGGGGTAGCATGACGTCGGAACCAGAAAAGCACGAGATGACTGCGACCTTCTCGGCGCGGGCGCTCCACGACTTCCTCGCCGGACGCCTCGACGGCGACCGTTTGCGCGACAGCATGATCGGCATGCGGGGAGCGTTCGAATACCAGCTTTCGCGCGGTCACACGATCAGTTCGGCGCGGCTGATCCCCGCAGGCGTTGACGAGGACGACGATGTGATCGAGCTGAGCTTCGCGGCCGACCCGGCTGCGGCCACGTTTGAGGATCGCAGCCCGAAAGACGGTAGCGGCAACCGCGGCTGACACAACGCGTCATTTGGAATAGGCAGGCATCCTGCACTTCACCCTCTTTGCGCCCTAAAGTTAGACGTTCCCGCACTCCAGAGCGCCTCCCAATAGCCGACGGGCAGCTTGTTGATCATACCTCAGGTCAGAATGAAGAGGCCCGGGACATTCCTGCCATTCCCAAAGTGCTTGTCGCATGAGTCCAGGCCCGGGAGACTTGCGCGCGCGGCGCGCGGAGCCGCCCTCTAGGATCGCTTTCGCGCGCGATTGTAGAGGTTCACCACGCTTCGCCGCGCCCCGGCATGCTTGAGGCCCAGCCCCCGCCGGAAGAGTTCCGGCACTTCGTAGGGAGGCTTGTCACCAAAGATGATGCCGTGGCGGATCAGCGCTGCGAGTTCTGTATCCGTGAGCCCGAGCTGATCGACGACTTCCTGGCTGAGCGGAACGGCGAGTTCATCGGCCTGCGACTTGAACTTAGCGAAGGCGGGCTTGAGTTCGCCGATCTCTTCTTCGGTTTCTTCTACCTTCGACGTGCTCGTGGATTCAACCGCCGTCCGTAGCGAGCGGGGCGTCAACAAGCGTCCGGCATAGAGCGCGACTTCATCCCCCTCCGGCGCGACCGTTGCCGCGCTGGCGAGAAGACGGACAAGATCCCGAGGCACGAGGCGCCCGCGCAGATCGGAAAGGACAGCGACGATCCAAGTGGCGGTATAGGCTTCCCGCGTACGTTGGCCTGGCTTGTCGTCCGGCCCGAGCTTGGTGCCCCAGAGCGGCTCAAGCTTCGATGCGCGTTCGGCCGAGGAGAGATTTTGGAAGTCCGCGTCCCAGATGTCCGGGATCGCCCTTGACTGCGATGCGAGCCATGCGGCGAGTTCCAGGACATCGTCTTCCGTCCAGGTGAGCGCGAAGGCCGCATATTCGCGCCTGAACTGATCGAGGTTCTGACGGATCGCGGCCTCAACGGTGTCTCTGCGCACAAAGGCGATCATCCCGACCGGCCGTCGCAATTCGGACCGGAGCTTCTGGGGAAGCGAGATGAGGAGTGCACGCATCGCCAACTCGACACCGGGGTCGACGACGGACGAATAGAGTTCCTCCAGCCCTTCGAAGACTGCCACGATCGATGTCGAACCGGCGCGAAGCACGTCGAAGAACGCTTCGCCTGCCCCTTCGGTTTTGGCTTTGTAGCCGGCGCTCCACGCAATCACATCGAGCCAGACTGATACCCATTTGCTCTCGCTCAGATTGCTCTGGAGCTTCTCCTTGAGATAGCTCGTCGTCTCGAAGATGTTCAGAGGCTCGCCATAACCCAGTTTCTGGGCAACGGCGCGACGAGCGTTGCCCGCCTCCTGCTGCAAGATGGCGCTCGACTGGATCGATGCAGCGATCGGTACAACCGCAGCGGAAATGGCATTGTCGCCGCCGACCAGATCCGCAGCTACCTGGCTCCAATCGCCTTTAGAGACGATGAAGCGTGCCGCGAGCGTCTTGCCAGTGCCCTTTGCGCCTTCCGCGATCGCGATCGGCACCTCGGACTTGTACCGCGACGCCAGGGCACTGAGCGGCTGAGTGACTAACGGACGCGGCACGGTCCCCTGGACGTTCTCGGCCGCGATCAGTTGGTTGGCGAAGGCGCTCAGTGCCTGACGCTTGTCGGCGACTGCCGGGGATGGTGCTTCCGGCTCAAGGGGACTCGGTACTGCCTTGAAGGACAATTCGGTGGCAACAAATTCTTCGCTGCCATTTGCCAAGGCACGCGAAAACCCGCTGCTGCTGAGCTGTTCGACGAAGTCGCGCCAATTCCCCGTAGGCACCTGGATATCGGGAAGTTCCGGTACGTCGACCTGGACAAAGGGCTGGATGTCAAAGGCGCTCGCGAACAGGTCTTCGCCCGCGCCGATCTCGACCGAGGCATCGCTGACAAGAGAATTCAGCAGCTCGGTGGTCAAGGGCTCCGTGATCTTTTTGTCCATTCCCGTCTGTCGGAAGAGGACTGGCACGCGATTGACCACCAGCAAAGGTCGACGCGGCGCCGCACCATTCCTGCGAAATTCGCGCGCAAGGAAACTGACGAAGCCCGTCGTCGCTTTGATCGACTGGTCGGCCAAGGTGGTAACGAAGATCGGCGAGACGTTCGGGTCCATCGCGAGGTTGACGCCGATCGGGACCAGACCCGCCCTTACATCCACGACGATCCCCGCGACGCCGAGATGGGCCGCAACACCGGAGAGCAGGTCGGCGAGTGCGAACGGCCGCTCCGGCGTGGAAAGATGCTCGGGCCGGATTGACGAACTTGCCAGCTCGGCAATGTCACGCCGCAGTGGCAGAACGAAGATATTGCCGGGCAGCAGATGGTCGCGAAGCCGTTCGGCAACGAACTGCGTCGTCTCCGGCGCGCCATCGGTCTCTTCGGCATGCGCCAGAGCGATCAGGTCCTCCAAGGACGTCTTGGGGTGCCCGGCAAATGCCTCGAACAGGTAGCTGATCCCCGGCGCCTCAAGGTCCGCGTCGACGAGCAAGATGGGGCGCCCGCTGGTTGCTGCCCAATGGAGGGCGAATGCGACAGCGGTCGTGGTGCGGCCTGTGCCCCCCTTTACGCTCAACGCCGCCGCGATCGGGATCTGTCTCTGCGAACCCTGCGCTTCGGCTGGCCGGAAATCGATCCATCCATCTACCACGCCGAATGGTTGTCTCGATGTCCCCTGATCGGTGACGATTTCGATGTCTACCGTCAGATCGCTGGTCGACTGGCCGCCTTCGAGTTCGATCCGCAGCGGATTCTGTTTGATCCGCGAGGGGAACAGCGTTTCGAGCCCGGCGGTGAGCTGCGCCGTATCTACGGCTGCGGTGGCTTGGAGCAACAGGCCGAACCAGCCAACCCGCGCGCTGGCGATTTCCGCGGGCAAGGGCGACTGGGCGGGATCGATACCTGCCAGGCAGCGGGCAACGTCAACCCATGTGACCGGGGAATGATCGGGAGTGCTCATCGGTTTTTCTTACACCATTCCAGCAAGGATTTTAGCCAGTCGTAGATTGCGTTGGTGTCCTGGATCTTCTCACCGTAGCGCCACGCCTCGTGGAGGACCGCTGGCGTCCCATTCAGTCCGAGCCGAACCGTCACCACTGGCGGCACCGGTTTCACGCTCGAACGTGAAATGTTCAGCGCCTGAATGAGTGCGACGATGTTGTGCGAAAAGCTGCGCGCAGATCTGGCGCTGCCGCGCATTTCATCGGTGTACTTCAAATTGTTCTGCAGCATGTATGCGGACTTGAGCCCACATTCGGCCGCATAGAATAACAACAATGCGGCAGAGTCAGAATCGTGCGGCTTTTCGCGCTCAGCGGAAGCGAAGAGTTCCTCCGATCGTCGACGTAGTGCCATTGCTGGAGGGTTGATCACGCGGCTTCCAATGCTCCTTACCGCAGCGAGCGAAAGGGATGTGGTCCCTCTATTCCGTAGCGGCGAGGCGATGTCTAGAGCCGACCCGGCGCGGTCGGAAGCGTTCCGCGCCATCGGACTGTCTGCCTTGTTCAAAGCATTTCCTGCCTGCCAAACCGGACAGACCGCTTTCAGGGTCGGTGACACGGTTCGCGAATGACACATGGGGCGCATAGCAGGCCAACTGCTTCTCGGCGGGTACCACAACGAGATAGGCGATGCTGAACGGAATAGCCTTGGCACCCTCCGCTCCCTTCAGATAGCCGCCGCGCCGGCCCTGACAGCGGCGCAGTCCCAACTCGGCGAGCGTGGCGAGCGCGGTGTCGAAGCCGCGCTGCGCGTCGAGCCGCTGGGTGAAGGTCATCGACGACCAGATGTCGCCCCAGTCGCGAAGGTCGTCGAACAGCGCCGCGGCCTCGCGCTGGGCCTCTTCGCCGCCAGGACGCACGAGACGCGCGGCCGACATCACGGATCACTGGCGTCCCGCGCTGCCGCGGCCACCGCCGCATCACGCTCGACGAGGCGCATCACGAGTTGGATGTTCATCGCGGAGAATTCGGTCAGCTCACCGCGCAGGAGGCGGGAGAAATCCGCCGCCATCGGCGTTCCGGCGAATTCGGGGCTGTACTCGATCGCGAGGCGCTCGAGAGCCAGAGAGACGAATTCAATCGCGTTGTTGATATCCTGATCCGGCGCTTCGGAGGCGAGATCCTGAAGGCGCTTGAGCCTCGCCGCTAGTCCCGCATTACGCTCCTTGAGATGGCGAAGCTCCTCCTCGTTCGGTAGCCGGTCCGCGCATGCGTTCATGCCCGACAATTCGGTGATCGCGGCAGTCGCGTCGTTGAAGGCCGCGACGGCGTCGGCGGGCACGATCGGGAGCGGCAGGTGGGTCGCCCATTTCTCGGCAAATCCGAGATCGGGCACGAACGTCGCGGCCTGCTGGCCCGCGAAGTTCGGGACGACATATCCGTCCACCACCGGCGCGAAATAGACGCGGAAATGGTCGGGGAACGTCCGTGTGACCGCGACTGCTCGCTCGGCGGATTCGAAAAATCCATCGATATTGGGCACGTGGAGGAGGACGGCATGCTCCACCCGCGGCCACAAAGGGATCTTCTCCTTGATCGGCGGGCGCATGCCGATCGTGGCCTCGAACCCGGCCTCTTGGAACGCCGTCTCAATCTCGCTCGTCATCGCCATTGCCCGATCGCTCGCACGCTGCCGCGCATCGGCGGCAAAGCGCATCAGCGCGCGATTGTGCCGGCTGCTTCTCTGCGCACGCAGGCGCGAGATGCGGAAGCCTTCGGGCTCGCGATGCGCATCTCCGAGCACGGCCTCCAGCGCCGCAAGCGTCTCCCCGCAGTCGCCGATCGCCTGGACCGGCACCTCGGCCAGCCATTTCCAGTCGGGCGACGTCTTCAGCTCATCCGCCTGCCTTGCAAGCTCTGCGGCTTCGCTCGACAGAAGGAGCGGGTGGTCAATGTCCGGCGCGACGAGCTTCTGGGTGAGCGTCGTCACGGCATCTACCCAGTTCTTCGTCTTGTCCACTGTGTCGTAGCGACCGAGGTCGAGTGGCGACCGAGCTTCATCGCCCACCGCAGACGCGCGGATGAAATTGTTGAGCAGGGCTCTGATGCTGAGCTTGAGCGTTTCCTCATTGGTCGCGACACCACCGCGGCAATAGGTCTCGGCGGCCGCCGACAGGATCGGCGAGAGATCCCGCATCGCGCCAGCCAGCGCGTCGGCGCGGCCGGTCTCGGTCGGAGTGCCAAGCTGGCGCTGGATCGCTCGCAGGATGGCGCGGTTCCAGGCGACGCGTACCGGAGGCGGAATCGCGTCGCGCGTCAGGCGCTTGGTGGCCACATTGATGTCCTGCATGCCGGCCGGGCGGCCATCCCATCCGACCGCGTCGCTCACCAACAGGTCCGCGTCCGGGACAGCGGCGCCTAGCATCTCGCAAAGCGTCACAACCGATCCGTTGGGATCGGGCTGGATGCTCGGCGCAACATAGCGGTAGTTCGACGAGGCGATCTTGAAGCCGTCCTCGTCATAGACGGTCGGTCGCGTCACCCAGGCCGTCTCGACATGGA
This sequence comes from Sphingomonas sp. CL5.1, assembly GCF_013344685.1. Classification (NCBI taxonomy): domain Bacteria; kingdom Pseudomonadati; phylum Pseudomonadota; class Alphaproteobacteria; order Sphingomonadales; family Sphingomonadaceae; genus Sphingomonas; species Sphingomonas sp. CL5.1. Next base: position 2,944,937 of record NZ_CP050137.1, read on the forward strand.
TCCTCTCGAGCAACCGGTCGATGCCCCCGAAAACTGCGATGGCCGCCTGCGCCGGCCCGACGCCGAACTCCCGCAACGTCGCGACCACCTTGAGCAGATCGCGGATGGCCGTCTCTGCCCATTCGGGGCGTACCGGCATCGCCGGTTCCGCCGTCCCCGTGACGAAGGCAATGGGAGCGAGCGACGCGGCCAGCTCGTGAAAGCCCTCAAGCGTCTCCGGCGACGGCAGTTGCGACAGACCAGCGCGCTCGATCAGGTCGACCCGCAGATCCGCGGTCTCGAGTTCCATGAACCTGGCCTTCGCCTCGTAGACCTTGGCGGAGGTGGGATTGTCGATGACCTGATCGACGATCGCCAGGGTGAAGGCGGTGGCGACGACCTGCTCCGGGATTTCGATGTCGGCGCAGATTCCGCACCATCGGGCCGCGATCCTGTCGCACATCACGAGACCGAGGCCGTGGAAGAGCGCCGTCAGGCCGAGCGAGGGCAGAGACGGTGCGCGCCGGGCAAGCGCGTCGAGCACAATCCCATCGCCGATATCCTCCTCTCGCATGAGGCGCGGCAGCACCACCGGCAGGTCGGACGCTCGGAGCACTCCGATCGAGATCGCGACCTCATCCACGAGACCGGTGGGCACCATGCGGCGAAGTGCATCATGCAGCCCGCGCGATCGGATTTCGTGCAACCCCGCGATCGAGCCGTCGTCGGTGACGCGCAGCGCATGCTCGTCGGCGAGCCTGGCGAGCGCACGGGCGAAAGCCGGGACAGAGAGACCGAGGCGGGAGCGCAGCAGATCCTGATCGACCGACCCGCCATGCCGCGCCACGGAGACGACCGCGAGCAGGATTTCGAGCTCGCTGTCCCGCGTTTCGGCCAGCCGGCGCCGTACCTGGTCGTCGAGCGTCTCCTGGAGCCGCTTCCCACTCGTCAGCAGATGGACATATTCAAGAAGCAGCCCGCGAGCGAGCTCGCACGGCTCGCGCCAATGGGCGAAGTTGCCGGCCCCGTCGGGGCCCAGCGCCGCGAAGATCCGTTCAGCGAGCGCATCGTCCAGCCTGGGTCGGACCAACGTCGTCGCAGCAAGGCTGCCGACGAGGAAGAGATCCTCTTCGCGGATCGTGCCGAGAAGCAGCAGCCCCGGTTCGTGCGCGGCTTCGCGGACCAGCGCGTCCCAACCGCCGACCGAGTCGCGGCCCAGATCGTCGAGCACGAAGCCGACCGGGCGGTCGGCCGTCGCTTCCAGCCGGCGAGAGAGGTCGATCAGGCTCGAAGCCTGGTCGGCGCCCAGGCTGCGGACCCGGTACCAGCGCACAGCATGGCGCATCTGTTCTGCGAACAGCCACGCCGTTGCCGACTTGCCACTGCCGGACGGCCCGGCGACGAGTGCCGAGCGCCGCCGCTCGAGCGCCTTCTGAAGCTCCCCGATGAGCTCGGGGCGATCGAGCACGAGACCGGCGCCGACATGTCCCGGTGTCGCGTCGACGCCTTCGTAGAAATTCGGCTCGGCGATGGGCGTGAAGTCGACGATCTCGCAAAGCCCGAGCGCGAGGGCCGAATGCATCGAAGCTGGATCCGTAAGCGACGAGACACGGTCGATTGCACGTGCCACGTCGTCGATCACCATGACCGCGGGCGCCTCGGCGGGTGCGAGATAATTGCGGTCCGACATCAAGCCGACATCGAGCCGCAGATCGTGGGCAACGATGCGCGCGGCCGCATCGACCATGCCGGTCCGCCCCGCAATCAGGACCGTCGCGGACCCGATCGGGTCGGTATCCACGACTAGGTGGCAAGCGCTCAGGAATTCGACGATGCCAAGGTTCGCCATGGTGTCGCCAAGATGGGGGCGCAGTGCTTCGACGGCCGCTTCGTCCTTCCCCAGGCTCATGGCCCATCCTGTCTGATCGAAGTCGGCCGCCGGCCGCTCAATGACCAACGTCAACTGAACACGGCCGGTGCGCAGGTCATCGCCATCCACCGTCGCCGACGACTTGAGAAGATGCTGCGCCACTTCCAGCGACGAGAACGTGCCGCGCGGATCGTGACGCGCCTTGACCTGTACGCGATATTCGCAGCCACAGCCGTGCAAAGTGATGTCGTCCAGTCCCTCCGGGACAACGACCGTCCAGCCTGCGCCACTCCAGGCATCGACGGCCAGACCCGCACTCACTGCATCCTGATAGCGAAAGCCGCGGCCCGAGCGCGCGCCGGCGCGCGACGCATCCCAGAGCGCCGGATTGATCTGCACGCGATCCGTCATCGCCCCGTGCCGGCTACGATCGCTCAAAGCCACGCCTTCTGCGTCGCGCCGATCACGCGCCGCGCGGTCGGGCGATCGTAGCCGAGACCGAGATCGAGCCAGTAGGTGACGGCATAATATCGCCCTTCGGGCTCCGCCCGATAGGCGCGCAACAGTTTCTCGACCCGGGTGCGACCGACGCTCACGGGCACCTTTCGCGCCACGGCTCGCCGCACATGGTCCTTGTCGCTGAGCAAAAGGGCGATGATGGCATCGTCGGTCAGCTTCGCGAACTCGTTGGCCGGCGTGGATTCGATCAGCAGTGCAAGCATATGTGTCGGAAGGTCGAGGGCGATGAGCTCGGACAGGTCCTTGTTCAGTCGCAGGATGACTCGGGCCGCCTCGGTAAATTCGGCCTGAATGTCGCCATCGTCGTGGGGGACCGTGATCATCGGCGCTTCGCTCAGCCGAACGATGTCCCTTGCGTTACCGAGCGTCTTGAGGAACGCGATCACCGGCATCGTCGTCGGAACGCCGCTGTGATCGAGAACTTCGCGAACAAGCTCAAGATCGGCTGCGTCCCGCTGCGCCGCCACGATTTCGAGAGCGGCCTTGGTCAAGTCCCTCTTCTTCGCGACCTCCGGGTCGGTTCGCCGGCCGATCGAGAGCAAGCTTACGGCGGTCTCCGGCGGCGCCTTGATGCCTTCCGGCCAGTGCAACGCGAAATAGCTCTCGAAGCCGTCGCGCAGGTCTGCCCTCAGGCGCGTGCCGAAATCACCGATGCGCCGCGCGGCGAGCGCCTGATAGGCGGCGTCGCGATGCGTGGGCGTGCTAAGCAGGGTCTCCAGCATCGCGGCGGGCAGCGACCGCAGACGCTCGGTGCGATAGTCCTCGAAGAGCACGGCGCCTGACGAGTCGATCGAGGCGAAGAAATTGTAGCTCGCGAGCGGCGATCGCGAATGTGCGAGGACCTTGTACGCTTCGTCGAGCGACAGTCCCTGCCCGAGCCGGTCGAGCGCGCGCAACGCGGCGAGACGGACCTTCGCCGACTCGTCCGATTTCGCGCGATCGAGCGTTTCGAGGTCGATGGCGCCGCGTTCGCTCAGTTCGCGGACCACGGCCGCTCGGACCTCTGGAGAACGATGATCGAGGCCGTTGCGCAGCATCTGCATGGGCAGTTGTGCGACCTGCTGCAGAGCACGAGCCTGCAATCCTTCGTCGATCTTCTCGTAGGACGTTCCGATCAGATATTCGGCCGCCTCCTTGTCGCCTTGCCGCAGGTGGATGGCGACGGCCGCCTCCAGCGCGGCCGCCAATGTCTTGCTTGCGGCGCGCTCTACCTCCTGCTGGACCAAAGGAAGCTCGCGCGGCGTGCCGAGATCCCGAAGGTATCGCAGCGCCGCCACCTTGATCTCGGACTCCGTGGCCTCCCCGAGCCAGTAATTCCCCACCGCTTCCTCCTTGAGGAAGGACAGTTGCTCGATCGGCGCCTGCAGCCGGCGCATGGCCTCAATCGCGCCGCTTCGTTCGGCGGGCTCGCCGAATATGGTGAGGCTCATCAGCAGGTCGGCTTCCTTGCTGGTGATATTGGCAAGCCAGCTCCAGACCGGCAGGTTCTCCTGCGCAATCGCGCTCAGACCCGCCTCCAAAAGCCCACGCCGTTCCGCGAAGGACAGGTCGAAGCTGCCGCGGCCTGAATAGATGAGGTTGGCGTCGTGCACGCCGATGAGTTGCTTGTCGTTGTTGGAGAGGCCGGCGGATGTCGCGATCAGGCGCAGGCGCGCCACCTCGGTTGCCGTGAGAGTGCCATTCCTTCGGACGGTGGCGGAGGTCTCGAAGAGGAAGTCGGCATCTGGAGCGACTTCGTCGTTCGCCGCGATAGCGGACTGATCCGTCCTCTCGGACTTGCGCGCTATCTCGATCGGCCGTTCTTCGCGTGGCGCCGCCGATTGTCTCAGCAGCTGGATGACGTGGTGGGAGAGGAACTCCCGGACCCGCGCCGCGAAATCGTCGGCTCCACCGAACGTGCCATAAAGGAAGGTCTTCTCCGCCTTCAGCTTCTCCTGGAAGGCGAGAACCTTCTGCAGCTCGGCGCCAGGATCGCGCATCTGTCCCGGTTCGACCGACTTGAAGAACATAGCCATGATCGGACTGCTGGTCTCGGCATGACGCTTGCGCGAAAGCTCGAACTCTTCTTCGAAGCCGGACGTGTAGGGGCCGTCGAGCGATGGGCGCGATCCCCAGGACGTCCAAATCGCACCGATGAACAGATCGCAGGTTTCCATGTCGGCGTTGATGATCTGCTGGGGACGCCCATGGCCGGAGAGCGTCTCCTCCCAGCCGATCAGTTCGAGACGACCGCCCAAGGGTCTTGCGACAGACCGATTGACCTCCTCGGCGGCAGCAAACGCGGCCTTGCGCTCTTCTTCGAGCCCGCCCGGAGATGCAATGAAGGCACGGATAAGCTTGATGTCCATGCGACGACATGAGCCACGGACCGGAGTCCGGTGCAAGTCGAAGAAGCTCGTCGCTGCGCGTCGACCTGGTCCGCACGACCTTCCGCCCGCCGCCGCCGACATCTATTTCTGTGTCTGCGATCTTGATAAGGCCGGACCCGACCGCGCCCTAGATGAGTTTGGCGCGAACATTTCCGGGGACAGTACCGACCTGTGGGTGCCCCTTAACTAACTCTCCACTAGCGCCAGCTTTCGGCCGGCGGGTTTGCCGGTCAACTCAATGAGAGGCGCAACTGAGCTTCAGGCTAAGAGGGCGCAGACGGCGAACGGCGATAAAGCGTCTGCCGGCGACGCCGTCTCCTTTACAGCGTGAGGATCGAAAGCGCATGTCCGTTTCTCCAAGCTCATCCCCCGGAAGCCGTCAGTCAGCAACCGGCCCAATTGCCGTTGACGGCGAGTGCCTGAACGTAGGACAGCTTTCGACGAGCGATCCCGCACGACGACTTCTTCGATGCGTTGAAAGCGAAGGGCGTTTACGACGTGGCGGTGATCGGCGTCGCTGCCGACTATTGCGTCCGCTGGGCGATCGATGGCCTGCTCACCCATGAGTTCGATGTCTCCGTTCCGGTCGGACTCACGTGCGGGATCGATCGCCAGATCGAGACGGTCGCCTCACCCGCGAATGACCGAGTGGCTTGAGCTTGAGGAAGAGGTCGGGAGGGGATTCAATCTCGTTTCGCAGGACCCACTGATTGCGATCGGCGATTCGGCAATTCAGTGCCGCTCGGGACCGCCGAAAGGTGAAACATCGGTGAAAAATTCTGAACCCAATGAAACCTCGCATCACTTCGGATTTGTAGCGCAAACTGTAGCGCGAATGGCAAATTTAGTGGGTTTTCCGGAAAACCCACCGACCGCGCCATCACCATAAGTGATTGATTTTATTAGAAATTTTGGTGGACGCACTAGGGCTCGAACCTAGGACCCGCTGATTAAGAGTCAGCTGCTCTACCAACTGAGCTATGCGTCCATTCCGGCGGCGGAAGGCGGCTTTGGGAGCGGCCTTGCGATCGGAAGCGCGCGGTTAGCAGGCATAATCCGGTTTGCAAATACCTTTTTGCTTCACCAGCCCGTTTTTCGGCGGCTTTCGCGGTCGATCGACATCAGGATGCCCAGGCACAGCAGCACCGTCATCTGCGCCGAGCCGCCGAAGCTGACCAACGGCAGCGGGATGCCGACTACGGGGGCAAGGCCCATCACCATCATCAGATTGATCGCGACGTAGAAGAAGATCGTCGTCGCCAGCCCCGCCGCGGTCAGTTTGGCGAAGCGCGATTTCGCGCGGATGCCGACGTTCACGCCCCAGCGGATCACCATCAGATAGGCGGCGATGATGAAGACGCCGCCGGCCAGCCCCCATTCCTCGGCCATCGTCGCGAAGACGAAATCGGTCTGCCCCTCGGGCAGATAGTCGAGGTGGCTTTGCGTACCGTTGAGGAAGCCCTTGCCGAACACCCCGCCGGAGCCGATCGCGATCTTCGACTGGGTGATGTGATAGCCGGTGCGCAACGGATCGCTTTCCGGGTCCATGAAGATCAGCACGCGGTTGCGCTGGTAATCGTGCAGCACGAAGTTGAAGGCGAGGGGGGCGGCAATGGCGAGCGCCAGCGCCCCGCCGACGAACAGCCGTAAAGGAATGCCGGCGAGGAACATCACCGTCACGCCGCCGGCGCAGATCATCAGCGCGGTGCCGAGATCGGGCTGGAGCATGACCAGCGCCGCCGGCACGCCGATCAGCACGCACGGCGGCCAGATCGCCCCGAAGCGCCGCGTCTCCGATGGCGGCAGCATGTCGTAGAAGCGCGCGCAGGCCATGACGATCGCCGGCTTCATCAGCTCCGACGGCTGCAACCGTATGAAGCCGAGATCGAGCCAGCGTTGGCTCCCCCCGCGCACCGCGCCGAGCAGCTCGACCGCGAACAGCAGCACGACCAGCACGACATAGGCCGGGAAGGCGGCGCGTCGCCACACGTCCTCGCGCACGCCGCTGATCGCTATTGCGGCGGCGAGGAAGACGAATAGCCGAACGCCCTGCGGCAAGGCCCACGGGCGCAGGCTGCCCCCGGCGGCGGAGAACAGCACGACCAGCCCGAAACAGCCGATCGCGGTGATCGTCAGCAGCACCCGCCACGGCAGGCGGGCAAGCGGCGCGGGGATGATGGAATTGCGGATCATCGCTCGGGCGTGGTCGATTCGGGGGAGCCGGTGGTGCCGGCAACGCCGCCGGTGTTGGCGATGTCGCCGGGCGTCTCGTCGGCATTTGCGTTGCGCGCGCGGGTGACAGCCTCCACGGCGGGCGCGTCGGTGGGGGCGGGAGCGTCGGTCTCGGTGGCGAGGCCGGCCTCGCTCTCGGCGGCGTTGGCGGCCTTGCGATAGGCATCCGCCTCGGCGGCCATGCGCGTGCGGATGTCGCCGCCCCAGGTCGGCTCGACCTCGGCCAGCGACTTGATCGCGCGGTCGCGATCGAACAGCCAGGTCATGATGTCGCGGCCGATCATCGGGGAATCGAGGTTGCGCACGGTATGGCCGCCATGTTCGAGCACGACGGCGGCGGCATAGCGCGGATTGTCCGCCGGCGCGAAGCAGATGAACAGCGCGTGGTCGCGCAGCCGGAACGGCAGGCTGGCGTTCTTGAGCACGCCCGAGCGCCGCTCCGCCATCGTGATGCGGCGCACCTGCGCGGTGCCGGTCTTGGCGGCGAGCTGCACGCCGGGGACGTACATGCGCGAGGCGCCGCCGGTGCCGCCGCCGTTCACCACCTTCCACATCCCCTCGCGCACGATGCGCAGGTGATCGGGATTGACCGCCAGCGCGGCGGCGTCGCGATGGACATGGCCGGCGAGCAGGCTGGGCTGGATCGACCGGCCGGACGCGATCCGCGCCGCCATCACCGCGAGCTGCATCGGATTGGCGAGCACATAGCCCTGGCCGATCGAGGCGTTGAGCGAATCCGCCACCGTCCAGTCGCTCTTGTACTTGCGGCGTTTCCACGCGCTGTCCGGCACGGTGCCGTAGCGCTGGGTGGTGAGGGGCAGATCGTATTTCTGCCCCAGCCCGACCATCCGCGCGATCGGCGCGACGTGATCGTAGCCGAGCCGCCGCACCATCTCGTAGAAATAGATGTCGCAGCTTTGCGCGATCGCGCTACGCATATCGAGCGGGCCATGGCCGCGCCGCTTGTGGCAGTGGAACACGCCGGTGCCGACGCGCAGCGAGCCGGAGCAGAAGATGCGCTCGTCCGGCCCGACCCCGGCCTCCAGCAGCGCGAGCGCGTTCATCGGCTTGACGGTGGAGCCGGGGGGGTAAAGCCCCTGCGTCACCTTGTTCATCAGCGGGACGTGATCGTTGGCGCTCAGCATCTCCCATTCGAGATGGCTGATCCCGGCGGAGAAGCTGTTGGGGTCGTAGGCCGGCATCGAGACCATCGCCAGCATCTCGCCGGTTAGGCAATCGAACACCACCGCCGAGCCGGAATTGGTGCCGAGCCGCCGCGCGGCATATTCCTGAAGCCCGGCGTCGATCGTCAGCTTCTGCGTCTTGCCGGGGATGTCGGGGCGGGTGGCCAGTTCCGCGACGAGCTTGCCGCGCGCCGTCACCTCGACGCGCTTCGCGCCGGGGGTGCCGCGCAATTCCTTCTCCAGCGCCTTTTCGAGGCCGTCCTTGCCGAGCTTGAAGCCGGGGGTGACGAGCAGCGGGTCCTTCGTCGCCTTGAACTGCTCGGCGGTGGCGGTGCCGACATAGCCGGTGAGATGCGCGACCGCCGCGCCCGCCGGATAGTTGCGCGCGAAGCCGCGCGTCGGCGCGACGCCGGGCAACTCGGGCTGGCGCACCTGCACCGCCGCGAACCGCTCCCACGAGATATTGTCGATCACCTGCACCGGCTGGAAACCGGCCGCCTTCTTGAGATCGGCGCGGACGCGCAGCAGGTCCTCCGGCGTCAGGTCGAGCAATTTCTGGAGCAGCGCCAGCGTGCGATCGAGGTCCTCGACGCGATCGGGGATGATGTCGACGCGGAAATCGGTGCGGTTGTCGGCGATCGGATGGCCGTTGCGGTCCACCATCCAGCCGCGGCGCGGCGGGATCATCGTGTTGTTGACGCGGTTGCTCTCGGACAGGCTGCTGTAGCGCTCGTTCTCGGCGATCGCGAGCCAGCCCATCCGCGTGACGAGCAGCGCGCCGACCCCGATCTGCGCGGTGCCGAGCAGCCAGGCGCGGCGGGAGAAGGTATAGCCCTGCTGCGCCTCGGTGGCGATCCGGGGGACGCGGCTCATTCGACCGCCCGTTTGCGGTCGATCCAGGCGACGATGCGCGCAGCGAGAGGGAAGACGAGGATCGACACGACGATCTGGATCACTAGCACGGCATCGACGTGCGCGGTAAGCGGCGACGCGACCAGCCTGCCGCCGGCGAGGCACAGGACGATCGCGGCGGCGGCGATCATCCAGTCCTGCCAGAAATCGCGGAACATGGTGCGCTGGTCGAACAGGTCGATCAGGAAGAAGGCGAGCGTCCACAGCACCATCGCGCTGCCGAGCGGCTGGCCGCTCAGCAGGTCGTCGAACAGGCCGAGCAGCGGCGGCGTCCAGCGGCGCAGCGCGAGCGGGGCGAGCAACCGCCACGCCAGCAGCATCAGCAGGCCGCACGGCGGCAGCAGGCCGAGCGTCGCGCCGAACGGGGCGATGGTGACGAGCGAGCCGGCCATCACCGTCATCCACGGGATCGCGCGCGCGCGGCCGGCGGGGAGCAGCGGATCGAACGGCTTGCGCGGCGCGATGCTCATTTCCTGCCCTTGCTCTTGTCGGGCAGGGGACGCGGCGGCGGGGGCGGGGGGACGAACGCCTCGCTGACCAGCGCGAAATCGAACGTGTCGGGCCGCGCATAGGGCTGCGCCGGCGCGGTGTCGCTCCCGGCGCGGACGACGCGCGCGACCAGCACGCCCGGCGTGTAGATGCCGCCGGTGCCGGAGGTGACGAACCGGTCGCCGGGCCTGAGCTTCGCGTCCGCCGTATCGACCGAACGGATATCGACCATCCCGTCGCCGCGCCCGGCGGCCAGCGCCGGCATCCCGTCGCCGATGCGGCGGACGGGGACGATGCTGTTCGGGTCGGTGAGCAGCAGCACGCGCGCGGTGTTCGGCCCGGTCTCCACGACGCGGCCGAGCAGCCCGTCCGGCCCGCGCACCGGCTGCCCCTCGCGCACGCCCTGCCAGATGCCGGCGTTGAGCACGCCGAAGCGCCGCGTGCTCGACGCGGACGAGCTGACGATGCGCGCGGTGACGACCGGGTTGGGCGTGCCGTCGCGCAGCTTGAGCAGCCCGCGCAGCCGGCGGTTGTCGCGCACGATGATCTGCGCCTGGAGCAGCGCGGCGCGGGTGCGCTTCACCTCGGCGCGCAATTCCTCATTCTCGCCGTGGACGCGGAAATAGCCGCCGATCGCGTCGGGGGCCCCCGCCACGGTGCCGAACGCCGCCGACAGCCCCGACGACACCGGCGTCGTCACCTCGCGCAATGTGGCGCGCAGCGCGGCGAAGGCGGCCGGGTTGAACGCCGACAGGGCGAGCAGCACCGCGCCGACCACCGCGCCGGCGATGGCCAGTATATAGGTCAGGAACAGCGAATATTGCGCCCGCCGCGAGAAACCCGGGCGCCGGTCCCGCGTCGGCGCCATCACCTATGCCTCTTGAGAAAAGCCTCGCCGCTCAACCGCTTTGCAGGACGCCGCGATACATCGGGTCCTCCAGCGCGCGGCCGGTGCCGAGCGCGACGCAGGTGAGCGGGTCCTCCGCCACCGTCACCGGCAGGCCGGTCTCGTCGCGCAGCACCTCGTCCAGCCCCTGCAGCAGCGCGCCGCCGCCGGTCAGCACGATGCCCTGGTCGACGATGTCGGCGGCCAGCTCCGGCGCGGTGTTCTCCAGCGCGACGCGCACGCCCTCGACGATCGTGGCGACCGGCTCGGACAGCGCCTCGGCGATCTGGCCCTGGTTGATCTGGATCTCCTTCGGCACGCCGTTGACGAGATCGCGGCCCTTGATGTGGATCGTCGCGCCGATGCCGTCGGCCGGCGGCTTGGCGATGCCGACCTCCTGCTTGATCCGCTCGGCGGTGGCCTCGCCGATCAGCAGGTTGTGGTTGCGGCGGACGTAGCTGACGATCGCCTCGTCCATCTTGTCGCCGCCGACGCGGACGCTGGTGGTATAGGCGAGGCCGCGCAGCGAGAGCACCGCGACCTCGGTCGTGCCGCCGCCGATATCGACCACCATGCTGCCGATCGGCTCGGTGACGGGCATGTCCGCGCCGATCGCGGCGGCCATCGGCTCCTCGATCAGCCACACCTGCGACGCGCCCGCGTTCGAGGCGGCGTCACGGATCGCGCGGCGCTCCACCTTGGTCGAGCCGGAAGGGACGCAGATCACGATCTCCGGCCAGCGCATGAAGCGGCGCTGCCCGTGGACCTTGTAGATGAAGCTCTTGATCATCTGCTCGGCCACGTCGATGTCCGCGATCACGCCGTCGCGCAACGGGCGGATCGCCTCGATGTTGCCGGGTGTCTTGCCCATCATCAGCTTGGCGTCGTCGCCGACCGCCTTGACCTTCTTGATGCCGTTGATCGTCTCGACCGCCACCACCGACGGCTCGTTGAGCACGATGCCGCGACCGCGCAGATAGACGACCGTGTTCGCCGTGCCGAGATCGATCGCCATGTCATGCGACATGAACTTGAAGAAACGCGAGAAGGCCATGATGCGCTAGTTTCCGTCCCCGAGTCGCCGCGCCTGATGCGTGGCATGATACGCCAACCATCCCGCGCCTGCCGCCGCAAGGCGCAATCTGCACGTATTTATCTGACGCATCACGGGGTCGCGGGATGGCGCCGCTTGGTCTAGGGGAGTGCCCGTGTCAATACGACGATTGCCCGAGCATCTCATCAACCGCATCGCGGCCGGTGAAGTGGTGGAAAGACCGGCCAGCGCGTTGAAGGAGCTGGTGGAGAATTCCATCGACGCCGGCGCGAGGCGGATCGCCGTTTCGCTGGCCGCCGGCGGGGTCGAGCGGATCGAGGTTTCCGACGACGGCCGCGGCATGACGCCGGAGGAGATGGCGCTGGCCTGCGAGCGCCACGCGACCTCCAAACTGCCCGACGACGATATCGATTCGGTCGCCACCCTGGGTTTCCGGGGCGAGGCGATCCCGTCGATCGCCAGCGTCGCGCGGATGACGCTGGAGAGCCGCCCGCGCGGCGCCGACGGCTGGGCGCGGACGATCGACAATGGCGTGCTGGCGCGCGAGGGGCCGGCGGCGCTGCCGCCCGGCACGCGCGTGGTGGTGGAGGGGCTGTTCGCGCGCGTGCCGGCGCGGCGCAAGTTCCTGCGCTCCACCCGCAGCGAATATGCCGCCTGCCTCGATGTGGTGCGCCGGCTGGCGATGGCGCGACCGGACATCGCCTTCACGCTGGAGCATGACGGGCGCCGCGCGCTCGCCGCGACGCAGGCGGAGGACCGGCCGGGGCGCGTCGCCCTGCTCACCGATCGCGCGCTGGCGGAAAATTCGGTCGCGGTCGATCTGGAGCGCGAGGGCGTGGTGCTGGGCGGCGTCGCGGGTCTGCCGACCTTCCATCGCGGCGTGGCCGACCATCAATATCTGTTCGTCAACGGGCGGCCGGTGAAGGACCGGTTGCTGATCGGCGCGATTCGCGGCGCCTATGCCGAGATGATGCCGCGTGACCGTCATGCGGTGGTGGCCCTGTTCCTCGACGTGCCGCCCGATCAGGTCGACGTGAACGTCCACCCGGCCAAGACCGAGGTGCGCTTCCGCGATCCGGCGATGATCCGGGGGATGATCGTCAGCGGCATCCGCCGCGCGCTGGACGGCGCGGGGCATCGCGTGTCGAACCGCCCGGCGGAGGACGCGTTGGCGATGTGGCGCAGCGAGCCGGTCGCGCCGGTCGAGCGGCAGGAGACGATCTGGGCGAGCGCGCCCGTGCCGACGATATCGCTGGCGGATCGTCGCCCGACGTTCAACGCACCCCCGCCGCAGGCGCGCGCCGAGCCGGCATGGGCGCCGCCGCCGGAGCGGGTGGATCACCCGCTGGGCGTCGCGCGCGGGCAGGTCGCCAAGACCTATATCGTCGCGGAGGCGGAGGACGGCCTCGTCATCGTCGACCAGCATGCCGCGCACGAGCGGCTGGTGCTGGAGCGGATGCGCCGCGCGCTGGCCGGCGGGCAGGTCGCTTCGCAGGCGCTGCTGATCCCCGAGGTGGTGGAACTGGACGAACCCGCCTGCGACCGGCTGGAGGCGCGGATCGCGGAGCTGGCCGAGCTGGGGCTGGAGCTGGAGCGGTTCGGCCCGCGCGCGATCCTCGTCCGCGCGACGCCCGCGCTGCTGGGGAGCGGCGATCCGGCCGGCCTCGTCACCGACCTCGCCGACGAGCTTGCCGCGTTCGATGAGGCGCTGTCGCTGCGCGAACGGCTCGACGCGGTGGCGGGGACGATGGCCTGCCACGGCTCGATCCGCGCCGGGCGGGTGCTGTCGGTCGCGGAGATGAACGCGCTGCTCCGCGAGATGGAGGTGACGCCACACTCCGGCCAGTGCAACCACGGCCGCCCGACCTGGGTGAAGCTCGCGCACGGCGATATCGAGAAATTGTTCGGGCGGAAGTGAACGCCCACCGCCGCGTGTCACCCCGGCGCGACGCCGGGGGCGCACGTCTCACTGGCAGGCGAGGCACTCGTCGTAGTCGGTCGATTCGCCGAGGTCGAACTTCGGCTTCTCGATCGTATTGTCCGCCTCGACCCCGCCCGCGAAGCCGGCGCGCTGCACCGACTTGGAGCGGAGGTAGTAAAGCGATTTGATCCCCAGTTCCCACGCGCGATAGTGGAGCATCAGCAGGTCCCACTTCTCCACGTCCGCCGGGATGAACAGGTTCAATGACTGCGCCTGATCGATGAACGGCGAGCGGTCCCCGGCCAGTTCCAGCAGCCAGCGCTGGTCGATCTCGAACGAGGTCTTGAAGCAATCCTTCTCTTCCTGCGTCAGGAAATCGAGATGCTGCACCGATCCGCCCTGTTCGAGGATCGAGTTCCACACCGCGTCGGTGTTCTTCGCCTTCTCGACCAGCAGCTTCTCCAGATACGGGTTCTTGACCACGAAGCTGCCGGACAGCGTCTTGTGCGTGTAGATATTGGCCGGGATCGGCTCGATGCAGGCGCTGGTGCCGCCGCAGATGATCGAGATCGACGCGGTCGGCGCGATCGCCATCTTGCACGAGAAACGCTCGATCACGCCCATGTCGGCGGCGTCGGGGCAGGGGCCGCGTTCCACCGCGAGCTGCATCGAGGCTTCGTCGACCTGCGCCTTGATGTGCTTGAAGATCCTGAGGTTCCACGATTTCGCCATCGCGCCCTCGAAGGGAAGGCCGCGCGCCTGGAGGAACGAGTGGAAGCCCATCACGCCCAGCCCGACCGACCGCTCGCGCCCGGCGGAGTAAGCGGCGCGCTCCATCCCCGGCTCGTGCCGCTCGATATAGTCCTGAAGCACGTTGTCGAGGAAACGCATCACGTCCTCGATGAAGCTCTTGTCGTCCTTCCACTCGTCCCACGTCTCGAGGTTGAGCGAGGACAGGCAGCAGACGGCGGTGCGGTCGTTGCCGAGATGGTCGCGCCCGGTCGGCAGCGTGATCTCGCTGCACAGGTTCGAGGTGGAGACCTTGAGGCCCAGATCGCGATGATGCTTGGGCATGTTCCTGTTCACATGATCGGCGAAGACGATGTACGGCTCGCCGGTCGCCAGCCGCGTCTCGACCAGCTTCTGGAACAGCGCGCGCGCATCGACCTTGCCGCGCATCGAGCCGTCCTTGGGCGATTTCAGCTCCCATTCCGCGCCGTCGCGCACCGCCTCCATGAAGGCGTCGGGGATCAGCACGCCGTGGTGCAGGTTGAGCGCCTTGCGGTTGAAGTCGCCGGAAGGCTTGCGGATCTCGAGGAACTCCTCGATCTCCGGGTGCGAGATGTCGAGGTAGCAGGCCGCCGAGCCGCGCCGCAGCGAGCCCTGCGAGATCGCCAGCGTCAGGCTGTCCATCACGCGGACGAACGGGATGATGCCGCTGGTCTTGCCGTTGAGGCCGACCGGCTCGCCGATGCCGCGTACATTGCCCCAATAGGTGCCGATCCCGCCGCCACGCGAGGCGAGCCAGACGTTCTCGTTCCACGTATCCACGATGCCGTTCAGGCTGTCCGGCACCGAATTGAGGTAGCAGGAGATCGGCAGCCCGCGCCCCGTGCCGCCGTTCGACAGCACCGGCGTCGCCGGCATGAACCACAGTTTCGAGATATAGTCGTAGAGCCGCTGCGCGTGCGCGGCATCGTCGGCATAGGCGGAGGCGACGCGGACGAACAGGTCCTGATAGCTCTCGCCCGGCAGCAGATAACGGTCGGTCAGCGTGTCCTTGCCGAAATCGGTGAGCAGCGCGTCGCGCGCGCGATCGATCTCCACGTCGAAGGCCGGGCGCCGCGCCGCCTTCTCGCCGGTGGCGCCGTCGCCGGTCGCCGCTTCCAGTGTCTCGCTCGCCATGCCTGCCTCGCCCGAGTCCCTGAAATCCATCGCCGCCATTCCCTCGTTCCCGGTCCGTTCGAATCGCGAACGAACATATATGCTACACCCGGCCGCCCGATCGTGGCAGGAAGGAATTGACCCGGCGCCGCCCGCAAGCGCGCACGAAACCGTTCCCGCAATATAGTGATGCGGGTCCGTTCCTACCAGCGATTGAGTTTGCCCCCTCAGCTAACCCCAACAGATTGTGGCAATCGCGCGCCGGCCGCAAGAGCGTAATTGCGCGGCGCGGCCAACGGTTCGTCGCTGCGGAGATTTGTTTCGTCGCAGCCGGCGGGGCGCGACGCGCGGACTTCCGCGCCTTTCCGGGAAGGCAAGGGGGCAAAGCGGGAACAAAAATATTTTCGTCGCGAAGCGCGGATCGCCGCCCGCCGCTAAGCGGTTGCGGCGATCGGAGCAGCGGCTATCCCTGACAGGACGCAACATCACGGCGGGCGATATTCGATGGCGTTCCAAAAATTGCTGATCGCGAACCGGGGAGAGATAGCGATCCGCATCGCCAGGGCCGCCGCCGCCGAGGGGATCGCCAGCGTCGCTGTCCATCCGGCCGACGACGCGTTGTCGCTGCACGTCCGCGCCGCCGACGCGGCGGTCGAGCTGCCGGGGCACGGGGCGGGGGCCTATCTCGACATCGACGCGCTCGTCGCCGCCGCGACGCAAGCGGGGTGCGACGCGCTCCACCCCGGCTACGGCTTCCTGAGCGAGAATGCCGCATTGGCGCGGCGCTGCGCGGCGGCGGGCGTGGCGTTCATCGGCCCGGCGCCGGAGGTGCTGGAGCTGTTCGGGGACAAGCCGAGGGCCAAGGCGCTCGCCCGCCAATGCGGCGTGCCGGTGATCGAATCGACCGAGGGCGACACCAGCCTCGAGGAAGCGCGGGCGTTCCTCGCCTCGCTCGGGCCGGGAGCGGCGGTGATGGTCAAGGCGATCGCCGGCGGCGGCGGGCGCGGGATGCGCGCGGTGGAGGATGCCGCGCAGCTCGCCGAGGCCTATGCCCGCTGCCGCTCCGAGGCGCGGGCGGCGTTCGGCGACGACGGCGTCTATGTCGAGCGGCTGATCCGTGACGCGCGCCATATCGAGGTGCAGGTCATCGGCGACCGGCACGGCGGCCTCAGCCATTTGTGGGAACGCGAATGCTCGATCCAGCGCCGCCACCAGAAGCTGATCGAGATCGCGCCCAGCCCGTCGCTGAGCGCGGAGGCGCGCGCCCGCATCGTCGACGCCGCCACGCGGATCGCGGGCACGATCGGCTATGACGGCCTCGGCACGTTCGAGTTCCTCGTCGAAGGCGGCGCGGGCGACGACGATGCGCGCTTCGCCTTCATCGAGGCCAATCCGCGCCTCCAGGTGGAGCATACCGTCACCGAGGAAGTGCTGGGGGTCGATCTCGTCCGCGCGCAGATCGGGGTCGCCGGCGGGACGACGCTCGCCGCGCTCGGGCTGGATCAGGCGAACGTGCCCGCGCCGCGCGGCTACGCGCTGCAATTGCGCGTCAACATGGAGACGATGGATGCCAGCGGGGCGGTGAAGCCGGGCGGCGGGGAGATCGCCGCCTTCGACCCGCCGTCCGGCCCCGGCGTGCGCGTCGATACGTTCGGCTATTGCGGCTATCGCACCAGCCCCGCGTTCGATTCGCTGCTCGCCAAGGTGATCGTCCACACGCCGGCGCCGCGCTGGGCGGAAGCGGTGGCGAAGGCGTCGCGCGCGCTGCGCGAGTTCCGTGTGGCGGGCGTCGAGACCAATATCCCGTTCCTCCAGGCGGTGCTGGCGCATGGCGACTTCCGCGCCAACCGGATCGACACCGGCTTCATCGACGCGCACGTGGCCGAACTGGCCGTCGCCGCCGGCCCGTCGCCGCTGCATTTCGCCGCGCCGCCGGATGCGGGCGAGGCGCGGGAGGCGCGGCGGGAGGCCGCTCCGCCCGGCACGGTCGCCGTCGCCGCGCCGCTCCACGGCGCCCTGGTGACGATCGACGTGGCCGAGGGCGATCTGGTGTTTCCGGGCCGGCAGCTCGCGGTGATGGAGGCGATGAAGATGGAGCATCCGCTGCTGGCCGAGGCCGGCGGCCGGGTGGTCGCGCTCGCCGCCGCGCCGGGGGCGACGCTGACGGTGGGCGATCCGGTACTGTATCTCGAACCGGCCGAGGTCGACGGCGACGGCGCGGCGGGCGAGGAAGCGCCCGATCCCGATCATATCCGCCCCGATCTCGCCGAGCTTCACGCCCGCCGCGCCTTCGGGCTGGACGAGAACCGGCCGGCGGCGGTGGCGCGGCGGCGCAAGGCCGGGCAGCGGACCGCGCGGGAGAATATCGCCGATCTGGTCGATGCCGGCTCGTTCCACGAATATGGCTCGCTCGCCGTCGCCGCGCAGCGCCGCCGCCGCAAGCTCGACGACCTGATCGCGGAGACGCCCGCCGACGGGCTGATCGCCGGGACCGCCACGGTCAACGCCGCGCGCGTCGGCGAGGACAAGGCGCGCTGCATGGTGCTGTCCTATGACTATACCGTGCTGGCCGGCACGCAGGGCACGATCAACCACAAGAAGATCGACCGCATGTTCGACCTCGCCGGCAAGTGGCGCATCCCGCTGGTGCTCTATGCCGAGGGTGGCGGCGGGCGGCCGGGCGATACCGACGGCATCGCGCTGACCGGGCTGGACGTGCCGTCCTTCGCCAGCTTCGCGCGATTGTCCGGGCTGGTGCCGACGGTCGGGATCGCCTCCGGCTATTGCTTTGCCGGCAACGCCGCCCTGCTCGGCTGCTGCGACGTCATCATCGCCACGCGCAACGCCTCGATCGGCATGGGCGGGCCGGTGATGATCGAGGGCGGCGGGCTGGGCGTTTATCACCCCGCCGAGGTCGGCCCGGTCGCGATGCAGGCGCCCAACGGCGTCATCGACGTGCTGGTCGAGGACGAGGCGGAGGCGACGCGCGTCGCGCGGCAATATCTCTCCTATTTCCAGGGGCCGGTGGCAGAGTGGCGCGCGGCGGACCAGAGATTGCTCCGCGCCGCGATCCCGGAGAACCGGCTGCGCGTCTATGACGTCCGCGCGGTGATCGACCTGCTCGCCGACGAGGGATCGGTGCTGGAACTGCGTCGCGATTTCGGCCTGGGCACGATCACCGCGCTGGTGCGGATCGAGGGCAAGCCGTTCGGGCTGATCGCCAACAATCCCAGGCATATCGGCGGCGCGCTCGACGCGGAGGCGTGCGACAAGGCGGCGCGCTTCCTCCAGCTTTGCGACGCGCACGACCTGCCGGTGATCTCGCTGTGCGACACGCCGGGCTTCATGGTGGGGCCGGATGCGGAGCGGACGGCGATGGTGCGCCGCGCCGCGCGGCTGTTCGTCGTCGGTGCCAGCATCACCGTGCCGCTGTTCGGCGTCGTGCTGCGCAAGGGCTATG